>CAZEZP010000034.1:0-33206 GCA_964516435.1 uncultured Kofleriaceae bacterium | reverse complement strand
GCTGCAGGAGGGCACGAAGACGGGGAAATCGCGGCTGGTGCCGCTGGCGCCGGCGGCGCGCGCGGTGCTCGAGAAACTGCGCCCGGCCAATGCCCATCCGGATGACCGGGTGTTCCCCCTGAAGGTCTGCAGACTGCACTTTCGCCTGCAGCAGGCGGGAAAGAAGGCGGGGATTTCGCGGGGCGTGCATCCGCATCTCTTGCGGCACACGTGTGCTTCCTGGCTGCTGCAGAACGGGGTGGATCTGGTGGTGGTGGCGCAGGTGCTGGGGCATTCGACGCTGGAGATGACTTCGCTCTATGCGCACGCGGCCCTGAACACCACGCAGAAGGCGGTGCAATTGTTGCCGCAACTCGAGGCCCGTTCTTGACAAAGTTCGTCAAAGTTGCTAGTCAAGTATGGCTGAGTCCGCATCAAAACTGGACGATTTGGCTCGATCAATGTTTTCCCGGATACTTTTCTTCGGCAAATCCCTCGTGTCCCGGAAGGAAATCCCCGGGGTGGAAGGAAGGCGTGCGATGAAACGGACGGCGTGTTCGATTTCCCTGTTTTTCCTGCTTTTTTCCGCTGCATTTTCCGTTGCCGCCCAAACGGCCTACTTCCGCATGGAGGGAGCCCGCTACACCAAGACCGACACGTATACCTCCCCCGTGTGGGACACCATCACGCTCGCCAACACGTACGTGAATCCGGTGGTGTTCATCATTCCCAGCACCGACGGCAACAACTCGGCGGATTTCCGCATCCGCAACATCACCTCCACGTCGTTCCAGACCACCACGGTGGAGCCGCCGCCCTGGGACGGCCCCCACGTGGCCATGACCGTGTCGTACCTGGTCTGCGAAGTGGGCAACTGGTTTCTCACGCCCGACATCATGATTTCGGTGGGCGTCGTGGAAACGAGCAACCTCGTGAATTCCCAGGGCGGCACCTGGATCACCGTGCCACTGCCACAGGGCTTTTCCAATCCCATCGTGCTCGCCCAGATCCAGGGCATGGCCAACGAGCTCAACAATCCGCCCTCCCAGCCCTCGCGCCCGTGGGTCACCGCCGCGGTGCGCAACGTGACGTCCGATTCCTTCGAGGTGGCCCTTGATGGCGGCCGCTGCACCAATGTCTCCACGTCTCCATCGGCCGATTGCCGCGGCCCCTACACGCTGCTTCCGGAGCGCATCGCCTACCTCGTCATCGAAAGCGGCATCAATGCCACCTTCACGGACGCCGACGGCCGAAGCATCAAGGTGGCCAGCATCAAGACACCGCGCAACATCGTGGGATATTCTGACGGCGGCACCGTGGTGAATTTCGGCACCACGTTCGCCCAGACGCCGCTGTTCGTTGCCAAGCCGCAGACCCGCTACGAGGACGACGGTGGCTGGTTCCGCTTCAATACCCTCACCACGTCCTCGGTGCGCCTGATGGTCGAGGAAGCCCTGGGGGACACCACCAACACGCGCTATCACACCAGCGGCGAAGTGGGCGGACTGCTGATGTTTTCCGGAAATTTCCGCGTGCTGGACCTGGATCCGGACCGGGATCTGGTGCCCGTGCCCTATGACAACTGCCCGGACATCTGGAACCACGGCCAGGAGGACGTGAATTCCAACGGAGTGGGAGACGCCTGCGACTGCGGGGACGGCATCGTGGCTTCCATCGAGACGTGCGATGACGGCAACAACATGTCCGGGGACGGCTGCTCGGCGGCTTGCGGTTTCGAACTGGGCTGGGAATGCGCGGGATCGCCCAGCGTATGCGACGGCATCTGCGGCGATGGCCTCGAACTGGGCTCCGAGACGTGCGACGACGGCAACACCGTGGCCGGGGATGGCTGCTCTTCCGCCTGCTACACGGAGGCCGGGTGGGATTGCTCCTCGGGCACGTGCGTGGCCATCTGCGGGGACGGCCGCATCCTGGGCATGGAGACGTGCGACGACGGCAACACCGAGGCCGGGGACGGCTGCTCTTCCGCCTGCTTCGTGGAGACCGGCTGGGTCTGCATCCACGAACCCAGCGTCTGCGACGGCCTGTGCGGGGACGGCCGCATCCTGGGCATGGAGACGTGCGACGACGGCAACCGCACCAACGGGGACGGGTGTTCTTCCACCTGCCGTGTGGAGTCCGGCTGGAACTGCACCGGGGAACCGAGCACCTGCTCGAGCGTTTGCGGCGATAGTCTCGTGCGCGGCGCCGAAGCATGTGACGACGGCAACACGGATCCGGCCGATGGCTGCGCGGCCACCTGCGTGGTGGAGTCCGGCTGGAACTGCACCGGGGAACCCAGCGTCTGCTCGAGCCTCTGCGGTGATGGTCTCGTGCGCGGTTCCGAGACGTGCGACGACGGCAACACGGCGTCCGGGGACGGCTGTTCTTCCGCCTGCACGGTGGAGTCCGGCTGGAACTGCACGGGCGAGCCCAGCGTCTGCGATGAGATTCCCGGCACCTGCGGCGATGGCCGCCTGGATTCCGGAGAGGCATGCGATGACGGCGGCAATGACGGAGGAGATGGCTGCTCCGCGTCCTGCCGCGTGGAAACGGGCTGGAATTGCGCGGGCGAGCCCAGCGCCTGCTCGGGAATCTGCGGCGACGGCCTCGTGCGCGGCTCCGAGACGTGCGACGACGGCAACACGGATCCGGCCGATGGCTGCGCGGCCACCTGTGTGGTGGAAGTGGGCTGGGCGTGTTCCGGCGAGCCCAGCGTGTGCGAGGAAGTTCCCGCCGTCTGCGGCAATGGAAACCTGGAGCCCGGCGAGACGTGCGATGACGGCAACACGGCTGGCGAGGACGGCTGCTCGCCCGAATGTGTGCTGGAGCCTGGCTGGATGTGCACGCCGACGGGCTGCTGCCGCGACGGGAACGCCGACGGCAGTTGTGATCAGGACCAACTGGGCGCCGCCGGGTCCGGCTGTTCCTGCCGGGCGGGCAAAGGCCGGAACCGTACAGATTCCCTCTCCATTCTGCTCCTGTTCCTTTTGGGGGTCGGGGTCGCCCGGCGCCGCCGGCTCGAAGATTGAAGAATGACAGGATCATGCAATGAGTTCTACTTCATGTAAAAAAATTATAACAAATATTGCAATATATGGCTGGCTTGGTATCGTTTTTCTGATTCCAGCCCTTCCCGCGCATGCCGTGTACCAGTGCGGCGGCGTGCAGGACACGTGTCCCTGCGGCGGCAACAATCCCTATCCCTGCTGCGACAACGACGGCAACTGCACCTGGTATGCCTGGCATTCGGCCTGCTGCCACTGGGGCATGGCGCTTCCCGGCTGGGGCAACGCCAAGACCTGGGCGCAGTATGCCGCCGCCAACGCCAACTTCGAGGTGCTTCCCGCGCCGGTGGTGGGCGCCATCGCGTGCCGGACGTCGGGGACCTATGGCCACGTGGCCTACGTGGTGGGTGTCTCGGGATCCAGCATCACGGTGGAGGAGGAAAACTGCTGCTCCACCTGCGCTGGCGGTGTGCGCACGTGGACCTATGCGGCTTCCTATTTCGATGGCGGCTTCATCGTGCCCCGCGGTGGCGTCACCCCGCCCGCGTGCGAGATCGCCATCGACGGCTCTCCCCGCATCATCGACGAGCGTACCAACTGCTTCGAGCGCCACGGCCAGTACTGGTGGGACGTGGCCGACGGATACGATGGCCATCACTTCTATACGTACGCCACCGACGATGCGGCGCCCGATTCCTGGGCTGCCTGGCGATTCAACGTCACCGTGGCGGGCGACTACGAGATCGCCGTGCACGTGCCCTCCTCCACGCTGGAGCGCACGCAGAGCGCCGTGTACCGGGTGTCCGTGTCCGGCGGGGAAAGCACGCATGCCGTGAACCAGGCCGCGTCCTCGGGCTGGGTGACGCTGGGGCGCTTCCATCTGGGCACGGGTACCAGCCAGTACGTGCGCCTCGACGACAACACGGGCGAGGCGTACGCATTGCGCCGGGTGCTGCTCTACGATGCCATCGCCGTGAATCCCGTCGCGTCCTGCACGGACGAGTGCACGGAAGGCGACGCGCGCTGCGAGGAGACGCAGGGATATCGCATCTGCATCCGTCCGGAGGGTAGCACCTGCACGGCGTGGGGTCCCGTTTCCTTCTGCGGCACGGACCGCACCTGCATGGATGGTGAGTGCGTGCCCGATTCCCAGGGCTGCATCGACGACTGCCTGGCGGCGGGCCAATTCTGCGCTGGCGCGCGCGCCTTCGTGGAATGCGGGCAGTTCGATTCCGATGAATGCATGGATCAGGGCCCTTTCACCGATTGTCCGGCTGGCCAGGAGTGCTTCGGTGGTTCCTGCCGCGATGGCGCTCCCGATGCCGGTACGGATGACGCCGACGGCGGCGAGGTCCGTCCAGCGGATTCCTCCGGCGGCTGTTCCTGCGCCACCGCGCGGGAGTTTGGCCGCAAAAGCCTCCCCCTCTGGGTTCTTTTCGTCATTCCTGTCCTTCTGCGCCGCCTTTGGCATTGATCCGCCCGGCAGGGAGCCTCTCATGAAACAATCTGTCTTCACGGGTTTGCTGATGATCCTGCCTCTCTTCGCCTTCCTGGCGTGCGATGCCTCGTCCCGGCATCCGGCTCCGGATGCGCTCGGCGATGCGGATGCGGCCGAGGATGCAGATTCGGACGTCTCCTCCGCGTGGGAGGCCGTGGCGCCTTCCGGCGAAATCTGGGAGCCGCGGGCGGGCTTCGCCACAGTGGTGCATGCTGGCCGGCTGTGGGTCATGGGCGGCATGGTCCTGCGCGATGGGCGTCCGGCGGTCACTGACGACGTGTGGGCGACTTCCGATGGCGCCACGTGGGAGTTGATCAAGCCCGCCGACGGTTCGGCCTGGTGCCCGCGGGCCAACTTCGCCGCTGTTTCCGCGTTCGGCCGGCTGTGGGTCATGGGTGGGAACTGGGATGATGCCGGCACGCCCGCCTACGAGAGCGACGTCTGGTCGTCGGAGGACGGGGTGCACTGGGAGCGCGTGCTGGAGAGCCACTGGCCCGCCACGGACACGGCCTGGGGCGATCGCAAGGGGCTGGCGGCGGCGTTCTTCGATGAACGCCTGTGGGTGCTCGGCGGCGCGGACACGGCGGGGATTTCGGATGCGTGGTCCTCCTCCGACGGCGAAACCTGGACGCGCCGCGACACGGGGGATGCCTGGGGGCCCCGCGCGCACCACTGCGCGTTTTCGCATGCCGGCCGCCTGTGGGTGCTCGGCGGCCAGAAGGGGTATTCCACGGATGCCTGGGATGACGTGTGGTCTTCTTCCGACGGAATGCACTGGGAAAAGTCAGGAACGCTGCCCGACGCCGTCTATGGACATGCCTGCGCCGCCTTCGCCGGTGGAATGTGGGTGCTGGGCGGGCAGGGAGGAACCACCGCCCGGAACCGCGTCTGGTTTTCTCCGGATGGCGTCCGGTGGACGCCTCGGGAATTCGCTTCCGTCTTTCCGGAGCGCTGGTACCATGGTGCGGCGGCGTTCCTGGATGCCCTGTGGGTGTTCGGGGGCGTCTTCCAGCAGCAGATGGGCATTTCCCTGCGAAACGACATCTGGCGGCTGCGAACGTCCGGACGCTGAGCGGATGCGAGGTGGAACATGCCGCATGACGACCTGCAGAAGTTGCTGGAACTGGCTCCCATCCGCATGGGGGAACTCAACCGTGCGGCTGCCAAGGCGTCGTCCGATGAAAACCGCCTCGCACTGGTGCCAGGCCTGGAACGCGTCGAAATCACGGAGGAATACCAACTGGTGCGCCGCCTGCTGGAGAAGCGCTTTCCCGTGGTGTTCGTATCCGGCAAGGCCGGCACCGGCAAGAGCACCCTCATCGCCTGGCTGCGCGCAGTGCTCTCCTGCAACATCGCCGTGGTCGCTCCCACGGGCGTGGCCGCCCTCAACGTGGGAGGCGTCACCATCCATTCGTTCTTCCGCTTTCCGCCCCACCTGATACGCTCCGACGACGTGAAGGAAGTCTTCAACCGCCGAATGTACAAGGCGCTGGATCTGCTCGTGGTGGACGAGGTTTCCATGGTGCGCGCCGATCTCATGGACGGCATGGACCTGTTCCTGCGCAAAAATGGACGGCACGCCGATCTTCCTTTCGGCGGCGTCCAGTTGCTGCTGGTGGGGGATCTCTTCCAGTTGCCGCCCGTCATCGAAAGGCAGGAGGACGAGATCCTCACGGCCATGAACTACGCCACGCCGTATTTCTTCTCGGCGCACGTGCTGCAGGAATGCCCGGTGGCGCCTGTGGAACTTTCACGCATCTGGCGGCAGTCGGATCCCGCTTTTGCGGACATGCTCAATGACGTGCGGGAGGCGCGGAATCTGGACATCGTTCTGCCGCGGATCAATGCGCGGGTGGAATCGCCGCCCATCGCCGATGCGAAAGACCTGGAGAGCATTCCGGACGGTGTGGTCACGCTCTGCGCCACCAATGCCGTGGCCGACGCCATCAATCTGGCGCGGTTGCGGAAACTGCCGGGGCCGGTCGTTTCCTTCGATGGCGTGCTGAGCGGCAAGTTCCAGGTAGAGGAAGCCCGTCTGCCCTCGCCCCTGGAATTGACGCTCAAGCCGGGCGCGCAGGTCATGTTCACCAAGAACGACGAGCAGCGCCGCTGGGTGAACGGTTCGCTGGGCGTGGTGCGCGAACTGGACGGTTTCCAGAACATCCGGGTGGAGATGCTCACCGAGAATCCGGGCGAGGTGTACGACGTCTGCCGGGTGCAGTGGAACAGCTACCGCTATGAGTTCCGTCCGGAGACGGGACGGATCGAACCCGTGGTGGCGGGCACGTACATGCAGTTCCCGCTCATGCTGGCCTGGGCGATCACCATCCACAAGAGCCAGGGGAAGACCCTGGATCGCGTGCGCATCGACTTGGGGCACGGCGCTTTCGCTCCCGGACAGGTGTACGTGGCGCTTTCCCGCTGCCGCCGCCTGGAAAATTTGCAATTGGCCCGTCCCATCCGGCCTTCCGACGTGCGTTGCGATGCGCGCATTGTGCGCTTTCATGAGGCCCTTTCCGAGATCCAGCGCCGTTTCGCCGGTGGAGAATCCGCCCGGGATGTGACGCTGCCGGCTACCAATGGGTCCTGTCCCCGCTGCGGGGCCCCGCTGCGCCGCCGCGACGGCTGGGTGGAGTGTTCCCGGCAACCGGAGTGCAATTATAATTTTATTTTGTAATTTTGGGAGAAATTAGTAAAAATATCGAACAGAAATCAAGAATTGATAACAATCAAAATTATAATAATCTGTATATGGAGGGAGAACCGGGTTGCCGTCCATGATGCGGTATTCGCGTTGGCGTTCGACGTCCACGGGCCAGGGCACGAACACCCGCAGGCCCAGTGTGAACACCACGCGCTGCTGCCAGAAGAAGATGTCCACGCCGCCGCCGAACTGCATGTTCGAGCGGCTGAAGTCCGCCCCCAGGTCGACGCCCAGCCCGAAGAGCACCCAGGGTGACCACTGCGTTTCGCGGAAGAAATGCACGATGCCTTCCAGTTTGAAGTTGGGGTAGAACTTCAGGTCCTCCACGGCCCGGGAGGAACGCGACGGCGTGGATGTGACCCGGTTGAAATCGTATTCGAGGTCGAACCCGGCGGCGCCCAGAAAGCGCATGCTGCCGATGATGCCGGTGGTGCCCTGCGTGCCCAGTCCGGTCTGCACGCCGATGCCGAAGGAAAAGCGCCGCGAGGAGCCTTCCGGAAAATCGCTGTCCTGGGGGGCGCCGCTCAGGCTCAGGGCGAAGAGCAAAATCAGGAGCATGGGGAATCCTCCTCCCCGGCGGCGCGCCGGGGATCGGGATGGAAGGAAAGCACGGGATTTTTGAACGTGCCGCAGAAGCGGACTTCCGGCTCCAGGAGAATGCCGGTGCGCTGCGCCACGATGCGCTGGACCTCGAAGAACAGGGCGCGCAGTTCCGCCGCCGTGGCCTGGCCGTCGTGCACGATGAAGTTGGCGTGCCGGGCGTAGACCCAGGCATGTTCCGTGCCGAATCCCTTGAGTCCGCAGGAATCGATGAGGCGCCCGGCCGGTGCTTCCCGAGTGGCGGGATTCTTGAAGACGCAGCCGCAGGATAGCACGCGGTGTTCCCCGCGTTCACGCCGCACGGCGCGGTGCCTTTCCATGAGTTGGGCGATCTCTCCGGGGTCGCCGGGCGCAAGGCGCAGGGCCACACGGGCGATGATGGCTTCGGGGCGATCCATGAAGGGACTCTTCTTGTACGCGAAATCCTCCATGCGGCAGGATTCGCGCGCCAGGCGGCCATCAGGCCCGGCCACGTCCACCCACGCCAGCACGCCGGCCATGTCGCGCTCGAAGGCCCGGGCATTCATCCATGCGGCTCCACCCAGCGAGCCGGGCAGGCCCGCCAGGAACTCCAGTCCCGACCAGCCGGCATCCGCGGCCGCCTGCGCGGCGGCATCCGCGGCCAGGCCGGCGTCGGCCACCAGCAGGCCGTTCTCCAGCCGCCAGGAATCCATGCGCCGCAGCACCAGCACATTGCCGTCGATGCCGTCGTCGGCGATGAGGACGTTGGCGCCGTGCCCGAGCACCAGATGCACGCTTTCGCCCAGTTGATGCAGAAGACGCAGCATGGAGCACAGTTCATCGGGGTCGTGGGGGAACAGCACCCGGCGTCCCGGGCCACCCACCCGGTAGGTGGTGTAGGGGCCCAGCGGATGGTTTTCCAGGACGCGGCCAGGCGGGAAGAGGGAGGCGAAATCGTGGGGAATGGGCATTTTCCTGCACCCGTTTCGGGCGAAAAGTCGAAGGGAGTATAGAGGAATCTCCGTCTTTTGCAAAGGAAGCCTTTTTCACCGCGGCCGGGTGCAGCGCCGTCATGCGGTTCTGGAACGAACGGTTCTCCCGGTGGGCCGGCCAGGGTTTTGCCATGAGGGAGCGCGGCCGACGCGCATGCGGGAAAACGAAACGCGCCGGAACGCATCGATCATGGGTTCAGGGAGAGGAGTTCAGGAATCCAGGCGTGCGGAAGAGGACGCCAACTGCTCCACGGGGGCGAGCCAGGTCGTCAGCGCCGAAACGACGGGCGCGGTGTCCTGGTGGAAGCGCTGTCCCCACAGCGTGAGATCCATGACGATGTTGGAGACGGCCATTTCCACGAGTGCATTCTCCCGGGTGAGCACGGCGCGGTTCTCGGTGTCCGGCGAAGCATTGCCCATGAGGGCCGCCGCGCCGTCGGCCACCAGGATCAGTTTGTGCGGCCAGTGCCGCTCCAGTTCGTCCTCGGGGATGTCGTAGGAGAATACCCGGCCGCAGTCCGCGGGAACGGGCGTGAAGGAAAACACGATGACTTCGCGCCCATCCTGCACCGCCTGGCGCAGGTCCGCCTGCAGTGCCAACAGTTCGCGCTGCCAGCCGGAGACGGCCACGAACCGGCGGCTGCCGGCGATGAGCAGGCGCGCCTGCTCCAGCAGGCGTTCATATCCCACCACGTTCCAGGTGCCTGCGGGGGCGACCGGCCGGGCCATGTTCTCCAGGCCTGCCCGCAACTCCTCGATGTGGCGCTTCATGCGCGCCGAGAACAGCTCCACCAGACGGTCCGGCGCCAGGGGTTCGTAGCGGGCCGGATTGTCCTGGATCCGGGAGACGAGGCCTTCTTTCTCCAGCGTGTTGAGCGTGTGGTAGATGGCCGCGCGCGGCACGCCGGAGCGGGCGGCCAGTTCATAGCCCGTAGCCGGGTGGCGTTCCATGAGGGCGAGGTACAGGCGGGCGGCGCTGCGGTTCAGACCGAGGCTGCAAAGCGCTTCCTCGGCGCGATCACGGGGGGATGAAGGCGTGGCTTCCATGCGTTCAATGCCCGCAGGCGTGCTTGGTGTCGAAGATCATCGCGTCGCTGCCGGCCATCTGGATCCGGCCGTAGGGAATGACCTCGGACCAGCCGATGTGCGCTTCCACGTCCGAAACCGGATAGTTCTGTCCTCCCCGGCTCTGCCACAGGCGCACCACCTCGCCGCCCGGCCGGCGCACGTCCATGAAGAACGCGACGTCGTCCACCGTCACGTTCACGCGTGGCACCATGGAGCCGGCGTAGACATACTGCTCGTAGACGAAGCCCGCGCGCCAGCGGTTGGGCATGTACTGCCTGCCGATCGAGTAGCGGACGCCGGCCTCGCCCGTGGCATTGTCGTGGTAACGGGAAAGCATGCCCACGGAAAGGACCTCGCCTTCCACGGATCCCACGTTGATCCAGGCGAACAGCCAGCGCAGCGGAATGCCGTAGTGTCCTTCGAAGCCCATGCCGAACTCGTCCACGTAGAACTCGCAGTTCGTGGCATCGTACTGGGCAGCGATGTCATACGGCACGCAGTAGGGCTCGTTGGAGACGTAGCGGGCATCGTCCCTGTTGACGTAGGGATTGTCCTTTTCCACGTTCAGGCAGCGGGGATGATTGGCGGCCGGCCAGATGTCGAACACGTAATTGTTGCCGTAGTTCGAGTCGTAGCGCACGCAGGTGCCACCTCCGTCGTAGTTCTCGAACCACAGTTCCACCGTCTGGGCGTCCTCCGGGATCCGGAAGGTGAAGGGCGAGGAACCCAGGCCGCTGGGCTGGCGCAGGGTGTACACCACGTGCTGGTTGCCGGGCTTGAACAGGGCATGTGCGGCGATGTCCCAGAAGGGATAGCCATTGTGCGTGCCGCGGCATTCGGGCAGGCGCTCGATGGCGTAGTCGACCTGCAGAAAGCCGCCCTGGCGGCGGGCTCCGTTGGTGTAGATGTTCCAGGCGGGGTCGAAGGCGATGTAGCCGATCTCCGGGCGGCAGATGCCGTAGGAGTCGGCACGGAAGCCGTTGGACATGTCGAGCACCGTGTTCTCCATGTCGCCCGGATGCGCGTTGTGGTCGAAGAGGCGGCTGCCGTCGGCCTTCTGCAGGAAGGCTACCATTTCCAGCGCCGGCATCGTCTCGGAATCCGGATCGGGTCCGAAGACGTGCTCGGAGACCACGAAGGCATGGGAGCGGAATCCCGGCAGTTCGGAAGGCACCTGCAGGGTGGGGATTTCATACCAGTTCGCGTCGTCGGTGCGGCGATAGAGCAGCATCACCGTGCCCTCGGGGGCGTTTTCAGCTACGTCCACCCGGCCGCGCCACACGTAGGTGCAGGAACCATCGGCGCACCAGGTCTCATAGTCCGATTTCGCTTCGTCCCAGTCGCGCGAAACGGTGCGCAGCAGAATCTGGCAGTTCCGGTCCGCCGCATCCGTGGAATCCGCCTTCCCCAGCATGGGGGCGGCCGCCGGACGGGCCGGTTCTCCCGGCGCTGCCTTCGAACCCTCCTGCGTGCAGGATGACAAGAACGTAAAACCAAGAAAAACGAGAGAAACCAGAATCTTTTTCATTGCAAAACCGCCTCCGGAATCCAGGACGCCAATTTAGTAACTTGTTTCTGAGTCACTGTCAAGTCACAAAATTTTTCCCCTTCATTCCGGCGGCTCGCGCTTCCTGCGATTCTGTCAACGGTGGCATTCCACCTGCAGGGCGCCGCTTTCGGTCGTGGCGGAATCGATGACGAGCACGACGGACTCGTTGCGTTCCAGTTGCAGGGACACCATTTGGCTGGAATTGACCAGCGTGGAGATCTGCAGGACGGATGCCGTGTCGCAGGCATCGAAGTCTTCGGCGCGCATCACGACGATCCGGCCATGCGGGGTGGACGGATGCATCGTCCAGGTGAACTGGCCGGAGAAGGGCGCCTGGAAGCGAAAGGCCGTCTCGGGGCCGGAGAGATTCGCGAGCGTTCCCCAGGCATCGATGCGTCCGGGCATCCTGTGCGTGTCGAAAATCCGCGTCTCCTGGCAGTACAGGGGAACGGTACTCGGGCAGGGCCCCGGGGTGTCGGGCGGTAGCGAAAAGCGATAGCGGTATTCGAGGATGGACATGCCGGATACCGCCAGCAGGCGATCGGACTGCACATGCACCCGGGAAAGGGAGGGATTTCCCGGAACGGAGACGGGAGAAAAGCGCACGCCGTCATAGTGCAGCACCACGCCGCCCGTTCCCACCACCCAGATGTCCCGGGCATGGGTGCCATCGATGTCGCGCAGCGTCATCCCCACGCCCGAGGGGACCTGGCTCCATGCGGTGCCATCGTAGAAGAGGATCAGTCCGTTGTTGCCTACGGCGAATACGTGGCGGGAAGAAGACGCCCAGACGGCATTGAGGTTCTCGCCCGTTCCGGGCTGCATGGAAGTCCACGCGGTCCCGTTGAAGAAGAGGATGGTGCCATTGGTGCCCACGGCGAAGACGGCTTCCGGGGAGATGCAGTACACGTCGTTGAGCGTTTCCGTGCTCAGGGAACTGGTCATGTCTGTCCATGTGCCCTGGGAGTAGTGCAGGATCAGGCCGTTCATGCCGACGGCCCAGACATCGTCGGGGCCGCAGCCGTGCACGGCCCTCAGGTGGAGCGTGACGCCGGTGGGTATCTCACTCCAGACGCCGTTGGCCCGCACGGCGGCTTTTCCGGCATTGCCAACTGCGAAGACGAGGTTTTCATCCGGTCCCCAGATATCCTGGACCACCATGCCGGGAGCGGGCGTTTCCGTCTGCCAGGCGCCGTTGGAGAGATGACGCATGGCCCCCGTCTGTCCGGTCACGTAGAGATCGCCGGGCTTTGGGCCCCAGATGCGCAGGATGTTTTGGGGAAACGCATAGGAGAGCGTTTCGAATTCTCCCACGTAGTGGTACAGGATGCCGTTGGCACCGCCCACCCACAGGGTGCCGTCGGGCCGGCTCCACAGGGAATGGACGCGGGAACTCACCGGCGGAGAAACCGTGCGCCAGCCGGCTTCCTCCCTCCGCAGGATCGAGCCGTTCTCCAGAAGCGCCCACAGGGCGTCCATGCCCTCTCCGCGTACCTGCACCACGCGCGAGGTGGTGGTGATGGGAAGGGGCGTGAGGGTGCCGTTGTCCTCCTGCAGGATGAATCCCACGCCGGTATCCGTGAAGCCGGAGAACAGCCGGGTGCCGCCCACCGTCGTGACGAAACGGAAATCCCAGTACTGCATCTCGGGAGGAAGCGTTGCGGGTTGCCAGGCGGCGCCATCGAAATGCAAAACGATTCCCGGATATCCGACCACCCAGACATCGTCGGCCGCGGTGCCGTGGATGGCCATGAAATTGAAACTCATGATCATGTCGATCAGCCACAGTTCATCGGTCCAGTTGGCGCCGTCGAAATGCATGATCACGGCATTGGCGGGGATGTCGGTGGTGAAGCCGCACACGTGGATGTCGTCGGGGGCGGCCCCCCAGATGCCGGTGATGTGGATGTTCTCCGCCACGGCCATCCGGGTCCAGTCTGTGCCATCGAAATGGTACAGGGCTCCAAAGTTCCCGCCGGCCCAGGCATCCGTGCCGGAGAAGGCGAACACGGTGCGCAGCATGGGGTCCTTGATCATCTGCCACTGTGTCCAGGAACCCTGGGAATAGCGGCCGACCCAGCCGTTGAAGGAAACGGCGAAAATCGCTCCGTCCGGGGTTTCGTGGATGGCCATGACGTTGCCCGTGGTGTTGATGTCCTGCCGCTGCCAGGAGGAGAAGCAGGCTTCCTGGGAGAGCGTGCAGCCGGAGGAGCACCCCAGGGTTCCGCCGGTGTAGAGGAAATCCCGGCAGGTGGCGGCTGGCATGTTCATGCCATCGCAGGCTTCGGGGGACTGGAGGAGGCCGTCGCCGCAGTAGCCGGCGCATCCGGAGAGATCCAGTTGGCGGCAGTCGGCGGAGCAGTGCAGTTCGCCGCCGAGATAGCCGAAATCGGTGCAGGAATAACCAGCCAGGTTGGACGCTTCGCACAACTCCGGCCCGTTGATGATCCCGTCGCCGCACCACTGCAGGCAATACTCGCCGGGGTCCTGGCAGTAGGCGTGCTCGATGTGGCAGTCGGCGGAGCAGCCGTCGCCGGAAACCGTGTTGCCGTCGTCGCACTCCTCGCCCTCGCCGGTGGCATCGAGTTCGATGCGGCCGTTGCCGCACTCGGTGCACACGCCCTTGCAGTTGCCCAGACACAGCGCATAGCCCGTCTCACAGGTGAAATTCCCCATGTCCAGGCCATCGCATTCCTCCATGGGATCCCGTACGCCATCGCCGCACCAGGCCTCGGCACGCGCGTAGCAGCGGTGCACGCCATCGGTGCCGCGCATCTGGCATACCCAGCCTTCCGGGCAGGCACCGGGTTCGTTGGGGTCGCATGTATAATAGCCATCCTTGATTCGGGTGGTGCAGGAGACCACAGAGAAAATTGCAATCGAGAATAAAACTGTCAATTGTAATAAAAAACGGTTTCTCATGGCGTTTTCCGTGTTCAGCGAATGAAGAGAGCCACTGTCTCGAACCACGGCGTTTGCGGAAACATATCGAAACCCGTGGCGGATTCAAGGCGAAATCCGCATTCCTGCAGAAGGGCGGCGTCCCGCACCAGGGTTTTCGCATTGCAACTCATGTAGGCCAGGCGTGTGACAGGAAGCGCATTCAGGCTGCGGATGATGGAGGGCTGAAGCCCCGTTCGTGGCGGGTTCACCACCACCGCCACGGGGCCATCCGGCCGGAAATCCGCCAGGAATGCAGCGGCATCGGCGGCATGCCAGATCACTGAAGACGGACTGCGGCGCGCCAGTTCGATGGATTTCGGATGGATTTCCACTCCCGTCACGTCGTGCCCTGCGGCCGAAAGCGCCAGCGCGATGGGTCCCGTGCCGCAGTAGAGATCGAGAATGGGGCATGTCACTCCATGAAAAAAATCGGCGATGGCGCTCACCGCGGCTTTGGCTACGGCATGGTTGGCCTGGGAAAAGCCGGTGGCATCCATGTGCAGGGGAATGGGCCAGTCAGGCTCCACGAGGCAGTCGGCGCCGGCGAGCACCCGCTCGGTGTCGCCCGCCAGACGGTTGGTGCGCGCCGGCTGCAGGTTGCAGGTGACGCCCACCACACCCGGTGCGTTCATCAATTCGAGCAGTTGTGCGGTTTCGTCCTCCGAAAGATTTCGGGAAACCACGGGCGTCACCAGGATTTCGCCTCGCGAGTTGGCCTTGGCGAACACGGCGCGCAGCCAGCCGGTTTCTTTCGCCTCGTCGAAGGGTTCGGCTCTCTGCAGCCGTTCGGGCAGGGATGCCTCCAGCCGCATCAGTTCCGGCACCAGTTGCGGGCATCGCGCAATGGGCAGGAACCGGTGGGAGCCGGACTTGTAGAAGCCGGTTCGGACGCTTTTGTCCCGGGCGCGCTGGACGAGCCACTTCACCTTGTCGCGGTAGCCCGTGGCCCGCGGGGAGGGAACGAATCCGGCGCCGGGAAACGATCCCCGCAGAAAAGCCGTTTTCCATGCTACCTGGGCCGTGTACGGGATGCCGCCACCGGGGCAGCCGCCGCACGCAGGGGCCAATTCGCAGAACGGCTCGCGTTCGATGCCAGGCGTCGCCACGCGCCGAACGCGGGCGAACCAGTGCCCGTGCTGCCGGCTGCGCGCCGTGAGCACGGCTTCCACCTCGTCACCTGGCCACACGGCTCCGTCGAGGCGGACCGGAGCACCATCCGGCAGCCGGCCCACGCCCTCCCACTCGGGCGTCAGGGTTTCCACCCGGATTTGCACGCGCTCTCCCACGGCAGCCATCATGGCTTCAGGTTTCCTTCCAGATATGGCGGCTTTCCTCCGGGCTCAGTTCCCGGCTCGCATGCCCCTTCTTCTCGCTGTAGGTCAGAAGCGTGGGGCGGTCCTGGGCGCGGGTGGCGATGTTGACGGGCTTCTTCCAGATGCGGAAGAGGTTTTCCAGCGTGTTGCGGGCCTGGCGCAGATCCAGGTCCACGCCGTAGTGCCGGTGCACGAGCAGCAGTTCGCCCCGGTCTTCGAAATCGGCATCCGCCACGGCGATGACCGGATGCCCGCCGTTGGTCAACTGGAAAATCAGTTTCCTCTTGATGTCCTGGAATTCCCGGGAGGAAATCACGTAGGCGCTCTTGGCCGCACTGTAGTCGTACGTGTACATCATGTGGCGGGACACGAACTCCGGCGTGAGGAATTCGTCGATGAATGTCACGTCGTTGAAATTCCGGCGCACCTCGAAGACTTTCTTCAGGCCCTCCCGGGCGCCCGTGTCCCAGGCGGCTTTCTTCTCGTAGTCATCGCATTCCTCGTATTCCTTGCCATGCATGCCGCGATCCCAGCGCCGCTCGATGTCGCGCAGCAATTCCACACCCATCTTGTAGGGATTGAGCCTTCCAGGCGCCTGGGCCGTGACGCCGGACGTGGTGCGGGCGTACTGGACGACTTCATCGTCGGTGAGCAGATGACGCGTCATCAGTCGGGTATGCCAGAAGGTGGCCCATCCCTCGTTCATGATCTTGGTCATGACCTGCGGCGCAAAGTAGTACGCTTCCTCGCGGATGATTTCGAGGATGGTCACCTGCCAGTCGTCGAGCGGCGCCCGCTGCAGCAGGAAACCCAGCACGTCGCGGGTGGGGTTGAGCGGTTCGCGGCGCAGGGAGGTCTCTTCCGCGGCCGTTTTCCCGGCATTCTCCGGCGGTCTGACGAATTCCTGCAGGTACGGGGGTAGTTTCGGTCGAACGCCGGAATCGGTGGACTGCTCGGTTTCGCGCTGGCGCTGCTCGTATTCCCGGCGGGTGGCCGGCGGCCGCGCGATGAACTGTCCCAAGGGGTCGATGAGATTGTCGAGGCTGTGGCAGACGTCGATGAATTCCTCCACCTTCTCGATGCCCACCCGGTCGATGATGCGTTGCACCTTCACGGCGTGGTTGGCCATCTCGTCGACCATCTTGCGGTTGGTGTGGCGGAAGAACACGTTGTTCTTGAAGAAATCGTTGTGGGCCAGCACGTGCGCCATGACCATCTTCTGGTCGATGACGTTGTTGCCCTCGAGCAGGTAGGCGTAGCAGGGATCGTTGTTGATGACGAGCTCGTAGATCTTGCTCAGGCCGTAGCGGCTGCTCTTGGAGAGGCGGTCGTATTCCATGCCGAAGCGCCAGTGCGGGTAGCGCGAGGGAAACCCGCCGTAGGCCGCCACCTCGTTGAGGGTTTTGGTGTTCACGAGGATGAAGCGTGTATCGAAGAAATCGAGCCCGGCCTGGCGGGCCACATCCTCGACCTTGCGCTGCATTTCCTGGAGGTACAGGGGGAGAAGTTCCATCACTTGCCCTTCTTCAAGAAATCCTTGATGGAGTTCATGATGCCGTCCCGATTCTCGATGGAGGAGACCACCAGGTTTTCCGGCAACTGGGGGAACGCCTCCGAAAGTTCATGCAGGAACTGCCCGGATCCGTAGGGGCTCTTCACCTGGCCGTAGCCGAACAGGTTGATTCGCGGCAGCAGGTGTTCCCTGAGCAACTGGATGCACTTCTGGGTGTCCTCGCGGGACCAGTTGTCGCCGTCGGAAAAGTGGAACACATAGATGTTCCAGAGATTCGGCGGATACTCGGCGTCGATGAGGTCGGCGGCCGCCTGGTACGCGGAGGAGATCATGGTGCCGCCGCTTTCCTTGGTGTGGTAGAAGGTTTCGGAATCCACCTCGCGGGCCTTGGTGTCGTGGATGATGTACCGGCTTTCGATGCCCTTGTAGTTGTGCCGCAGCCAGGTGTCGATCCAGAAGCTCTCGATGCGCACGATGGTCTTCTGCTCGTCTCCCATCGAGCCGGATACGTCCATGAGGTAGAGGATGACCGCATTGGTCTGCGGCACCACGCTCTCCTTCCACGAGCGGTAGCGCCGGTCCTCGCGGCGGGGGATCACCACGGGGTTGTGCGGGTCGTAGGTGCCCATGGTGATCTGCCGCTTGAGGGCCTCCCGGAACGTGCGCTTGAAATGCTTGAGGCTCTCCGGGCCGATGCGCCGGATGGCGTTGTACTTGTCGCGCGGGGCGCGCACGGTGCGCGTGCCCTTGGGCTGGATGCGCGGCAGTTCCAGGGCGTCGCCGATGATGCGGGCCAGTTCGTCCAGCGTCAGTTCGGTTTCCAGGGAATGCTCGCCCGGCTCGTTGCCGGCCTGTCCGGCGCCTTCGCCTTCCTGCGGATCCCCCGCGATGGGATCGCCCACGTCTCCTGGCCCCTGCGCCACGCCGCCCTGGTTCTTGTCGCCGTACTTGAAGTGCGGCAACTCGATGCCGGGCATGGGGATGCGGATGCGGTCCTGGCCCTTCTTGCCCACGATGTCCGCATTGGACATGAACTTCTGCAGGTTCCTTCGGATCTGTCCGCGGACGATCTGGTGGAACCGGTTGTGGTCGGGATCGATGCGCTGGCTCATGAAACCCCCGCAGAAAAAGGCGTCTTCCTACACGGATTCCTTGGCGGTGCCCGACGAGAAGATGGAGGTGGCGTAGTTCAGGATGTCCGTCGCGCACTCCTCGCAGTAATGGTACTCGTTGATGAGGCGGCGCCGGATGAGGTCGATCTTGCTCTGCTCCTCCTTGTCCAGGACGCCTGGGCCGGTGAGCGACAGAAACCGGATGGTGTCGCGGGAATCCTCGAAGAGCTTGAGTTCGAGCGCGCGCAGGAGCCGCTCGTTCTGCCGGAAGTCGAAGGGCCGCTTGTCCACGGCGGCCGCGCCGATGTAGTTCATCAGTTCCGTGCGGAAATCGTCCTTCTGGTGCTCGCCGATGTCGATCTTCTCCTCGATGGAGCGCATGAGCGC
Source organism: uncultured Kofleriaceae bacterium (assembly GCA_964516435.1). Lineage (GTDB taxonomy): Bacteria > Myxococcota_A > Polyangia > HGW-17 > HGW-17 > HGW-17. The sequence continues at coordinate 14,579 of CAZEZP010000034.1, read as the reverse complement.
CTCGTCCGGGTCCACGCGCTGCCCGGTGTACTTGTCCCGAAGCGTCTCCTTGAGCGTGTAGGCCTTGACGTTGTCGATGTACTTGGCCGCCAGGCGGGCCAGGCTGTCTTCGTCGGCGGAGATGACGCGCTGCATCTCGTGCTTGACGATGTTTTCGTACTCCTGCTTGACCAGCGCCATGATCTGCCGGTAGTGCTCGCGCTGCTCCTCCGACGTGATGAGCGAGTGGTTGCGCAGGCCCTTTTCCAGTTCCTGCATCACCATGAAGGGATTGATGCAGCCGGCGGTCTCCTCGGCCACCAGCACGGCCGAAAGCCGGTCCTGGACGTAGCGCGGAGAGATGCCGCTCATGCCCTCGCCCTCGGCGTTCTTGCGCAGTTCCTTGATGGTGTCCACCGTGTGCCCGGCGACGATCCTGCCGTCGTAGAGCTTCATCTTCTGCACGAGGCTGATGGTGTTGTTCTCCAGCGGCTGCAGGCGGGTGAGTACCGCCCACATGCTCGCGACCTCCAGGGTGTGCGGCGCGATGTGCTTGCGGATGCGCGCCGGATGGAACTGCTTGGCGTAGATCTTCTGCTCCAGGCTCACACGTGTGATATAGGGAATGTCCACCTTGATGGTGCGGTCCCGCAGGGCTTCCATGAACTCGTTGCCCAGAAGTTTTTTATATTCGGCCTCATTCGTGTGGCCGATGATGACTTCGTCGATGTCGGTCTGCGGGAACTTCTTGGGCTTGATCTTGTGCTCCTGCGTGGCGCCCAGCAGATCGTACAGGAAGGCCACGTCGAGCTTGAGGATCTCGATGAATTCCACGATGCCGCGGTTGGCGATGTTGAACTCGCCGTCGAAGTTGAAGGCGCGCGGATCCGAATCCGAGCCGTATTCCGCGATCTTGCGGTAGTTGAGGTCGCCGGTCAGTTCGGTGGAATCCTGGTTCTTCTCGTCCTTGGGCTGGAACGTGCCGATGCCCACGCGATCCTTCTCGCTCAGGATCAGGCGGCGCACCTTCACGTGCTGGCGGACCATCTTCTCCCAGTCGCCATCGTAGATTTTGAGCAGTTCGTTGTAGATCCAGCGGCTGGCCGGATCGAGGTCGTAGTCCAGCGGCAGGCTCTCGATGGGATAGCGGAAGCGTTCGCGGTCCACCAGGCTTTCCACCACGCGCCGGCGCCACTCCGGCGGCACGAGCAGGATGGGATCCTGGTTCATGGGGTTGGGGAACTCGGTTTCCCCGCCAGTGATGCGCGCCATTTCCGGCGGCACCACCCAACTGAAGGTGTACAGGCGTCCCTGCTCCGTGCGGGAATACTCCTCGAGCCCTTTCTTGATCAGGCGCACGATGGTGCTCTTGGCGCTGCCAACGGGGCCGTGCAGCAGGATGATGCGCCGCTCCGGGCCATAGCCGTAGGCGGCGCCCTTGAAGATGTTCACCAGCCGCATCAGCGGGATGTCCAGTCCGTAGACGGCGTCCTTTTCGTGGTTTGGCAGATCCTGGAAGAAGAGGTAGCGGATCAGTTCCTTCTTCTGGTCCGTATAGGTTTCCACGCCGTGGCTGACGATCATGTCGTAGAGGCGCTGGTAGGCCGTGCGCAGGACGTTGGGGTCCTCGCGCACGATGTCGAGATAGTCCTGGAAGGTTCCGGTCCAGTTGATGGCACGGTACAGTTCCTGGTCATGCAGCTTCGCGATGGCGGAAACGCTGGTCAGAGGGGTGTCGGTCATGGTCTCCTCCCGTGTTGCTGGGCAAAATACCACGCTTTGACCCGAACGACAAAAGGGAAAATGGATATCGAAAATGCTGGGGAAGACCGGATTTCGCGGGCTGTTTCCGGGCGCACCGCGGCCGTCGCGCCCGCTTTTTTTCGCTGCCGCGCGGGGGCGTCAGAAGCGGAACATGCGGAAATTCAGGCCGGCGTTGACTTCCACGAGGAATCCGAAACGGAACTTGATGCGCCCCGATTCGTCCACGATTTCCGGCGGCGGATTCAGGAAGGGAGCGGCGGCGCGCACGGCGCGGATGGCTTCGAGGTCGAGAAACCGCAGGCCGGATGGCTGCGAGATGATGACGGGTTCGAGGAGGTTGCCCCGGGCGTCCAGCGTGATGGTGAGCACGGTGAGCCAGTTCTTGTAGCCGTACACGCGGCCGTCGGGGTCGTGGGCGCGGTACACCCGCTCGGGATCCCATGTCCGGGCCACGGCCTCGCGCACGCGCAGGAAGAAGCTCGCGCCGATCCATTTCCTGGAGTTGAGGGAGGTCTCGGCGCCGTCGGCCACGTCCGGCGGCGCGCTTTCCGGCCGGATCCCCAGGATCTTCTGCGCCTCCTCTTCGGTGGGAAACAGTTTGATGGGACCCTGGGGAGCCGCCGGGGACGCCGGTGCTTCCTTTTGCGCTTCGGCGGCGGGGCCCGCGGCGGGTTCGGTCGTGGATGTGGTGGCTTCGGCCGCCGCCTGCGGCGCCGTGGCCGGCATTCGTGGGCGCTGCGGATTGCGCGGCCGCACGGGCGCTTGAATGGAATCCGAACCCTTGTTCCTCGTTTCCCGGGGCACTGCATGGCTTTCCGTGGAAACATGGCGGGAATCAGGGTCTGGCCGGGTCTTTTGCGCCTCTGGCCGGTGCAGCCGCACCACGTACTGCTTTTCGGAATGCGGCGATTTCTTTTGGGGAGAAGACTGCGGCCACAGGGCGAGGACGGTCAGAACGGTCGCGTGCAGGAGAAGAGCCGCCGTGCCGGCCGCCGCCCACCGCGAGAACGAGGGCGGCCTGCGGCGGGAGAACTGCGGACGCGGTGACGACATGACGAACGGACCAGCCTTTCAGTGCGAGGAGTCCGGGAGAATGGGAAGTTTTTGGCCTCGGCCCCTTCACATTTCCGGATGCCGGCGATATCCCCTTTTCCTGCGGCGCCATGCCGTTCGACGCTTTTCCGGGGTTGCAGGACACCGCCGGATTCTTTTTACCGGCAACCCGCGCATGCCGCAAGCCTTTCCCTTTCTGTGCCGCGAAATTCCGTTCAGCGGCGGCGCAGGCACTCGACCGGTTTGAGCCAGGTGGCCCGCAGGGCCGGCAGGAGAGTGGAAAACAGGCACAGTCCCAGGAGGCCCCAGAAACCCCACAGTGCCGTGGCCAGGGGAAAGCGGGCATGGATGCGGCCGGAAAACACGCCGCCGGCCACCTCCATCCCGGATTCCCCCGTGAACCAGGCCGGGTCGATGCCGATGAAGCGCCCGTAGGCCACGAGGGCGGAGCCGATGGCCAGTCCCAGCAGGCCGGCGGCCAGCCCCAGCAGGATGCCCTCCAGGAGCACCAGGCGCAGCAGGCGCGAACGGCTCATGCCCACGGCCTGCAGGATGCCCAGTTCCCGGCGGCGCTCCATCATGGAGACGAAGAAGGCGTCCACCAGGGAAATGGTGATGATCAGGAAAATGATGAACTGGAAGATCCATACCGAAACGGAATGGTAGTCGATGAACTGGGCGGCCATGGGCAGGTGTTCACGCCATGTGAAGATTTCGAGGTCTGGCCGGTTCAGCCGGAGGCGCAGGTCCCGCGCCAGGGCGAAGGCCGTCGCCGGGGTGTCGTAGAGCGCGACCTGGTGTGCGGCATACGGCAGCCCGTACCATTCCCGCAACTGCCGGATGTCCGCGAACACCCCCTGCGCGTCGATGCGGGGATCCCCGGAATCCAGTATGGCGCACACGAGGACCTTGCGGTGGATCATCCCCAGCGGACCCAGCGCGTGCAGCAGGATCCGGTCGCCTGCCGATACGCGCAGCCGGCCGGCCAGGCCGCTTCCCAGCGCCACGCAGTCGTCTTCGGGCCAGAAATGTCCCCGGCTGCGTGCGGCGAGCAGCCCGTCATGGAGGAAGCACAGGGGCCACGCGCCGGCCGTTCCAGCCTGGAAGAGCGCTTTGTGGTCCTCGGTCTGGAGCAGGCCCGAAAAGAAGAGGCGCTCCTGGATGCGGATGCCGGCAGGCGCGGTCGCCCGCAGGGGACGCGTGTCGGGAATGAAGATTTCCGGATGCAGGGGGTCTGCGCCCACCGGCTGGATCACCACGTGGCCGGAACGGCTCTGGACGAGGATTTCCGCCAGTTGGTCGTAGCCTTCGTCGGCCAGGCCACGGAAGAACAGGAGGATGGCCCAGGCCGCGGACAGCGCGAACAGCAAAAGCCCCGTGCGCAGTTTGCGCCGCCACAGTTGCGCCCATGCCATGCGGATCCAGAACATGGTTCACTCCACTCGCGACAGGGCATCGCGCGCGGGCATGCGGGCCGCCCGCAGCGCGGGCAGGAGCGCAGCCAGGAGGGATGCTCCGCCCAGCACCGCCACGGGGAGGGCGACGGTCGCGAGGTCGAATTGCGCATGCCATACGGGCCGCAGCCAGACGCCTGCGAACGTGAATCCGTCCTGGAACAGGAATCCGAGGTCGAGCCCGTCGCGTTCCAGTTTCCGGCAGGCCAGCGCTCCGATGGCGCCACCGGCCGCCATCGCGGCCGCGATGAGGAAGAATGCCTCCATCAGGATCAGGTGCACCAGGGATTTCGCACGCACTCCGAGCGCCTTCAATACGCCGAATTCCCACGTCCTTTCCAGGATGGACATCACGAAGGCGTTGAGGGTGCCCACCACGGCCATGACCAGCACGATGGTCAGGATCATGTAGACGAGCCCTTCCTGGAAGGCCACGGCCGAATCGAGGCCCGGCAGGATCTCCCGCCAAGTGCGGACTTTCAGGGACGGGGGCAGGACCGCCTGCAGGCGGCCGCAGGCATCCACCTCCCGGACCCCGGGAGGGAGCAGCACGGAAAATTCATGCACCTGCGGTGCGCCCGAGGCGTCGGCATATCCAAGTTCCGATGCCGTCCATGCCAGCGGCACGAAGAGTGCCGTGGAATCGATGCCGGCATCCTGGGTGGACACGATGCCCTCGACCCTGCACACGGCATCCCGGGGAACGCCCCGGGCATCGAGGACGTCGAGCCCCACCCGGTCCCCGATGCGCACTTCCAGGCGGCGCGCCAGGGCCGCGCCCAGCACGGCGGGGAGGTCTTCTCCGGCGGCCGGGCGGGAACCGGGCAGCCAGTTTCCCATCACGATGGACCTTGCGATCGCGAAGTTCCGCTCGGGTTTTGCTTCCACCGCATGCACCTGCACGGGCGCGGTGCGCACCCGTCGGACGGGGGCGGCGACGAAGTCGGGCGCCGGAGGAGGGAAAACGGGTTCCTGCCGGGGCAGCACGAGTTTGGCCCCCCGCGGTTTTTGCGGCGGGGACTCTTCCAGGGGCAGCAGATCGTCGATGTCGTCGTCGGACGGCGAACCCCCGGAAATTTCCGGCATTGCGAAGGAATCCGTGGAACCGTCGCCCTCGATTCCCGCCAATTCGCGCACGGCATCCGGCGGGGCGAAGATCCGGGGTGGAGCGCCTGCCGGCTCCATCGCGAAATCCAGCGAGCCGGTGACCGTCAGCAGCGGACAGTTCTTCAGGGAAGACTCCAGTTGCACGCCCACCCAGCCGTCTCCGTTCGCGTCCGCCACGACCTCGCACGCGGAGGCGGGCGGCCGTCCGCGGCGCAACTCGTATCCCAGCGGAAAGGGCGGGGAGAAGCGCACCAGAACCGGTCGGCGGGAGGAGGCCATCCCCAGCAGGTACAGGCGGGGAGATACGACCCACCTTTCGCGGATGGAAGGCGGCAGGGGCGGCATGGCGAACGTTTCGCTTCCTGCATCCCGCGGCGCCGCCTGCAGGTGCCCGGTGCGCATTTCCACTACGGAACGGGCCAACTGCCGGGAGATGCCCCGGGCCAGCCCCAGCGTGACGACGGACAGCCCCACGCACAGTCCCAGCGTCAGAAAGGTGGCTACGCTGCGCCGCCGCGCGCGCCAGACATTGCGCAATGCGATCTTCAGGAAGACGGAAAGAGCGGAAAGACCCGCCATCACGGTGGGAAAGAGCCGCGGCTAGCGGTTTTCCTTCATGAATTTCTCGAGGAACAGGGCGAGTTGGCGCACGCTCTCCTCGGGGCAGGCGTTGTAGATGGAGGCGCGCAGGCCGCCCACGGAGCGGTGGCCCTTGAGGCCCAGGAATCCGGCCGCCGTGGCTTCCTTGATGACCTTGGTCTCCAGTTCCTCCGTGGGAAGCCGGAAGGTGACGTTCATCAGCGAGCGATGGGCGGGCACGTCCACCGTGCCGCGGTAGAAGCCATCAGAATGGTCGAAGAGGTCGTACAGCAGAGCGGCTTTGCGCTTGTTGATTTCATGCATCTTCTCCAAGCCGCCGATTTCCTCCTCGAGCCACTGGAAGGCCAGGTTGATCATGTAGATGACGAACACCGGCGGGGTGTTGTAGATGCTGTTCTCCTCGACGTACTTGCGGATCGAGAGCATTTCCGACAGGTTCTCGGGCACGCGCTCGAGAATGTCCTTGCGCACGATGCACAGCGCGCAGCCCGCGGGGCCGAGGTTCTTCTGCACGCCGCCATAGATGAAGGCGAAATTCTTCACGTCGATGGGACGGGAGAAGAAGTCGGAGGACATGTCCACGAACAGCGGGGCCTTCGTCTTCGGATATTCGGGATACTGCGTGCCGCGGATGGTGTTGTTGCTGCACAGGTACACCATGCAGGCGTCGTCGGCGAACTGGAGGGATTCCAGTTCGGGCAGGTGGGAATAGTTGAATTCCTTGCCGGACCAGATCACGTCCACCACGCCCTTCGTGCGCTTGGCTTCCTTGATCATGCGGGAAGTCCAGGTGTCCGTGTCGATGAACTGGGCGCGCGCGCCCTCCGGAATGAAGTTCAGGGCGATCATGGCCATGACCATGGATGCACCGCCCTGCACGAAAATCACTTCATAATTGTCGGGCACGTTGTACAGGCGCTTGGCGCGCACCTTGGTGTCCTCGAGGACGGCGTCGAACGCCTTGTCGCGGTGGCTCACTTCGAGGATGCCGGTTCCGGTTCCGGCGAAGTTCCAGATGGCCTCCTGGGCTTTTTTCAGGGCGGAAACGGGCAGTACGGCGGGGCCAGCGAAGAAGTTGTGCTTTCTCGGGGTGTCCATATCTGTGACTCCTTTCACGGGTGAGATCACCCAATGAGCCGGGTATCACTTGAACTTCCGTGGAAAGTCAAGGGGGCGTTTGCGCATTTCCGGAAAATACGGCGCTGGCCGGTGAAAAACAGGGAAGAAGCATGCATTCGCCCGTGGAAAAAAGGTTTTTTTTCGAGACCTCGTACGGTAGGTTCGAGGGCCAGGAGGCGCTCGATGAACTGGATTTTCCTCTTTCTGCTGACCTCGCCCGACATGGCCCGGCTGCTTTCCGGGCCCGACGTTCCCGGGGCCGATGCGGTGCTCGTCCGCCATCACGTGCACACGCACGTACGGTCCACCGGCGCATCCACCGTGCTGGAGACGAAGCTCTACAAGGTGATTACGCCCCGCGGGGCCTCTTTGCTCACGACGCTGCACTTCGAGCAGGACCCCCACACCAACACCGTGGAGGTGATTTCGGTGCGGGCCTGCCGCCCGGATGGGACGTGTCGGTCCTGGCCGTACGACCTCAAGACCGTGCCGGCGCCGGCGGGCTGGATCCTCTGGCGGTTCAACCTCAAGGTCCTCACGATGCCGGCGCTGGAGCCGGGAGAGGGGCTTGAGATCGTCACCCGCAGGAAGGGCTTCATGATCGCCTATCTGCGCCAGGATGGCCAGGAGGACGAATTCGTGCCTCCCATGAAGGGTCACTTCTATGACCAGGTGCTCTTCGGCGAGGAGCCCTTTCCGACCGGGCAGAAGGAATACGAACTCGTGGTTCCGGCGGCCATGCGCCTGCACGTGCGGGAATACAACGGCCCCATCGCCTCGCAGGTGCGCTACACCCCCCAGGCGACCACGTACGTCTGGCGCATGCAGAACCTGCCGGCATTCAAGGCCGAGCCCATGATGCCCCAGGCCTCCGACAGCCTGCCCAAGGTCGTGCTGGCCACGGTTCCCGACTGGGAGGCCAAGAGCCGCTGGTTTTACGAGGTCAACGCCCGGCAGTTCGAAGTGACTCCGGCAATCAAGGCCAGGGTGGATGAAATCCTGCGCGGGGCGGCCAGCCGGGAGCAGAAGATGGCGCTCCTGACCCGCTGGGTGGCCAACAACATCCGCTACCGCGGTTTTTCCATGGGTCCCGCGGAAGGCTACACGCTGCATGCGGGTACGCAGGTGTTCGAGGAGCGCGCGGGCGTGTGCAAGGACATCGCGTCCATGCTGGTGACCATGCTGCGCGCCGCCGGATTCGAGGCCTATCCGGCCATGACCATGGCGGGCGCGCGCGTGGAGGAGGAGCCGGCGGACCAGTTCAACCATTCGGTCGTGGCCGTGCGCAACCCGGATGGAACCTTCACCATGCTCGATCCCACCTGGGCGCCGCTGGACCGGTACGTGTGGAGCTACGCGGAGCGGGAGCAGCACTACGTCATCGGGACGCCGCAGGGACGCACGCTGGAGATGATTCCGCCATCGGCGCCGGAGGACAACCTCCTGCGTCTCGTGGTGAAATCGCGCCTGGCCGGCGATTCGCTCGACGTGCAGGCCGGGCTGGAGGGCCGGGGCTTCTCCGACACCAGCCTGCGGCGCGTCATCGGCTATGCGCCCCTGGCCGAGCGGCAGCGGGTGGGGCTGGAGTTCTTGCGCAAACTGCCGCCCGATGCCCGGCTTACGCGCTTTACCTGGACGGACCCCCTGAATTTCGATGCGTTCGTGCGTTTCGACGCCGGCATCCGCCTGCCGGCCCCCTACGTGGAAGTGGATGGAATCCTCCTGTGGAAACCCGTGGCCATGCGGGTGCTGCCCGAATACGACCGGCTCCTGCCATTTTTGGCGCTGCCTCCCAATCCCGACCGGAAGCATCCCGTGCTGCTGCGCTCCAACATCGTGGTGGAGGTGGAGGAAACGTTCGAGCATCCCCGCGCCCTGGCGTTGCGGATGCTTCCCGCGCCCGTGAAGGTGCGCACGCCGGCGGCGGAACTGGCGGCGTCGGTGCGCGTGACGGGCAAAAGCGTGCGGTTCTCGGCGCGCCTGGTGCTGCCGAACCGCCGGGTGCCGGCTGCGGCCTACGCGGACCTGGTGAGCACCGTGCAGGCATTTTCGAAACTCGACGGCTTCACCGTGCAACTGGAGGTGGCGAAATGACGGCCTTTCTCGTGTTGTGGATCTTGTCCGGGGCGCCGGCGTCCGAGGATGCCCGGGTCCTTTCGGAACGCTGCGCCGTCACGGTGGAAAAGGACGGCAGGAGCGTGACGGAATGCACGGTGGAGGAAGTGGTCCATACCCAGATGGCCATGGACGCGTTCGTGGATCCGCGCTTCCGCTGGCGCGCGGATTTCCAGAAGTTCACCGTGCTCGAGGCGTATTCCATCGCCCCGCGCACGGGAAGGCGCATGAACGTTCCGGCCCACGCCATCAACGTGGTGGCGCCGTTTCACGAGGAGGACGTGCCGGAATCGACGCCCTGGCGGGAAACGGTGCTCAGTTTCGTGGGCGTCGAGCCCGGCTCGCGGGTGGTGCGCAGGACCCGGCTCGAGGACGTCTCGGCGCGGCCGGCGCCTTTCGAGGCCGCATTCCCGCTGCAGCGCGTGCGGCCCGTGGATTTCCTGGAGTTGAAGTTTTCCGGCATCGCGCATGTCCAGTTGGTGGATCCGCCATCGGGATGCCGCGTGGATGGGGCGCCTCCGTCGGTCACGGTGACGTGCCGCAACGTGCCGGGCACTGGCTTCGCCGGCGTGGGGTCGGGGCGCAAGGTGGAGATTCTGCCCGAACTCTATGGCCGTCTGCCGCGCGTGGTGGTTTCGGTGTGGAAGGACTGGGACAGTGTCCGGGAAGCCCTGCGCCAGCGCCGGCTGGCATTCGAGCCGGAAAGGACCGAATGGCCGGAATTCCTGAAAAGCGAGATGCAGGCGCAACTCACGCCGGCCGGCCGGCTGAACGCGTTGTTCCGGATCTGGGACGGGGCCCTGCGGGCGCTGCCGCTGCAGCGCGTTCCCGTGGGGGCCGGTACCTTCTGGAAATACCGGGCCGGTACGCAGGAAGAGCGGGCGCTGGCCCTGGCCGCCGCACTCGCCCGCTTCGTGCCCGAGGCGCAGGACGTGCGCGTCGTCTGGGCGGCGGCGCATGAAGCCGCGGCCGTGCGCATTCCGAATTTGCTGGAGTTTTCCGTGCCCGTCGTGACGTTCCGGCTGCAGGGCCGGGAACTGGCGTATTCGCCTTCCCGCGGGGAGGTGGGCCCGCCGGGCGCCGTGATCGGGGGCGTGTGGTGGATGTCCGGGGACGCCGGGCCGCAGCCGATGGAGGCCCAGGCGCCGCTGCGCGCCCTGAGCGCCCGGCTGCGCGTCGAGAAGGACCGCATTTCGGCGGAAGGCCAGGTGCTCTGGGAAACGTTTGCCGGGGTGCCCGAGTGCGCGCGCATGGTGCCGGTCCTGCTGGGGAGCGTGAAGGATTGCGTGGTGGAGGAGAGCGCTCCCGGCTGGCGACGGATCCGGTTTTCCACGTCGTCGCCCTGGAATCCGCCGGCGCTGGAACTGCCCGGCGCCGCCCCGTCGGACGGGGGGGCGGGCGTGCCTTTCGATGCCGGCGTCTCCCTCGTGCTGCCCGCCGTGCAGACCCGGGTGGCGCTGGAGGTCGCCTTCTCGCCCGACGTGCGGCCCCGCGTGTTGAAGAATGGCGCCACGCGGCTGGACATGCGTGCATCGCAGGCGGGATTCGCCCTGGCCGAGACGGAGGAGTGCCGGCAGGAAATGTCCTGGAACCCCCGGTCTCTTCGCATCGATGGCCGCTGCGACCTGATGCGCCGGTATCACCATGGTTTTCGGGTGGCTCCCGCCAGGACGGTGGTCCTGCCGGCAGGCGCGCCCCTTCCTGCGGATGCGTCCGTCGCTCGGATGCTCGGGGCTCGGGAGGGCGTATACCGGATCGTCCGGGCGCCGGAAGTGTGGTTTTCCCTGCAGGGAATGGAGAATTGAGGCATGGCGGATTTCCTTCGCGATTCTTCGGGTAGCGATGCGCCGTTCCTGCACGCGCTGGTTCATGCCGCGGCCGGCCGCAGGGCCGTCTGGCCGGCCTCCTTCCCGCGCCGCCTGATGGCCGGCCTGCTGGACGTCCTCGCGTTTTCACCAATCTGGGTGCTGACGGCGTCGGCCTATGTCCGCTGGAGCGGCGGCCATGTGCAGTTCCCGCATGAACTGGCCTGGTATGATGCCGTCGCCGTCACGTTCGCCCGGCACTTCGGCTTCATGCTCGGGTTCTGGGGGATGCTGGGGTCCGCCTTCTTCGTTTCACGATATGTCTGGATCGCCCTCTTCGACCGTACGCCCGGCATGATTCTGCTCCGGCTGGCATTCTGGGTCCACGGCCATCCGTCGCCGGGTCCGCTGCGCCTCTGCCTGCGGGAAATGCTCGGTGTGCTCTCGTTTTTATTTTTTGCCATAGGGCCGCTGTGGGCCATATTCGATGAGTCCAATCGTTCCCTGGCCGATGTCGTGACGGGGATTTATCTGGTGAGCGACGAACCTCGGCCCTCCTGACGCCATGGCCGTGGATGCGGCAACCCATCACCCGCATGCTCTGGGAAACGGGATCGGTTTCCTGTTTCGTTTTTTCGTTCCGTGTCTCGTGCGCAGGGGGGATGGGTTCAAGAAGGCTGCTGGCCGCGATAGGGAGCCGCCTTGAGTCCGGCCTTGCCCTCGCGTTCATACACGGTCAGGATCACGCGCTCGCATTTCATCTTTTCGCGCACATCCGCAGTGGACTGTTCCAGTTTCCGGAGGAAGTCGGCTTCATCGAAGCCCTCCAGGGAACCCTCGAGCTTCTGCTTGAGTTCCCTGAACTGCTCCATCACATGGCGGAAATATTCCCCCGGATCCTCGCCCGGCGCCGGCGGCAGCAGGATGTTGCCGGAGGATTTCTTGGCGCCGCTGCCCGCACTGTCGGTTCCGGTTCCTGTCGCAGAGGCGGCCTTTCCCGGCAGGGGAGGAGGCGCGGCGCCCGGCAGCGGCGGCGGCACGGCGCCCGCCGCGAGCACCGGTTTTTCGGGCAGTTGCGCGGGAACCTTCTGCCCGGGCAGTTCCACGCCCTTGACCTTGGGATAGACGAGCGGCTTTCCGGAAACGGGCGGCGGCGGAGGTCCCCCATCCTTGAGGCCCGGCCCCGCAGCCGACGGGGCGGCCGGCTGCCCGGTGCCCAGGATGTCGCCGATGGACTTGTCGTGCAGCGAGGGGCCGCCTTTGCGTTCTGCGGTCTTTTCGATGGCCTCGTTGATGGCGCGTGCCAGCGACGAGAAGCGGCCGTGGAATTCCTGGTCGTTGATGAGCAGGATATCGCCCGCGGCGATCTCCCGCGTGCGCTTGATCAGGCGCCGCAGGGGCAGGTCGCCTTCCAGCAGGATGACGAGCATGCCCAGGATGAAGATCCCGAGCGCCACGCCCACGAGCATTCCCCATGGGAAGCCGCGCATGAGTTCCTCCTGGGGGATGCGCTTGTCCATGAAGGCGAAGCTTCCCAGCGGCGGCGGCAGTTTCCAGGCGATGGCATAGTACACGCCCGTGTCGTCCTCGATGCCGCTCTTGAGTCCCTTGGGCGCTTTCTTGTCCTTCGCCTCGACCTCCTTGCCTTCCTTTCCCGCTTCCTTTTTGTCGGTTTCCTTCTTCCCGGCCGGCGGCGGCTCCATCAGTGGATTGGTGACCGCGCCGCGCAACTGGCCCAGGATGACCTGGTATTCCTGCTTCTTTTCCACCAGCGTCACCGACGGAGAGAATCCCTTTTCGGGGTTGCGCACGTCGGCGGCCACCTTCCTGTAATACCCGGGCACCTGGTTCCAGACGTCGTGCCTGGCCGTGGTGTACTTGAGTTCGTTGTTCATGAATATGGCGATTTCCACGTCGAAATCGTCGGATTTGGAGTGGCCCAACTGATCCTGGATGGCGGTCAGGAAATCCGTGTCGAACTTGCGCAGTCCCACCAGCACGCCGGCCACCTTCTTGTAGTCCTTGGAGAGGACCGGCACGGCGAACACCTGGACCAACTGGTTGTCGAGGACGGTGGTGTTGTCGCTGTGGAAACCCTGGACGGCTTCCTTGAACGGCGTGAAGCCGGCCACCGAGGGGCGACCCTTGGCCGAATTGGCCAGCACCGCGCCCGACGGGTCCGAGAGGATCAGTTCCATGAAGCCCACCTGCTTGGCGAACGCCTGCAGCACGGGAACCAGTTTTTCCGTGTCCTTCTGGGTCTCGGCGGCTTCCACGATGCGCTTGTCCAGGCGGATGCTCCCCATCCGGTCCAGCACCGCGCGGGCATCCCGGGAGAGTTCCGCATCGAAGGCCACCTGCGCCATGTCGATGAGCATGCCGTCGCCGCGGTAGCTTTGCCGCAGGAAGTATTCCGCCGGGCGGGTGGCCACCAGCAGGGCGCCGAAGGCCAAGATGCCGGCGAATGTGATCACGACCATCCACAACTTGGAAAAAAACATGTGCCTGCCTCAGAATTCTTCCGTCGAGAACGGGAGGGTGAGTTTGATTTCGACCGGCTTGAGTTCCCCCTTGCCCTTTTCCGGGATGACCACTTCCTGGGTATGGATTTCCCGGTCGCGGTCCAGAATGGAAAGTTGATACTTGCCGGCCGGCAGCGGGGGCAGCGTGAAGGAGCCGTCGTCGTCCGCCACGGTGAAGCAGCGGGAGCGCACGAACAGCACGCGCCCGACCGCCGAGGGGAAGCCCACCAGCCGCAGCGGGTAGGACCAGAAGCGCACGGCGGGATCCGCGGTTTCGCTTCCGCGGGGGTTCATGGGAATCACGCGGTCCACTTCGGAGGCCAGTTTTTCTGGTTTTTCGTCCTTGCCGTCCCCGAAGCGGCCGGGCGAGTAGAGCCGGACTTCCTTGCGATCCCGGTTGACCACGTGGAAGTCGTCCTCGAAATGCAGGACGAACAGCGGCGGAATGAAGGCGCCCCCGCGGATGACGAGCGGATGGACGGCCTCGCTGCGGGGAACGTCGGAGGGCGCCGGCGGCGGCGCGTTCCACACGACCACCGCCAGCCGGCTGGAGAGGAAGAGCCGCGGCGGCAGGATCACCAGCGGGTCGCGGAAGCGGTGGTACGCCTTGTCCTTGAGTTGCCGGAGGAACTGGATGCGCCGTTCCTCGTCGGTGGCCGGCGGGGCCTGTTCCGCCTCGATCCGTCCGTTGATGGAGAACGTGGGAACGGTTTTTGCCGGCGGCCGGCGCCGGGCGGATGCCGTCGATGCCGCAAGACACAGGAACAGGGCCAGAAGGGGGATTTGGCGTCGAAACATGGAGTGCATTCTACAGAATCGCAAAACCGCGTCAATGATGCATCTTGGCAGGGACGGGCTCCATTTCGTTCACGCAGGGTATTGTTTTTTGTGGTGGGAATCCACGATTCGGACGTGCCCGTGCACGGAAAGCAGTCATGGGAACGAAACAGGAAGGTGTGGGAATGGAAATGCAAGGCGTGGAAGCGGAAACGCAATGCGTGGGAACGGAAACGGCAGGTGGAAAATCCGGAAGGCAATGCGTGGGAACGGAAACGGCAGGT
>CAZEZP010000033.1:0-29329 GCA_964516435.1 uncultured Kofleriaceae bacterium | reverse complement strand
CGGGTGGGGCCGCGAAAGGATTCCCGCGCCTTCGCCGGAATCGGGTGGGGCCGCGAAATGATTCCCGCGCCTTCGCCGGAATCGGGTGGGGCCGCGAAAGGATTCCTGCGCCTTCGCCAGAATCGGGTGGGGCCGCGAAAGGATTCCCGCGCCTTCGCCGGAATCGGGTGGAACCGCGAAAGGATTCCCGCGCCTTCGCCGGAATCGGGTGGAACCACGAAGGAACGCCGGCGGGCTCGCCCGATGTGGGCGAGGGCGCGAAGGAACGCCGGCGGGCTCGCCCGACGTGGGCGAGGGTACGAGAAAAGTCCCGCGTCGTCCCGCGCCTTGGGCGGGGCCGCGAAAGTGCGGGTGCCCCTGGAGATGGGGCTGCTGCTGCTGGGGCCGGCTGCAGCAAAGACAGGGCGCGAGCCGGGAAATCGAAACCCGGAAGGAGGCCGGTCCGGCGAAGAGCGGCTAAAAACCGCCAGTCACGGGCTTGTCCGGGTAATGGTGATGGCCGGCTGAAGAAAGACGACGGAAAGAGTTCCGTTCAGGCTATCAGGCCTGGGGGGCCGGGGGCGCCGGCGGGTTCCCCTTGGGGGCGTAGGCAGGACGCAGGCTCGTGAAGGGCTCGAGCACGTAGGCGCGGTCGGCGTCTGCGGGACGGCTTTCCACCAGCAGCAGCACCAGGCGCAGACTGCGTTCGAAGGCGGGGGCGAGGCTCATGACCGTGTCGGGTTTTTTGGCCAGCGTTTCCGCCCGGCTGTGCTGCTTTTCTTCAAAGAACGCCTGGGCCTGCCGCAACTGCTCCACGAAGGGCCTGGCCTGGCACGCTTCGATTTGCGCTCCCATCTCTCCCAGTTCCTTCAGGATTTCATGCATCGTGATGGTCTGGGAAATGTAGGAATCATTGATCCAGCCGGTCCCGTTTCCCGCCAGTGTACGCAGCAGCCCGGAAGCGGCCTCCCAGGTGTCCCGGTGCGCCTGCGAGTACAGCAGGGCCTTGAGGTAGTAGTACAGGGCGCGGGCCGCCGCGTCCCGGTTCTCGTCGGCAATCTGCACGTCTTCGGTGGCCGGTGTGGCATCGATGCCGGCATAGGCGGCCTCCATGCGCGCGGTGCAGTCCCCGAGTTGCCCGAGGGCACCGGCCAGCTCCGGGTCGTCTGGCCAGCGTTTCCGGATGCGGGTGAGCATTGCCCGGGCTGCGCCCATCTTGTCGCGCAGGGGATACCAGGAGGTCTTGATGGAAGTGGTAGTTGTCATGCGAGAAAAAATCCTTTTCTGGGGCGTTTCGCACGCCCCGGCTGGGGGTGCCCGGCGGCGCCATGCCGTCGGGAGAGAATGCGATGCCGGAAAAGCCCCGCGGGGCCTTGACCGTGTATGGACCCGCAAAACAGACAGCAGAAAAATGCGTTTGTCAATGGAAAAAGGCAAAGGAAAAAACAAAAATCCATCCTGGCTCTTGTGCAAGGAATAAAAATGATTACATTGTACCCACTCGTGAAACGAAACCGTTCGGGTTCACGGATTCCCATTCCCCCACTTCAAAGGAGATGCATGCATGCATGACTGGCTGTCGAGTTTTTTCGAGGCCCGCGGACTGCAGAAACCCGATGGGCGGGCGCTGTATGCCTACCGGCTCCCGGATGAGGAATTCCGGAATCTGGAGGACGTCCTGAAACGGGAACTGGCGCATTCGAGGGGGGCGACGGGGATGGCGACCGCCCTGTTCGTCCTGTATGCGGCCGAGTGGTGGCGCCGTCGCTACACGGGGGGGCGCTGGTCCTGGAAACCCATCTTCCACGATCTGGGGCTGGCCTGGGCCGCATGGAGCGAGGTGCAGCGCAACCAGGCGGTGCGCGAGGGCCTGCGCTTCTGGGGGCGCTCGGTGCTTCCCACGGTGGGCCTGACGTATCTGGGGAGCATCGCCGTGGAAGGGGGCTTGCCGCTGGATGCCATGGCCCGGGCGCAGGGGGCCATCGGGCAACTGCTCGCCCGCGTGCTGCAGGTGGCCGCCCGGCGTGCGGACGTGGGCATGGAGGAACTGCGCACGTGGGTGGAGAGCCTCGAGAAGCGCCTGCCCCAGAGCTACCGCCAGCGGGAAATCCATGAACTTCTGGCCCAGGTCATTGCCATCATCCTGGATTTGAACCGCCAACTGGCTTCGTGGCAGGGGGGCTTTGGAGGTGGGGAACCGGAAAATCCGGTGGATGTGCTGGATCGCCATGCTCCCGGCTGGCGGGAGCGCTTTCCGCTGCCACTGGAGAACGAGCAGGCGCGCGCGCTGCTCGAGCAGTTGGTCCGGGATGCCGTGCGGATCCGGCAGGAAACGCCGGCGGGCGTGGAAATCCGCGTGCGCCGGCGGCTGGTGCCCGTGGAACCCGATGGCGACGCCTGGCGGCTCGAGTCGCTGCTGGAGTTGCCGGAGTCCCTGAAACTTGGGGATTTGCAGCGGGTGTTCGGGGTTCCGGATGCGGATCTGCCGCGCCGCTGCAGCCTGCTGCTGGGCGCCGGCGGGGAGGAATTCGAGATTCCGCTGTACCGGCGCTACGGCGGGGACGCGTGGACCGTGGATGCCGAAGGCGTGCCGGGATTCCATGGAATCCCGGCGGCGGCGCAGCACCGGCTGGAACTGGTGCTCTCCGACGGGCGCACCTGGTCCATCGTGCCAGCGGGGGGCGAGGAACTGGATGCGCAGTTGCCCTGGACGTTCTCCATGGATTTCGACGAGGGGTTCTGGGTGCTGGAGGGCGCGGGCCGGGTGGAACCCACGCTGGTGTGGGTGGCGCTGGCGCCGGGATGGAATCCGGAGACGGCGCTCGAGGCTCGCGGGACGCTCGTGGATTTCGGGCGGAGCCTGTGGCGGCTGGCCGGTCAGGCGAAGTTCGGCACGGCGGACGGGGACGTCCTCACGATCCAGACCGGGCAGGCGGCGGCCGATGGGTTCGAATGGCGGGGCCGGCGTTGCAGTTGGGGATTTTCCAGCCCGTCCCGTGTGTTTCTGGGGATTCCCCAACTCTGGCACACGGGGGTCGGGGCAAAGGCCAAACCCGTCGACCCGAAACTATTGTCGCCGGATTTTTCACCGGCGGCTTTCTCCTACGGTCCCGTGACGGTTTCCTATTACAGTGGCGGTCCGAAGAAGGAGTTGCTGCACCGGACGCGGATGCTGGTGCTGCCGCAGGAGGCCCGGCCGGAACTGCAGGCGCATGGGCCGGCGTCCGGCGTCATCCGGCTGGCAGGCTGGAAGGCCGTGTCGGCCGTCCTGCGCATGCCGGATGTACAGGCGCAGGTTTCCAGGAAGGGCGATGACCTGGAAATCGGGGTGTCGGTGCCCAAGGGGCACCAGACGCCGGAAGCGCTCGATGTGGAGGTGTTCTGGGGGGTGCAGGGTGCGCCGGCCCGGCTGCGGGTGCCGTTTCCGGCCGAAGGGTGCCGGATGTTCGCCGGCCGGGACCGCGAGATTGCCTCGGGGGAAAGCCTTCCCCTGGAACGGCTCGCGCAGGCGCGTCTGCAGATTCTGGCGGCGAAACCATCCGACCGCGTGACGCTGCAGATGTCCATGGGGGGATTCAGCCTGCCGGAGACGGTGCTGAAGAACCTGAACCCGTCGGCCGTGTTCGAGGTGCGCCTGCATGAAGCCACGCGCATGGTCGACCAGTTGCTCTCGCTGGATTTCTCGCGCAAGGCGCAGGTGGCGGCCCGGGTGCGCATCGCGGAACGGGAGGTCTTCCACGTGTCGATCGGTCGCTTCGCGGGGGAACTGGCAAAGGACGGCGTTGCCGGCATCCGGATGAATCCCTTTCCCGGCATGGCGGATCCGCAGGGCGTGAACCGGATCCTGGCATGGAATCTGGGGGACCTGGCGCAGCCGCCGCTGGAGATGGCCGGAACGTGGGATGAAAACGCCCGGTGCATGAGATTCCCCTTCCGCGCGCCGGAGCCGGGCTCCTGGTTCTTCTATGCTCCCCGGGACTGTCCGCAGGTCCAGCCGCTGACCTGGAACCTGGGGCAGACGCCGGGGGCGCAGGGACTGCAGGCGGCCATGCAGGAGCCCGGCAAGAAGGAGCGCGAAAAACGCCTGGAAGAAATCATCGGGGACATGGCCGGGGATTTTTCGCATCCGGACTGGGAGACGCTCCTGGCGCTGGCCCGCGAGACCGGGCACGTGCCGCTGGTGGGGCTCGACGTCTGGAAACTCTTCGCCATGAACGGGGCGGCCATGGCGGCGCTGTTCTTCCGGCTGGGCGTGGATGGCGGTTTCCTGCGGCGCTTTGCCCGGGAACTGCCATTCGCCTGGGAGACGGTCACGTACAGTCAGTGGATTTCGGCCCTGAAGCGGCTGGAGGCGTGGTGGAAGGAAGCGATGGGCGGCGCGTACCGGGAATCCCTGCGGATTCATCTGCAGGGCAGGATCGGCGCCATGCAGGTGATTCCCCACATGGTTTTCCTGCTCGGCATGCTGGCGGCCGAGTTGTGGGCCGAAAGCAGCGGGGCGGATTCGGAGGAGGCCAGGCAGTTGCAGCTGCTCGGATGCCTGCATTTCCAGAACCGGCAGCGGCTGCTGGAGGGAGAGGATAGTTTCCTGATGGCGTTCTTCCAGCGGCACGCGGAAGAGGAATGGCCCAAATGTGGTGACTGGAATGATTACCGGGAAGCCGTGCGCGCACAGGTGAAGGAAAAGGGGTGCGAACTTCAGTTGCCGGTGCGCTGTCCGCACCACCACCAGGAGTGGCTCGTGAATCTGCCCCTGCTTCTGGCCTGGCAGGGGATGTGCGGGAACATGGATTCCTGGTTTGCGGATTACCGGCGGGTGCACTGGATCCGGCTGGCCAAGTCGTTCGATTACAACTGGTTCGAGACGGCGTTCTGCACGATGGTGCAGATATGCCGGGGCTGTCCCCGGTGGAACAGTTCCGGGGACGGGAAATGCCGGACGTAAGGCGCTCTCCCTGGCCAGGCCACGCGCCGGGAAGGGCGCGTGGAGCCGATGGGAAAATACGGATTTCTTTCACGAGGTGAAGCATGAAGGATCGACTGCTGTTCCGGGAAATCATGGACAATGTAGGAATACGCGGAAGCCAGGCCGTGCTGGGCAGCCTGGGGTTCAACAATCCGCCCCTGTACCGCTATCTGGAGGAGCGTTTCGGGGACGTGCCCGGGCGTCCGGGGACGCTCATGGCGGATCCGGCCTTCGAAGCCGTCTTCGGCTGGCAGGCGCATACGGAAACCATGGCGGATCTGGCCGGCCGGGACCTGCTGCACCCCGAACTCGTCGCCGCCCTGGACACGCCGGGGGAGTACCGCTTTCCCAGGGACCGCCATCCGTATGCGCACCAGGTGGCGGCCTGGGAAATCCTGCGGCAGCCGGATTTGCCGCAGTCGGTCATCGTGTCCAGCGGAACGGGCTCGGGAAAGACCGAGTGCTTTCTGCTGCCGATCCTCGACGACCTCGTGCGCGAGAGCCAGGGACAGGAGAAACTCGAGGGGGTGCGGGCGTTGTTCCTGTATCCGCTCAATGCCCTCATCCACAACCAGCGCGAACGCCTGCGTGCGTGGATGGGCCCGTTTGCGGGGCGTCTGCGCTTTTGCCTGTATAACGGGCTTACGCCGGAGAGACTGCCGGCTTCGGGAAGCGCCGGGGCCGGGGCGGGGCCGGAAGAGGTGCAGGATCGCAAAACGCTTCGCGATTCGCCGCCGCCCGTGCTCGTGACCAACGCCACCATGCTCGAATACATGCTGGTGCGCGCCAATGATGCGCCGATTCTCGAGAAATCCCGGGGAAAACTGCGCTGGATCGTGCTCGACGAGGCGCATACCTACATCGGGGCCCGGGCGGCCGAACTGGCGCTGTTGCTGCGCCGGGTGATGCTGGGGTTTGGCGTGCAGCCGCAGGACGTGCGCTTCGTGGCCACGTCGGCCACGATCGCGGGAACGGCTCCGAAGCAGGCGCGAAAGGATCTGCAGGAATTCCTGGCGGATGTCGCGGGGATTCCGGCAAACCGGGCGCACGTCGTCATGGGAGCGCGGGAGGTGCCCGTTCTGCCGGATATGGGGCCGGATGAAGCAGGGGAACTGGAAGAACTGGAGGCCATCGAACCGGGCGAGATGGACAGCCATGCCCGTTTCGAGAGACTGGTGCGCCACCCCCGTGCGCGCGGCCTGCGGGAGGAATTCGTGAAGGAGCGCGTGCTGCGCCTGTCGGATGTGGTCCGGATTCTGGGACTGCCGATGGATGCGGCCGGCATGCAGCAGGCCCTGCGCTGGCTGGATCTGCTGTCGGGGACGCGGCCGGGGCCGCAGGAGACGGGATTTCTGCCGTTGCGCGGGCATTTTTTCCACAAGACCGTGCCCGGATTGTGGGCCTGTCCGGATCCCGGTTGTCCGGGCAGGAAGAAGACGCCGCTTGACGTTGGTGAGTGGCCGTTCGGCAAGGTGTACGGGGAGCCCGGGCACCAGTGCGAATGCGGGTCCAGGCTCTATGAAGTGGTGTTCTGCGATGAATGCGGAACCGTGTATCTCGAGGGATTCCTGCACCGCGAGGGGAAGCGCTCGTTCTTGCGTCCGCGGCCGTTCGAGGGGGAAGAGGACGATTACTCCTGGAGCCGGGACGGGGAGGAGAGCGGGGAAGGGGAAACGGATCCGGAGGTGGAAGGCGAGGAGGGAGAGGAAAAGCGGAAAGCGCCGCAGACGGTGGGGAAAAAGTCCCGGGTTTCACGGCCGGCATTGCGCGTGCTGATCGTCAACCGGGACCTGAACGGAACCGCACAGGAATCCCTGGACAGGAAGACGGGGGAACTGGGAGTGACAGGGTCCCGTCCGGATGTGGCAGGGATACGGCTTGCGGAAGAAGATGCTGGGGTTCTGGCGTGTCCGGAATGCGGCGCGGAGGAAACGGAGAAGAACCGGAAATTCCGCTATTGCCGCGTGGGCGCGCCGTTTTTGCTGGGCAACCTGCTGCCGCAGTTTCTGGCGTCCCTGCCGGAGGCGAACCCGGCGACGGGTTTGCCGGCGGGCGGGCGGCGGCTTCTGACCTTCAACGACAGCCGGCAGGGCACCGCGCGGCTGGCGGCCCGTCTGCAGCAGGAAGCCGAACGCAACCAGGTGCGTTCCTGGATCTACCACATCCTGCTGGGAAAAGGCCGTGCGGGGAGCGCAGCCGAGCGGCAGAAACTGCAGCAGGAAATCCAGGAACTGGAAGCCGCTTCGGCCGTGGCTCCCCAAGTGGCGGACATGCTTAGGGGCCAACTGGAGGAAAAGCGCCGGGAACTGGCAGAACTGAACCAGCGGGTTTGCGTATCCCACGACGATCTGGTGCGGGAACTGGCCAACCAGGGGCGCGATTTCAATTTGATCTTCGATACGTACCATCGCCTCTTCCCGTCCCTGTTTTCGCATCCCGAGGCGTTGGCGCGCATGCTGGTGTTCCGGGAATTCGGGCGCCGGCCCAAGTGGGACAACAGTCTGGAAACGATGGGGCTGGTGGGAATCTGCCATCCGGGACTGAAGGGCATTGCACAGGTGCCTTCGGCGGTGCAGGCGATAACTGGATTCACGCTCCAGGAATGGAAGGACTATCTCAAAATCTGCGTGGATTTCTTCGTGCGCAACGGCGGATTCACAACCGTGAATCCGGGGTGGAAGAATGCCCTTGGATTTTTGTATGGCGCCCGCTATCTGGTGGACCCCGGCATGCCGGGCAGGGGATGGAATCAGCGAGGCTGGCCCATGGCGCGGGGGGCAGGGAAAAAATCCATTCCCGTGCGGCTTCTGGCCTGCGTGCTGGGCAAGGACCTGAATGACAAAGGCGATTGCCAGGATTTGGATGTGGTGCTCAGGGAAGCCTGGGAGGAGTTGAAACGCTGCCGGATTCTCACGAACAGCACGGATGGGTGGCAACTGGATTTCCAGAAACTGCAATTCTGGATTCCCGAAGAGGCCTGGGTGTGTTCCGTGACGGGGCGTTTCCTGGATGTGACGCTGCGCGGGCATTCGCCGTACTGGCCGTATCCGGAAAAGCGGGGAGCCTTGGATCCGCAGTGCCGCAGGGAAACGATACCCGTGTATGACCCGCCCTTTGGCGGCACGCAGGACGAGTGGCAGCGGGTGCTTGCCGCGCGCAAGTGGGCGCAGAACGAGCCGCAGGTGGCGCGCCTTCGCGCGCAGGGGCTCTGGACGAGCCTGCACGATCGCATTCTGGAAATGGGACTCTATTTCCGGGCGGCCGAGCATTCGGCCCAGCAGGAATCCCGGGTGCTCACGCTGTATGAGCAGGAATTCAGGGAGGGAAAAATCAATCTCCTCTCCTGCTCCACCACCATGGAACTGGGCATCGACATCGGGGGCCTGAGCGCGGTGGGGATGAACAACGTGCCGCCGCATCCGGCCAACTACCTGCAGCGCACGGGGCGCGCCGGACGGCGGGGCGAGATGCGCAGCGCGGCCCTGACGCTGTGCAAGGCCAACCCGTGGGAGCAGGCGGCGTTTCGCGATACGCGCTGGGCGTTCCTGCAGCGTCTGGCGTCCGTGCGGGTCTCGCTCGACAGCGCGCGCATCGTGCGCCGCCATGTGCATGCCTATCTGCTTTCCTGGTATTTCGCACAGTTTGCGAAGAAAGGGATGGCCGTGTCCATGCAATGCGGCGATTTCTTTACGCCGGCCCATCCCACTGGAAATCCGGATGCGGTAGGATTTCTGGACTGGTGCCGCAGGATGGCCGGAAAGCTGGATCCCGGGCTGGTGCAGGGATTGCGGGATGTGGTGGCGCTCAGCGCGCTGCGGCGGCAATCCGAGGCGGATTTGCTCCAGGAAACGGCCAATTCGCTCGAGACCATCCGGAGCCGGTGGCTCGTGGAATGGGAGCAGATCGAGCAGGAATACCAGGATGCAAAGAAGGCGAACGGCTCTTCGGATCCCGGTGTGAAGGCGCTGTTCTACCGCCGCGAGCGCATGGTCAAGGATTACTTGCTGCGCGAACTGGTGGCGCAGGATTTTCTGCCCAGTTATGGGTTTCCGGTTCACCTGGCCGAGTTCGACAACATCACCAGCGAGCGTTTCCGCCACCATCGCATCACGCGTGGAGAAAGCCGGGAGGACAATCCGTATGCCCGGCGCGAACTGGCCAACCGCGATCTGGATATGGCGCTTCGCGAATATGCGCCGGGCGCGCAGGTGGTCATGGACGGGCTGGTGTACCGCTCGGCCGGCATCACGCTCAACTGGAAGATTCCGGCCAGCGTGCAGGGTGGCACGGAAATCCAGGACATCCGCCATGCCTGGAAGTGTGAATCGTGCGGAACCGTCGGCAGCACCCGGGGGAGAAAACCCGAAACCTGTTCTTGCAAAGAGCGGATTGGCCCTTCGGATTTGCAGAAATTTCTGGTGCCGTCCGGATTCTGCGTGGATTTCTTCGAGGCGCCGCACAACCGGATGGACGAACAGACCTTCATACCCGTAAAGCCTCCGTGGGTGCAGGTGAATGCGGCATGGAAGGCTCTGCTTTCCCCCGTGCCCCTGCGTTTTCGGGCATCGACGGAGGGAAAGCTCATCCAGTTGTCCATGGGCCAGCACGACCGGGGCTATGCCCTGTGCCTGGCCTGCGGGCGGGCCGAGCCCATGACGGAGCCCGGCGTGATGCCGCCCGTCTTTACAAGGCCCCACACGCGGCTGCGTGGAGGCAGGAAGTCAAACATGTGTCCGGCGGGGGGAGGGGATTTCAGGATCCAGTTGGAAATTGCGCTGGGATTCGAATGGCTCACGGACGTGGTGGAGATCGAATTCTTCCGTTTTGCGAAGGATGGGGCGCTGCAGAAACCGCTGCCGGATCCGGTGGCCGTTTCGACGCTGGCCGTGGCATTGCGCGACGCCACGGCGCAGATCCTGGGCGTCGACGCCATGGAACTGGGCTGCTTCCAGCGGAGTTTTTCGGATGCGCACGGAAAGCACGTGACGGCGGTCCTGTACGACCGGCAGGCATCCGGGTACGTGACCCAACTGCCGGATTTCTGGAGCGATGCCCTGTCGCGCGCCAAAAAGCGCCTGGATTGTCCCGCCCAGTGCGCGCAGGCCTGCCCGCAGTGCGTGCTCGTCTATGACAAGCGTTTTCTGGAGCAACAGTTGGACCGCCATCGGGCGCTGGACTATCTGGCACCGTATTCCGTCTGAACCCTCTTTGAATCTACCTGAAGATAAAATTTCCATTGGTGCGCAACGGGGTTTTGGTATCCCGCAGCGCCGGGACCCCATGCTTTCAAAGCCTCCAGTGGCGCGCGGCGAGTATTCCGCTTTGCATTCTCATTGGAATACAAAAAACTTCTTGACAGGCATTTTTTTTCCAGTTTGAATTTTATTCCTTGCAGTCGATTGCGTGCTCGATCTTTCAGAAAACCGGATGCAGACCGAAAAACGCCTGCCTGTCAGGAACGGCCGCATGCGCCGTCCGTTCGCGGCAGGCGTGTGCCGGATATGCCCGCACTTGCGGGAAAAAGCGAGGAAGCCATGGCCTTTTACGTCTATGTTTCGGACCAATGCATGGTGGATGCCCAGCGGCATGGCCAGGTGCAACTGGTGCAAAGCCTGTGTGAAAAAATCCAGAAGAACCAGCATCTGACGGGGTTTGGTTCAACATCAAATGGAATCCTCAAGAAACAACTGGGCAAGCATTTCCGTCTCATTGCTTTTCAGGCGAAGTTCCAGGAGGATGACCTGGTCATCTTCCTGCGGGTATGGGGGCGTGGCAGCAAGGAATACGATGAATTCTTGAAAAAGCATGATGATGAAAAATATCAAAGACGCCTCGTTCCTTTCGATGAAGGGCAAATCCGAAAGATATACGAGGACCTGAGCCGCAGTCAGCCAGCGCCGCCACTGCCGGAACTCGACGAAGACGAACGGAGTTGGCTGGACGTGTTCTCGGCAAAGCCCTGCGGCGGCCTGGACGAGGAGGAAATCGAGCGGGATCTGTTCATTCTGGAGGCGGAAGCGTGGGTGAAGGCAATCAGCACGGATGACATGAAAAAACGACTGCATTCATTCAGTGTGATGTTTGAACATCTCAAGTTGAATGAACTGGCTTCCTCACATTCCATGTCGGATGCGCATGTCTACTGGAACGCAAGCAATAAGGTAGGCTTTCTGTATCTGTATTTTCCCGAGTGGCACCGGTTGCTGCTTCTGTTGCCATTGACGGAACAAGGAGATGCGCAGGAAATCTTCGAAAAAAGACTGGCCCGGGAGTTTTCCGGGATTGCGGCCACCCGTGAGAATCTCTACCGCAAGGCGGCCCGCGCCTATCCTCACATCATCACGATGGATGAAAGATTCTGGCAGGCCATCGAGGAAAATACGGTGGCCAACATGGCGCTCTCTCCAGAGGAGTCCGTGCTGCTCGACGAAATCCGGAAGCCGGATGTGGCCAGCCGGTATCCGCTTTTCATCAATGGGCGCGCGGGCAGCGGAAAATCCACGATGCTGCAATACCTGGCGGCAGATTATCTGGAGCATGCGCTTTCAGAAAAAACACGACTGTCCTTTTTGTATACGACTTGCAGCGAGGGGCTGCTGGATTTGGCACGACAAACCGTCCAGAAGTTGTTGACGTCTAATTATAAAAAACTGCTCAAAAGTTGGCATCGGGGACAGGAGGCATCGGAACAGGAGATCCAGGCCATCGTGGAGAGGAGTTTTTTCAGTTTCCAGCAGTATCTATTGTGTTTGCTTCTTCCTGAAGACTGGGAACGATTCTCGGGAACGATTCGAACAAAGTACATTGGTTTTCCCGAATTCAGAAAACTCTGGAATGAACAGTTTTCCAAACGGCCCGATGCCCGGCAGTTTACGCCCGAACTGGCCTGGCACGTCATCCGCACGTACATCAAGGGACGGTGCTTCATCCAGGACGAAGACTTTTCACCCGAGGAGTTCCAGAGTCTTTCGCGGGGTGAAAGCGAATCCGTGACGGCGCAGACGTATCAACTCGTCTATGACAAGGTCTGGAACAGTTGGTACAGGCCTCTGTGCAAGGAAAAAGGCTACTGGGACGACCAGGACCTGGCCGTTTGCGCCCTAAATTCGCCTGGAATCGAGCAGACTTCCTTTGCCGCCATCTTTTGCGACGAGGCGCAGGATTTCACACCGCTCGAACTGGAGGTCATCTTCCTTTCCTCCGTGTATTCCCGCCGGCGGCTGCAGAAAAACGACCTTTCCCGGGTGCCTTTCGTCTTCGCTGGGGACCCGATGCAGACGCTCAATCCCACGGGATTCCGCTGGGAATCGGTGAAGGCATCTTTCCATGAGCGTTTCCGTGCCATCTGGGGCATCAAGCCGAACATCCACTTCCGGGAACTGGGATTCAGTTACCGTTCCAATCCGGGCATCGTCCACTTCTGCAACCTCATCCAGTTGCTTCGTGGAACGCTTCTAAGCCACCAGGGTGTGCAGCCGCAGGAGGCTTGGCGCCTGGAGGAACGGGTTCAAATTTTTTACTTTCCTCTCGAGGACGATTCCACGAAGGAACATGTCCTTCGTCTGGGGATGGTGCGAATCGTGCCCTGCGAGCAGAATGGAGAGAGTAATTATGCAAAAACCGATGATGTCTTGAAAAAATTGAATCAGGATGCGCAAGGTGAGGATGAGATATTTCAGGATGTATTGAGTCCCATTGCCGCCAAGGGTCTGGAATTCGACAGTGTCGTGCTGTACCGTCTGGCGGAAAGCGTGCCTGCGGCCTTTTTCCGTTTTATGGAACAGCAGGGGGAACAGGAAGAGCCGGAGCAGCGGTTAGCCTTGGAGTACTTCTTCAACCGTCTGTATGTCGCGGCCAGCCGGGCCAAGAAAAACCTGTTTATCGTGGAGAGCAGGGAGATTTTCGAAGGGAAGCGCAATTTCTGGAAATACCTGATGGATCCGGATTTGGTTGAATCGATACTCTCCCGGAATCCCGATCCCAAATCCTGGGAGAACCGGATTCAGTATCTGGTGCCGGGCGCAGAGGAAAACTGGGTGCACGAGTGGGTCGACCCGCTTCAGCGGGCTTCCCAGTATGCCGAGGAAGGCCGGCGCACCCGGGACGCCTATCTGATGCGCCAGGCCGCCCTGTGGTTCGACAATGCCGAAAAAGCATCGGATGCCCAGCGCTGCCGGGCAGAAGCCGAAGAGTTCGAGGGCAAACTGGAAAAGGCCGGGATCCGCTACCGGGACAACGGCATGCCTGCCGATGCCTTCCGCTGCTTCTGGCAGGGACGGCATTTCAAATTACTGCTGGAATTGGCGGCCCGACATTCGCAATTTTCCACGAAACTCGAAAGCCGGGCGGCCGCTTTTCTTGTCCTCGACAGTACAATCGATATTTCCTTTCTGCAGGAATTGCAAGCATTGATGAAAAATGAAGCTTGGTTTTTGAATGCCAGGCAGGATGTCACCTGGCCCTATGTATTTCGGGAAATGCTTGCCCGCATTGTAAAAATGAAAAACCAGGACATGGCAGTATTGTCGCAGGTCTATGAAATCTTTCGTTTTCTGGATGCGGGCGGTTTGCCGATGAAGGCCGGAGACATGGCCAAACTGGCATTCGGATGTGAACGGTATGAAGACTGCATTCTCATCCACCAGAAACATCGTTTGCCAGAAACCAGGGAATACCGGATATCCAGGGCGCGCACTACCCGTTTCCCGGAAAACCTGGTGTGGTGGGGGCTCGAAAAAGAGCATGAAGAGGTCATTGCCGCCTGGAGCAAGGGGGTAAGTAAAGATAAAGATATCATAGATCAAACACGGATTACGACGCAGGAGCAGCGGGAATATGCGCCCTTCCAGTATCTTCTGGATGCTTTCGTGGAAACGTCCAATCTCCGGTTGTCCCTGAAGTACTTCCATCAAATTCCATCAAAGGAACTCATCAAGCATGTGAAGCGGATTTCCCGTGTGCTGTCGGATGCTGTGGACAGGAAAGAGAAAGGTGTGATTTATGCAGCCACGGCTCTCATCATCCGGGCGTTGATCAGCGCTCCTAGCCGTTCGGAACTGAGATATGAAGAAAAATATAAAATGTTATATGATTTTATCTCGGGTAAAATACATATAGCAAAACAGAATAAAAATTCAGAAATCTGCAAATTTTTAGATGAAAGTTTCAAGAAAATTCATTCTGCTGAAACACTGCAGGTTATGGGCAAAAAGTTCCGGGAACAGCATTTGAAAATTTTTATAAGCCAATTTTATTTTTTGCTAAAAAAACAGAAAAAGCGGGATCAGAACGAAATAAAGAAACTGCAAAAACAGAGTGGAGGCGATACTCGAGAGGGAGTGGAATATAAGGAGACAGAATATGTTGATATTGAATTATATTTTATATGCAATGATATAATGAAGTACTGCATAAACTTTGGAAGTGACGAAGTGACTAATGTGTTATTGAACTTTTTAATTTACAACTTGGTTATAAAACAAGAATGGATTTCATTAATTTATTTTTATAGTTTGATTGTTTTACCTAAAAATATAATTGACCAGAAAGTGCTAAAACAATGTCCTGTATGGATGCAAAATTTTTTATCCAATGAGTTGATTTTGAGCAAACTTCGGGAAAAGAAATCCTATTTGGTAAAGCAGTTGGTCAATGAACTCTCAAGCCCCATATATACATTACAGGGTGTAAGAGATGATGAGAATCTGTGGAAAGAATTTTTAAAGAAATTAATTTCCACCGAAGTTTATTCAAGTGTGGATATAGCGGATTTTCAGGATCATAGTATCATGCGTCTTTGTTCTATACTAGAACGATCCAATGAATATCTACAAGCAAGGGAGTATTGCCTAGAGCGGTTTATGTATTTAGAGAAAGAGATAGTATATTGCTGCGAACAATGGGTGAAAATTTGTGAAAAAATAAATAATGAAAATCAGGGAGATTCCAGGCACTCTTTGGATGATGCCAAAAAATTTCTTGATTCAACTCGCGAACATGTGAAAAGGGTAAAAAATAAGTTAAATGAAATTGAACACCGTCCTGTGTCGCTATTCCGGGAATCTACAGTTCCTCGAAGTCGATTGGGCCTTGCAGAACGCTTCGATTTTTCATTCCAGCACTTGAGGGTAACGGTGTTTCGCAGATACAAGCGTGTACGCATCGAGCAGCCAGACGATTTTGAAGTAGTCGTATTGAATTGGGAACGCGGGGAGTTGCTCCGGGGAGAGCAGTTCATCGCTCCCATCACGGCCAAATCCAGGAGCATGGAGAAAGAATGGGTGCTTCAGGACTGGGACCTGACGATTCGACTCTCTTCCGAGGGTTTGCAATTGAAACAACAGAACAAAGAGGTACAGGTTTTATTGTAGCATAAAAATAAGAGAGGTTGAGTGAAACTGTAATGTGAAAGGAGGTGCAATGCATGTTCGTTTCGTATGACTTGAAAGGGGTACAGTCGTTCATATTCAGCATTCCGCGATTGCGCTACATCGTGGGAGGCAGCGCGCTCATCGATGCGTTCGACCGCGACTGGGCGCCAGCATTGCCCAGGCAGGTGAGCGGGTGTACCTGGATTTTTTCAGGCGGCGGGCGCGGCGTGTTTGCGTGCCAGGATGAAAACGCCGCGAAAAAGGTGAAGAATGCCATCATCCAGGAAGCCCATGCCATGGGAGCGGATGTGGCCATTGGCATTGCTGCGGATTTCAGTTCTGCCGTTCACCGTGCCGACCACCTTTATCCCTATCTGCCTCCGGTAAACGCTCTTTCTGGGCATCCCTGTCCGGAAAGCGGACTGTATCCATTGGCTATGGGCAATGTACATCCGCTCGTTCAGAAACGGGCCGAACCCGGCCTTCGTTTCCGGGTGGAGGAGGATTTGCTCGCCGCCATTCGCGAAACGGTCAAGGACAGGGAAATCCAGGAACTGCGCTTTTTCCGGGACGTGAGTTCCGATGGGGAAAGTGGCGATGCCGATGCCCGAGCAGCCGCTTTTTCTCTTGGCGCCCGCAATCGCTGGGCGGTCATCGTCATGGATGGCAATGACATGGGAAGCCAGTTTCGGGTTCAGGAACAAAAACTGAGTCCAGAAAAATACGTGGAATGGATTCGGGATGCCAGTTCATCCGTGGATGCATCCGTTCGCGAGGCATGCAAGCAGGGGGTGCTGGCGGTCGTGGCGGCATGGTGGAACAGTGAATCCGTTTTGCAGGCGAGAGCGCAAAAGAAAAAACTTTTTCTGCCTGTGCGCCCACTCGTCGTAGGGGGAGATGACGTCATCGTTCTCTGTCATGTGTCGTATGCGTTTCGGTTCGTGGAAGAGGTCTGCCAGGTGTTCGAGACCGAAACACGCAAGCGCAATGATGAGACGCAAAAAAAGAAGGGCTATGCGTTGTGGCCGGCTACGGGTGGAAAATTGTCCATTAGCGCGGGAATCTTGTTCTGCCCTGTGACATTGCCGCTGGCCACGGCGGTGCCGTACGCCGAATCGCTTCTGGCCAGTGCGAAAGGAAAAGGGCGCAAGGCAAGGGAAACGGGAGCACATGACAATCAGCCGGCCCCCCCCTGTATCGACTGGGAACAGGTCACGGAAAGCGTGCTGGATCATCCCGCGTTGCGCCGGCAGCGGGATTTCCGCTTCCTGGATGGGGACACGAATTTCGTCGTGGAACTGACAAGGCGCCCGTATACGCTGGATGAATTTCAAAAACTGCAGGCTCTGGCCCAAACATATGCTTCCATTCCTGGTACCATTCGACACCAGGTGCTACCCTCCTTGCGGGCAGGTTTTCATGACCGGCAGGTTTGGCGGGCACGCCTTGGCAAGCGCACCCAGTCTTTGGGCAAACTTGTGGAGGACTTAGGGGAAAAATTTCAGAACGGGAAGTTCCAGGATGCCGGGCGATGGAAAATTTATAACCAGAGCGTGGCTACAGACGTCGTAGACGCCTTGCTGCTGCTCGAGGAACAGGAACGATGACCCGCCGTACGGCGCAGGAGGAACGTGCATGACGCTACGCATGAATTTCGTTGTTCACCTGACGAATGATGCTGAACCGGGTTCCGGTATAGGTTCCGAACTCGTCAATGCTTTCGTACCGCGCACAGCGGAAGGTTTTCCCTGCTTGCTGGCCAGCCACATCCGGGGTCTGGTGCGGCAGAATCTGCATGACCTCGAAGACCGCCACGCCTGGGTGGGACTGGCCGATGCCGTCCTTGGGATTTCCGGCATGAACGGTTCGGATGGGAATTGCGGGCGAGTCCGTTTCACGGATGCCGTTCCACAGATGCCTGTGGAAACGCGTTTCGTGACGCGAACCGCCATTGGGGAATGGGGGGTTGCCAAGGATACGTCGCTTCGGACGGTGGAACTCATTCCGGCAGGGACGGAAATGCAGGGGACCGTAACCATCGAGTCCACTTCTGGTTCGGTCGTCGATTTGGCGGTACGGGTGGCCTTGCTGATGACGACTGCGGTCGGTGGCGGGCGCACCCGTGGCAGTGGCGCCTGCTGGATTTCGTTGCAGAATGAAGATCGCACCCCGGGCCGACTACTCGAAGAACTCGGAAAAGCCATTGAAAAACAGGGAATTCCCCAGCCGCGGGTCATTGCAGATGCCCAGCCGGCCAAGACATTATCCGGCAAGAAACAATGGGTACGGTTTGTGTTTCGTGCCCGAAGCCCGCTGTGTTGCCCGGAAAGCCCGACTGTGGGCATCAATGTGGTGCGAAGTGGATTCGTGATTCCCGCCAGCGCCCTTATTGGCGCACTCCTGGGGCGGGT
Source organism: uncultured Kofleriaceae bacterium (assembly GCA_964516435.1). GTDB lineage: Bacteria > Myxococcota_A > Polyangia > HGW-17 > HGW-17 > HGW-17. The sequence continues at coordinate 11,603 of CAZEZP010000033.1, read as the reverse complement.
CGATGAGACGGATTCTGCATTGGCCAGTGCTTGTTTTGCTGAGTTTCAGAAAAAAAATGCACGTATGTTTCCGCTTCTGCCCGTTGCCCAATCTGGAAATCATGAAGAATTACCTTATGCCGTGCGGGTGTCCATGACGCATCGCATGAGCAAACTGCCCAATGAAAAAGGGCAGCATGTGTTTCAGGATGAATCCATCGAACCCTATGATTGGCGCGAAGTGCCGGCAGGATCGCCGCTCAAGGCCGCCGACGGCGTGTTGATGGTGGGCGCAGACCATAAGCGCCGTTTGTGGATGGCCAAGGATATGCCCCGGCTGGTGCAGACGCACGGCGTGCATCGCGATCCGCAGGGCAATCGCAACCTGTACACGGTGGAGAGTCTGGCGCCCCTCGTGTTTTCTGGTTGGGCCATATTGCCCGAAGAATTTGTTGATGCGTTGCAAAAAATGTTGAAAACCGATGCGCACATGGTTCTGGGGCGTTCACGGGGATCGATGGGGGATGGGGAACTTTCTTTGTTTCCAGTCTCTGCTTCGGATATTTTGAAGCATGCTTGCAAAAATGCAAAAGTCTGGGTGGTACAATCGCCCATTGCCATCCCAGAGAATGCTTCGGACCTTTCTGCAGAAGAACACCTGTATGAACTAGCCAGAGCGGCAGGCTGGCCGGTATCGCAGGAAACGTGGGCAAAAGCCGGTATCCGGTTCGGCTGGAACCGGCATGGTCTGGGGACGCCGGCTCGGGCTGGGCACCGTCGGCTGAAAGCGCGCCGATGCATTTTGCCGGGTTCGGTTCTGGTGCTTGAAAAAACCTTGGAGAATCCGGAACCGTTACTCGTACAGGGTTTGGGGGATGGAGCCGAATTTGGTTTTGGTGCGTTGTTGCCGCATCCGGGGCGAGCTGAGGATTTGTATCGTCCGCAAGTTGCTTTGCAGAAAATAGAAAGCCGGAATACGGCAGCTGGGGATGCTTTCAAACTCTGGCAGTTGGCAGGGCCTTCGGGGCCCACGCCCAGCCAGATTGCCCATTTGGCTGGCAAACTGGCTTCGGGGCAGGCCGTGGCATGGCTGGAAAAACAAAAAACGGAGCGTTCTGCGCGTATCTGGAACCGCTGGTTTCCTGTATATGAAAAGTTGCTTGAAATTCTGAAGAAGCCCGCACATGCAGCAATCGTGCTGCGGGTTTGGCAAGACCTCGTGATTGCCAACCGGAAAGGAGAGCGATGATGGGCGCTACGATTCATCGACTGACTTTATTTCTCGAGTTTCCTGAAGGGTTGCGACCTGGCGCTGGCAAAAGCGGGGGCAACCAGTTGCAAATCGATTTCGATGGCAAGGGGCGGCCGGTATTGCGGGGGACATCACTGGCAGGCGTACTGCGTCATGCATATGCGGATGCATGTGGCGCCCGGCCGGATTCGCCACAAGTATCGCGTTGGTTCGGGTTCGCTTGTGATGCCAGGAGCGGACAGGAGGGGGGACTTCCCAGTCCATTGCGTGTGCATGACATGGTGTTCGGGGATGGCTCGAATCTGTCGAACATTGTTCTTCGGCATCACAATGCCATGGATCGGCACTGGGGGGTCGTGCGGCCCAATGGCTTGTACGATATTCAGGCGCTTGCCCCGGGAGTCAAGGCGACGGCAGTTCTTTTGCTGGAAACCGATGACCCCGATGCACAAGAATTCTTCCAGGTTTTGGTCGGCTTGTTCGAATCGGGTCTGACCATGGGCGGGAATTGCGCACGGGGTATCGGCCGCGCTGTTCTTGAGAAAAAACCGATATATCGCGCCTTTGATTGCACAAAAATATCCGAGGAATCAGCATTCCTGGATGAAATATATGCGTACAGGCAAACGGGACAAGCGCCTGTGTCAGGGAAGGAACTGGAGCCGACGACGCTGAATGATTCGAAACTGCAGATTCATTTCACGCTGGCGGTACCTCGCGGGCAGGATATCTGCGTGGGCAATGGTCAGGGACTGGAGCACGACATTGAGCCGCAGCGGGTGGCCCGGGATGGAAAGACGTACTGGTTGCTTCCGGGCAGTTCCTTGCGTGGAGTTTTTCGTTCCTGGTTTACGCGTCTGGCTGCACGTGCCAGTAAGTCGGTTCGCGATAGCCATGCGCGGGCACTGCAGTCGAGAGAACCGGCTACAGGAGATGCGCATGCCTGGGGTTTCGATTCGCCGGAAGAACGAAAACGCATACAGGAAAAACTGGCGACAGCGCTGGATTTGGGTGATGTTCTGGATTGTCCCGTGATGCGTCTTTTTGGTTCCTGCTATTCCAAGGGGCGTATTCACATTGCAGATTCTCTGTCGCTAACAGAACCTGCAGGTCAGGAATTTCCACGAATGCATGTGGCGGTGGACCGCATCACCGGTGGAGCCACGGAAGGATTCCTGTTTTCCAATACCGTGCTTTCCAACGTGCGTTTCCCTGTTTTCATCACGGTGGACCACCCGGAACAGGAGGAGGTGGAATGGTTGGCGCAAACCATTCGTGCCATTGACATGGGGATTTTGCGGGTGGGTTCTTCCAAGGCGGGTGGCCGTTTGGCGTTGGAGGGAAAGCCAAAAGCAAGTGGGCCATTTGCAGACCTGATAGAGAAGGTTGTACCCCTGCAGGGAGGAAATCCATGAGTTTCAAAGATTTTCAGGCGTGGAAAGTGTTCGAAAATGCAATGCGAAACGGTTTCGTGCTTGTGGCCAAGGCGCGCGATTTTGATGAATTGCGCAAAAAAATTCCTGATGGAACGCCCGAACGTATGGAAGCAGACCGCTTGTGGGCTGAGTATGAAAGAAACAAGGATCGATATTCGACAAAGCCATCTTCTCCAGTGGCAAAACCGGGAGCGGGAGAAAATAAGGGCAAGCATGTTCTGATGGGAAGAAAGCCGGCAGGCAGTGGAAACATACCGCTGACATCTGCCCAGACCAACAATGCAGGGGGGGCACCGGCATCGGTATTGGGGAGCCCATTTCACAATCCGTATACGTTCATGCCGTTTCCCAGTAAAACCTGGATAGAATCTTCCCGCCGGATTCCCACGCTGCTGACAGCCGACGAGATGGAGCGGGAGCGTTTTACCGGAGTCATCGAGTTGACGGTGCGCACGCTTTCGCCGCTCATGACCTGTGATCCTGTCCCCGTCTCGGGGAACAAGGATGCACACAAGACCTACAAGGCATTGAATCTGGGAACGGATGTGATTGTTCCTGCAACGGGTGTTCGCGGGGCCTTGCGGGCCCTTCTGGGAATGGTTGCTGGGACGCTGGGTTATCTCGATGAAGAAGTCTGGCTGTGCCAGGGGCGGGATTTGCCTTTGGGACCCGCTGGCAAGACGACTCCGCATTTGCCCAGGCAGTGTTTTTTGGCGGAAGTGGTGGAGCCGGGCGCAACGGGTCGGTCCGGAAAGATTCGTTTGGGCAACACGCGGTTGATTCCGTTGAGTATGTTGAAGACTTTGGTCAAACAAAAGAAAATGAACTTGGAGCGTCCGGGTCCAGGGCGGCCACAGACGGAATTGTGGGTGTCCGACAATAAATCATCGGTTTCGTCACAACAGGATGAGACACATGTTTGGCGCGTGAAACTCTCTGGACGGCCCATCAATGAGCAAGGTAAACGGGAGGGAATGTTCCGCCCTGGCAATACGGTCATCGAATTGTCGGGGGATTTCTGGATGGCGTACAATGCCCGCAACCGATTCGGGGATCATCCAGAACTCCACAAGGGGGACCTGGTCTGGCTGGAAGTAAAAGAGGGCGTCTCCGAAATCAAGAGCGAATCTGATATTGCAAGCCTCCAGTGGGCCCGCTGGGGGCGCCGGGGTTCCCGTTTGCTCCAGGTGATTCGCCAGCATCATGCGTATATGTTGCCTGATTGCATGAATCCGGACGGCAAGGTGGATGTGGTGACGGATTTGTTCGGCCAGGTTCCACGGCCGGATTTGGCGCGAATCGTATATCCCGAACGGAAGTTCCCCTCGAAGGAATTTCCAGGTCCTGCAGGTCCTTTTGCAGCTCGCGTGCGCCCGGACAACCTGGTATTCTTTGATGCGGCTGACCAATTGGAACGTGGGGTGGTGCTGTCCCCATTGGCTCCGCCACATCCTGGGTGCCGGGCTTTTTACCGCAATAATCTGGACCCCGACAAAATCAGTGAGGAGGATGGATTGCGTGGATGCAAGGTATATCGCACGACCCGGGAACGAGGGATGAATGCTCCCTGGTATTATCAGACGCAGGGGGTATACGGCGAGCGCGGCGAACTGCTGCCAGAAGGGCAGAGAGTCAACAAAACGGTGGATTTGCTGGAAGAAGGATGTACGGGAACGGTGCGTTTGGCGGTGCGTTCCCTTGCTTCTTTTGAATTGGCGTTGCTGCTGGCGGCTTGTACGGTGGACTGGAGGCTGGGGGGAGGCAAACCTTTGGGGCTGGGACACTGTCGGGTGGTGAATGCACGGTTGATCGATGAATTCGGCCAGGAAAAATGGAATCTGGGTTCTTCGGGGAACGGGTCGATTGCATTGCCGGAAGACTTGTCAAGACTTTTGCCGGACGAATTGAGGAAACGCTTCGAGAACTATCGGAAGATGCAGGAACCGGTGGCATTTTTGCGGTATCCGCGAGCGGTTTCCGAAAACAAGAACCGGCTTCAGCGCGGGGGACATGTATGGTTCCAGCGGCATGCCAAGCCCAAGATGGGAACTCAGCAGTCAGGCGTGCCTGGCTTGATGGTGATGTGGGTTGACAATGGTCTAAGTGCCAAGGCCGGTGGCAAGGATCGGATTCAGGCGCAAGTTCTGCCTGAATTCAATGAAAGCAAGCCGCAGTCGGATTTGCTGTATGGATACGATGGATTTGTGCCCGACAGCAAAACGACGCAAACCGAGGAACGGCGAACATTCATATCGGAATGTGAACCTTTTGACCCCAAGGCCGCACGACAACAGCAACAGTCGGGCGGAAACATGGGCAAGAACCGGGATTCGCGCCGGGATGAACGCAAAAACAATAGATAGCGCGGGAGGAAGGATGCATGACGGTATATCTCTGCACGTGCGGAACGAGTGCATTCAAGCCGAACAAGTTCGAACTCGCGCGGCTGAATGCGAACTGGGTGGAGGCGAATGGCGGCGTCGAGAAGGCGGCGCAGGCGATTTACGAGAGTTTTGCGCAGGTGCCCTTCGATGACCCGGCGGGGTGGAGCCGCGACCTGTCCGCGGAACTGCACAGCCTGGCGCGCATGCGGGTGAACGAGAAGGATACCGTGATCCTGTATGCGTCGGAAACACCCGATGGGCAGGCGTGCGCGCTGGCCGTGAAGCGCTATCTGGAGGCGGCGCTGCCCGGTATCGTGTGCATCGTGGATGTGGTGGAGGGTCTGCAGGTGACGGATGCCGTGCGGTTCCGCACGAAGGGGGTGCTGGAGTTCACCCGCAAGGTGCTTCGCCAAATCGACGGGAACGGGCCGGAAAACGTGGTGCTCAACCCCACGGGAGGGTTCAAGAGCTTGGTGCCGTACACGGTGCTCATCGGCATGATCCGGCGTGTGAAGGCCCGGTACATCTTCGAGCAGTCGAGCGCATTGATCGAATTGCCGTCCATGCCCGTGGAATTCGCCCACGCGCGCCTGGCGCCGTTTCTGGATGTCCTGGAGCGCATCGACCGGGATACCTGCATTTCGCAAAAAGAGTGGGAAAGGGAAATCCCGCATGAATCCCGGGAGGAACTGGAGGCGTTGTTCGAATTCGAGGATGGATGCGTCACGCTTTCGCCCGTGGGCATCCTGGTGCTTGGGGAACTGGGGCAGGCGCGCGCGCTCGTGCCCTATCTCTCCCGGTGCGCACTGGAGGACCTGCTGAAGATGGACCGGCTCGCTGGCCGCAATCCGCAGGAGTTTCTCGAACGGGTGGCCCGGAATCCGAAACACCTGGAGGAAAAGACGCATGCCCGCCTGCCGGGCGGGTTCGTCTGGCTCAAGCCGGGCAATACGACGGACCGCTATCTCGTGAGCGTCGACCGGTTCCGGCTGCTCGTCTGGCGCATCGTGGACCACGCGGAATATGAACGATTCGGTTCGTGGCAGGAAAAACAGTGGGAGGCGTTGCGTGCGGATGCCCGCTTCCAGCCTTTCGTGCGCATGGATCTGTACTGGCCGTGAATCTCTTGCAATGATTCATTGAAAATCCAAAACCATCCAAGTGGATTTCAGGCATGCAGGCCCGGATGGCGGATGGACGCGGGGGGAAAGGCGCGCTATGGTTGGAGCGGCCGGGAGGTGAAGCATGCGCGCGCATCGATGGATGATCGGGTTGTTCGTGGCGTTCTTCGGAATGTCCTGTTCGGACGTGAAGAAGAAGGAAGAAAACAATAATCAGCAAAACAATGTAACAAATAATACGAATAATTTGAATAATCAAAACAATATAAATAATACAAACAATAATAACGCGAATAACACGAACAACATGAACAACAGCAACAATTCCAATCCGGATGCCGATGGGGACGGTGTCGTGGATGCGCAGGACAACTGCCCGCATGCGTACAATCCGCGCCAGGAAGACTACGACGGCGACGGGGTGGGGGATGCCTGTACGCTGCAGGACGGCACGGTGCAGGCGCCGTTCATCATTCCCGTGACCGCGGATGGTGCCGTGTTCGACGGTACGCGGGACACCACGCAGTCGGCCTCGGACGTGTTCGATTCCTATCCGCCCAATACGCTCGACGAGAGTGGGCCGGAATACGTGTACGTGTTCACGCTGCCCCGACGCATGACGGTGCAGGCCTACATCGACATGCCGGAGCCCGAGGGCGTGGACATCGATGTGCATCTGCTCTCATCGCTTTCGCCGCTGACGCTTCTGGTCCGCAGCAACAACGCGGTCCTGATGGAGCTGGATGCGGGGCGCTATTACCTCGTCATGGATACGTATGTTTCCAGCGGGGTGGAGAAGCCCGGGCCGTATGCGCTGCACGTGCGCATCCGGCCATGGTTTGCGGGAACGGTGGACGACCCGATTCCGGTGGTGGGAAATTCCGTGGCGACGCCGGTGCCGCTGCCGACGGTGTTCGTGGATGCGCGGGACACGATGCAGGCCGCTTCGGACGTGTTCGATTCCTATCCGCCCAACACGCTCGACGAGAGCGGCCCCGAGGTCATCTACGGCTTCACCCTGGACCGGCCGGCGTATGTGGCCGCGGAAATCATCGCGCCGGAGCCGGCGGGGGTGGACATCGACGTGCACCTGCTCTCCTCGCTGCAGCCGCCGGCGCTGGTGCAGCGGGGCAACGTGGACGTCTGGACGCTTCTGCAGCCGGGCACGTACTACGTGGTGCTCGACACGTACCAGAACCAGGCGGGGCCGTATGAACTGACCATTTCCTTCCGCAGCGCGGCGCTGGAGCCGGAGACCTTGTTCAATCCCTACATCCTGGCGGCCGTGGACATGATCGATGCCAACTGGCGGCTTTTAGGCTACGACAGCGCGGTGCTCACGCACGACATCGACTATGGCACCTACGGCACCATCACGCGCACCGGCGGGGCGCGCACCATGTGCGTGGCGGCCGTGATGGAGGTCATCCTCGTGGCCATGCAACTGTATGAGGCCGATACTGGCGATTCGACGGTGTGGGACTATCTGCCGATGCGCAGTTTCCAGTACCTGGGCGCTGGCGATCTCAAGGCGCATCTGTGGGTGAACTACGATCTGGAATCCGGCGGCAGCGCGGATGCCCTGCGGCATTTCGGCATGGGCATGAACGTGCCCTTCGAGAGCCTCATCCCGGGCTCGTTCGTGAACCTCAACCGCACCAGCGGCACTGGGCACGCGGTGATTTTCATTGGATTCATCGACCGGCAGGGCAACGTGTACGACACGTGGAATCCCGATGTTATCGGATTCAAGTATTACTCGAGCCAGGGCGGCTACGAGGTGGGCGCCGGGGGCATGGATTACCGCTATGCCGTGTTTTCCGATTATGGCGCGCCGTCCATGCCGTATCTGCGCGACTTGAACGTCATCTACAGCACGGATCAGACCTACCTCAACACGGGCGTGATGTACGTGCCCGACCAGTGGATCGATACGGCCCGCACGCTGCGCGGCGCCAAGAATGGCGTGCATGACGTGGGTGCGTTCGACCCGGTGTACTTCGATGGCGTGACGCCCGGCAACGACTGACTGCAATTTCCTGGAAAAGCAGAGGATGCCGGCACCGGTTTGTGGAGGCGGCGTTCTGGCGGGGACGTATGAGAGCGTTTCAGGGACGGCGAGGGAGCACTTTCTTCGTTTCGGTGCAATCGGGCGCGGGGCGGCAACGGGGGGGCATTTTCTTCGTTTCGGTATGAAACCGGGGCCGCTGTTGGTTGGGGTCAGGACGCATTTGACTCCTGTGCGGGCAGGTCGGCGCCCACGGCCAGCGTGCGCACGAGCGCCCGGGGATTGGTCAGGGAGGGGCCGAACCCCACCTTGCGGCAGTAGCGTTCGTGTGCCGGCACGGGATTGCGCACCACCAGTTCCCGGAATCCCTCGTCGAGGAACAGTTGCCAGGACCGGTTGTAGAAGAAGCGGGCAGCCTTCAGGTCCCGGTAGGCAGGAATCACGTAATCCAGATGGATGCGCGCCGTCTTGTTGCCCTCGTCGGCATAGATGAACAGGCCTACCGGTGCGAGGTCGCGCAGGATGAACACGCAGCGCGGACCGGATATTTCGGCCAGATCGAATTCCGGGAAGAACCGGGCGATGTCTTCCCGATACAGTTTCAGGAAGGGTTGCAGGAATGCTGCGTCGTCCGGCAGGACCCGCACCAGGGTGAAGGTTTCCCGGCGCAGCGTCAGGCGCCAGAGATGGTAGAGGTCCACCACGGCGATGATGGCGTTGACCGCCACTAGCGGCCAGGCATGGATGGCCGCACTGTAGGCGGCCAGTGCCAGCGCGCCGGCGAGATTGAGCATGCGCAGCCGCACGATGTTGCCCATCATCAGCGAGATGACGGTGACGAGCGAGGCGAGGTAGCCGAAGAGTTCCAGCATGGTTCGCTCCTGCAGGCCAAAATACGCCTGCGGTCCGGAAACATAGCAGCCTCCGGGCTTTCGGCAAGCGTTCTGCACGGACGTTGCCGTGCAGGGATGGTCGCGGCCTACTTGATGGGGTTGGTGTAGTATTCGAAAGCCTTGATCAGTTCGGGCGAAGTGTCCACGAGGTACACGATGGAGGGAGGAACATCCTTGAAGATTCGGATTTCGTCCACCATGGCCCGGGCCAGTTCCCGCGGATGGATGTGCGCAGCGCACGGCCCTGGCGCCGGAATGGTGATGCTGTCGAATCCCATCCGGTGCGCGGCCACGAGCGCGGCCCGGACCGACAGACGGATGTGCTCGATGCGCGCGGATTCGAGTTCGGTCTTCCGGTTCGGCACATGAATCACATGGCGGGCGCAGGACAGGTTGCCGGCAGTCGTGATGGCCGCCGCCCCGATGGCGAAGGGGGCGACTTTCAGGATTTCCTGCTCGATGATGGCGCCCCCCTCCTGCTTGATGAGAGCGGCAGGGCCGTCGGTCATGAGCGCTCTCGTGGACGTGGGTGCAACCACGGCCGTGACTTCGAAGGAAAGAACACTGGCGTGCTTGACTATCAGTTCCATTGCGGCTCCGATTTCATTGGCATTTTTAGTCGTCATCGTCGTCGATGATGCGTTTCATCGTGCCTGTCATGGGCGGCGTGGTGCCTGTCATGGGCGGCGTGGTGACCGTCATGGGTGGCGTGGTGACCGTCATGGGCGATTCCGTCATGATGACGATATCCATGTCCATGGAGGGAAGCGCTGTGCCGGACAATCGCGCCTGGGCCTTCTGGTACACTTCCGAAGTGGACGGCACGATGCGCAATACCTGTGCATATTTATCTTTTGCCCCTGGCGCATCACCCATCTTGTAAGCATCTTCATAGAGGGTCTGCGCCTTGGCTTCCAGGCTCTTCAGGATATTGGATGCATCCTCGCCGGAGGCCACGGCTTTCTGATACGCCTGGAAGGCGCCTTCCGGGTTGCCCTGGGCCAGGCGGGAGGCGGCTACCAGTTTCGCATTCTTGCCCAGGCCGGCACGGCATTCGGCCAGATAGGCGCCCGCCAACTGGGCGTCGTTGGTGACGCACTTGTCATAGGCGGCATACAGCGATTCCGGATCGCTGGAGGAACCGATGGCCTGGAAAGCCGCGGCCATGGCGTCCAGCGCCGTCGCAACGGTCTGCATCCGGCTCGCCTGGGCGCCGCCCTTGGCAGCCAGCGTCTTGGCTTCGGCTGCGGCTCCAGTGAAGTCCTTCGCATCGTATTTGCTCTTGACGGAAGGCGGAAGCGTGGGACCGCCGCCGGTAAACGAGCCGGCCGGAGTTTCGGGACCCGTCGGCGCGGCAGCGGCCGCAACGGTCAGCATGGGAGGTTCGGCCTTCGGATCGAAGGCCGCCTTGTCGGCATCGATGTCGGCCTGGACCCGGCAGGCATCGATGAGGCTGGGAGTACCCGTGAAATCCTTGATTTCCTTTTTGCCCGCAGGGCCTGGGAAAACTTCGGGCACCAAGCCATTGCGCAATTCCACCACCCGCTTGCAGTCGGGGTAGGATGCCAGGATTTCATCATACTTCTTGATGGCCGCGGTTTTGGCCTTCAGGTTTTTTTCCATGTCCAGGTAGGACTGGACATTGCTGATCTTGTTCATGATTTCCTGGGAATCCTTTTCCCGTTTCTCGATGATGTCAGTGGCGATCTTCAGTTGGCCTTCGTAATACGCGGCTGCCTTTTCTGCGAGCAGGTCTTTGATTTCTTTCAGCAGATCAGGCGCTTCCTTGAGTTTTTCCTTGATTTCCGAGGTGGGGAAGCCGGGCCGGTTCAGCCGGGCCTGGGCGAAACGTATGACTTCATCCAGGGATTTTCCATTTTCTACGATTTTCCGCGCCTTGGCCACGGCGTCCGTGCCGGGAGCCAGTTTGTCGGCTTCCTCGATTTTTTCCAGAGCCTTGTCCCAGTAAACCCGGCCATTGGAAGACAGGTTTTCGTCCTTGCCATAGAATCCGGCGGCTTCCGTGAGGAGAGTGTTGAGTTTTTCCTCCTTTTCGAGACGCGCCTGCTCTTCTGGATCGATTTTGGGTTTCGTTTGCTTGGGGGTACTCAATTTGAGCGCCGCCAGCGCGCCGAACAGGACGATGAGGATGACCACCACCACGGCGATCATTTTTTTCCCGCGAGTATTGAGCATGCGGCTCAGGGCCGAGCCTGTCTGCTGGTTTTGCGCCTGGATGGCGGCTTTCATCGGGTCCTGGAAAGGCAATGCATTGACATTGGCTGTCCGGTCTTCGGGAACACCGGGGAAGCGTCCCGGATGGGCCATCGGCGGGCGTGCACCGGGAGGCATTCCGGGAGCACCGGGAGGCATTCCGGGAGCACCGGGAGGCATTCCGGGAGCACCGGGAGGCATGCCGGGAGCACCGGGAGGCATTCCGGGACGCTTCCCCGGTGTTCCCGAAGACCGGACAGCCAATGTCAATGCATTGCCTTTCCAGGACCCGATGAAAGCCGCCATCCAGGCGCAA
>CAZEZP010000032.1:0-26055 GCA_964516435.1 uncultured Kofleriaceae bacterium | reverse complement strand
ACCACGGGCGCCGAGGAGCGCAGGCCCAGAGAGCAGCCGAACGAGCAGGGCGCGCTGGGCCAGGTAGGATGGCAGCACGACCGGCGTCAGCAGTCCTGCGTCCAGGAGGATCAACTGGAAGTTGTGCACGAGGCGCAGCACCAGGAGCGAGGCCGCCAGCATCAGGAAGGGCCCGGCATGCGAGAGGAAGAACCACAGCAGGGCGCCCGCCAGCAGGAAGATCGCGGGCAGGACGGCATCGTGCCAGGACGCCGCCGGCCCCTGCACGAGGCGCGTGTCCGTGCGCACGTGCAGGATCTCCGTGCATACGCGGGAGCGCACCTCGTGCACGGCCTGCCGGATGGCGCGGGTGGAAAGGGTGGCCCCGGACACCGTGTCGATTTCGTCGAGGACGCTGCGGGAGGCCGGAAACCCGGTGAATTTTTCCATCCAGGGTGAAAATTTCCGCACAAAGGAAGGTGTCTCGTTGTGGGACCCCAGGCGCACGCGCTCGATGGTGCAGGCGGCGTCGAAGCGCACCACCACCCCGACGGGACCGGCGTAGCCCTTGAGATCCGCGCTCTGGGGCACGTCCAGGGAGTTCACTTCCACGTGCAGGTGGCCGTCGGCGGTGTCACGGATGTGGGGAAACGGCTTCTCCACGGTCTCGGGCCCCCCGTGGCGCACCTCGCGGCGCACGGCGCGGGTGGCGTGCACGGATGGCAGCAGGATGACCGCGGCCGCGACCGCCCAGAACACGGTCAGCCCCAGGGACGCCCAGGGGAAGGACCACGCGGCCGGCGGCGCGGGCGGCCGCTTCGATGGAACGAGCGCCAGCAGGGAATAGGCGGCCAGCGGGATGGGAAAGGCCAGCCACTGGCTCCCGGCCGTCATGGACGCGAAGCAGTGGGCCAGCACGAAGCCGGCGCCCAGCCCCAGCGCCAGCGTGGCGCCCGTGCGGTAGAAGCCCGCGCGCAGGAGCAGATCCTCGATGAACTCGAAGAACATCCACAGTGCCAGGGGCCAGAAGAGGAAGAGCAGCCACGGATGCGCATGGGCGAGCGCCCAGTGGGAGAGCACGACGGCGCCCGCCAGCGGCCGCACGGGATCCCATTTGACCACGCGGGGCACGAAGACGAGCAGCACGGAGGCCTGGAACAGCCAGAACCAGGCGCGGCGTTCCCCCCCGGAAAGCGCATCCAGGGGCGATTCGGAGGAGAAGATGGCGAAGAACAGGGAGAAGAAGAGCGTGAAATACGTCCACGCGGCGGCGGCGCCCTCCCGGGCGGTGCCATCGGCGCAGGGGCCGAGGGGAAGACGCCTAAAAGCGCGGGCCAGGATGGCGATTCCCGCGAAAATGCCCAGCGTGCGCCAGGAAAACCCGGCGTACCCGCTCCAGGAAAAGGGCACCGGCTGGAAGCGGATGTGCTGCAGAAGCGCCCAGAAGCCGGCGAAGGCGGCCAGCGCCCAGAAAATCCTGTGATAGCGTCTAGTGCGGTCGGGAGTGGTGCAGCAGGAAGGAGAGAGAGGCGCGCTCATGGATTGGGATTGTCGAGACCGCGAAGCGTTTCGGCCAGCCCCCGGCGCAGGGCCGAGAGCATGTCGGAGAGGTTCTGGATCGCCAGGGTGTTGCGGGTCACCAGCATTTCCAGTTCATGGATGCGCTTTTCCTGCTCCTGGATGACCCGGCGCAACTCGGCGTTTTCGCGGGCGGCATTCTCGAATCCGGCGGTCTGGGCGCGCCCGGCCTCCCGGACGGACTCCTGCAGGCTGGCGGTTTCCGTCCGGACAGCCTCGCGGATGCGCTCCGCCAGCCGGGCATCGTCCACCGGAACTGGCGCGGCGGCTTCGACCGCTCCGGGTTCGCCGGCCGCGACCGGCGCCGGAACGGCATCGGGAGCCGGTTCCACATTCCCGGACGACGGCGGCGTTTCGGACGCAGGCTCCCCGGACGCATCCGGCGCCGGCATGGCGAAAGCCGCGGGAGCGGCCGGCGGCTCTTCCGGTGTGCGTGGCTCTTCCGGCGCCGCCGGCACATCCGCCTCGCCAGAGAGCGTCGGAGAGGGTTCCGGCGGCTCATCGGAGGGCTCGGCCTCGATTTCCACTGCGGCCGGCGCGCGCGGGGAAAGCAACTCCTCCTTGATCTCCACCACCGGCGTCAGTTCCGCGGAATCGGCGCGATCCACCTCCTCGGGAGCTGGCACGTGGCCGCCGGCGACGGGGCGCATGCCGGAATCCGCCGGCGCGGGAGCCGCGGCAGATTTCTCGGCTTCCTCGTGCTCCTTCAGGATGGCCTCGGACGTGAGCATCTTCGACAGCAGCGCATCCCCGTCCAGCGCCTCCTGGGAAGACGGCAGGTTCTTGGCCTGCGTCGGGTCGAGATACGCCTGGACGTGCTTCATGGTCAGGCGCGTAATGAGCCGCAGCGTCTCCAGGACCCCCTGCCCCGTCTGGGCGGAAGCCTCGATGAAGGGCAGATGCTCGGCATGCAGGGCGATGGCCATCTCCCGCGTGGTCACCGTGTTGGGCAGATCCTTCTTGTTGCACTGGATGACCAGGGGAATCTCCTCGAGATCCCTCCCCGAAAGCGCCAGGTTGTCGCGCAGGTTCTTGAAACTGAAGACGTTCTGCTCCATGGCGTCGCGCTGCGAGTCGGCGACGAACACGATGCCGTCCACGCCGCGCAGCACCTGCTGGCGCGTCCGGTCGTAGCGGATCTGGCCGGGCACCGTGTACAACTGGATCTTCACGTCGAATCCGCGGATCTTGCCCAGATCCACGGGCATCCAGTCGAAAAACAGCGTGCGGTCCCCGCTGGTGTCCAGGGACATCAGTTCCCCCACGCGGTCCTTGTCCAGCATGACGGCCAGTTTTTCCAGGTTCGTGGTCTTCCCCGACAGGCCGGGGCCATAATACACGATCTTTACCTGCAGGCTCTTGGTCAGCGCGCTCACGAGAGGCATGCGACGACTCCGTGGGGATGGATGTTGCTGCGGTCGCGTCTCCGTCCTGGAGACACGGCATCCGGGCCGCGCCGCGGCAAACCGGACAGCTGCGCCAGCATACCCCAGAAGGGACTCAGCATCCAAAGAAATTCAGTTCCCGGTTGAAATCCTCCCGGTACTGGTCGATGTTTTCGCCGAAAGCCGCCTTCAGCCGGCGGGTTTCCAGGTCGAACTGGAAGGAACTGTGCTCGCCGAACACGCGGTTGAACACCACGGCCGAACGGGCACCGCCATCTTCCTCCAGGAGCACCCACGAATGCAGGGGCACCCCGGCCAGCGCCAGATCCTCCTGGCAGTGCGGGCACAGGAAGCGGACCTCGGCGCCCGGCTCCATGCGGATGGAGTCGGGATGGACGGCCCCGTACACCCCCAGTTGCGCCGGCAACTGGATGGGAAAGCGCACGGAAAAGCGGGGGCCGGACAGTTCACCCGTGAAACGCACGAAGGCTGGATCCTGATCGTTGAGTCGCTGATGGCATTTAGGGCACAGGAATCGGCTCATGGTTCTCTCCGTTCGGGCAAGTCGAAAACGGCGGGATTCTGCCGCAGGGAACGGTCGAAATCAAGCTGCAAATCCGTTTCCGGCCGACGGCGCGGCATGCGGACGCGATGCGGGAAAACATGCGGTTCCGGCGAGAATTCTGTTTTTGTCTTCCAGGGATTCCTCTAGGATGAGGCATCCCGTTTCGTGGAGGTGCCGCATGCGGCTCTTGTGGCGAAAAGCGTCCCCGGCAATCTGGTTTTGGCTGTTTTCCCTCTCGTTTTCCTGCTACCGGACGGACACGAAGACCCTGACGTCGGAGGGCGGCGATACCCGTGATCGCGGCCCCGGCGACGAAGCCGCTGCCAAGCGGGAGACGAACGGAGATGACGGGAGAACGACGCGGGATGCGACGCCGCTGGAAGAACTGGAAGAGCGGGAGGAAGTGAAAACGCCGCCGGTTCTGCCGCCGGATGCCGACGCCGATGGCGTGCCCGATGCGCGGGACAACTGCCCGTCCATCCCCAACCCGGAGCAGAAGGACGCGAACCGCAACGGCCGGGGGGATCCCTGCGACTGCGGCGACGGCATCGTCACGCCGCCGGAGCAGTGCGAGCCGAAAATGGCCCAGAAGCCTTCCTGCCAGGATTTCGGCTTCAGCGGTGGCAAACTGGCCTGCACGAACTGCCGCTGGGACTTCGACGCCTGCATCCGCCAGCCGTACATCCAGCGCCGGGGCCGGGGCTCGTGCCCGTACCTCTATCTGCACGACGGAAGGCAGTACAGGTACCACACCGACCTGAGCGGCTCGCCCCTGGGATACGGCCTGACGGTGTTCGCCCCGCAGTTCTACGGCGACAACATGTACGACCTGGGGGATTTCACCCCGGCGACCGGAAGATACCGCATGAAACTGCGCGAGGTGATCTTCGAGGCCTCGTTCGTCGACCTCATCCAGTTGGTGCTCGTGGACGCACCGGCCGGCGTGCGCCCCTATACCACGTGGAGTTTCACGAGCCAGTTGGGATACGCCAGTCCCACGGATTTCCTGACCACCCGTGCCCTGCGCCCGCCCGTGCGCGCCGTGCGGGAGGACGGGCAGGACGTGCTCGACGCGGTGCGGACGGCCGACGGGGTACCGCTGCCGGTGCAGCCGCACGAAGCCTCCCGCGTGATCCTGGATTTCGGAACCATCGCGAATCCGCGTCACGCCAAGCTCGTTCTGCATGCCTGGGGCGTGTACGACGACTACCGCCGGCTGCAGAAACCCCCGTTTTCCGCGGGCACCGTCATCGAGACGCTGGATGCTCGCGGTAAATGGACGGTGCGCCGGACGGCGGGAAAGGCCGCCGGGGATGCGCGCGCCTGGGTAGTGGACATCGGCGGGCTCGTCACGGCCGGCGATACCCGCATCCGCCTGACGCTGGCACACGGGCCGTCGGTGATCGATGTGCTGGACGCCGTGGCCCTGGACGACTCGCCGCCGGAAACGCTGCGCATCACCCGGGTGGAGGCCTCGGCGGCCCGGCTGGGGTATGGCGGCGCCACGAACGTGACGTCGGCGAACCTCTCCCATCGGGCCTCTGCGACCGACGAGCGCCTGCCGCCCGTTGCCGATGCCGTGATGACGGGAAACTTCACGCGATACGGAGACGTGCGTCCCCTGCTGCTGCATACCGACGACCGCTTCGTCATCATGGGACACGGCGATGCCATGGAACTGGAATTTCCCGATGCGCCGGCGCCGCCCGCGGGCTTCGTCCGGCACGCATTCCTGCTGGCCAACGTCTGGTATTCCCTCAAGGAGCATCCCTTCGGGCCACTGACCGGCTGGGCGAAACCCCTGCCATTTTCCGGGATGAAGACCTATCCGTACGCGCCGGCGGAATGGCCGTACCGCGACGACGCCGATTACGCGAAATACCTGCGGGAATGGAATACCCGCGTCATCTCCCGCTGATTCTGATGCCGTGCTCGCCTTTCCGGCCGAGCCGGGCGATTTCCGGCCGACAGGCGCAAAAGTTGAAATCCGGACGGCCGGATGCTATGTTGCCATGGGCACCAATGTGTGCTCAGGTAGGATTCCAAGACGCATGGCGCAGACGAAGCGAAGAAAAGCCACCAAAAAAAACTCTGATGGCTCCCAGTTGCAGCGGGAAATGTGGGGTATCATATTTTTGGGATTTGCCTTCCTCCTGGGTGGCGCCCTGTTTTCGCTGGTGTTCGGGGACGGGCGGCTCATGGGGCCCTTCGGGCAGGCGCTGGCGCTGGCGCTCTTCTCCCTGCTGGGGCTGGGCAGTTTCCTGGTGGTGGTGGCTCTCTTCTCCGTTGCCTGGGGCATCTTCTCCCGGCGCTTCCAGTTGGCCAACGGCCGCCTGTGGCTGGGCTACACGGGAGCCACGATCTGCGGAACGGTCCTGTTCTGGCTCCTGTTCCCCCGCTACCGCCTGCACGGGCTGAGCGCTGGCGGCAAGACGGGCGAGGTCCTGGGCGCGCTGGGCATTTCCCTGGTCTCGCACGTGGGCAGCTTCATCCTCTTCGGCGTTGGACTGCTACTATTTTTGATGCTGGCTACCCAGAGTTCTCCGGCCCGAACCATCGTGGCGCTGGTGGAGGGAACGGTGGCCCTGTTCGCCTGGCTGGGGCGCATGCTGAGCGCCCTTGGGCGGTTCCTCGTGAACCTGTTCCGCTGGGAGCCGCTCGAAGACGGTGAAGAGGACGAAGACGGCGAAGAGGAAGGCGCCGGGGAAGCCGAGGACGGCGAAACGGCCGACGCTCCCGCCGGGGATGCCGCGCGCAGGCCGCAAAAACCGCTGGCCGCCGACGAACTGAACCAGAAGAAAAAAACGCCGACGGCCAGGAACGGGCCGGCAGCATCGAAACCGGCAGACGTGGAAAACCACCGGGTGAAAACCACCGCCCCCCTCCCCTCCGGCATGCCGCCCGAAATCGCGGCGGAACCGGACGGCTCCGGCCAAAAGGTGCCGTCCGCGCGGCCGGAACAGAAAACGGGCGCCAAGCCCGCCGAGGCAGGATCCGCCCGGGAAAAACCTGCGAATGCCGCTCCTTCGCCCGATCCCGCCCCTGCATCCGAGCCTTCCGGTCCGTCCCCGGCGCAAGGCCCGGCGGCGAAGGCCGAAGCCTGGGAGGAAACCCGGGAGGAGCCGGCCGGTGCACCCGAAAGGCTTCCGGCCGCCGTGGCAGAAAATGTCGCGACGCCCGCCCCCGCCGAAGAAATCCCGGCCGATTCCGATCCCGTCATCGCCGGCACCTCGGAACCGCTCTCCTTCGGGCCGCGCATCATCGAGGAAACGATCCATTCGGGAGAACTGGCGCCGGTGACCACCTTCACCGACGACTGGGGCGAGTTCCACCTGCCCGATCCCGAACTTTTGTATTACGAGCCGCCCCGGAACGTGACGCGGGACAAGGACCACATGCTGGCCCTGGCCGCCCGACTGGAGCAGGCGTTCCAGGACTACAAGATCAAGGGTCGAGTGCAGGAAATTCACGTGGGGCCGGTCGTCACCATGTACGAGTTCGTGCCGGAAGCCGGCGTGCGCGTTTCCCGCATCGAGAGCCTCGCCAAGGACCTCGCCATGTCGCTGGCCGCCACCCGCGTGCGCATCGTGGCGCCGCTTCCGGGCAAGAGCGCAGTGGGCATCGAGGTCCCCAACGAGAGCCCGCAACTGGTGTACCTCAAGGAAATCGTGGCAGACCCGGCCTTCGCGCAAAGCCGGAGCAAATTGACCATGGCCATGGGCAAGGACATCAAGGGGCGCGCCGTGGTAATGGATCTGGCCAAGGCGCCCCACCTGCTCATCGCGGGCACCACCGGCTCGGGCAAGAGCGTGGGCGTGAACGCCATGCTGCTGAGCATCCTGTTCCGCGCCTCGCCCCGCGACGTGCGTCTGATCCTCATCGACCCCAAGATGGTGGAATTCAGCGTCTACAACGACATCCCCCACCTGCTGCTGCCGGTGGTGACCGACCCGCAGCAGGCGAACCTGGCCCTGCAGTGGGCCGTGCGCGAAATGGAGCGGCGCTACCAGGCGCTCTCGGAACTGGGCGTGCGCGACCTGGCGGACTACAACCAGAAAGCGGACGCCATCCGGCAGCGCGGCATCGAGGGCGCTCCCGAACATCTGCCGTTCATCGTCATCGTCATCGACGAGTTCGCGGACCTCATGATGGTGGCGGCCAAGGAGGTGGAGACCGCCGTGGCCCGCATCGCGCAGAAGGCCCGCGCCGTGGGCATCCATCTCATCACGGCCACCCAGCGGCCCAGCACGGACGTCATCACGGGGCTCATCAAGAGCAATTTCCCCACGCGCATCGCCTTCATGGTAGCCTCCCGCATCGACTCCAAGGTCATTCTCGACCAGATGGGCGCCGAAGCTCTCCTGGGAAACGGCGACATGCTCTGGTCCAACCGCGGGCTCTCACCCGTGCGCGTGCACGGTGCGTTCGTCTCCACGGCCGAGGTGCAGGCCGTCGTGGATCACCTGCGCGCCCAGGGACGCCCGTCCTACGACATGAGCATCGTGGTTTCCCCCGAGGAAGACGGGGGGTTCGACGACGAGCCCCTGGATTCCAAGTGGGAAGACGCGCTCGACGTGGTGGCGCGCGACCGCATCGCCTCCATCTCCTATATCCAGCGTCGCCTGAAGATCGGGTACAACCGCGCGGCCCGCATCGTGGAGCGCATGGAGCACGAGGGCATCGTGTCGCCGCCCAACGGCACCAACCAGCGCGAGGTCCTCATCCCCCCGCGCTAGCCTTCTTTGCTGGATGAATTGCATTTTTCCGGTAAATTTCCTTTGAATTCCAATGTCGCTTGAGTAACATGCGTCGAAAGAAAGGTGCAAAATGGCGATTCGAATTTCCATTGCATGGCGAATCATCTTCGGAACGACCGTGACCATCGTGGTTCTCCTGGGCGGGTTCGGGTACATGAGCACCCAGCGCCTGGAGAGCGTGTTCAAGCAGACCGGCGCCGAGCAGCGCGACTCCTACATCCGGAACATCCAGCGGGCGGGAAAGGCGCAACTGTTCTCGCTGCAGCGGCTTTCCGCCGTGTTCCTCAAGGCTTCCCAGCAGCAGGAACTGGCCGATGCCATCCCCCCCATCGGCCGGCAGGACTCCCAGTTGGACGTGGTGACCGTGTTCAACGCGGAAGGGTTCCTGATGTCCTACTACGACAGCCGCTACCCCAACGCCCGGCTCCTGCGGGAAGACAAGATCTACCTGGCCGGCGATCCGGCCTTCACCGGCAAGCTCGAAGTGGACTTCACGGCGTTCCCCTTCACGGAAGTCCTCACGAAGAAGGGGTCGCCGGATGCGCAGCCGCCTCAGGGCAAGAAGGAGGAACCGCAGGGGCTGCCGGAGGGGCTCGACGTGCGCAGCGCCTCCGTGGACGGCGCGCGCGTGGTGTCGAAGACGGGCGAGGAGCACATGCTGTTCGTGGGTGCCATCGTGGATGAAGGCGTCTACATCGGCACCGTCGCCATGATGTACAACCTCAAGGCGCTGGCGGAATACGAGAAGCAACTGGCCGCTGCCCTCAAGCAGAACAAGGACGAAAACTTCAAGCGCATCGTGATGCTCGGCGGCATCCTGCTGCTGCTGGGTCTGCTGCTGTCCGTGTTCCAGGGTCTGCGCATCACCCGCCCCATCAAGAGCCTGGTCAACTCCATGTCCACGTTCGCCCACGGCGATTTGAACCATCGCGTGCGCATCAAGACCCACGACGAAATCGAGGTGCTCGGTGACGGCTTCAACTTCATGGCCGAAAATCTCGTGATACTGCTGCAGGAGAGCCAGAAGAAGGCCGTCATGGCCAAGGAACTGGAAGTCGCCAAGACCATCCAGGACTCGCTGGTGCCGCCGTCGGGCCTGCACGAATTCTCGAGCGTCACCCTGGCTGGACACTTCCAGTCGGCTTCCGAGACGGGCGGCGACTGGTGGTCGTTCTATAAAATCAGCGGGGATCGCCTGCTGGTCGTCATCGGCGACGTCACGGGCCACGGCGTGCCGGCGGCCATGATCACGGCCGCCGCCAAGAGCGCGTGCGACACCATCCTGGCCATCGAGAACCTCATTCCGGACCTGGACCAGTTCGCCCGCATCCTGAACAACTCCATCGCGGCCTCCGGCAAGGGGCAGTTCTTCATGACCTGCTTCGTCTGCATCATCGACCCGGCCAAAAAGAACATGACCTACGTCAATGCGGGCCACAACTTCCCCTACATTTACCGTCCGGGCGAGGACAAGTTCATCCAGTTGATGGCGCGCGGCCAGCGGCTTGGGGAAAAAGACGGCGCCTCCTATGAAATCAAGACCCAGGAACTCGTGCCCAACGACCTGGTGGTGTGGTACACCGACGGCATTATCGAGGACGTGGGCCCCGACGGCATGGAATACGGCGACAAGCGCTTCCGCCGCAGCATCAAGGAAGCCAGCGCCCTGGACCTGGAATCCGCCCTCAAGAAGATCGTGGCCGACGCCGAAGCCTACTATGCCGGCGTGCCCCATGGCGACGATCACACCCTGATTCTGGGACGAATCAAATGATGGGAAAGGGAAACGCACCATGAAGAGAGGCAGCACCATGAAGACCTTTCTTGTCCTTGCGCCGCTGTGCGCGGCTTTCCTGCTCGCCCCCCGCGCCTGGGGTCAGGCCGGCAATCTCCGGGAGGCGCAGGAACAACTGAAAAAGGGCGAACGCGCTTCCGACGCCGGCAACTTCGACGAGGCCAAGCGCCGCTTCAAGCGCGCGGTGGAACTCGACGATTCCCTGGTGGCCGCATGGGAGAAACTCGTCTCCATCTTCTACACCGAGGGACAGTTCGATCAGGTGATCGCGCTGGGCGAAAATGGGCTCAAGGCCAATCCCGGAGCCGCTGAAATCCGGTTGTGGATGGGGCTCTCCAAGCAGATGAAGGGCCAGGTGGGCGAGGGAACGGAACTGCTGGAGAAGGCCGTCGCAAAAAACCCGAAACTGTTTCTCGCCTACTACGAGCCACTGCGCAAGATCGGACTTGGAATCGCCTACATGCGCACGGGAGCGAACGCCAAGGCGCTGGAAGCCTTCCGGGCCTTCATGCGCCACCGGCCGGCTTCCCTGAGCCGGGAGGTCGACCATCTCGTGCTGTTCCGCATCGGCGAACTGGAACTCAAGGCCGGCCGGCCGGCCGAAGCGCTGGCCGCATGCGACGAAGCACTGCGCGTCAACAGCCGCCATGCCTCGTCGCTGTGGTGCAAGGCCGAAGCGCTGCGCGCCCTGGGCCGGTACACCGAAGCCGTGCCGTATTTCAAGCGCGTGGCCTCGTTCGGACCGCAGAAGCCGCGGGTCCTCGTGGGGCTGGCCGTCTCGCTGCTGCATTCCGGCAACCGCAACGCCGCCATGTCCACCATCCGCCGCTACCTGAGTTTCCGGCCGGCGGACCCGGAAGGACACCGGGTGATGGGCGACATGCTCTATATCGACGGCAAGCGGGACGAGGCCGTGCGCTCCTACCAGCGCGCCATCAAGTTGAATCCGGGAGAGATATCCTACTACCTCAAGTCGGCCATCACCCAGATCCAGTTGGGCCAGTTCGCCCCCGCCATCGCCACCCTGTCGGCAGCCCGTGAAAAGTGGCCGTCCCATTCCGGCGTCCTCGTTCCGCTGGCTTTCGCGCTCATCCAGGATCGGCGCGCGCCCGAAGCGTACGACATGCTCGCCAGGAATCCGGACGAATCCTCGGCCCCCTACATGAGCGTGTATGGCCTGGCCGCCCTGCGCGTCGGAAAGAGCGAGGAAGCCTACGCCATCCTCAAGAAAGCGCTGGCGCTGCGACCCCGCCATGAGACCGACGAGGAAAATCTCGTCAGCGCCATCATGGAAATCTCCCACCGTGCGGTGCTGGACGGGAACCTGTCCCGCGCCGCGTCGCTGCTGGCGGAAGCCGCCCAGTTGCGGCCCCAGGACGCCCGCGTGATCCGCAACCTGGCCATTCTCCACCTGATGCAGAAGAAGCCGGCCGAAGCCCTCGCCCTGCTGGACAAGGGCCTGACCATCGCCCCGACCGATTTCTATCTCATCCGGCTCAAGGGGCGCGCACTGATGGCGCTCGAGAAATATGCCGACGCCATCAACGTGCTCACCGATGCGCGCAACCGTTCCCGCCGGCTGTCCACCGGCGTGCAGGCCCGCGTGGAAATGGACCTGGGCGTGGCGCTGGCCCTTTCGGAAAACCTGGAGCAGGCGGTCAACCTGTTTCAGGAGGCGCTCTCCAACGCCCTGTCGGAGCCGGAACTGGCGCAACTCATCGAACTCAACGTGGTGCGTTCGCTCATCGCCCGGGCGTCTGCCCGCCTGGCCGATGGCAAGGGCGCCGAAGCGCTCTCCGATCTGGAAAGCGTGGCTTCCTACAAGCGGGTGACGCTGTCGGCCGAAGAACAGCGGCAGATGCAGTTCCTCATGGCCATGGCCAACCTGGAGCAGGGAAAATTCAAGGAAGCCGAAACCATGATCAACACCATCGCCAAGAGCGGACCGCTGGGCACCCTGTTCAAGGCGCCCTATGACGTCTTCGGGCCGGAACTGCTGCGCGCGTACATCGCCTACCGCCAGAACCGCCTGGACGTAGCGCGCCGCGACTTCCGCGCGGTCATGGACAAGGCGCCGGCGGACATCAAGAACCAGGTGATCGCCTTCCTGCGCTCCTGCGACGCCATCGAAGGCCACATGCAACTATCGGCCGGCCGCGCGCAGGCGGCGCTCACCCTGTTCAACCTCATCCCTCGCGGCGCCTTCGACGCCCCCACCATGCTCAACTACGGGCTGGCGCTCTACCAGTCGGGGCAGCAGGGCGAAGCCATCAGCGTGTGGACCCAGTTGAACACGCCCATGGCCGCCTGCAACCTGGGTTCGCATTACCACAACGTGGGAGATGCGCCCAACGCCGTGAAATGGCTCAAGGTCTGCGTGGAAGCCGGGCTGGGCGGGACCGAGGCCAAAAGCCGCCTGGAATTCAAACAGAAGTTGTTCAACCTTCAATAGTTGCGAGGTGCGGTCGTGAAACGCATTTTCCTTTTTGCCTGTATGCTCTGGCTCCTGCCGTCCGTTCCCGCGATGGCGCAGAATGCGCCCACCAAGTTGCGCTTCGGCATCTACGCGCCCAATGCGCCGTTCGCCTCCAACTCGGATCGCTGGAGCTACATCAAGAATGTGGCCAGCGTGATGCAGTCCACGCTCAACATCCCCTGCACGGGCAACGTGTACGCCAGCGAAGGTGCGTTCGGCGGCGCCCAGGGCCAACTGGACTTCGCCATCGTCGACGGCATCTACATGGCCCGTTCCGGCGGCAAGTTCCGCGTGCTGGCCACGTCCCTCTATGGCGGCGGCGCCCGCGCCCCGTGGGGACTCTACGCCCGCGGCGCGGCCAACTTCCAGGCGCTCAAGGGCAAGGTGCTCGTCATGCCGTCCTTTGGCGGCAACACCTCGTTCGCCGAGGGCATGCTGGGAGGCGAGGTCAACGTCGCCCAGTATTTCTCCTCCGTCAAGAACGTGCCCGACATTGCGGCAGCCGTGGCCGCCGTGCAGACGGGCGGCGGCGATGCCGTCTTCGCTCCCGCCGGCATGGCCGCGGGCCTGACGCTCATTCTGTCGGTGGGCACCGTGCCCAATGCGTCCTTCGTGCTCGTGAATCCCAAGATTCCAGCGGACATCGTCGGCAAGGTGCAGGCGGCAATCGCCTCCGTGGCCTCGCCCGGCATCGGCGGCATGGGGCCTCCGGCGGCCGGCGGCGTGGCGTTCGGCCGGTCCACGGCGAAATTCATGTCGGCGGCGCCGGGCATCATGCGCTTCCAGTTCCGCGGCTTTCTGAAACCCTTTGCGGGCACCTACCAGGAAAGCCCGCTCATCGACCACTTCTGGGTCCTTCCGAAATAATTCCATTCCACTCCGCGAGCGCCGAAGCCGGCGGGGCGACCCCGAAACGCACTCGACAGGTTGTCCGCTTCCATCAAGCGTCCATGAAACCGTAGGGAAGGATGTCGTCCAGCCATGCGGGCGGCCGGTAGAATTCGGCATCCCCGAACCGCTGCGAGGTCCATTTCAGGCGCGAAGCATGCAGCAGCATCGGCGGATGGCCGGCCGGCTTCTCCACGGGATACCACGGGTCGCCCCAGACGGGAACCCCGACGTGGGCCAAATGCACCCGAATCTGGTGGGTGCGCCCCGTGTGCAGACGCAGACGCACCAGTTGCCGATCGGCATCCACGGGGATGACCTCCAGGATTTCCGTCCGGGCTTCCCTTCCCTGCGGATGCACGCAGAACCGCCGCGCATGCCGCGGGTCGGGCGCCAAGGGAAAATCGAGCATGTGCGAGGAAAACGAGCAGCGGACGGTAACGGCCAGATATTCCTTGATGCAGGCATCCGAGCGCAGCAGCGCTTCGAAATCCTGCAGGATTTCCGGATTGAGCACGAAGGGCACGAGCCCCGACGTATGGAAATCCAGTCGGGAAACGACCCAGATGCGGCCAAACCGTTTCTGCAGTTCGGTGGCGACGCTGGCCTCCCCCCGCAGCGTGGGCGTAGTGGCCCAGCCGGCGGGCTTGTCAGCCACGATATAATCCGGCGTCTGGAACACCACCCAGGAAGAAGGGTCCGCCTCGGCCGTTTCGGGCAAGAAGAGCGGCGCGCGCACCACGGACCCATCGGCCACAGGACGGGACGCCACCTTCACGCGGCGCCGGTCGACGAACACGGCGCCCGCTTCGATGAGCCGGCGCGCCATCCGCCGGGACATGCGGGAAGCGAGCACCTGGTCCAGGCGCAGTCCAGACAGTTCCCCGCAGACATGGATTTCCAGGAAGTCCTCGCCGCGTTTGCTCATTTCTTCCTCCCGGAGGCGCGCCGGAAATGCCAGAGAAACAGCAGCCCGCAAACGGCGGCCGCCGCCTGCAGCCAGACGGTGCGCTGGACATGGCCCGTTTCCTCGAAGCGCCAGGATGACCACAGGAAAAATACGCCCAGCCCCGCGAACAGGACCTCGTGCACCCAGGAATGCGCGCGCTGCAGGAAATCCTCCGATGGCGCCCAGCGAAACTCGATTTCCCCGTAGGTCAGGCGCGAGAGGAAGGCGCGCATCTCGGCCGGAAGCGCCAGCACGTTCTTGGCCAGTTCCCGCATGGCCGACATGGCCAGCGACGATGGATCCATCCCGTAGAGGATGGAAAAGCGGCGCAGATGCGGCAGAAAGGACTCGAGCACGTCCAGTTCCGGCGCCACGTGGGAAACGAGACCGGCAATCTGCAGAAGCGTGCGCTCCAGCATCACCCATTCCCGCGGAATGTGGAAGGAGGCCGCGATGTCGCGCAGGCTGATGTTCATTTCCTTCAGATCCGCCAGGTTCCTGCGGGTTCCCTCGGCGGTGAAGCGCAGATTGCCCAGGCGCAGGTTCTCCACGCCGATCTTTTCCTGAAACTGGTCATGGAAATAGGCCACCACGCGGTCGTACACGCGCGGGTCGGCGCTGTGGGGAATGAACCCCATGCGGCGCATGGCCGCCACCAGCCCCGGCGTATCCTTGCGCACGGCCGCCTGCACGAAGGCCACCATGCCCTCGCGCATGGCCTCGGAAATGACCGAGCAAGCCCCGAAATCCAGGAAGCACAACTTCCCGTCGGAGGTGACCCGGATGTTTCCCGGATGGGGATCCGCATGGTAGAAGCCGTGCTCGAAGAACTGCTTGGCATAGGACTCCACCAGCATCCGGGCGATTTCCTCCGGGTCGTGGCCGGCCGCGCGCAGTTCCTCCACCCGGTCGGCCTTCACGCCTTCCACGAATTCCGTGACCAGGACCTTGGACGTGCACCATTCCAGGATGGGGGCCGGCGCCGAAACGAAGGCATCGCGCTCGAAGTTCCCGCGGAAGCGCTCCAGGTTCTTCCGTTCGTGCTCGAAATCCACCTCCTGCTCCAGGATGACCTTCATTTCCTCGTAGATGCGCACCAGTTCGGGATTGGGAAAGAACCATCCGATCAGGCGCACCACGCCGCGCAGGGCCTTCATGTCCTCCCGGAAGACGTGCTCGATGCCGGGATACTGCACCTTCACGGCCACCTTCCGGCCATCGTGCAGGACGGCGCGGTGCACCTGCCCCACGGATGCCGCAGCGATGGGAACGGGATCCATCTCGGCGAGCACCTCGTCCGGGCTGCGGCCCCATTCTCCGGCCAGGCGGGCGCGCACGGCATCGATGCCGATGGGGTCCACACGATCCTGCAGGGCGGAAAACGCCTCCCGGAACGCCGGCGGCAGCACCGTCGCCAGAATGGAAATCAGTTGTCCCACCTTGATGTAGAGGCCGCGCTTTTCCATGAACAGGCGCGTCAGGCGGTCCGCCGCGCTCCGGTGCAGGGCATTGGCGGCCTCGCCGTCCCCGTCCCGCCGGATGCGCGCGAACGCCAGGCGGTAGCGCACCAGGATCCGGAACACCACCCAGAGCACATGGAGGGAACGCCACGACATGCTACGGCTCCTCCCCGCTTTCCTCCACCCGGGCCTCGCCGGCCAGGCGCCGGTAGATCGTGCGGGCAGCGATCCCCAGCATCCGCGCGGCCTCCTGCTTGTTGCCCCCCGTGAATCGGAGGGTTTCGCGGATGACGATGCGCTCCACCTCGTTCATCGGCGTTCCCACGGGCACGGGAATGACGTTTTCCACCGGGGGCACCTCTGCCAGTTCGGGCGGAAGATGCTCGGGCGTGATGAATTCCCCGCGCCCCAGGACCACGGCCCTCTCGATGACGTTCTCCAGTTCCCGCACGTTGCCAGGCCATGGATGGGTGGTCAGGATGTTCATGGCTTCCGTAGTGAATCCCTTGAAATTCTTGTTGTTCTTCTTGTTGAACCGGTCCAGGAAATGGGCGGCGAGCAGGGGCACGTCGCCCGTGCGGGCACGCAAGGGCGGCAGCGTGACCGAGACCACGTTGAGCCGGTAGTAGAGATCCGCCCGGAAGCGCCCGGCGGCGACGGCATCTTCCAGATCCCGGTGGGTGGCGGCGATCAGGCGCACGTTCACGGGCACGGGCGTGTCCGCGCCGACGGGCTCGATTTCCCCTTCCTGCAGCACGCGTAGCAACTTGACCTGGAGATGCGGGGCCAGGTCCCCGATTTCATCGAGGAAGAGCGTCCCGCCGTCGGCCTGCCGGAAACGCCCCGCGCGCCCGGACGCCGCCCCCGTGAAAGCCCCCTTCACGTAGCCGAACAGTTCGCTCTCGATGATGCCTTCGGGCAAAGCCGCGCAGTTGACGGCGACGAAGGGGCCGCCGGCCCGGGGAGAAAACCGGTGGATCGCGCGGGCGGCCAGTTCCTTGCCGGTGCCGCTCTCCCCGCGCAAAAGAACGGTGGCCTCGGAGGGCGCCGCCTGCCGGATGACTTCCATGAAGTTCTGGAATGCCGGGGAGTTGCCCACCAGTTCGGGCAGGGAAAGATTCAACTGCGCCCGCAGATCGCGGTTTTCGCGAATCAGCCGGCGCCGTTCCATGGCCTTTTCCACGGTCTTCATCAGGGCGGCCTTCTTCACGGGCTTGGGCAGGAAATCGTAGGCCCCTTCCTTCATGGCCTCCACGGCGTCCTCGATCTGCCCGTAGGCGGTCATGAGAATGACTTCCACGTCTGGATGCGACCGCTTGACCGTCCGCAGGAGATCCAGGCCCGAAAGACGGGGCAGGCGCAAATCGGTGACCACCACGTCGATGCGCTCGTGCTGCAGGATGGAAACGGCTTCCTCCGCACTGCGGGCCGAGACGACGAAATGGCCGTCGCGTTCGATCAGCCGCCCCAGGGACTCCAGGATGGCGGCCTCGTCGTCGACCAGCAGGATGCGGACTTCATCGGGATGCATGTCAAGCGCCTCTTCCGGAAAACCGGCACGGCGCATTGTGCCCCAAGCCTTCGCGGCGGGCAAGAGTGCATGCATCCGGCCGTCCCCCGCCTCCATCTGGCGCACGAACCGCTTTTTTTTGCGCCGGAAGATCCGTTGGGGTACATGCAGGAACATGCGGTTCCGGATTCTCGCCATTTTCTTTCCCCTGATTCTTTTCTGCACGCCTCCAGCCGGGGCCGACGAACCGGTGAACCTGCTGGCGAGCCTCTACCAGAAACGCTTCCAACTGGACGAGCACGGCGTTCCCCTCGTGCTCGTGGGGATGGCGCAGGGACTGGAACGGCTGGACATCTCGTCGCCCGGCGGCGTGGACGTGCTGCCGCACGGCCCCTTCGGCGTGCGCATCCAGGGTGCGGGCACCTGGACGGTGCGCCTCGTACAGGGAAGCCCGGGACGCGTGCAGCACTACGTGGCGCTGGAAAGCGTGCTCTCCACGGACGGCGACCTGCCCGCCATCCGTTCGAAACTCGCCCCACGCAACCTTCTCCTGCGTGAGCACGGCTATGTGATTTCCATGGGCTCCCGGCTCATCGACACCCGGCGCATCCTGTTTTCCACGGGTCCCCTGGACGCCGCCAGGGCCCAGGAGACGGTCGAGCGCGAGCGGGCCGCATTTCCGCATGCCTTCGCGTATGCCGTGCCCGCGTCCCTGCCTTCGGGCGTCTTCGAGATTTCCACGCCCGACGGCCGGTTCCGCATCCGGCAGACCGGCGCCGTCGCCTTCGAGGCCGCCGGAGCCGCCCCCCTGGCATGGACGCAGGCGGGCGCCACGCACCGGGTGGCCGGCCGGCTGGTGGCGGTGGCGGGCATGGACGGCAAACTGACCCTGGTCAACGAAGTATCCATCGAAAAATACCTCGAGGGCATTCTGCCGTCCGAGATGTTCCCGTCGGCGCCCGCCGAGGCGCTCAAGGCCCAGGCCGTGGCCGCCCGCGGGCAGGTGCTGGCCAAGATGGGACAGCGCCACCACACGGACCCGTTCCACCTGTGCGCCCAGGTGCACTGCCAGGCCTACGACGGGCTCGAAAAGGCCGATCCGCGCACGTCGGCCGCGGTGGCCGCCACGGCCGGACAGTTCCTGTTCGACAGGGCGGGTCACCCCGTGGACACCGTGTACTCGGCCTCCTGCGGCGGCCATGGGGAGCACAACGAAAACGTGTGGGGCGGAAAACCCAACCCCAACCTGCGCGGACGCCCCGACGGTCCCGACGGCCCGCGCGACTGGATGCGCTTCATCACCCGCCCGCCGGCGTCGTTCTGCTCCCGGATGCCCGCCGGCGCCGGCGCCTTTCGCTGGAAGGTCGTCAAAACGGCCGCGGAACTCGAAAAGTCACTCGCCCCGCAGGGTTTTTCGGGGGCCGTCCGGGAGTTTCGTCCCCTGCTCCGGGGCGTATCCGGGCGCATCCTGGAACTGGAAATCATCGGCGAAAAAGGCCGCAAAATCACCCTGCGCGGAGAACTGGCCATCCGGCAGGCGCTGGGCGGGCTGCGCAGTTCCCTGTTCGTGACCCGGCGCCTGCCCGACGGTTCCTGGGAATTCAGCGGCGCCGGATTCGGCCACGGCGTGGGCCTGTGCCAGTGGGGCGCCATGGGCCGGGCGCAGGCCGGACAGAAATACGATGAAATCCTGAAGCATTATTACCCAGGAAGCGTATTAACAAAACTATATTAATTGCTTTTTCGCAACTTCATTATAATAATGAGTTGAAACATGACCCCTTTCCATGTCATCGGTTACCTCCTCGTGGGACTCTTTGCCGGCACCGCCAGCGGACTGCTGGGCATTGGCGGCGCGATCCTCATCATTCCCCTGCTGGTACACGTGTTCGGGTTTGACCAGAAACTGGCCCAGGGCACCACGCTGATGCTGATGGTGCCGCCTGTCGGCCTCATGGCGGCGCTGGAATACTACCGCAAGGGATTCGTGGACATGAAGGCCGCTGCCATCATCGCCGCGTTCTTCTTCATCGGCGGACTTGCCGGCGCCAAACTGGCCGTGAAACTGGATCCGCAAATCCTGCGCAGGATTTTCGCCGTATTCCTGATGCTCGTTTCCATCCGCATGCTGGTGAAGTGACGTCCGCCTTCCTGGGCGCCGTTTCCCTCTGCCGCCCGACGGCCGGAGGCAAAACGGGAATCAAGGTAAAAACGCTACAGGG
This sequence comes from uncultured Kofleriaceae bacterium, assembly GCA_964516435.1. Lineage (GTDB taxonomy): Bacteria > Myxococcota_A > Polyangia > HGW-17 > HGW-17 > HGW-17. The sequence goes on along the minus strand of CAZEZP010000032.1, from coordinate 6,491 downwards.
TGCGGCACAGGGCGACCACCACCACCTCGGCGGCATTCTGCAGTGCCCGGGCGGCCGCGCGGGCGGTGGCCCCCGTGGTCATCACGTCGTCCACCAGCAGCACGCGCTGCCCCGCCACGGAAGTTCGCATCGAAAACTCCGAGCAGGAAAGATGCCGGCGCTCCTCGCCCCGCAGGAAGGCCTGGGGCCCCCGGCCATCCCTCCGCAACAGCACGGGCGAAAGCGGCCAATCACGGGCGGGAAGTTCGCGGCAGGCGGCCCGGCACATCTGCATCACAGGCGAAAAGCCCCGCTTTTTCCAGGCCGCCGGCGTGCAGGGCACGGGAACCACCCAGCCGGGGCCCGCCGCCAGAAGCAGCGGCGCCAGCAACTTTCCCAGACGGCCGAAGACCCAGGGCACGGGGCCATACTTGCCGCGCCGGATCGCATGCGCCACCGGCCCCTCGAATGGCAGCGCCGAGACTGCGGCCGCAAACGGCGGCGGATCCTGCAGGCAGCGGCCGCAGAAACCGCCCTGCCGTACCGGAATGCCGCACGAACGGCAATACGGAGGAGCGAGCGTCTGCTGGGCCTGCGCGCAAGCGGTGCAGAAAACACCCGCCCCCGCCACGGGCCGGGCGCAGGCAGGGCATGCGGGATCGAAAAAGATGCGCAGCCAGTCCATCCCCATGCCTCCATTCTCGGAAACCGAAGCCGGCTGTTGCATGGAAAAGGCATTCCCTCTACAATCGCCGCATGAAAAAACGCATCCTTTTCGTCTCCTCCGAAGTCCGACCCTTTGCCATGACCGGAGGACTCGGGGACGTGCTGGGCGTCTTGCCCCGCGTCATCGCTTCCTTCGGGCACGACGTGCGCGTCGTCATGCCCCTGTACCGCTGCGTGGACCGCAACGGCCTGGAAGATCTGCAGATATCGCTGGGAGTTCCAACCGGCGCCGGCGAACGCTGGTGCGCCGTGCGGCGCGCATTCCTCCCCCGCAGCGACGTGCCGGTGTATTTCCTCGAGCACGATGCGCTCTTCGACCGCGAGGGTCTCTATGGAACGCCCGAGGGCGCCTACGGCGACAACCTGCTGCGCTTCACCGTGCTCTCCCGCGGGGCGCTGCAACTGTGCAAGGCGCTCGGCTGGCATCCCGACGTCATCCATGCCAACGACTGGCAGACCGGCCTGGTGCCCGGCTATCTCAACACCGTGGAGCGCCACTCCCCCCTGGGACGCGCCGCCAGCGTGTTCACCATCCACAACCTGGGCTACCAGGGCCGGTTTCCTGCGGACGCCTTCGGCGTGACCGGCCTTCCCTGGGAACTGTTCACCTTCCTGGACTACGAATACTGGGACTCCGTGAACCTGCTCAAGGGGGCCGTCAAGCAATCCACCGTCATCACCACGGTCTCGCCCTCGTACGCCCGCGAGATCCAGGGTCCTTTCCTCGGCGAGGGGCTCGACGGCGTCCTGAGGGAGCGCGCGGGCGTCCTCCATGGCATCCTCAACGGAATCGACGAGGAGGAGTGGAATCCCGCCACGGATCCCCACATCGATGCGCATTTCTCCGTGGACGATCTCACCGGCAAGGCGCGCTGCAAGGAAGCCCTGCAGCGTGAATTGGGCCTTCCGCCCGTCTCCGAAACGCCGCTCGTGGGCATGGTGACGCGCTTTGCATGGCAGAAGGGCATCGACGTGCTGGCCGAGGCACTCCCCCGCCTATTGCAATTGCCGTTGCAATTCATTCTGGTGGGTTCGGGCGAATCCTGGGCAGAACACTATTATTCGAGCATGCAGCATTCCTATCCCTGGAACTACCGCTGCATCGTGCAGTTCAACAATCGCCTGGCCCACCGGGTGGAAGCCGGCGCGGATCTCTATCTGATGCCCAGCCGCTACGAACCCTGCGGACTGAACCAGATGTACAGCCTGCGCTATGGCACCCTGCCCATCGTGCGGGCCACTGGCGGCCTCGACGACACCGTGGACCAGTACGACCCGGGTACGGGCGAGGGAACCGGCTTCAAGTTCTGGGACCTCACGGCGGATGCCATCGTGGGCACCGTCTCCTGGGCCCTGGATGCGTTCCGCTACCGGCCGGATCACATCCGGGCCATGCGGGCCCGGGCCATGCGGCGCGATTTCGGCTGGAACCAGGTGGCCCGGCGCTATCTGGACTTGTACGAGCGTGCGATCCAACTGCGCGCGATGCAGTTCTGAGCGGAGGAGGCATGCGCAAGGGATCCGTCAAGCCTGGAAAATTCATTGTCGCAACTGGTTTTTTCTTCGTCCTTTCCATTTTCGGCTGTGCCTCGGGCAGTTCCTCTACGCCCGCCAACGCCTGCGGCGGAAAATCGCCCCTGCCGCACGCCCCGGGTTCTTCCTGCGGCGCCTGCAGCACCTATGAATGCGACGGGCCCGATGCTGTGGTCTGCCGGGTGGTGGAGACCAACGAATGCGGCGGCTGCTCCCCCCTGGGACAGGCCCCGGGAACCGCCTGCGGGTCCTGCGGCATCATCGTCTGCGATGGAACCGACCACGTCACGTGCCAGGATCCCGGCGCCAACCTCTGCGGTGGCTGCGCGGCTCTGGAAGGCGCGCCGGGATCGGCCTGTGGCACCTGCGGCACCTGGCGCTGCAATCCGGACGGCAACAGCGTCACCTGCGAGAACCCGGACCCTAACGCCTGCGGCGGCTGCACGCCGCTCTCCCACCAGCCGGGCACGCCCTGCGGCTGCGGCACGACGGCCGTCTGGACCTGCAACGGCGCCAACGACGTGACCTGCCCGGCCACGGACACCAACGCCTGCGGCGGCTGCGCTTCCCTGCCGGCCGTTCCCGGCACCGCCTGCGGCACCTGCGGCACCTGGATCTGCGCCACACCCGACACGCTCGACTGTGACGATCCCGGTTTCAACGAATGCGGGTTCTGCGGCGCCCTGCCACACGCCGTGAATTCCTCGTGTGCCTGCTCCGAGGGCACGTGGCAGTGCGCTTCTGGCACTTCCATGGCCTGCACGCTCACCACGGCCGACACGCGTGCCACGGCCCGGGAGCTGGGCAGTTTCTCCGACACCCAGGATTCCTTCTTCAGTTCCTTTCAGGCGCTCTTCCCCGACGAGGACACCGAGGACTGGTTCACGTCCTACTGTTCGGATGACTATTTCGGGCTCATGGACATCCGGGCCCGGCTGGTGGTGCCCGCGGGGCACGACTATGATCTCTGCGTCTACTACGACCCGGGGCGCAGTTCCAGCGTGGGCTGCACCGCCGGTGTTCCAGCCACCTTCGACGGTCTCAACGGCTGCTGCAGCCGCAACGCCGGCACCACCGACGAGTACGTGGAACTGGACCCCGACGCACTGGGGTCATCCACCGATTCCGGCCGGTTCTATTACCGGGTGACGTTTGTTTCGGGTCCCGGCACCTGTGCCACCTATCAATTGCAGTACGCTTTCTGAACGCGGACCCCCTCCCGCTCGCTGCGGTCGCATTCCACCCGGTTCGCATTCCACCCCGGCCATGCACAGAGGATGCATCCATCCCCCATGGGGAATGTCGCGGTTGACGTTCCCGCCGCGTTGCGAAAAAAACAGGACGAAAGAACCGGAAGAAACGGGAAGGGAAGGAATCAGAAGGAAAGGGAAAAGACGAGCCCGCAGCCAGAAGCGCCGCACGAAGGCAGCAGGGACGCGCTCTTGGGCTGGGCCGCCGGAGCCGGATCGTGCGTGAGCACGCCCCACGCCGTCAATCCCGCGGACACGAGCGCGCCCACGAGGAACACGTCCGTCAGCGTGCGGGACAGTTCCCCGCTGTCCCTGGCGTCGGTGTCCTGATAGCCGGATTTTTCCCAGTCGTCATGGAAGGACAGCGTGCGCACACCGAAGGCGACGGTGGCAATCGTGAACACCGTGGTGGCGCCCACGCCCGTCCAGAACCACCAGGTGCCATAGAACGGCTGGGGCGCCGGCGGAGCCGGAACGGGAACGGTGCCGCCCGGCGTACCGGCATTCCTGTCCTTGCCGGGATCGGGCTGCTTGTCCGGCGCCAGAAGGCTCCTGGCATCCTGCGTCTGGACATTGGGCGTTCCCGAAAGCGGCACGAGCGTCTGCTGCACGACCACCATCTTGTCGGGCTCCACCACCAGTTGATGCGTGAGATCCTTGTAGCCTTCCAGACGCAGCACCAGGATGTGCGTGCCTTCCTCCACATCCACCACCTTGGGCGTCTGGCCGACCCCCGGTCCCTCGAAGGTGTCGATGAGGATCGTGGCGCCCGGTGGCTCGGTCATGATCGTGACCTTGCCTTTCGGCTTGGTCGTCTTCCTGCGCTCGGCCTCCAGCGCCGCGATGTGCTTTTCCACCTCCGGGCGAAGCGGGGACGTGGGGCTCTTGCTCATGAAGAGACGGTAGTAGAAGAGCGCCTTTTCCACTTCCCCCAGTTGCCGGTGGCACTGAGCGATATTGAAATACATATCGGGAATGGAGTCGGTCTCGATGTAGTCCAGGACCTTCAGGTACTCGTCCAGCGCTTTCCGGAACTCGGCCTTCTGATAGTATTTTTCGCCGGCCTCGTAGTGGGCGCGGGCCTTTTCCTTGTTTTTCACCTGGGCCAGAGCCGGCCGGGAAAACGCAAAACCAAGAGCCAATACAGACAACAGGAGCAAGCGTTGAATCGACATGGATGACCTCATGCGCAGAAATTACGACCGCTCGTTTTTAGCATTGCTTACGCCCATCGGCAACAATTCATTGCACCGACGGCAGGCACGGTGGAAGAAATCAGGGTGCGAAATGCTAGAACATGATCTTGACGGTGTCTTCCCCGACGGACATGCCACCCGAATTCATGACCGGCGCCGGCATCGGGGAAACGGGCTTCATGGTGGGCTCGGGCCCGGACGCCGGCTGCAGGTCGACGGCGACATCCGCGACGGGCGTGAGGACCTTCTGCGGGTAGCGGGCATCCCTGGGCGTCACCCACACACGCCGCCCCTCGGGCACCTGGATCTCGAACGGCGTGCGGGCCTCGATTTCCGGTTCGTCCCCGATGCGCAGGCCAAACGCCAGCCCCGGCCGGGCCGACTGGATGCGCACCTGGACCATCCGGGGCGCAGGCATCTCGTCGGCCGGCATGGCATCCGCGGGCATCGCATCCGCAGGCATGGCCTCTTCGGGCATGGCCTCTTCGGGCATCGCATCCGCAGGCATCCCGCCGGCCTGCATCTCGCCCGCCGCCGCCACGACATCCTGAGCCTCCTTCGTTTCCCCCCCGCGCAGGAAGAACCACCACACGCCACCCAGGACGACGGCCACGACGGCCACGACGGCCACCCATACGGCGGGCGAGCGCCCGGAAACAGCGATGACCTGCTCTCCCGTCATGGACGTCTTGACGGCCGACGAGGAGAGTCCCGGCTGGGTGCTGCGCGCCGGCACGGGGGAGACCATGCCTACCGCGGTGATGTGGGAGGGAATCAGGCTCGCGGCCTCCACGAACATCTGGTGGAAGGCGCTGGCGGAGGGCGGCCGGTTCTCGATGCTCTTGTCCAGCGCGCGCGCGATGACGTCCCACAGGGGAGGAGGAAATGCCGGCAGGTACTCGAAGATGGGCACCGGCGGATCGGTGATGTGCTTGAGCAGCACCTGCGTGACGCTCTCGGCATCGATGGGCAGGTGCCCGGAAAGCATCTGGTAAACGATGACGCCGAGCGCATAGATGTCGGTGGCCGGGCCGATCTGCGACCCCACGCCGCGGGCCTGCTCCGGGCTCATGTAAAACGGCGTGCCCATCGTGACGCCGGTGCGCGTCAAGTCGTTCGGCGCGCCGTCTTCGTGCTTCATCTTGGAGATGCCGAAGTCGAGCACCTTCACGTAGTCCGCGACGCCTACGCGGCGGGTCAGGAAGACGTTGTCCGGCTTGAGGTCCCGGTGGACGATCTGCTGCGCGTGCACTGCGGCGAGCGCGGCCAGCACTTGCCCGAGGATGTGAGTCACGCGGGCCGCCGGGAGGCGCCCCTCCTGCTTGAGCACTTGCGCGAGCGACGAGCCGCGGAGGTACTCCATGACGAGGTAGGGCGCGCCATCCTCCGCGTAGCCGAGATCGAGCACCTCGACGATGTGCTCGTGGCCGGTGGCCGCGGCGGCGCGCGCCTCGCGCTGGAACCGGGCGACAGCCTTCTCGTCGCCCGCGAGCTCCGGGTGGAGGCGCTTGAGCGCGACCTTGCGGCCCAAGAGGAGGTGCTCGGCGATGTAGACCGCGCCCATCCCTCCCTCGCCGAGGATGCCGGTCACCTTGTAGCGACCCGCGATCACGCGTCCCACGAGCGCGGGCCCCGTCTGCAGCGGCCGACCGGTGCGCGGGCAGTGTGAGTAGGTCGCGGGGTGCGGCTCGCCGCAGTGCGGGCACTCCACCGGATCGAGCTTCGCGTGCTCGCCCGAGGCGGCGGTGCGCTCACTCACCGGGCCACCCTGTGGGGCGTCGGGGGCGGCGTCCTGCGGAGTCCTGAG
>CAZEZP010000031.1:0-3214 GCA_964516435.1 uncultured Kofleriaceae bacterium | reverse complement strand
TCATTTAGTGCAGGAAGACGCGTATCGGCGTGAGGATTATACAGCTCGAGAACGCGGAAGGTGAGAGAGGATGTACGGCAAGGGACACGAGACGTGCGTAAAGGTTTAACGTGTAAGCGGCAGGGAGAGACGGGTGTGAGGCAGGGGATACCGGACATGCGGCAGGGAGAGGAGAGCGAGAGAGAGGAGATCGCGGACAGGCGGCAAGGTGAGACGGATGCGCGGCAGGGAAAACCGGACATGCGGCAGGGAGGGACGGGTGTGCGGCAGGGGAAACCGGACATGCGGCAGGGAGAGACGGGTGTGCGGCAGGGGAAACCGGACATGCGGCAAGGCTGAACGTGTATGCGGCAGTGGAAAACGGGCATGCGGAAAACCCGGCGGGACCTGCGGGAAAGCGAAACGGACATGCGGAAAACCCGGCGGGGCCTGCGGCAGTGGAAAACGGGCATGCGGAAAACCCGGCGGGGCCTGCGGGAAAGCGAAACGGACATGCGGAAAAATGGAGAGAGAAGGGGGAAATCTGGCGGATGCGTGGAAAATGCAGAACCAGGGTGCATGCGGGAAAACGATGAAAGCGGGAAAAGGAATGCATCAGGCGGAGCCGCTGCGGGTTTCCCGGTCCAGAAACCGGTACTGCAGGGCTTCGGCCACATGGCCCTGGCCGATGTCTTCGCTTTCCTCCAGGTCGGCCACGGTGCGCGCCACCCGCAGGACCTTGTCGATGGCGCGGGCCGAGAGCCCCCATTTTTCCACGCCGCGCTCCAGGAGGGTTTCCGCCTCCGGGCAGAGCCGGCAGTGGCGTCGGATGGCCATCCCGTTCATCGTGCCGTTGAGATGGCCGCGCGCCGCCTGCCGCTTTCGCGCCGCGAGCACGCGCCGGCGCACCTGCGAACTGGGTTCTCCCGCGGGACAGTTCTTCAGGTCCGCGTAGCGCAGGGCGGGCACCTCCACCTGCAGGTCGAAGCGGTCCTGCAGCGGTCCGCTCAGGCGGGCGCGGTACCGGGCGACCGCCGCGGGCGAGCAGGTGCAGTTGCGCACCTGCGACCCCAGATGTCCGCATGGGCAGGGATTCATGGCGCCCACCACCTGGAACGAGCAGGGAAAGGTGACCGTGCCCCGCGCCCGGGTGATGGTGATGCGCCGGTCTTCCATGGGCTGGCGCAGGGCTTCCAGGGTGGTGCGCGGGAATTCCAGCAGTTCGTCGAGGAAGAGCACCCCGTGGTGGCACAGGCTGATTTCCCCCGGCCGCGGCCCCAGTCCGCCCCCCACGAGGCCGGCGACGGAGACCGTGTGGTGGGGCGCCCGGAAGGGGCGCTGCGTGAACAGGTGCATGCGGTCCAGAAGTCCCGCCACGCTGTAGATGCGCGTGCAGTCGAGCGCTTCCTGGAAGGCGAGGGGGGGCAGGATGCCGGGCAGCCGCTGCGCCAGCATGCTCTTGCCGGAGCCGGGCGGGCCCACGTAGAGCAGGTTGTGGCCGCCGGCCGCGGCGATTTCCAGGCAGCGCCGGGCCACGCTCTGCCCCCGCACGTCCTGCAGGTCCAGTTCTGGCGGCTCGCCGCTCTCGAGCGCATCCAGCCGGACCGGCGGTTCGGGCCATTCTTCACGTCCGGCCAGGCAGGCCACCACCTGCGGCAGGCTCCGGGCGACGCGCACGCGAAGCCCCTCCACGAGGGCCGCCTCCGCCGCGTTTTCCTCGGGGACCACGATGTAGCCGAGTCCCATTTCGCGCGCCAGTTGCGCCATGGAGAGCACGCCGCGCACCGGGCGCACCCGGCCGTCCAGCGCCAGTTCGCCCACCCACAGGCCACCCTGCAGGCGTTCGGCGTCCAGGCTGCCGTTGACCGCGAGCACGCCCAGCGCCATGGGCAGATCCACGGCCGTCGTGTCCTTGCGGGTCTCGGCCGGCGCCAGGTTGACCGTGAAGCGCTTGCTCTTGAGGTCGAATCCCCCGTTGTCCAGAGCCGTGCGGATGCGCACCCGCCCTTCGTTCATGGAGGTGGAGGCCAGCCCCACCAGGTGGAATCCGGGAATGCCCACCTGGCAGTCCACTTCCACGGTCACGGGAAACGCGTCGATGCCCAACAGGTCGCCGGAGAGGAGGCTCGTATGCATGCCCGTCCGTAAGCAACGCGTGTGCCAGGGACTCTCTGCCAAAAATATCCAGGAACGGCGGGAATTTTTCCGTCGTGCGGGGATTTTCCGCTTTCGGGCGGTCACCGATTCCGGCCATGTTTTCACCCGATTCGGTCAAAACAGTGTCCCGAATCGGAAAAAAGGTTGTGCCGTCCAACTTTTATGCTAAAAACAGGCGAGTTTTGGTCGATTCTTCCCGGCGAGGCGCCCGCAATGGACCCTGCGGGCAGGCCGATGTCCGGTTTTTTGCATTCGAGGCGTGGCCATGACGACACCCGAACATCCCGAAGTCGCGGATCCCCTCATTGGGACCACCATCGGCAACTATGAGATCAAATCCCTCCTGGGGGCCGGCGCCATGGGTCAGGTGTTCCTCGGCGAGCACCCGCACATCGGCCGCAAGGTGGCCGTCAAGGTGCTCATGTCGTCCTTCTCGTCGAATCCGGAGATGGCGGACCGCTTCATGTCCGAGGCCAAGGCCGTCAACCGGTTCAACCACCCCAACATCATCCAGGTGTTCGACTTCGGAAAACTGCCGGACGGCCGCCTCTATCTCATCATGGAATTCCTGGAAGGACAGGAACTGTCCGCCTACATGGAAGAGCGCGGCACGCTGAGCATCGACGAGACCGCGCTTCTGCTCGGGCAGATGGCCTCCGCGCTGGATGCCGCCCACTCGGCCGGCATCGTGCACCGGGATCTCAAGCCGGACAACATCTTCATCCTCCCGGGCGCCAACGGTCCCGTGGTGAAGATCCTGGACTTCGGCGTGGCCAAACTGATGGATCCGTCCACCATGGGGGCCAAGCACAAGACGGCCACGGGGCTCATCATGGGTACTCCGTCCTACATGAGCCCGGAGCAGGCCCGCGGCGTGGGGTCGCAGATCGGCCCGGTCACCGACATCTATGCGCTCGGCGTCATCGTTTACCAGATGCTTTCCGGGCACCTGCCCAGCGATGCCTACAGCGTCACTCAGGGGCTGCACAAGCACATCACCGATCCGCCGTTGCCCATCTTCGGGTACCTGCAGGCCTTCTCGTCGTCCCGTGGGCTGTCTCTCTTATACATTCTACCG
>CAZEZP010000030.1:0-57889 GCA_964516435.1 uncultured Kofleriaceae bacterium | reverse complement strand
AGCACGATTACGATGGGGATCACATTCTGGGGTGGAAACCCTGCGTAGATTATCCGTTGTATGGCAATTCCAATTGCAATTGCCGCCGACGCCCCAAGGTGGCCCCTGAAGCGTGTGCGGCGAAATCCACACGCTTGGGATCCATAGAGGCATTTACAGCAACTTTTGGACTTGACCAATGCCTTGCCTGCCGCCCCGTTTTCGCTGAATCGATTTTTTTTGTATTCGCGCTTTCCAGAAAATGAGGGAAAAGGGAAAGGGTTGGGAATTCGAAGGGCTTGGCGTATGGTTGGGGCTGGAAAGGAGTGGGGATCATGACCCGAACCAATTCGTCGGCCCCGTCGGAAATGCGCATGCCCGTGGGCGTGTGGATGCTCGGCCTGGTCAGTTTGTTCATGGATGTCTCCTCCGAGATGATCCACAGCCTGCTGCCGCTGTTTCTGGCCGGCCCGCTGGGTGCCAGCGCCGTGGCCATCGGCTGGATCGAAGGAATGGCCGAGGCGCTGGCCCTCGTCGTGAAGGTGGTTTCTGGCGTCTTCAGCGACTGGGCGGGGCGGCGCAAGCCGCTGGCGGTGGCGGGCTATGCCATTGGCGCCCTGACCAAGCCCGTCTTTGCGCTGGCCAGTGGCGTGGGCATGGTGTTTGCCGCCCGCATGGTGGATCGCGTGGGAAAGGGGATCCGGGGAGCGCCCCGGGATGCCCTGCTGTCGGACCTGGCCCCGCCCGCCGTGCGGGGCGCCGCTTTCGGGCTGCGCCAGGCGCTCGATTCGATCGGGGCTTTCTTGGGGCCGGTGCTCGCGTTCGGATTCATGGTCCTGTGGGCGGGCGATTTTCGCGCCGTGTTCTGGATGGCCGTGGTGCCGGGGGCCCTGGCGGTCCTGCTGCTGGCGCTCTTCGTGCGGGAGCCGGATTCCGGTGCGGGGCACGGCGAGCGCAGGAAGATTTCCATGGAAAGACTCCGGCAACTGGGGCGGCCGTACGCGTGGGTGCTGGCGCTGGCCGCGTTTTTCGGCCTGGCCCGGTTCAGCGAGGCTTTTCTGCTGCTGCGCGCCCGTTCGCTCGGCGTATCCCTGGTGCACGTGCCCCTGGTCATGGCCCTGATGAACCTCGTCTACGGGCTTACGGCCTTTCCCTTCGGCCGGCGCTCCGACCGCATGGACCACACCCGCCTGCTGGCCGCCGGCGTGGTTCCCCTGCTGCTGGCCGACGTGCTGCTGTGGCAAACGGATGGCTCGATGTTCCTGTTCGCCGCGGTGGCGCTCTGGGGACTGCACATGGGCATGACGCAGGGCCTGCTTTCGCGCATGGTGGCCGACGCCTCCGGGCCGGAAACCCGCGGCACCGCCTTTGGCTTCTTCCATCTCGTGATGGGCGTGTCCACGCTGGCGGCCAACGTGATCGCCGGGTATCTCTGGGAACGGGGAAACCCCACCTTCGCCTTCGCTTTCGGCGCGGCCATGGCGGGTGTTCTGTTGGCACTTTTGGGGATCCGCATGGCCAGAAGGGGAGCGGCCTAGCGCCATCGTTCCCCGGGCCGGCCGTACGGAAAATCTTCTTGCAATCCGTTCCGACTCTCAGAATAATTTTTTTTCCACAAGGGGAGTCATATCCGATGCTGTACCGATATCGAATCGCGTTTTTCCTGCCGATTTGGCTGATTCTGATGGCCTGCGATTCTCCCGCGAAGAAACCGCCCACCACGTGCGGAGATGGCGTCCTGGATCCGGGAGAGGAATGCGACAAAGAGCAACTGTCAGTGCAGACATGCAGCGAACTGGGCTATTACGGACAGGTGGTGCTTCTTTCCTGCAAGCCGGACTGCACCCTGGATCTGTCTGCCTGTACCGAGGGAAAATGCGGAGACGGCATCATCCAGGGCGGGCATGGCGAAGACTGCGATGGCACGAATCTGGGCGATCAGACCTGCCGCAGCCTGGGCCTGGGCGGGGGAACGCTGGGATGCCATGCTTCCTGTCGCTTCGACGTGTCCGGCTGTGAAATCACGGCCGAATGCGGGGACGGCATCGTGGCGTCCCCGTATGAAGCGTGCGATGGAGACGACCTGAACGGCGAGACCTGCGAGCGGCTGGGTTACTATGGGGGCTCGTTGCATTGCACCGCCGACTGCCGCGGTTTCGACGAGTCCGGTTGTCAGGCGGAGGGGAAGTGCGGCGACAGTGTCATCCAGACACAGTACGGCGAAACCTGCGATGGGACGCAGTTGGGAGGAGCCACATGTGAAGAAGCCGGGTACTATCCCGGAACCGTCGTCTGCGCTGCCGACTGTGCCTCGCTGGATTATTCCGGCTGTCCGGGGTTCTGCGGTGATGGGACCGTGCAGGCGGATTTCGGGGAAGTCTGCGATGGAATGGAACTGGATGGCAAGGACTGCGTAGCGCTGGGATTTTCCCGGGGCAGCGGCGCGCTGGCCTGCAATCCCGACTGCACGTTCGACACCTCGGCGTGCGTGGCCAAGAGCGGCAATGCGGATCTGGCCGAACTGCGCCTGGATTATGGCCGTCTGACGCCCGCTTTTTCTCCGGATGTCACGAATTACACGTCCAGTGTCCTGTGGTGCGTTTCCGCTGTCACGGTCACGGCTCTTGCGCAGGATCCCTGGGCGCTCGTCCAGGTTCTGCAGACGCAGCCCATCTCCCTGTCGGAAGGAACGAACCAGCCCATCCTCGTGCGGGTGACGGCGGAAAACGGCACGCAGAAGACGTACCGGATCGTGGTAACCCGCGCCTTCGACAACAATCTTTCTACACCTGCCCTGGGGACGTTCGTGTTCGTTCCCGCCGGTGCCTTCCAACGGGACGCCGACCCGGCCAATGTCACCTCGGTGGCGGCTTTCTGGATGAGCCCCGAGGAAATTACGCGCAGCCAGTGGACAACGGTATCGGGGGGCTGGACCGATCCCAGCGACCCGGCCAGGTCCACCACCACCAGCCATCCCGTCCAGAACCTCAACTGGTATCACGCCATCGCGTTTGCTAACCGCGTGAGCCTGCGCGAGGGACTTGCGCCCGTGTACCAGGTCGCGGGCGTCGATTTCGCCACGCTCACGTTCGAGCAGGTTCCGGTGGTGGACGATCCCGTCTGGAATGCCGCGGTCATGGACATGAATGCCGATGGATACCGCCTGCCCACCGAGATGGAGTGGATGTGGGCCGCCATGGGAGCCGATCGCGCCGCCGTGGGGCAACTCAACACGACCGGCTACGCGAAACCCTTTTCCGGCAGCAATGGCACCAATCTCATCCAGAATTACGTCATCTTTGGTTATGGCACGGGCGAGCCCGGCAGCACGACGGTGGATCGCACTTCGCTCGCCTGGATGGTGGATGCCAACGAACTGGGGATCAGGAGCCTGAGCGGCAACGTGCACGAACTGGTGTGGGACTGGTACGGCGACTGGCCCGCGGGCGCGCTGGCGAACCATCAGGGGCCGGCGGGCGGAATCCTGCGCGTGCGCCGTGGAGGCGCGTGGAACTCGCCATCGGCCGACTGCAGCATTTCCGCGCGCGCCTTCGTGGCGCCATTCGTCCGCGATCCGGCGCAGGGGCTGCACCTGGTGCGCTCGCTTCCTCCCGGCACCTGCCCCTGATTTTCGCTCCCGCGATTGCCATGCCGCTTTTCCGGCTGCATCCGGATCCCCACGGTTGCTGAAGCAGCAATTGTTTGCGCGCCTGCGTGCGTGCTTCTGGTGCGATTTGCGGGTCGGTTGGCTCTGAAGGGTGGATGGGAAGAAAAACGGGAAGGGAAAAGGGGAGGGAGGCTAGACGAGACCCTGTTCCACCATCGCGTCGGCCACCTTCTTGAAGCCGGCGATGTTGGCGCCCACCACGTAGTTGCCCGGATGGCCGTATTCATTGGCGGCCTTCACGCAGGCGTTGTGGATGTTCACCATGATCTGGTGCAACTTGGCGTCCACTTCCTCGCGCGTCCAGGACAGCCGCATGCTGTTCTGGGACATCTCGAGGCCGCTGGTGGCCACGCCGCCGGCATTGGAGGCCTTGCCGGGGGCATACAGGGTCTTGGTCTCGGTGAAGAGGCGCACGGCCTCGAGCGTGGAGGACATGTTGGAGCCTTCCACCACGACCTTGCAACCATTCGCCAGGAGCTTCTTGGCGTCTTCCTCGTTGAGCTCGTTCTGGATGGCGCACGGCAGGGCCACGTCCACGGGCACTTCCCACGGCCGGCGGCCGGCATGGAATTCCACGCCCTTGAATTTTTCGGCGTAATCCTGCACGCGGTCGCGGCCGGAGGCGCGCATTTCCAGCATGAACTGGATCTTTTCGCCGGAGACGCCGTCCTTGTCATAGACGTAACCGTCGGGACCGGAAATGGTCACGACCTTGGCGCCCAGGTCGTTGGCCTTGATGGCGGCGCCCCAGGCCACGTTGCCGAACCCGGAGATGGCCACGCGCTTGCCCTTGAGGCTGTCGCCGCGGGTCTTGAGCATTTCCTCGGCGAAGTAGACCACGCCGAAGCCGGTGGCTTCCGGACGGATGAGCGAGCCGCCGAAGTTCAGGCCCTTGCCGGTGAGCACGCCGGTGAACTCGTTGGCCAGGCGCTTGTACTGCCCGAACATGAAGCCGACTTCGCGGCCGCCCACGCCGATGTCGCCGGCCGGGACGTCGGTGTCCGGGCCGATGTGGCGGAACAGTTCGGTCATGAAGGACTGGCAGAAGCGCATGACTTCATTCTCGGAACGGCCGTTGGGATTGAAGTCGGAGCCGCCCTTGCCGCCGCCCATGGGCAGGCCGGTCAGGGAGTTCTTGAAGATCTGCTCGAATCCCAGGAACTTCAGGGTGGAGAGGGTCACGTTGGGATGGAAACGCAGCCCGCCCTTGTAGGGGCCGATGGCGCTGTTGAACTGGACGCGATACCCGCGGTTCACATGGAATTCGCCCTTGTCATCGACCCATGGCACCCGGAACATCACCACGCGTTCGGGCTCCACGATGCGTTCCAGAATCTTGTGGGCCTTGTACTTGGGCTCCCGCTCGATGATCGGGGTGAGCGACTCGAGCACTTCCTCGGCTGCCTGCAGGAATTCCTTCTCCCAGGGATAGCGGGTTTTGAGATCGTTCAACACGGCACTGATGTAACTGTTCATCGCGTCCTCCAAACAGGGGTTGAATCCGCCCAAGCGGCACCATGCCGGCTCGGCGGGCACAGTAGACAACCCGCAAACTGCATTGTCAAGCTGGGAAAAATCGTGAAAATCCAAAGGAATGGCCTTAAAAAGCCTTTTATAACAAAGAGAAAATGAAAATCGTTATTTTTTTCGCAAAGAAAGATTTCCGGAATTCCGGCTAAGAGATCTCATTCGGGAGCGGCGGTTCAGAAACGGCGCCGCCGGCTGCGGACCAGGACCAGCAGCGGCAGCAGCACCAGCAGCAGAGAGAGGGTGGAATCGGGTTGGCGGGTTCCAGTTGTACAGCCGCACCCGTCCTTCTTTTTCCTCTCGGATCGGCAGGTGGCTGAACAGCCGTCGCCATCGAGCGTGTTGCCGTCTTCGCACTCTTCGTTCACATCCCTGTAGCCGTTTCCGCAGGTTTCATTGGAGCGGCAATCGGCCGAGCAGCCGTCGCCCGCCGTGGTGTTGCCGTCGTCGCACGTCTCCCACGGGTCCACGAATCCGTTTCCGCAGGTCTCGTCGGACCGGCAGTCGGCCGAGCAGCCGTCCTGGGGCGTGGTGTTGCCGTCGTCGCAGGTTTCGCCGGCGGCCGCATCCACGATGCCGTTTCCACAGGTTTCATTGGAGCGGCAGTCGGCCGAGCAGCCGTCGCCCGCCGTGGTGTTGCCGTCATCGCAGGCTTCGCCGGCGGCCGCATCCACGATGCCGTTTCCACAGGTTTCGTTGGAGCGGCAGTCGGCCGAGCAGCCGTCGCCCGCCGTGGTGTTGCCGTCGTCGCAGGCTTCGCCGGTTTCCAGTTGGCCGTTGCCGCAGACGGCGATCACGGCTTCCACGGCCAGGGCCAGGTTGGGCAGCGGCCCGATGTGCTCGGACGTGTCCCCGGTCTGGGGTGTGCCCGTTTCCGTCAGGATGCGCCGGATGAAGAGCGGGTCCGGCGGCTGCGTGCGCACGCAGCGCCCCGGCGTGAAGTTCGTGGTGTCGCAGGTTTCCTGGCTGGCGCAGTCCTGCTGCCGGGAGCAGGCGGTTCCCGGAGATGCCCGGTGCACGCCCAGCAACACGCCCACCGCCGACGTCACGATGGGGGAGGCCGACGAAGTGCCGCCGAACTGGGTCGTGTAGTATTGCCGGTTGTCGGCATCGGGGGCGAACAGGTCGCCATAGCCCGACGTCACCACGTAGGAGCCCCAGCCCTGCACGTCCATGCGGGAACCCCAGTTGCTGTACCACTCCCGCCGCCGGGCGGGCGCGTTGTCGGGCGGCGTGCCGGCTCCCACCAGGATGGCGCCGGAATCGGCCACGGCCCGGTTGAACGTGTCGCCGTAGACGGGGGCGTCGAGGTTCTCCCATCCGTTGGCGCCGGCTTCCACCACCACGATGCCGTCGGCCACGGCCGCGCGGATGGCATCGTACGTGGCGGGGATGTATTCCACCGGCACCATGCCGCCGTAGGTATCCGGATTGAAATTGGGGCCGGCCTCCTGGGCTTCCAGCAGGATGGCCGCCGGGCGGGTGGTGGCATGGGAATGGGCCAGGTCGATGCCCCGGGCCACGTTGTAGCCATACTCGTACGTGTAGGAAGGCGCGAACCGGCAGGTGCCGCGCACGAGCGATCCGGTGACGCCGTAGCCGTTGCCGCCGCCGAAGAGGATGCCCAGCACCGCCGTGCCGTGCGCGACGAAATCCTCCTGCGTATAGAGCGTGCCGGCGTCGGGCACGAGCGCATTCACGCAGGCTTCCAGATCCTCGTGCTGAACGTGCCAATTGTATTCCACGTCGAAGATGGTCACGCCTTCGCCCCGGGCGCCGGGCAGAAAGTTCACCATCCATACGCCGATTCCGTTGGGCGCCTGCGAAAAGTAGCGTTGCTGAGCCGAATAGTCCGGCGTGGCGGGTGGGATATCGGCTGGCGGCGGCACCGGCAGTGGCACGGGATACGCGACTTCGACTATATCCATTGCATTCAGTTGTTTCAATAAAGCAAATTTTTCGTTGTAATTTCCTGCCAATTTTAAACGGAAATAATTTTCTTTCTTTCCAAGTTCGCAGTTGCATTTTTTCATGAGGGCGAGCCGCTGCGCGCGCAGGAGGGCAGGCGGCGTGGAAAACGTCGGCATCAGGGCGGCCGGTTGTACGGCAGCCGGCAGCTGGCTGGCATCCAGCAGCACACGGCCGGTGGATGCATCCAGGATGCGTCCATTTTCCAGTTTCACGTCCCGGGCGTCGGAGAACTTGATTTCCAGGAAATCCGACCACATGGCGGGCGTCAGCCGTGCGTAGTCGGTGGTGCGCATATCGCGCCGGGGACCTAGTCCGCCCCAGGCCGGGGGAGCCCACCCGGCCGGAAGGAGAACGGAGAAGAACAGGAACGCGAGGATTCGTGCAGACGGCATGCTCCACCTCCCGGAACCGAGTGTACTGGCCCGCCCCTGGAAATCCCACCGAAAATTGCAGAAAAAACCCGCAGGCGGGCCCTCTTTTGTGCGCCATCGCGCATCCGGCCGCGATGGCGCATGAAATCTGCGGAAAAAGCGTACGGATTCCGGCTGGCGCCTCCGGATGCCGCACTGGCCTATTTGAAGGTGAAGGTGAGCACGTGCTCGCAGATGTGGAAGGTGTCGCCTTCATCGATGCGCTTGTTGTCGATGCGCATGCCGTTGTACTCGATGCCGTTGGTGGATCCCAGGTCCTTGATGTAATAATTGTTGTTCCGGCGGATGATGGCCGCATGCTTGCGCGAGACGTTGGCGTCCTTGATGGTGAGATCGCACAGTTTGCTGACGCGGCCGATGATGAACTGGTCCTTCGTGACCGGAATCTTTTCGTTTTCGAAAAGGATGTACAGCGTCATGGCCGCGGCTTCCTCGCCGGAGTCCGCGAACGGGTCGGTGAGGCTGAAATTTCCGGAGGGGCGCTTGCTGCGGGCGGTGTCCGTCGTCAGGGTGGGCGGCAGCGGCGGCGGCAGCGGCGGCCGCTTGATCGCGGGCATGGCCAGTTGGGACAGTTCCACCGTCACGGGAGCGGTTCCGCCGTCCACGGGCGGCTGGGAGAGGGTCCGCTCGCCCACCTGGTAGCCCTTGTTCTTGGCGTAGTGGCGCATGGCCTCGTTGATGAGGTAATCCACCGACACGGCGAAATCGGCGGCCATGCTCTCGAACGTTTCCCAGAGGGAATCCTTGCAGTAGAAATGACGCATCGACTTGCGTGAATCCATGGCGCAAACCTCAATTCTGGGTGGAGATGTTCTTCTGCAGGGCGTCTAATGCCTCTGTGGCCAGGTCGCCCAGGGTCTTGCCCCATCCCGGGATGGGGGTCTTGTTCACTTTCATGCCCTCCAGCAGGACCCGGTCGTCCGCCTTTCCGAAGAAGCCCAGCGTCAGCACGGCCAACGCCGCCACCTCCACCCGGCGGTCGGCCAGGTTCTTGCGCATGATGGGCAGCAACTGATCCTCGGGAAGCGAATTCATGACCTGGGCGACGAGGGCCAGTTCGTCACGGGACATGGGAAAGCGCAGGGACGACAGGATTTCCGGCAGCGCCTGGGCTTTTCCCGTGGCCAGCATCAGGCGGTGCAATGCCGGCATCATTCCCTTGCGCAGTTCGAACAGCGTGCCGTCCATCTTCATCTTGAAGGCATCGCGCAGCAGGCGGTATTCCGCAGCCGGAAGGTCGCACTTGCGCGACAGCATGAGCCCCTTGAGCGCCTGCATGGCCAGGGGCAGTTGCGGCTCGGGCGGCACATCCTTGCGCAAAAACGCCTGGAACATGGGCTTGGCGTGCTCGTAGAGGGCTTCGCACGCCGCCGGATCGTCCCGGATGACGGAGACGGCATCGAAGGCCGCATCCCGCAGTTCCTTGGGAATGGACGGCTTGAGGAAAGTCTTCAGATAGGCCGTCGCCTGCGGGGCGCCCAGTTCGCCCACGGCGCGCACGCTCATGGGGGTGGCCTTCTGGGACGCCTTCATCTGCTCGAGGATGCGGGCGCCTGCCGACTTGCGCTCTTCGCCCTGGGCGTAATCCACGATGATGGTGATGTCGCGCACCTGCCGGTCCGTGGGAGCCGTGATGTCGTAGACCGCAATCACGGCATCGAGCACTTCCTTGCGGAAATGCTTCCAGTAGCGCTGGTAGACGGCCTTGTAGGGACCGGGCTTGACGCCGGCCTGGTCCGGGTTGGCCCGCCGGAAGACGAGGTTGCCGTCCTCGCCGCGGTTCTGGAAATCGGCCAGCATCCAGGCGGCATGCTTCCTGGCCAGATCCGCCAGCACGGCATCCGAGGCGGCTTCTCCCGTGATTTCCAGGATCTTGAGCAACTTGAAGTTTCCGCAATCCGCCCGCTTGTCCATGTTGGCGGCCATCCACTTGAATACGGCGTCGGCCGCGGCCGCGGCCGTCTCCGGCGCCATGCGGGGGAAGATGGTGACCAGCGCATCGCGCGCCATGATGCTTTTCGGGGAATCATCCTTCAGTTGGGAGCCGAGTTCCGTCGAGAGTTTCGCCACCAGTTCCCTGGCCGCATCGGGATTCTGGGGCGCCAGGCGTTCGATGTTTTCCATGAGACGGTTGGCCAGATCCAGTTGCACGAGGGCATGGGCGGCCTGGACGCGTCGGGCGGCGGTCTCCTTTTCGGCCGTGATGACGCCGGACAATCCATTGATGTCGCGCGCGGCGGCCATTTTTTCGATGGAGCGCGGCTTTTTCCCGCAGGAGGCCAGAAGCGGCACCAGCATGATCAGGACGGGAAGGATTCTGCGCATGAAGCACCTCGTGGCGGTTGGAAGGGGAACGCCTGCAATTCCTCGCGTGCCGAAAAAAACTTCGGAAAGATTGAACCAGAAACGGCGCGCAAGCTGAAGCATCATACCAACACGACCCGCTTCGTCAAGCTGCGGCAGGCGCGCGGTGCGGGATTTTTTCCGCGGTCGCCGGCAGCCTGCACCGGCGCGAAACTTTTTCCTCGCCGCGCTTCCTGCGCGGCCCGATTCTCACGCAAGGAGCTTCGTCAGCGGCACAACTGGCGCTTTTTCCAGCCCAGTTTTCCGCTCCAGCAATGCGATACCGACTTCTGCGGAGAAGGGATGGAAACCGCGGGAGCCTGCCCATCGGCCGGCATGTCTGCCGCGGGCGGCGCATCGGCCACGAGTTCCGTGCGGCACTCGTTCCATACCCATTCGCCGGCCTGGCCGCAATCGGGAACCTTTCCATCCCATCCGGACGTGGCCTGGCAGCGCCTGGCCGCCGGGTCCTCCTCGCAGGCGGCGCGCTGGGTGAGCCGGATGGATGCCTTGCCGTCGCAGTCGAAATCGTAACTGCCGTCGGGACGCGGCGTGTGGAAATACTCCTTCTGTCCCGGAAAGGCTCGCGGTTCGTCGTCGGCGCAGTCCGTGCCGTCGGAAACGTACCCTTCCGGCGCCTTGCAAGACTTCACGCTCCTGGCGGGATTTCCGAATCCATCGCCGTCGGCGTCCGCGTAGAAGGATGCAGGCGTCTGGCATTCCCCCGTGCCGGATGCGGCCGCCCGGGTCTGTTCTGCCTGCAGGAATTCCAGGTCCTGCCGCTTTGGGCGTTCCGGCTCCCGCGCGCACGCGGCCGCCAGCGCGCAGATGGCAAGCCGAACAGCGAAGGGGGAGCGAAGAGGGTGCATGGCGGTTTTCAGCGCAACTGGAACAGGTACAGCCGGCCATTGTTGGCAAGCGCGGAAAGCCACGGCGTCTGGACGGAGAATCCGCCCGACAGGCCGGAGCCCGTGTCGAACTTCTGATGGAAGAACCCCGTGTCGGGATCCAGGGCCAGAAGCCCACTTTCATCGAAGGAGACCAGCAGGCGGCGGCCGACGATCTGCAGTCCGGTCACGGTCCCCAGGTTTCCCTGCTGGCGCCACAGGAGGCGGCCGTCCAGGCCCAGGCAGTGCAGTCCCGCGGAACTGGAGACGAAGTACAGGCGGTCCCGGTGCAGGAGCATGCGGGTGACGCCTTCCACCGGGTAGCGCCACAGGACATCGCCCGTTTCCAGCGAGAGCGCGGCCACGCCGCTGCGGAAGGAGGCCGTGTACACGCGATCCTCCGATACCACGGGCGTCACGTCCGAATCCACGTAATGCTCGCCGGTGTTTTCTTCCAGCGGTGCCGTCCACAGGATTTCACCCCGGCGCGCCAAGTCCAAGCAGACCAGTTGACCGCTGGAAAGCCCATACAGGAGGCGATCCCGGACCAGGACGGGAGAGGACTGCCCGCGCACCGTGTAGCCGCGTGCACCGTCGTGTTCCCGGCTCCAGTGCAGGCGGCCGTCTTCCAGGGTCAGGACATACAGTTTGTTCAGGGACGTCAGCGCGTATACGAGCCCGTCCTGCTCGGCCAGATCGCCCTGGAACGCGCCATAGCCCTGAAACTTCCACAGGACCTTTCCATTCGTGCGTTGCAGCGCGTATACGGCGCCGGAGATGGTGCCGGCCAGCACCCGGTCCCGCACCACCAGCGGCCGGGATTCCACCGGTCCGTCCAGGCGGGTGCGCCACTTCACGCGGCCGGACAGATCCAGCGCCCACACGTCGCCGCGGGACGTGCCCACGAACAGGTCCATGGAATCCGGACCCCAGGCGGGCGTTCCGAACTGGTCGGGCACGGGCGAGAAGCGGGACGAGCGCACCAGGGTGCGTTCCCATACCGGCATCAGGACCGCGCGTGGCGAGATTTCGCCGCGCCTTCGTTCCATGGCCGTGTGGGAAATGCAGGAGACCCAGAATAATGTGGGGATGAACAGAAAGAGGAGGACGTACCGTTGCATGCGGGCGACTATTGCATATCCGAAGTCGTGGGAGAAGCGTTTTCTCCCGACGGTTCGGCGGGCGCCGCGGGGGCGTCCATGGCGGGCTCGACGGCCATGGGCTCGACGGCGGGTTCGGCAGGGGCCATGCCATCATCGGCCGCAGGGGCGTCCATGGCGGGCTCGGCGGCCATGGGTTCGGGGGCGCTCATGGCAGGCTCCGGCGCCTTGGCCGGCTCATCCGCGGCGGGCGCGGCGGTGGTCTGCATGTCCATGCCCAGATCCAGGAATGCCAGCCGCACCTTCGCATATTCGCCCGGGTCCGCGACCGATGCGCTCTCACGCAGGCGGATGAGGGTCATCCGCGCCTGGTTGAGCGCCTGGAAGACCTGCATCTGGCGGGCGGAAGCGTCCTCGCCATCCTTGCCTGGCATCATGGCCATCATCTGGTAGGCCGCGATCATCTGCTGCAGTTTCGCTTCCTCGGCCGCCAGCCATCCCGTGCTCTTGCTCTTGACGATTTCCTGGTACAGGGCGATGGCCTCATTGCGTTTGCCCTGCATTTCCAGGATGCGTGCCTGGTGCACCATGGCCTGCCCGGAGAAGGAGCCGCTGGCCATGGTGGCCATCTGGCGGTACACCTCCATCGCTTCGTCCAGTTTTCCCATCTCTTCCAGGATGTGGCCCTTCGTGTCATAGGCCACGACCTTCAGAAATCCCTTCACTGCAGCGGCTTTTTTCATGTCGGCCAGTGCATCGGACAGGCGGGAGTCCCGCTGGTCCGGCATCGCCAGCGCCATTTCGTAGGAAACCCGCCCCCGGACCAGGTGCAGCAGTGCGCAGACGTCGGAAGAACCGCAGGACTTGATGCCCCGGGTGTACGCATCGTGCGTCGACTGGAGCAGTTCCGTGCGGTCCTTGACCGGCTTGCGCTCGCCGGGAGCCGGTTTTTCTCCCTCTTCTCCCGTGCCCACGGGGCGCAGCCAGTTCTGGTAGCCCGCCCACAGCAGGCGGGAGGCCCGCTCGTCCCGGGAATTTCTGTAGTAATTCACCGTCGCGTATACCGAAATGCCCAGCAGGATGGTCGCGCCCACCATGAGGATGGGCTTGTAGGCGCGCTTGAGCCATTCCCATGCGCGCACGAAGAACAGGGAAATTTCATCGGGTTTGCGGATTTCTTCCTTGGAAAGTTGATGTTTTTTTGCCACGGCGAAGACTCCCCTCAAAACGAAATAAGGTTTCTGCCGGAAGGCGGAAAAGACCGGCTTCTCCCGGAAAAAACCGACAGGGGCGCATATCAGATCCCCCTTCCGGTGTCAACAGATCAATGCCGGCCGGGGAAAAAATCCTGGCGGAGAAGCCTTCCGCCGGGCCGATGTCACGTCTCCACCAGTTCGATTTCTCCCACGCGGGCGCGGGCAAACACGATGAAGGGAATCCGGGGGCAGGCTTCGAACAGTGCCGCCCCCTGCCGGCAGAAATCGTCGGCGGAAAAACCGGTCATCACCAGGTCGGCCGTACGGGAATGCTCTTCCATGTAGTCCTGCACCATTTTTCCGGGTTCCATCTCCATGACGGTGACGTTGGACATGGAAACGGGGATCCGGCCGTGGTGAATCAGCCGGGCCAGTTCTTCCCGGCGCAGTTCCATGGAGTCGGATGGTAGCGCCGTGAAGACGGAAATCTCGCTTCCCTGCCACTGCGGATGCCCCATGATGATGAAGGCCAGCAGGATCAGGAGGTTGGCGTTTTCCCACTGTTCCTCCGTAATCCAGATGTGGATGGCCTTGCAGGCCGTCTTGCCGTGCGCCGAACGGACGACCAGAACGTTCTGGTTCAGATGGAGCGCCAGCGATACGCCTTTTTGAACATCATCCATCGAAATCCGGGCGAATTCGGGAGTCGTGTCCAGTTCGAAGATGACGCCATTGACATACGTGCCGACGGCTCCAGGCACCTGGATGACCTGCGCGACGCCGGACGTGAAGGAGGGTGAAACCAGCACGGAGGGGAAGACGCTTGCGAAATCCGCGCCACCCGTCGCGACCAGTTGCTGCTGGCGCTCCTGGGCGCGGTGGTGCGTCTCCTCGTTGAGGTAGCCTTCTTCATAATGGTAGTACGTCCCGAAACCGTGCCTGCGGGCGATCCAGCGGAGAACGTCCCACGCGGCGCGGGTGGAGAACGTAGTCCGGGAGATGGCGATGAAGGAAGGCCGCCAGTCCAGTCCCTTGAGTTCGGAGCGGTTCTTCTGGATCCATAAAAGCAGCAGGCGGATCAACTGGTACATGACGCCTTTGAAGATGACGGCCACGTCGTGCACCTCGGGATGCGCGCGTTTCATGGAAAAGTAAATGAAAAGCATGATGGAGATGGCCACGATGGCCGTCGTCACCCCGGAAACCAGCATCAGGAAGAAAGCGCCTGCGGCACCGATGAGCGAGATCCACCAGCGGGAACGGAAGGCGGGGCGGTACGCCGGACTGGCTGCGAAGTGCTCCAGCAGCGAAACGAGGCAAAGGGACCCGAAGGTCACCAGATAGAATTGGGAAACCAGCCCCGCCACCAGGTTCAGTTCGCCGATGGCGAGGAAGATCATGGCGAAGGCCACCGTGATGAACGTGGCATTGCGGGGTTCGTTTTCCACGCCGATACCCTCGCTGAAGATCCGGTTGAGCTTCTGCCATGGAAGAACGCCGTCGTTGCACAGTGCCTGCAGGGTTCGCGGCGCCACCAGCATGGAAGACAGGCCCGAGGAAAAGGTAGCGGCCGCCAGTCCGATGGGGACGGCGGGGCCCCAGAGTGCCACCTGCGAAAGAATGAGTTCGTTCTGGGGGTTGGCGAGATCCTCCATGGGCAGGTTGATGGCGCTCTTGATGACGACGCCGAGGTAGATGACCATGCCGGTGATCGTCGCCGCCAGGGTGCCCAGCGGAATGGATTTGCGCGGATTGGCCAGGTCCCCGGAGAGACCTGCGCCGGCGATCATGCCCGTAAAGGCGGGAAAACAGATGATGAAGGCGGAGAACCAGTCTGTTCCGCCGACCCCCGTGGCCACCTGCCGGTCCATGAGCCGCGAGAAGTCCCAACCGCCCCCCAGAAAGAACATGGAGAGGGAGAACACCAGGATGGCGACGACGACATACAGCAGGAACATTCCGAGTCCGGCACCCTTCTTGAGCACGAGGATGCTGAGCAGCAGGACGGTGGGAATGGACACCCAGCGGGCGTCGGGCACCAGTCCGGTCTGCTCGGAAAAAATTTGAAGGAGTGGCGAGAAGGCCTTGGCGAACGCGATGAAGAAGAAGGCGATGGCGATGGTCTGTGAAATGTACAGCGAGATTCCGAGGGCACCACCGAGCAGGGGGCCGAACGTGCGGGAAATCATGTAGTAGGCACCACCACCTTCTACCTTGCGGTTGGTGGCGATCTCGGAAAGTGCCATGGCGGTGGGAATGGTGACGGCGTGGCCCACCAAAACGATGAGGATGGTCTTCCAGACGCCGAGTGTTCCCGTGGCCCAGTGGAACCGCAGATACAGCATGGCGCCCAGGATGGACGAGAGGGTAGCCAGGTACAGTTGCCACGTGTTGAAGCCATATCCCTTGCGGGATTGAAGTTGAAGATTCTCGCGTGCAGACATTGGTTTCGTTTTTCTGCTCGATGTCTAATGAGCGGAAGCCGGCGTTCCGGGAAATCTACCTATATCAAATGACACAGCCGGGTTCAAGGCGATGGTACAGCGGCAGCGCAGGGCGGAGCCGCTGGAATGCCACTCGCCCCGCGCAGGGATGACGCGCTTACCGAAACTGCGCCCACCGCTTCTGCGGAGGTGCTTTTGAACATGAAAAAAAGGGATACCCTTTCCATCTTTCTTCATGTAGCATCGGCCTCCGGCCGGCGAATGGCCGCATTCGGAAACGGACATGCCCACCCGAAACACCCTGAAACTGCTTCCCCGCACAAGCGAGACCCGGGAAACCCGGGGGGTCGGGTTCTTTTCCGATGACACCGCCGAACGGCGGTCCTGGCTCCTGTATTTCCTGTCCTTCAATATGCTGGTCACCTTCCTGGTGTTTTCCGATGCCGACCTCTTCCCGGCGCGCCTCACGCCGTCGGATGTCGGGAAGGTTTCCCGCCATGCCATCCTGGCGAAGCGGGATTTCACCTTCACGCCCGATGCGGAACTGCTGCGCATCAAGGCCGAGGAGGCCGCCGCGCGCGTGCTGCCGGTCTACAGCATCCGGCGCAATGCCTGGGTGGATCTCTGGCGAACCCACATCACGTGGGCGTTTCGCGCCATGGAGGACCCCGTGTTTTCCGGCCAGGACGATCTCCAGCGCGAGCGTTTCAATCAACTCGCGCGGGTGGAGGTCGACCCCATCACTTTCCGCGTGATGCAGGAAATCGGGTTTTCCCGGTTCAAGATGCTCCTGCACACGCTGTTCACCAATGTTCTCAAGGATCGCATCCTTCTTCCCAATCTGGATGATTTCTTCCGGAAACATCCCCATGGCGTGGAGTTGATCGTGGAGGCACGGGAAGGCATGGGAGAAGGGGCACCCTCCAACCTGAGGCTGGAGCCCGGTAGCCGGGAGTTGCTGGATCTACGCCGACTAACGACGCTATTCCAGTCGGAAATCGAAACCCGTTTCGCGCTGGGGGAACAGGACAAGATTCATGAAGACGGGCGCCGTGCGCTCCTGAAGGTGGCTTTGCTGCTCATCAACGCCCACCTCCAGCCCGCCGGGGGCAAGAACGGCCTTCTGTCGCCGGTTCCCCGCCCCGATCTCACGGCCCGCCGCCAGGGCGAGGCCCGCAGGGGCGTCACCCCCCAGACCCTCTCCTTCCAAAAGGGAGATGTCATTCTTTCTGCTGGTTCCCGCATCACCCTGGAAACCGTGAAAATCCACAACACGATGACTCCGCACTGGAGCCTGCGGCTGCTGGCATTTCTTGGACATTTCATTTTATTAGCTATATTTTTTCTCATTGCAATATGGTTTTCGACACAAAAATTCGGCGGCCCCCGGGCCCGTTCCACGGATTACGCCATCACCGGCGGGCTCTTTCTCCTGTTCCTCCTGCTGGTGCGGGTAGGCTGGTTCCTGTTCTCGAGCCTGACCGATGCGCAGGAGCCCCTTTCCTTCGCCGCCCTGTTTCCGGCGGCCGCGGCCGGTCTCCTGATCCGCCTGCTCATCGGCACCCGCATGACGGTGTTCTTCGTGCTCGCCATGAGCCTGATTGCGGCTTGGACCATCGGAGCGTCCGTGCAGGTGGCGCTCTACTACTTCATCACGGGCCTGGCGGCGGCCAGCCAACTCGACCGCGTGGAGCACCGCAATGCGCTCTGGCGCTCCGGCCTCATGGTATCCGCCGCAGGCGCCGGAATCACGCTGATGTACCGGTTCATCGGCGGTTCCCCCGCGGATGCCGAGACTCTCTGGCTCGTCGGCTTCTCCGTGCTGGGCGGTCTCATCATCGCCATCCTGCTCTCGGGACTGTTGCCCGTCGTGGAGCACCTGGGCGGCTATCTCACGGACATCAAGCTCCTGGAACTGGCCAACACGGAGAATCCGGTGCTCCAGGATTTCCGGAACAAGGCCATCGGCTCCTTCCAGCACAGCCAGCAGGTGGCCGAACTGGCGTTCGCCGCGGCCCGCAAGGTGGGCGCCAAGGCGCTGCTCGTGAAGGTGGCCGCGCTGTACCACGATCTCGGAAAGTCGCGCAATCCCCGGTACTTCATCGAGAACCTGGCGGGCGAAAAAAATCCCCACGACGGGCTCAAACCTTCCATGAGCGCGCTGATCATCCGCAACCACGTGAAGGACACACGGGAAATGCTCGAGAAGGCCGGCGTTCCCGCAACCGTCATCGAAGTAGCCGCATCCCATCACGGCAGCACCTTGATCGAATATTTTTACAATGCTGCCCGAAGCCAGAATCCGGGCGAGGAGATTCCCGAGGAGACCTATCGCTATCCCGGACCCATTCCGCAGACGAGGGAAGCCGGCATCCTGATGCTCTCCGATGCCGTGGAGGCCGCGGTGCGCAGCATGGTGAAATCCACGGTGGCGGGTCCCGGCAGGGAACCCCAGAAATTCGACATCAACACCATCAAGAAGACCGTACTTTCCGTAATCCAGAAAAAATTCAATGATGGCCAACTCGATGCCTGCGAACTGACCCTGCGCGACCTGCGTACGATCGCCGATTCGTTCGTGGGCACGCTGGCCAGCATCTACCACGAGCGCATTTCCTACGCCGTCAACGCACCGGAGAAGCCCCATGTCCCTCGCCGTAGCTCATCGTCCTTCGCGGTTGTCCAGGACGTCCAGGACAACGAAGCTAAGAAAGACAGCCAGCCGAATCCTGCGCCACCTCGGCATGGAAGGAAGTGACCTGTCCATCGTCCTGTGCGACAATGCCTTCATCCATGAGTTGAACCGCCAGTGGCGCGGAAAGGACAAACCCACCGACGTCCTTTCTTTTCCGGGCGCCACGCCCGAGGAAATCCAGCGGCACCGGCGCGCGCCGGACGAGGTGCCGCTGGCGCTGGGGGACGTGGTCATCAGTTTGGATGTCGTGCATGAACGGGTCGGTGAGGAGCCGGATGCGGAAATGAAGGAAATCACCCGCCTCCTGGTGCATGGAATCGTACATCTGATGGGCCATGATCATGAAAAAGAGGCCGAAGCCGCCCGGATGGAACGGATGGAGCGGGAAATTCTCTCGGCCTTGTCGGAAACGGATTGAAATACTTGATCCCCGGGCGCCGAACTGGTATGAATCGTTGCGATTTTTCTTTTTGCCCATCAATGCCTTTGGCAGTTTGGGCATGGATGTAACATGTCACGCATCGCCATTTCTTCCCTTTTTTCGTTCGTACTTCTGGCCAGTGCCTGCGGCCCGGTGGAATACATGGGGCAGGTGGGCATCCGGGGCAGCAAGGAATTCGCGGCTGCCAGCGAAATCAAGGCGGACAAGCATGCCCCGTACGAGTATTGGAGCGCGTACTGCTATCTGCGGCGGGCCCGGGAGAAAGCTGGCTACGCCGATTACGGGGATGCCGTCCGCTACGGACGCAAGGCGGAACGCATGAGCCAGGAGTCCCAGCGCCTGATCCGCTCCGGGCAACTGGCCGAAAACCCCAATGAAACCGAAGACGGCACGGGGGAAGAGAACACGCCGAAGAAGAAGCCCGTCGTCGTCCTGGATTCCGACACCCCTTCCGGAGAACGGTGATGTCGAAACACCTTCGCCTCTTTCCGATGTGGCTTCTGCCGCTTTTTGCCTTCGCCTGCCAGGGCGCTCAACTGGAAGGGCGTGCCCAGACCGTGTCCAAGCTCATCCAGACGGCCCGGGACAACGGTGCCTACCGCTGCGCGCCCAAGGAACTGGCATTCGCTGTGACCCACTACGAGTTCAGCCGGGATGAGATGTCGCAGGGGAAGTATCACGAAGCCCTGCGCCTTCTGGACGTTTCGGAGCGCAATGCGCGCGCGGCCATCGAGAAGAGCCCGCCCGAAAAGTGCGCCAAGCGGCTGGTGGTGGATGTGAAGAAGCCGGTGCAGTTGTCCGTGAAGGTGCTGGACCGCGATGGGGACGGCATCGTAGACAGCAAGGACGCCTGCCCGGACGATCCCGAGGATTTCGATGGTTTCGAGGATGCCGACGGCTGCCCAGAGCCCGACAACGACCATGACGGCATCTGTGACCCGTGGGTGGCCGAAAAAGGCATGCGCGACAAGTATGGCCATATCTGCAAGGGCGGGGACCAGTGCGCCGGCACCGACAAGGACAAGGACAACAAGTTCCGTGACGTGGCCGAGGACATCGACGAATTCGAGGACGAGGACGGTTGTCCCGATTTCGACAACGACAAGGACGGCCTGTTCGACAAGGTGGACAAGTGCCCCAACGACCCCGAGGACATGGACGGCTTCGAGGACGACGACGGCTGCCCCGATTTCGACAACGACAAGGACGGCATCTGCGATCCGTGGGTGGCCGAGAAGGGACTGCAGGAGAAGTATCCGCAATGCAAGGGTACGGACAAATGCCCCAACGATGCGGAAGTGTTCAACGGGCTCGACGACGAGGACGGTTGCCCCGACGAACTCAAACTCATCCGGGTGACCGTGCAGAAGATCGAACTCAACGAAAAGATCTTCTTCGATTACAACAAGGCCACCATCAAGCCGGAGAGCTTCCCGCTGCTCAACGAGGTCGCCAAGGTGCTCAAGTCCCGTCCCACCATGACCATCCGCATCGAAGGGCATACGGACGACCGGGGCGGCGCCTCCTACAACATGAAACTGAGCCGGGAGCGCGCGCGCTCCGTGCGCAACTACCTCATCAAGGCCGGCATCGACCCGTCGCGCATGACCGCGGAAGGCTACGGACTGACCCGTCCGCTGGTGCCCAACACCAGCGACGAGAACCGCGACAAGAACCGGCGCGTGGAATTCGTCATCACCAACCAATAGGATGGCACCATGAAGATCTCCAAACTGTTTCTGCTGACCGCACTTCTCATCGTCACGACGTGGCTCTCCCCTGTTCCGGATGTCTGGGCGTCGGACTGCAAGCCCGATGTCATGACGCGGCTCCAGCGCATGCACAAGTCGGCGATGGAAGACCTCGACCAGATGGAGTTCGCTTCCGCCAAGAAGACGCTGGAAGACGCCATCTCCCTGGCCCGGCGGGAACTGTGCGATGAAACCCTGGAATACGCCAACATCCTGGTGGATCTCGGCATCATGTACATCACCGATCCGGACAGCCCGGATGAAAGCCGGGGCCGGCTACGGTTCAAGTCCGCGCTGAAAGTCAATCCCTGCGCCAAGATCAATCCGGATCTGTCCAATCCAAAACTGGTGAAGATGCTCGAGGAGGAGCGGACCAAGGCCGGCGTGGTCTGCAAGGAGGGAGCCATCCCCAAGAATCCGGATGTCACGGATCCCGGCAAGGAGCTGGACAAGGATCCGGACAAGCAGCCGGACAAGCAGCCCGATGTCCGGCCCACGCCGCCGGCCGAGGAGGAAGACACGGGGCCGGAGCCGCAGCGGCTGGAGCACGAGGTGCCCGACGAGGCGCCGGCTCTTACCCCTCTGACGCTCAAGTGCCGCGCTCCCCGCAAGGGCGTGAAGAAAATCGTCGTGTATTACCGCAAGGATGGGGAAACCGAATACACGGCCATCGAAATGAACAATTTCTCCGGTTTTTCGTGGAAGGTTACCATCCCGCGGGAACATGTGAAGGGGACCGTGTTCCAGTACTACATCGCGGCGCTGGGCGACAATAACA
Source organism: uncultured Kofleriaceae bacterium (assembly GCA_964516435.1). Taxonomy (GTDB): domain Bacteria; phylum Myxococcota_A; class Polyangia; order HGW-17; family HGW-17; genus HGW-17. Next base: position 36,678 of record CAZEZP010000030.1, on the reverse strand, counting down.
AGCCCGTCATGGCCAACGGCAACAGCGGCGCTCCCAACATCATCTCGCTGACCAAGCCGGCGGGCGGCACTCCTCCGGAGGAGGAGGAATGCGATCCGCTCAAGCCCGAGACCTGCAGGAAGAAGGGAAGTACCATCGGCCCGTCGAAACCGGAAGAACCCACGGCGCCGGGGGAAGTGAAGTTCCATCTGAACGTGGGCGGCCGCTGGGGCGCGGGCTACCTGTCCACGTCCATGTGCTCGTTCATGGCTACTCCCACCGATACCAGCATCTGCGACGGCAAGGGCGTGCACATCCAGACTCCCGGCTTCGCATTCGGTGAAATGGGCGGCGAACTGGGCCTGCATTACTTCGTTTCGGATTCCCTGTCCCTGGGGCTGGACGCCAAGGCCGGTTTTGTGAAAACCGATTACGCCGAGGAAGGCTCTCCCTATGGCGTAGGTTTTTCGGGACTCGGAAAACTGCGCTGGTTCCCCGTTGGCCGGAAGGAGATTTTCCGTCCTTACTTCGGCGGCGTGCTGGGCGGCGGCATCCTGTGGCACTACTGGCAGGTGGATGAGAACGCCGGCCAGACCGACATCTTCCAGCACGGCTATGTGATGGCCGGCGCCACGCTGGGGTTCCAGGTGGGGTCCCCGTCTGCGGCCTTCTACATCAACGTGGATGCCTTCGGCATCTTCCCCCTGCAATCCACGTTCCACGTCGACGTCAGCGCCGGCCTCGTCATCGGCTTCTGATTCCGCCTCTTCATTTTTTTTCATTGTTGCTGCCTTTTGTCACGGCCGGTCGGGCCGCATGGGTGCAAGTGGTCCTCTGGGCGGGACCGTCTTCGGGACGAATCAGAACAACTGTTCCAGGTCCATGATCTGGTCTTCCACGCGGGATTTCCTGGCGGGCGCGCTCGGCGCCTGCCGGTAGGGCTCCTCCATGTCGTTCATCTGGCGGCGTCGGGTTTCCAGCACCAGTTCGTTGGGGTATTCCAACTGGTAGCCGATGCGGAATTCGCGGCGTTCCCCGGGTTTGAGGGTGACGTCCCAGCGCACGATGCCCTGGGTGTCCGGCTTGACGGCCGGCGTGATGCTCACCCGGTCCACCCGGATTTCCTTGTTCTCGGACACCGGAATCCGGTCGGCCAGGGTGAACGTGGCCGGGTCGGCCGCCAGGTTCTCCACCATCACGATGAACGCCACCTGCATCTGCGTACGGGTCTTGCGCACCAGCGCGCTCTGCTTGCGGTCCAGTTGCCGGGACATCTTCAGGTGGTCGGCCACCGCGAGGAACAGGGAGAACTGCTCGCCTTTCGCGATGAAATCGATCTCCGTCATCCCGAGGAAGGTGCCGTCGAGGTAGCGGGCGACCTTGCCGGGCAGCAGCGGCCATTCGGCGCTGTTGGTCATGGACAGGGTCACGGCGGCATTCAGGCTCTGTTCCGGAGCGGCCACCGTGCGCCGCTCGGCCGAGAGCCTGGCGCGGCCGATGAGCAGCCGCACGGGATGGCCGTCGCCGCGGACGCTCTGTACGCGCTGGGCATGGAAATGCGCCGTGGTTCCCCGCTTTTCCAGGCTCTCGAACAGGGATACCGTGCGTCCCTGCACCATTTGCAGATACTCGAAGTTGGTTTTGTACACTTGTTCATAGTTGGTGCTCACCCGCTTGGATGTGCGCACGCGCACGGTGTTCCACAGTTGGCTCTGGTTGACGAAGGCATTCTGGGCGCGGGTGAACGAGGATACCTGGCTGCTCATCACGCGGGTAGCCACGTGGGTATCGCCCAGCGTCAGCGCTTCGAGTTCGGGGATGCGCACCGACTGGGTGGTGGATTGCGTGGAAAACGAAATTTCCGCGCCACCCCAGTCTTCGCCGCTGGTCTGGGAAACGGAGGCGTACGTGACGAGTTCCACCGTCTTGGGGTCGGTGGAGGAGACCCGCACCTCGTGCATGGGCTCCCAGGTGACGCCCGGCAGCATGTAGGTCAGTTCCAGTGTTACCGGGCCGCTTCCCGCCGGCTGCAGTGTCACGAGCACGGTGGTCTCCTCCAGTTTCATCAGTGCCTTGGCATCTTCGAGCCGGCGCGAACTGGCATCGAATTCCGGCGTGAGGGTATCTATTTTTTCGAGCACTTCCCGGCGCGTCCGGGCTGTGCTGCGCAGGCTTTCGGTGATGAACGCCAGAACATCGGCATAGGTTTTCACCTGGACGTCGCCAATGTAGGTGTCCTGCTGAATCTTGGTCTGCGAAAACGCCTTGATGGCCTCGATCTGGGCCCGCTGGGCATCGAGCACGGCCAGTTCATCGCGCAGGGCGGCCATTCGGCGCTCCAGGGCCTTGTGTTCGGCTTCCACCTTTCGCCAGGAAGCGTCGTTGGCCTTGGCCAGGAATTGCCGTTCCACCCGGACGTCCAGGATGCGGCCGGCCGAGGCGGCGACCTGCACGGACCCATCGTCCACCCAGCCCGGCAGGCCGCGAAAGGCGAAGACGGCCGTGTCCGTGCCAGTCGCCGGCGCTGTGGCCTGACGGGTCAGCCGCGCCCGGTCGGAATACACGGTCACGCGCACCACCTTCGATACCAGGGTCACGCCCTCGTCGGTCGTTTCGGCTGTTTCCACCACGGCGGGCGGTGGGGGGTCCTGCGGCCGTGAAGCCGGGGCGGCCGTCAATGGCTGGGCCGCCGGCGTGGTTTTCATATCCCGATGGCAGGAAAGGCCGAGGGAAAGGAGTCCCGTGAACAGCAGAACCTGCACGAATGAATGCACGGATGAATTTTTCATTGTCTTGCCTCCAGAGGCACTCAGGCTATTCCGGACGACCCGGAAAAATCAAGCTGAGATGTTAGGGTAGGGAGGGATCAGGAAGGGGTCAGGGGAGATGTGAACGAAAATCCGGAAGGAAGGCGAGTGGAAGACGACTAGTAATCGATCTCGCCCTGGAAGCAGGGATCATACGTGCAGACGTGGTTCTGCATGTCGCACTGGCCCGTAGTGCACTCGTCGTGGGCTGTGCAGGCCTCGCCGATTTCCTTTGTGGCGTGGCAGACATCGTCTTCGCCGCAGATGTAGCCCGTCCAGCAATAGCCATAGAAGCAGGCTTCGCCTTCGGCCGGCAGTTTGATGCACGTTTCCTGGGGACCGCAGACCAGGCGCTGGGAGATATTGCATTCGTGGGTTTCATCGCATGCCTGGCCTTCGCCCACCACCGTGACGGTCTGGCAGGTGCCGGTCTCGGAACTGCAGGCGAGGCCCGGGCCGCACACCATTTCGGTCTGGTCGTTTTCGCAGTCGTCGCCTTCTCCCAGCCACGGCTGGCAGGTGCCGGTATTGTTCTGGAAATCGTTGATGAGGCAGTACAGGCCGTATTTGCATTCGTCGTCATATTCGCAGGCATCGCCCTGGTTCTTCTTGGCCGGCGGCTGGCCGCATGTGTCGGAATCGGTGCAGATCAGGCCGAGGTCGCATTCCTCGTTGGAAGAGCATTCCTCGCCGGATGCCTTGGTGGGCGCGCACGTGCCCGGACAGGCATTGCTTAGATCGCAGTAGCCGGAGGCGCACTGTGCGCTCAGCGAGCAGGGCTGCCCATTGGCGACGGTGCCGGTGAAGATCTGGCGGCAGGCGGGAATGGCATCCAGGTTGACATCGCAATCGGAGTTCTTCAGGGCATCCATGCACTCGTCCAGTTTGGACGGATTGGGTTCGGCACCGTTCTCCATGCCCCACATCATTTCTTCGTTTACCTCAACCATCAAAAATTCAGACAGCAGGGTGCGGCATTCGTTCACATTAGAAAATGGCATTTCACTGCCGGCTTCCGGACATCGAGCCATGTAATCGCAATAATTTGTGACATAGTGTTCGCTGATGTAATCCATGTACTCTTCTGGCGTCATGTCCTTCTTGTTGTTGCCGCCGCCGTCGTCGCAGGCGAAGGCCGTCATCAGGGAAAACAGGAAAGCAAGAGCAAAGATAATACGGGTTTTCATGATCCAATCTCCTTTTCATTCGAGTGTCGCCACGGCGGGCGTGGGGTTCTTGTACGGCATTTCAGGAAAAAGTCAAATTCAATCTGGAAAAATCACTTGGCGGCGGCGATCGCCTTGTCCAGGGCGCCGGCCACGTGCACGTCGTCTCCCTTGGGCTCGGCGCCCAGCGGTTTGCGCAACTTTTCCAGGTCGGCCTTCTTCGCGCCCAGTGTCACGAGGGAATCGACGGCGCCCACCCGGCCCAGCCAGTTGGCATTGGGATCCCGGATGATGTCGGAAAGCGCGGCTATGAGCTCGGCCGGCTTGTACCACGGGGCCTTCTTCTGCCACTCGGCGAACTTCTCGGCATTCACGGTCTTGAAGATCCCCGGCACCGTCCACACCGGGAATTCCCTGGTGCGCGGCTTCTTCCCGAGCAGGGAAATCGTGAGTTTGTAGGCTTTCTGGGAGGCCGTGTCGTGGAACGGATACGACCACCACATGGCCACCAGTCCCTTCAGGCAGGCGCCGCGCAGCGTCTCATCGGAACCGGCGGTCAGTTTGGTGTAAGCCGGCATCAACTTGTCGTCTCCGAGCCGTCCGGCATACTCGCAGGCGGCTTTGCGCACGTCCATGTCGGCGTCTTTCTCCATCATTTCGGCCAGTTTCTCGGGGCCGCCCTTCATCTCGCGGTTCCAGGTGGAGGAAAGCGCGAACACCACTTCCCGGCGCACCAGCGGCGACTCGTGGGAAGAGAGGGCCAGCAGCATTTCGGCCACCGCGGGATTGCGGGCGCCGTCGTTGGAAACCGTGCGCACCATGGCGCGCAGCACAGCTGGATGCTTCTCTTTCTTGGCGGCTTCCACGATGATGTCCTGGCTTTCCTTCTGGGTGCCGAAGACCGAGGCCATGAGGCCGACGGCCTTGATGCGCACCGCAGGCGATTCGTGCGCGAAGAGTTCCTTGCCCAGGTTCGCGGCACCACCGGCCAGGTCCGCCACCATGCGCGAACCGGCCATGGCGTCCTGCAGAGCCTTGACGGCCGGGCACTGCGGGTCGATTTCCTCGTTCTTGATTTCACAGGAGGCGTGATCCAGCAGCAGTTTCTTGTAGGTTTCGAGATCCAGTTTCTTGTTCGGGTCTGCAAGATTCTGTGCCTGGTTCAGTTTTTCATTTACCTTGTCTTCAGCCTTCATCGCTGCGTCCTGGGCCTGCATGGCCGCATCCGGCGCCATGGACTCGCCCATGGGGGACTTCGTCTCGGAAGCCGGTTCCGCCTTGTCCTTCTTGCCACAGGCCACCAGCAGCAATACGCCTGCCATCCATGCCATCATCCTCGTTTTCATGGGATTCTCCTTTTTCTTGTCCGGAAAACCGGAAACGCTACTCTTGTATCGTTTTTGCCGTGACGGCACAAGCTGAATCTTCGGAATTTTCAGGTGGTGCCCAAGGACGTTCCGACCGCGGGCGACACCATGGGGCACGGAGGCCATGCCAAGGCTGTTCGATGCCGCCGTGAATGAGACCATTGTGAACAGGCCAAGAAGTTTCCCCGCTTATGCAGATCTGAAGATTTTTGAGAGAAATTCAGGAAAGCATCGGGAAGGTTACTTGCGGCAGTCGGGGCATACCTTAAAGAAGTCGCCCGGAATGTCCGCCCACTTCTTGAAGCGCAGCACCTGGAAGTTGGGCATGAAGGGATAGCCGCAGGATTCGCACTTGCGCATGGGCAGTTCGCGGTTCCACTTCACGATCTTGCGCGTCTCGAACGTCTGCTCCATCTTGATGCAGTCCATGGGGCACACATAGACGCACGCGCCGCAGCCGATGCAGTCCTCGGGGTTTTCCAGGAAGGGGCCGCCCACGTCCAGTTCCGTGCCGCGGTTGTAGAAGGAAATGGCCCTGGCGCCCACGACCTCGTCGCATACCCGCACGCACAGTTCGCACAGGATGCAGTCCTTGTTCATTTCCGGGAAGCGGGGCTTGGCGGCCACGCCGTTCTTCTCCGCGAGCCGCTGCAACTCCGGGTTGCCCGGCACGCGGGAGAGCATCAGTTCCAGCACCGTGCGGCGGTTGCGCAGCACGCGATCGGAATGCGTCTCCACGGACATGCCGTTCTCGGCCACCAGCGTGCACGAGGAGAGGATTTTCTTGGGTCCGCCATTCATGGATACCTCCACGAGGCACACGCGGCAGGCCCCGGTGGCTTCCACGGCGGGGTGATGGCACAGGGTGGGGATTTCGATGCCCTCGCGGGTGGCGATCTCGAGGACCGTCTCGCCCTCGGCGGCTTGCACTTTCTTGCCGTTGAGAAGGATTTCTACCATGTCACTCCCCCAGTTTCTCGCGGATTTCCGCGCCGCTCAGTATGGAAATTGCGTTGAAGTTGCAGGCGTCGTAGCACACGCCACAACGCACGCACTTGGCCTGGTCGACGACGTGCAACTTCTTGTTTTCCCCGGAGATGGCCTGCGTGGGGCATTTCTTGGCGCACACGGTGCAGCCGGTGCAGGCGTCCGTGATGTAGTAGCGGATCAAATCGATGCACTGGCGTCCGTCGCACAGGCCAGATTCGATGTGGTGCTCGTACTCGGAGCGGAAATACTTGAGCGTGGAGAGCACCGGGTTGGCCGCCGTCTGGCCCAGGCCGCACAGGCTCGCATCCTTCATGGCCACGCCCAGGTCCTCCAAAATGGCGATGTCTTCGGGACGTCCCTGGCCGCGCACCAGCCGGTTGAGGATTTCACTCATGCGGCGCAGACCCTCGCGGCAGGGCGTGCACTTGCCGCAACTCTCCTCCTTGAGGAAGTCCACGAAGTAGCGCGCCACCTCCACCATGCAGGTGTGGTCGTCCATGACGATCATGCCGCCAGACCCCATCATCGAGCCCAGTTTGGACAGTTCGTCGAAATCCACCGGGTGGTCGAGATACTGCTCGGGGATGCAGCCGCCGGAGGGGCCGCCCGTCTGCACGGCCTTGAAAGTGCGTCCCTTCCTGGCGTTCTTGATGCCGCCGCCGATGTCGAAGACGATCTTGCGCAGCGAGATGCCCATGGGCACTTCCACGAGGCCGGTGTTGTTGACCTTGCCCACCAGCGAGAAGATCTTGGTGCCCTTGGATCCGCCGAACGGGCTCTTCGAGACGTCGCCCGTGCCGATGGAGGTGAACCATTCCACGCCGCGGTTGATGATGTAGGGCACATTCGCCCAGGTTTCCACGTTGTTGATGTCCGTGGGCTTGCCGAAGAGACCCTTCCTGGCCGGGAACGGCGGGCGGGGACGCGGCATGCCGCGCTTGCCCTCGATGGAGGCGATCAGCGCCGTCTCCTCGCCGCAGACGAAGGCGCCGCCGCCGCGGTTGATCTTTACGTCGAAGGAGAAGCCGGTGCCCAGGATGTTCTCGCCCAGCACGCCCAGTTCGCGCGCCTGCTGGAGCGCCAGTTGCAGGTGCTCGATGGCCATGGGGTACTCGTTGCGCACGTAGACGTATCCCTCGGAGGCGCCCACGGCGTAGGCGCCGATGAGCATGCCTTCGATCACCAGGTGCGGATTGCCCTCGAGCACCGAGCGGTCCATGAACGCGCCCGGGTCGCCCTCGTCGGCGTTGCAGATGAGGTATTTCCTGTCGCCGGGGGCCTCGCGGGTGGCCTTCCACTTGAGTCCCGTGGGGAAGCCGGCGCCGCCGCGTCCGCGCAGCCCGGAACGGATGATCATGTCGATGATCTCTTCGGGTTTGTGCTTCGTGAGCACGGTGGCCAGCGCGCGGTATCCGCCCATGGACAGGTAATGGTCCAGGCGCTTGGGATCGATGTGCCCGTTCATCGCAAATACGATGCGCTCCTGGTGCTTGTAGAAGGGAACATCCTTCTCCTTTTCGTACACCTGGCGGTTCTCGTCGCGGTACTGCAGGCGCGGGATGATTTCACCCTTGGCCATGGTCTTGTCGAGAATTTCGGGCACATCCTTGACCTTGACCTTCTGGTAGAAGATGCCCGTGGGATGCAGCACCACCAGCGGGCCGCGCTCGCAGAAGCCGTGGCAGCCCGTGGAGATGACTTCGATGCCCAGGTTGCGGGACTCGACTTCCTTGCGGAAGGCATCGATGAGTTGCACGGCGCCGGAGGCCTTGCAGCCGGTACCGCCGCACACGGAGATGCGCACGGCATGCGGATCGCGGGCCTTTTCGTGCCGTTCAATGATTTCGAACAACGCTTGCGGGGTTGTTGCCTTGTCCATCGTGTCTGACTCCCTTTTACGCGGGCCCCTGGGGCTTGCGGTACTGGTCCAGCACCTCGGTGACTTCGGAGGTGGCGATGTTGCCGTGGTAATTGCCGTTGACCATCACCAGCGGCCCCAGCGCGCAGGCGCCCACGCAGTTGACGGTTTCCACGGTGAACATGCCGTCTACCGTGGTCTCCTGGTTTTTCACACCCAGTTGGCGCTCGATCTCCTCGAGCACACGCGGGGCTCCCCGCACATGGCAGGCCGTGCCCATGCACACGGTGACGATGTTCTTGCCCCGCGGCTTGAGCGAAAACGCATGGAAGAAGGTGGCCAGCGAGGAAACCTGCGTCATGGAAACGCCCAGTTTCTCCGCCACCCGCACCATGGCCTCGCGCGGAAGATAATTATACACCGCCTGGATGTCCTGCAGCACCGCCAGGATGGCGGTCTTGTCGCCCTGGTAGCGCTCCACGATCGTGTCGACAGCGGTCAGGTCCACCATTTCACACCTCCTGCGTGATGCGGCACAGGGCCTGCAGTTTGTTGTAGCGGGCCTTGATGTTGGCCTCGATGACGGCGATCTGCTCCTCGGTCAGGTGGCGGTAGCGGCCCTGAGACATCAGGTACGGCTTGACCGGCTTGAGGAAGGGCAGATCGATCGACATGCGGTAGCGGCCGTGATCCACTTCATACAGCGGGAACATGCCGGTTTGCACCGCCAGGCGGCCGTGCTTGATGACATCGCCCGGGTTGGTGCGCCAGCCGGTGGGGCAGGGAGCCAGGATGTGGATCAACTTGGCGCCGTCATAGGAAAAGGCTTTTTTCACCTTTTCCATGAAGTCGAACGGGTAGGACGTGCAGGCCGTGGCGGCGTAGGCGATGTTGTGGGCCGCGCCGATTTCCAGCAGGTCCTTCTTGTTGGTGCGCTGGCCGGGAATGGCCTTGCCCGCCGGGCTCGTCGTGGTGGACGCGCCGTACGGCGTCGAGGAGGAGCGCTGGATGCCCGTGTTCATGTAGGCTTCGTTGTCATAGCACAGGTACAGGGCGTTGTGGCCGCGCTCGAGCATGCCCGAGAGCGCCTGCAGGCCGATGTCGAAGGTGCCGCCGTCGCCGCCGATGGCCACGACGTTGATTTTGCCGGGGGCCAGTTTCCCCTTGCGCTGCAGCACCTTGATGGCGGATTCCACTCCGGAGGCCACGGCCGCGGCATTCTCGAACGCCACGTGGATCCACGGCACACCCCAGGCGATGTCCGGGTAGGCCGAGGAGACGATCTCCATGCAGCCGGTGGCATTGCACACGATGGTATTGGGTCCAAGAGCCTTCATCAGGTAGCGCAGGGCCAGCGCCGGGGCGCAGCCCTGGCAGGCCTTGTGCCCGGACGCGAACAGTTCTTCCCTGGGAAGGAGTTTGGCTGCGTAGACGTTGAAATTCTCAATCATTGTCTCACTCCTACGTATTCCACCGGACCCGCGGCCGCGCCGTTCTTCACGTCCAGCAGGCGGTTGAGGATGTGTTCCATGTCGCCGACGGTGACATCGCGACCGCCCAGTCCGATGACGAACTCGCACAGTTGCGGGCGGTGTGGGGCATCGTAGAGCAATGTGCGGATTTCCTGGGCCACCGGATGGTGCTCCATGCCGAAGGCCATGGCGCGATCGCACACACCGATGACCGGCACGTTGCCGAATGCGGCCAGGATTTCCCTGGCCGGGAAGGGCCGCCACAGGCGCGGGCGCACCAGGCCGACCTTCTTGCCTTTCGCGCGCAGGTTGTCCACGGCGGTCATGGCCGTCTCGGAGAGCGCGCCCATGAGATACAGCAGCGCGTCGGCGTCATCGGCCTTGTAGGTCTCGACCAGGCTGTACCTGCGGCCCACGGTCTTCGCCAGTTCGGCGAACGCTTCCTCCACCACGGGCTTGGCGTTCATGAGGGCTTCCTGCTGGGCCCGGCGCGCCTCGTAGTAGATCTCCGGGATACCCACCACGCCCATGGCAACGGGGTTGCGCACGTCCAGGCGGATCTGCGGGTCGAACGGCGGCAGGTAGGCGTCAAACTGCTCCTGCGTCCAGTATTCGATGGGTTCGATCATGTGGGACACGATGAATCCGTCGAAGTTGAGGATCGTGGGCAGGTGCACGCGCCGGTCCTCGGCCACGCGGAAGCACGCCGGCACCAGGTCGAAGCATTCCTGGCCGTTTTCGGCGAAAATCTGCACCCAGCCAATGTCGCGTTCGGCCATGATGTCGCTGTGGTCGTTCCAGATGTTGATGGGACCCGACAGCGCGCGGTTGGCCACGGCCATGACCACCGGCGTGCGCATGGCGGCGGCGATGAAGAGGATCTCGTGCATCAGCGCCAGGCCCTGGCTGGAGGTGGCCGTGAACGTGCGGGCGCCCATGGCGCTCATGCCGATGGCGGCCGACAGCGCGCTGTGCTCGGATTCCACGGGGACGAACTCGGCATCGAGGTGACCGTCGTTGACCCATTCGGACAGGTGCTCCACGATGTGGGTCTGCGGCGTGATGGGATAGGCGGCGATGGCCTCGACGCGGCACATGGCGGCGGAATCCGCCAGGGCGATACTGCTTTCTACACCTTTACGCTTTCCCATTATGCTTCCTCCGGTATCATTTTGATGCAGCCCGTCCAGCACTCGTGGGCGCAGATGCTGCAACCCTTGCAGTAGTCGAGATCGGCGTGGAAGTAGCCGCGCTCGTCGGTGCGGATGCAGGATTCGGGGCAGAACAGGGCGCATACGCCGCAGCGGATGCAGTGCGTCTCGTCCCACACCGGACGTTCGGAACGCCAGGAACCGGTATGGTTGTTGAGCGAGGAGCGCATCTGCGGGAAGATGCAGCCCATAGGGACTTCCTGCCACTTCAGTTCCATCGGATTCTTGGCCATCTCACACCCCCTCCGAAATCGAAACCGTGTTGAAGGCTTCCTCGAGCGCGCTCAGGTTCACGGCGGCGATCTTGCCGAAGCGCGCCTGCACGGCTTCCCTCATCTTCTGCATGTCCACGCAGCCGGAAGCCTTGATGAGCGCCCCCAGCATGACCGTGTTGTTGATGGGGCGCTTGATGTGCTTCATGGCGATCTGGATGCCGTCCACGATGGCCAGGCGGCCCTTCCATTTCGTATCCTGGCGCACCTTTTCCTCCGTGTTGGACGTGGACACGACCAGCAGGCCGTTCTCGGCCAGACCCGCGGTCACGTTGACCATGGAGGCCAGCGAGTAGTCCAGCACCAGCACGATGTCGGGCCGGTACACCTTGGAACGGTTGCGGATGGGGGTGTCGCTGATGCGGGCGAACGCCTGCACCGGCGCGCCGCGCCGTTCCGGACCGAAACTGGGGAATGCCTGGGCGAACTTGTCGTCGGCGATGGCCGTGACGGCGAGCAATTCCGCCGATGTCACGGCGCCCTGGCCGCCGCGCCCGTGGAAACGAAACTCGAGCATGGAAAACTCCTTCCTGCGCTTTTCGCGCGCCACACAAGTAAAATGAGTTGCCGGGATTGTCAAATCGAATCGGACGGTAGGGCAAAATCCCTGATTTTCCGGTCTCCTTTTCGCATGGGTTCCACCGTCTTCCCCCATCATTCGAGAAAAATTGATCGATTCCAGCAGGGGGTTGCCAACGTTTCCGCTGGAGGTGTAAAAAGGCACATGATGCATTCATTTTTTTGTTTTCTGATTCTTGCGGTTCCCGGCCCGGCACCCGGTGTCTGGGTGCGGGCGCCCTACGTGCAGAACGTCACCCGGACGGCGTTCTCCCTGCTGTGGGAAAATGCTTCGCCTGCGAGTTGCACCACCCGGATCCGCAGTCCCGACGAGAACGCGTGGGAGCAGGTTTCCGGCCCGGGTACGGAGCACGAGGTCCGCTTCGAGGGGCTGGCGCCTTCCACGCGGTACGAATATGAAGTCCGCTGCGGCGAGATCCTGTTCCGGGACCGGGTCACGACGGCGCCGCCGCCCGGGGAGCCCTTCACGTTCCTCGTGTACGGCGACACCCGGCACGGGCACATGATGCACCGCGCCGTCGTTCAGGCGCTGGCCATGGAAAGCATGTCCTTCGTGCTGCACACCGGCGATTTCGTGGACGATGGCCTGCGCCGCGCCCTGTGGGTGCGTTTTTTCGACATTGCGCATCCCTTCATGCGCCGCGTGCCGCTGTATCCCACGGTGGGCAATCACGAAAATGCCTTCGGCGCGGGCGCCGATCTCTTCCGCCGCTTCTTCGCCGTGCCCGACGACGGGCCCCATTCGGAGATGGTGTACGCCTTCACGTGGGGAAACTCGCGTTTTTTCATTCTGGATTCCAACAAGCCGTTCACGGGAAGTCCCCAGGCGGCCTGGCTGCGGGCGCAGTTGCAGGAGGCTTCCCTGGACCGCAGCATCCGGCACCTGTTCGTGTCGGTCCACCAGAGCCCGTATTCCTCGGGACCCCACGGTCCCTTGGATGAACTGGTGGATTCCGGGCTCGTCGACGAGATGCGCCGGTTCGGCGTGGACCTGCTCTTCGCGGGGCATGATCACATGTACGAGCGGGGGCGCGTGGACGGGCTCAATTATGTGATTACCGCTGGCGGCGGGGCACCCATCTACTATGTCAAGCAGAACCAGCCGTATTCGCTCGTGACGGAACCCACGTACCACTACACCCGGGTGTACGTGGACGGGGACAGGGTGGAACTCGCGGCACTGCGTATGGACGGGTCGCTTCTGGATTCCGTCCATCTGCGCCGCCGGGAGGATGCCTCCAGCCGTCCGCGCGTGGAGGTGGTGCAGGAGAAGGCGCCCAGCAACGGGCGCGCGCCCGTTCCGCCGCCGCCCGTGGACGGGGAGAATGCGAAAGAGGGGAAGCCTGCGGCGGGATCCTCCCGGCGGGGGTGGATGCCGGCCGTGTGGCTGCTGCTGGCGGCAGCCGCCGCCGGGGCTGCGTGGTTCGTCCTGAGACGAAGGAGACGGGCGTGATTCGGCGGAAGATTTTTTTGTTTCGCCACTAAAAGGCAGCTGGAATTTTTTTCCGAACCCACTAGTTTGGGGGAAGCATGTGGTGGCTCCCGGTTTTTTTGCTGACGACCATTCCCCTGTCTCCCGTATGGCCGGGCGATCCCTTTTCCATTTCCGTGGAGGCCGAATGGGCTTTTGCGGATGAAACGCCCATCGAGCCGGATTTCTGGGGGACGCTCGAAGACGAGGAAGAGGCCGATGCGGATGCGGCGGATCACGAGAACGACACCGATTCGCAGGCGGCCGAGGACGAAGAGGACGTGGCGGTGCCGACGTTCGCCCTGCTGAAAGGGGAAGCCTGTATCCGCGATCTCGTCAAGCGCGGGCTCGACGTGAAGGCCGCCCCTGCGGTCTACGGTGTGGAAACGCCGGTGCACCTGAAGGGCGACGTCGGTGGGGTGCTGTGGGTCAACGCGTGGGACCCGAAGGTTCCCATGCACATCGACTGCCGGTTCGCCTACTCGCTGCTGCGCTTCGCGCCAATCCTCAAGGCCCACCACGTGCAGAAGGTCACCTGGACGAGCACCTACCGGGCTCCGGGTGGCCGGCGCATCACGAGTCAGCATGGCCGGGGGCTGGCCGTGGACGTGCATTCGGTGATTCTCGACGATGGTCGGGAACTGGTTGTGCTTTCCGACTGGCGCAAGGCCTATGGGACGGCGACCGACTGCGTGGGGACACCGCCGACGCCGGAGAGCCGGATCCTGCGCACCCTGGTTTGCCAGACCGAGGATGCCAATATTTTTCGTCTCGTGCTCACTCCGGACAGCGACTGGGGGCACCAGAACCATTTTCATATCGACGGTTTTGGCCGCGGACAAGAAATGCGGCGCCGTTATGCGGGGCGCCTGGCGGATCAGCCTCTGCCGGGCGAGCCTGCTTTCGAGAACTGGTGGAAGTGGTACATCTGCTACAAGAAGCGCACGCCCAAGGCGCGGGAAGCCTGCTGGAACAACCGCGCCTACCTCAAGCCCCGCAAACTCGACACACGCAAGGCAGTTTCTCCATCCGTGGCCAAGCCGCGCGAGCCCAAGCGCCGTCCGCCATCTGCCCGTCGTCCGCGCAAAACCAGCCGTTGAAAGCTGGGCATGGAAATAAAAACATGAATGCAATGGGTGTTGCCTTCGCGGGCTCCACCTGCCGGGTCATGGCGTGGAAAATCACAACGGGTAGAGTGAAAAAATCCAGCTTGCAGACAGGAAAAAAAACTCTATCATCCCTTTGTCCAAAACTTGGACGCCTTATTTCCCGGATGCGTCGAGAACATGGATGTTTCGACGGAAAGGAAAGAAAAAAGTGCCCGCCCGGAACCATTTCCGGACGGGCCAGGAGAAAGGAGCCTTGCGCCATGATGGTTGGCCTTGCGGCGAACCCGAAAGGTATAACGGGGAACGCGCTGGATTATTTCCGAAAGGGTGAAAAATTTTTGGACGGGAGGTTCGCATGACGCGCAAGCCTACGGGACCACAGGTCGTCGTAAAGCCCATTTCCGAGGTGATGCCGGAAAGTTGGTGCGTGGCGCAGATGGCGGAAGGGCGCTTCATGGATGTGGTGCCGCATCTGCTGGTTCTGCAGGCGCGCGCGGCCCGCGCCGGGGACGGGGAGGCGATCGCGCGGCTCACGGAGATGCTGGGTGTGGCCAACTGGGAAGTGGAGCGCCACGCGCAGGCGCGGGTCCTGTTCGCCCGCGTGCTGCACCATGCCGGGAACGTGGCGGAGAAGCGCTATTACCGGGTGCGTACCCTGGATGCGATATCGGCCATGCGCATGAAGCAGTATCCAGTGGCCGCCGCCATCCTGGAGGAGATCGGCGCCGAACTGGATTTCGTGGAGGAGCCGACGCTGCTTCTGGCGCAACTGGCGATGGCGGAACTGGCGCTGGAGCGCAGGGAGGCCGACCGGGCGCTGGACCTGGTCAATGAGGTGGCCCGGAAATCGACGGCCAGCGATGTGGTCCATGGTCGGATCCTGGCGCGCTGCCTGATGCTGTTCGCCGCCTGCCATCTCGCCCAGCATCAGCCCATGAAGGCGCTGGACGACTATTATCGCGCCATTTCCATGGGTTCCCGGATTTCGCATCCGTTCCTGGTGGCGAACCTCCATTTCCATGCGGCCCGCCTCATCGGCCAGTTGCGTCAGGACCCCGTGTTCGCGGGAGAGATCCTGGCCAACGAGCGTGTGCGCCATCCCGCCTGGCATCTTTCCCAGGCGCAGGCGCTGTTCTTCGAGTACGGAAATCTGGCGTGCGTGGAGGATGTGGCCGAGCATTTCCGCACGCTGGGACGCCGGCAGTCGGACCGGATCGTGGAGCAGCACGTGCTGGAGCCGGCCACCCGCATGGCCCGCGCCTTCGTACAACTGTCGGAGAGCCAGTTGCAGCAACTGCATGCCGACGCGCTGGGCATGGCCGACGTGGCGCCGGACATTTCCGCGGAGATCTGGACGCATGCCGACGGGCTGCTGCTCGAGTCCGTGCAGCGCTACCAGTACGTGCGGATGATGCTCAACCAGTTGGAGCGCCTCCAGCAGGACCTGGTGGCGGCGGCCAACCTCCTCGGCGTGGAGCGCAACCGCCTCCTGGACGTGCTCGCCCACAGCCAGAAACTGGCATCCGCCCAGAGCGAGGAAGAATTGATTCCGCGGCTGCTGGGGCTGGTGCGCGACATGCTGGGCGCGGACGCGGTGCTCTACGAGGCGGCGGGGAGCAGCGGGGAGCCGCCCGTGATGCTCGGGGAGGTTTCGCCCTGGTGGCAGGCCATCACGAAAAAGGTGTTCGCCACCCGGCACCGCGTGTACGGCACGCTTCCCGACGGGAAGTCCGCCGCCGAATATGCCGAGGCGCAGGTCCAGTTGTCCGAGGGCGAGAGCGCCCGTGTCATGGCCGTTCCCCTGGGGACGGGAGAAATCCAGGGAGTGGTGTATGCGGAGAAGAACGGCCCGTCGGGAATTTTTTCGACCGTCGACCTGATGATGCTGGAAGCGCTCTGCATGCAGGCATCGCTTTTGATATCGAACTTTCAGGCCGTGCGGCAGTTGGTGCTCACGCAGGGCCGGCTGGATGCTGCGCTCGACGCCATCGGGGACGGGGTGGTGGTAGTGGATGCGCAGGGGCGGGTGACGCTGGCCAACCGCGCGGCGCTGGGTTTCTGGGGACTGGGTTCCGCGGAAGGCCGCAAGTTGTCCCGCCTGCCGGGCCGCTGGCCGGCGTTCGGCGCCGAGCCCGTTTCGATGGAGGCGCATCTGCTGCAACTTCCCCGCGCGGAGGTCCTGTTGCGCTCCACGCCGCTTCTGGATGATGCGCAGAAATGCATCGGCCACGTGTTGACGCTGTCGGAAATGCGCAGCGTCCGGCGCAGTTTCGAACGCATCGCGGGATCTTCCGCCCGGTATACGTTCGAGGATCTGGCCGGCGAGCACCCGGCATTCCTGGAACGCGTGCGGCTGGCCAAACTGGCCGCCATGTCGGATGCCGACGTGCTCATCCTCGGGGAGAGCGGAACCGGCAAGGAGGTGTTCGCGCAGGCCATCCACAACCAGTCTTCCCGCAGGGACAAGCCGTTCGTGGGCATCAACTGCGCCGCCATTCCCAGCGAATTGCTGGAGAGCGAACTGTTCGGCTACGAGGAGGGAGCCTTCACTGGGGCGGTCCGCGGCGGGCGGCCCGGGAAATTCGAACTGGCCGAGGGTGGCACCATCCTGCTCGACGAGATCGGGGACATGCCGCTGGAGATGCAGGCGAAACTGCTGCGCGTGCTGGAGGAGCGCCGCTGCCGGCGGGTGGGTGGCACGGAGGAATACACCATCGACGTGCGCGTGATCTCCACTACCAACCGTCCACTGGACAAACTGGTGGCGCAGAACCGCTTCCGCGGGGATTTGCTGTATCGCCTGCGGGTCATCCAGATCCGCATTCCGCCCCTGCGCGAGCGCCGTTCGGACATCCTGCTGCTGGCGCAGTTGTTCCTGGAGCGGTATGCCAAGCAGTTCGGGAAGGCGGCCCGCGCCATCTCCCCGGAAGTGAAGCGGAAACTCGAGAACTACGACTGGCCGGGCAACGTGCGCGAACTGGAGCATCTGATGGAGGCTTCCGTGCACTTTCTGGAGGACCGGGCCCGGGTGCTGGACCGGGTGGAGTTCACCCACGAAAGCGAGGGGCCTGAATCCGCGGCGGATGCGGGGAATGCCCGCGGCAGCCGCGTGATGGCGCTCGACGATCTCAAGCGCGAAAGCCTGATCGAAGCCCTGCGGGCCACCAACGGCATGGCCACGGCCGCTGCCAGGATGCTGGGCGTATCCAGGGCCACCCTGTACAACATGATGGATCGCTTCGGCATCGAGCCATCCGCCTTTCGCCGCCGCAAGTCCTGATATCGTATCTCGTCCCGAGTATCTCGTCCCGGTGGGGACTCGCCGGCGCATGGCCGGCCGCGGCGTTTCGCGGTGCTACAGGTGCGGCATGAGGACCAGCGTGGAAACGGACCACGCGGGAAGGCGCACGATTCCGGCATTGCGCGCATTCATGGGAGCGTTGGAATCTGGCCGCGGCGCGGGGATTTCGCCGGAAAGCCGCCAGACGCGGGCGAAACCGTATTCGTTGCGGTCGCGCACACGCAGGGCGACTGACACTTCGCGCTCAGCCTTGTTGATGAGCACCAGCACGATCTCATAGGGAATCCCAGTGTGTTTCGACGCATAGGCGGAAACGGACACGACATCCGAAACCGAGGCGGCAATGGAAAGGTCGCCGAAGGAGAGCCCTTCGCCGTCCGCGTTACGGTACATGTCGAAGGCCGCGAGGATGAACGCGTCGTCCGTTTCTCCCAGGTGCCAGAGATTGGCGGCGAACACGCCTTCCCGGCCGAAGATGCCGAGCACGTCGGCCTGCGCGATGGCTCCTGAAATGTGATCTCCGCCCCCATAATAGTATTCGCTGATGGAGAGGCGCGTTCCGGGATAGGCCGCCTCGATGCGTCCCATCAGATCGGGCAGCAGGGTGATGGGGCCTGCGAGGTAATCGCGGGTGATCCACGAATCCTCAACGTAATCGGGATCCCACAGGGAACGGGGAGCCTGCACCCGCGCGCGTGCCACCTCCGGGGATGCGTCGTCCTGCGTGATGCGAACGCCGCCCCCGCGGGCCTCGGGATACCAGTGGATGTCCAGCACGTCGATAAGCCGCCGTCCCTCTTCGGCGCCGGCCCGTGCGAACGCAGCGAGGAAGAAGTCGATGAAATGGCTGGAGGCGTCCGGGGCGCCGCCCAGCGTTTCGAAGCCCCAGAAGCCCGAGCCGCCGAAGCCGAACACCAGCGCTCCGGGTCGCACGTCCTTGACGGCGCGGGCCAGCGAGATGCTCTTGTCCGTCAGTTCCGCGTAGGTGGCCGGCTGAGGATGGATTTCCGAATGTGTGTAGCGCCACAGGTCGGGCTCGTTGTCCAGTTGGAACACGACCCGATCAGCCCGGTCGGCGAAGCGCTCCAGCAGGTGCGCCACCAGTTCGTCCTGGTACACGCAGTCGTCGTGCGTGTCGGGCGGGAAGGCAAAGGGGGCGGCCTTGGGCCAGCAGGCATCCACGAAGCGCGCGGTTTCGGCGTCCGCCCCCTGCGGATCCGTGGGCCCCGCCTTGTCCGCCGCCACCTTGCCCGCCATGGCCAGGGTCACCATCACGGCGGCACCGTCGTCCAGCGCCGGCTCCACACGCCCCACCACCGCCGCCGCGGGCTCGTCGCCGCCGCCGAGATACGCATCGTTCTGCCAGTTCCAGTCGGAGCCCGCGTTGGAGGCGTTGTTCTCCCAGTTGTAGGCGGTCCAGCGGTTGCCGCCGATGCGCCAGAAGGGGACGTCGCGGCGCGGCAGTTCGTCCACGCCGCCTGCGTTCATGCCGTAGATCCAGGGGGATATGGGGCGCCCGGGAAGGGTCGCATCCACGAACACCTCCACGTCGGCCGGCCCGGGATCGCCGGGCTCGATGACGGACGTGTTGTTCGCGTTGTTCGTCGTGTTGTTTGTGTTGTTTATATTATTGTTGTTGGTGTTATTTATATTATTTGTATTATTATTACAATTATTATTGCATGATTTTTGTGAATGGGATTCGCAACTTCCAAGCATGGCCAGCACCAGCCAGAATCCGAGCATGCAACGCTTGCCCATGTGCCACCTCCGGGAGGGTAACGAAAAGGAGCCTAGCAGGCTTTTCCCGGATGGCCAGTGCATTTTTTTGCGGTCTCGTCCTTCGCGGGATAGGGTGGCTTCCTCGGGAGGGGTCGCCTGTCCATGCCGGGAAACCTTTTTTTCCGCGCCATTCTGATTGCTTTGCCGACGCTGTTTTCAGGTTGCGCATCCGCACCCCGTTCCCCGGCGTCGCATCCGGTCGTTCCATTCATCGCGGCGGATGCGCCACCGCCCGAATCTGCGGAAGGCCGCCGGCTGCGGGTGCTCGAGCACATGCTCAAACTGGCCGAAAAGTCCCGCTACACGGCGCTCGATGTGGCCAGCGTGCTTCAGGCCGGTCCCTTTTCGGAAGAGGAGGGGGTGGATTCCCTGCTGGCCGCCCTCGACGATCCCCGCGAGGACGTGCGCGAGGATGCCCGCGCCCTGCTGTGGCGGCTGCCTTCCGAGTTCCTGCCGCACCTGCTGCGCCGCTGCCCGCGTCCACACCGCGCCCTGGCCGCCCAGATAGCGGCATCCCGCGGCGCGGCGGCGCTGGATCTGGTGCCGCAGATGATTTCCTGGTACGAGGAGGCCGCCGAAGACGCCGACACCCGGCTGGCCGTCTTCAATGCCGCCGGCAGCCTGGCCCCCGGACGGCCCGAGGTGGCCGGATTGATGCGCCGGGGACTTTGGGACCCGGACGAACGCATCCGCCTGTTCGCCGTGTCGTTTCTCGTGGACGATCCCGATGCTGCAGTTGCCGTCCAGAGCGTCCTTGCCATCCTGCGCCAGTCGCAAGACCCCGCCGTGGCCGACTGCGCCGATTTCTGGCTGAAATATCGGAGGATCCGGCAGACGGCGCTGCGCGGCGAGACGCGCTGAAGATCCGGGGCGCCGCTTTTTGGAGTTGTCATTCCGAAATAAACGGGTATAACGGACCCCGCAAGGAGGGATTCATGGAAAACTTCATTCCCCATGCCCGCATCGAACGTCTTCTCGACAGGCGGGCGGATTCTGGACGCGTGCGTGAAATCCTTCAGAAGAGCCGCCGGCTGGAACGCCTGGGCCTGGAAGAGGCGGCCGAACTGATGGCCGTGGAAGATCCCCAGCTCCTGCAGGAGATTTTCGAAGCCGCCCGCGACGTCAAGGACAGCATCTATGGTTCGCGGCTGGTGCTCTTCGCGCCCCTGTACATTTCCAACCTGTGCAGAAACGACTGTGCCTACTGCGCCTTCCGCGTGTCCAACCGGGCCGTGAAGCGCCGGGCGCTCACCATGGACGAAATCCGCGCCGAGACGGAGTATCTGCTCAGGACCGGGCAGAAGCGCGTGCTGCTGGTATCGGGCGAGGCCTATCCGCGCAATGGCCTGGACTATGTGCTCGATGCGATTGCCACCGTGTATTCGGCCCGGGACGGAAAGAACGCCATCCGCCGGCTCAACGTGAACATCGCGCCGCTGGACGTGGAGGACTTCCGCCGCCTGAAGGAAGCCCAGATTGGCACGTACCAGATTTTCCAGGAAACCTACCACGAGCCCACGTACCGCGAACTGCATACCATGGGGCCCAAGGCCGATTACCTGTACCGGCTGTATGCCATCGACCGGGCCTTCGCCGGGGGACTCGACGACGTGGGCGTAGGCATCCTGTTTGGATTGTATGATTATCGCTACGAAGTGCTCGCCCTGCTTTCCCACATCGAGCATCTGGAAGCCGTCTTCGGCATGGGGCCGCACACCATTTCCGTGCCGCGCCTGGAACCGGCCGAGGGCGCCCCGCTGGCTTCGCGGCCGCCGCATCCCGTGTCCGATGCGGACTTCAAGAAGGTCATCGCCGTGCTGCGCCTGGCCGTCCCCTACACGGGCATCATCCTGTCCACGCGCGAGACCCCGGAAATGCGGCGCGCCGCGTTCGATCTGGGCGTTTCACAGATTTCCGCCGGAAGCCGCACCAACCCCGGCGGCTACAGCGACGAGGGCGCCTGCGAGCAGTTCAGCCTGGGGGATCACCGCAGCCTGGACGAGGTGGTGCGCGACATCTGCGAGCATGGCTATCTTCCGTCGTTTTGCACCTCGTGCTACCGGCTCGGGCGCGTGGGGCTGGATTTCATGGAGTATGCCAAACCCGGCGACATCAGGGAAAAGTGCCTGCCCAACGCCCTGTTCACGTTCGAGGAATACCTCATCGATTACGCTTCCGAGGAGACCCGGGCCGTGGGGCGCGCGCTGATGGAGCGCAAACTGGCCGAGGTGCCCGAATCCATCCGGCTGGAAGTGAACCGGACCCTGGCCAGGATCCGCGCCGGCGAGCGCGACCTGTTCATGTGAATCCGCATCGATTCGCGGCCTTTCGGGCCAGGGCGAAGGCCAGGGCCGGGGACCGCAAGGGGAAGATGGATGAACACCCGCATCGAACACGACGCCCTCGGCGAGTTCGCGGTTCCCGCGCATGCCCTGTATGGCATCCACACGGCCCGCGCGCTGTCCCATTTTCCATCTTCTGCTCCCTATTCCGTGGTTTTCTGGCGTGCGCTGTCGACGGTCAAACTGGCCTGCGCGCAGGTCAACGCGGAACTCGGCTTTCTGCGGGAACCCGTGGCCGGCGCGCTGCTGTCCGCGCTCGAGGCGATGGCGGCCGGGGGCCATGCCGAATGGTTCGTCGTGGGACCCCACTGCGGAGGAGCGGGCACCTCCGTCAACATGAACGTCAACGAGGTCGCCGCCAATGCCGCCGGTCTTCTGCTGGGGCATGCGCCCGGCTCGTACGTGGTGGACCCGCTTTCTCACGTGAACCTGCACCAGAGCACCAACGACGTGTTTCCGACGGCCGTGCACGTGGCGGCGCTGTGGCTGCTCGAGGAACTCGAGGAGTCCCTCAACCGCCTGGTGCTAGGGCTGCAGGAACTGGAGCGTCGCTTCGCCGGCTTGGTGAAACTGGGCCGCACGCAGTTGACGCCGGCCGTTCCCACGACGTTGGGCCGTTCGTTTTCGACGTTCGCCGAGGCGATTTCCCGCGACCGCTGGCGGGTGTTCAAGGCGCGGGAGCGGCTGCGTACGGTGAATCTGGGCGGCACGGCCATCGGTACGGGGATCGCGGCGCCGCGTCCCTTCATCCTGCAGGCGGCCGCGCGGCTGCGGCAACTGGCCCGTCTGCCGCTGGCGCGGGCGGAGAACCTCGTCGACGCCACGGCCAACCACGATCAACTCGCCGAGGCGTTTTCCATCGTCAAGGTCGCAGCCGTGGATCTCGAAAAGATTGCCCACGACCTGCGCCTGATGCACCTGCTCGGCGAGGTGATTCTCCCGCCGGTGCAGGTGGGTTCCTCGATCATGCCCGGCAAGTTCAACCCGGTCATCTGCGAGGCCGTGGAAATGGCCGCCGTGCGCGTGCAGGGCGACGAGGCCACTGCGGCGCGCCTGTTCGCCCACGGCGAACTGGAACTCAATGCCTTCCTGCCCCTGGCTTCCCATCTGCTGTTCCATTCGCTGGAACTGCTCGTCCAGGCTTCCGACCAACTGCAGAAGCACGCCCTGGCCGGCCTTGCGGCCGACGAGACCCGCCTGCGCACCTCGCTCGTGTCGCATCCGGCATCCGCCACGCTGCTCATCGCCGCCTTCGGGCATGCGGTGGCCGAGAAGGTGGCGCTGCACATGCGGGAGACCGGCGAAGATCTGTTCGCGGCGTGCGCGGCGCTGGGGGTGGCCGGCGAGCCGGAAGTCGCGGAACTGCTGCGTCCCGAGAAAATATTGGCCCTTGGCTACCTGCCGCCCGCTCCCGATGGAGGAAATCCATGAATTCCACTCCGCGTTCCAACCGGGTCCACATCGCCGTCCTGGGGAGGCGCAACGTGGGCAAGAGCACCTTCATGAACGCGCTTCTGGGGCAGGAGATGTCCATCGTTTCGGACACCCCCGGCACCACCACCGACCCGGTGGAGAAGAGTTACGAGTTGCAGCCGTTCGGCCCGGTGGTGCTCATCGACACCGCCGGCGTGGACGACGAGGGCGAACTGGGTGAGAAGCGCGTGGAGAAGACCCGCCGGGCGCTGGCGCGTGCGGATCTGGCCGTGCTCATCTGCGAGACGGGCGTGTTTTCCCGCTACGAGGCTGCCCTGGTGGACGACCTGCAATCCGCCCGCGTTCCGTTTGTGCTGCTCGCGGGGAAGGCGGATCTCGCCGAGAAATCCGTCCTGGAAGCGTTCATCGCCGACTTGTCCGCCCGCTTCGAGCAGGTGCCGGTGCTGCCGTTTTCCGCCAGGAATGCGCAGGACGTCGAGCGTGCAAAGGATGCGCTCGTCCGCCTGGCAGCCGCCCGAAACGAGGATCTTCCCATCGTCGCGGATCTCGTGCATCCGCCCGCCACCGTGGTGCTGGTGGTTCCCATCGACAAGGAAGCGCCCAAGGGGCGCCTGATTCTGCCCCAGGTCCAGACTCTGCGGGAACTTCTGGATGCCGATGTGACGGCCGTGGTGGTCAAGGAGCGCGAACTGGAATACACCTTGCACCATGTTCTGCGCGATCCGCCCGCCCTGGTCATTACCGACAGCCAGGCATTTCTGAAGGTCGACGCCGACGTGCCGCCCGGCGTGCCGCTCACGAGTTTCTCGATCCTGTTCGCCCGCCACAAGGGCGACCTGGCCGAGAACGTGCGCGGCGTGCGCGCCATCTCGAAACTCAAGGACGGTTCCCGCGTGCTCATCGCCGAGGCCTGCTCGCACCGGCCCATCTCCGAGGACATCGGGCGCGTGAAACTGCCCCGCTGGCTTTCTTCCTTCACGGGGGCGTCCCTGGACATCGACGTGCGCGCCGGCCATGATTTCCCTGCGGATCTGAGGCCGTACGATCTCGTGATTCAGTGCGGCGGCTGCATGGTCAACCGCGCCGCCATCCTCTCGCGCATCCGGCTGGCCCGCACCCAGGGCGTTCCCATCACCAACTACGGCATCGCCATCGCCTTTTTGCACGGCATTCTCCCCCGCGCCATCGAGATGTTTCCCGAAGCCATGGCCGCCTGGAATTCCTGACTCCGCATGGTTGGCAGTCCCCTGTCTCCCGGCTGCATCGGAGGAAAAGGCACCGCATATCAAGGAAAATACAAGGGAGGAAGGGCAGAACCGAATTGAACTGTTTTTTTTAATGGATTCATACTGGGATTAAAGCTTTTGCACATTTCTTTCCATCCTGTTATGAATCTCCGTGATTACAGGGCGATGGAGGTGGCGGATGCCTGGTGAGACATCGGAAAATGCGTGGCAGGACGCTGCGGGAAAATGGCGAAGGGAAGAGTCTCCCCGGGCTCGGGTCGAACGCCAGCGGCGCTCGCTTGCGAACATCCTGGGCGCGCCGGAATTTTTGGGCGCGCGCATGCCGCAGGCACTGGAAATCCTGTGCAGGGAAGCGGCCTTCGCTCTCGATGTGGCGCGCGTTTCCGTGTGGCGATGGGGCCCCGAGCGCGATTTCCTGGAGTGCCTCGTCCAGTGGAGCCAGGATCATTTCGATCCCCCCGGGAACCAACTCGAAATCGCCCGCTTCCCCGTGTATTTCGAAGCCCTCGAGCGGGACCACCGCGTGGAGGCCCACGATGTTTCCCGTCACCCCGCCGTGCGCCAACTGCTGGATTTCTATTTGGTTCCGCTGGGCATCTCTTCCATGCTCGATGCCGGCATCCTGGTGGACGGGCGGCTGGCGGGAGTGATTTGCCTGGAGCACGTGGGCACGCCCCGGCGCTGGACGCCCGACGAAGTGTCTTTTGCCAGCACGGCCGCCGCTCTGGCCGGGCTCGTGTTCGCCCAGGAGGCCCGGCAGCGGGCCGAGGCCGAGGCCCGACGCCTGCAGGACCGATACCGGCTGCTGGTGGAAGCCAGTCACGACGTCATCTTCACCCTCGACACTACGGGAATGGTTTCGTTCGCTTCGCCCCAGTGGCAGATGCAACTCGGCTACGATGTGGAACGCGAGGTGGTGGGCCGGCATTTTCGGGAATTTCTGCATGAGCAGGATCTCGGAGCCGCGATGCAGGTATGGGAGCAGGCGCTGCAGGGACGTCCCATTCGTGGTTTCGAGTACCGGGCGCGTGCGCGCAATGGTTCGTACCGGCGCTATGCCTGCAATGCCGATCCGCAGTTTTTGGAAGATGGCCAAATCGGTTTCTTCGTGTGCAGCGCGCGCGACATCACGGAAAAGCACCGGACCGAGCAGCGTCGCGCGGAAGAGCAGCGCCTGGAAAGCATCGGCCGGCTGGCGGGCGGTGTGGCCCACGAGTTCAACAACATGCTGGAAGTCATCCTGGGCCACTGCGAACTGCTGGCGGAGGAGCATCTCGACAAGCCCGCCCTTCTGGCGGAACTGCAGGAAATCCGCAATGCCGCCCTGCGCAGCGCCCGGCTGACGTCTCAACTGCTGGCCTACGCGCAGAAGCGTCCGGGAACGCCCGAACGGCTGGACGTCAACGCGGAAATCGAGCGGGCCATGGGACGGCTCGGCCGGATCCTGGGGCCCGACATCCGGCTGTCCTGGCGGCCGGGCCTCCCGCTGGCGCCGGTGCATTTCGATGCCGGTTGGCTGCAGGACATCCTCGAACAGTTGTGCCTGCGTGCCAAGGACGCCATTGCTGGTGCCGGGCAGATGGAGATCGCTTCCCGGATGGAGACGGTCCAGGAACGGGAGGCAGGCGGCATCGACGCTGAGACTTCGGATCTGCCGCCACCGGGAACCTATGTGCGCATCGACGTGGCCGATACGGGGATCCCCGTCGCGGACCATCAGGTCGCGCACCTGTTCGATCCCTTTGCGCCGGGTTCGGGGCTCTCGGCCGAAGCCGGCATGCGTCTGGCCGGAATCCATGGCATGGTCCGCCAGGGCGGCGGTTTCATCTTCGCCCATGCAGAATCGGGAACCTCGAGGTTTTCCATCTTCCTGCCTGCCGTCCCGGAATCCCAGGCCGCCGATGTCCTGCCTGTCCGTCCGGAAGGGGCCGGCAAACTGGTGCTGGTGGTGGACGACGAAATCTCCATTACCCGCATGGTGCAGATGATCCTGGGCCGCTACGGCATCCGGGCCGTGACGGCTTCGGATCCGCGCGCGGTGCTGGAGATGGTGGAGCGCAACGGTCCGGATATCGGGGTGCTCCTGTCCGATGTCGCGATGCCGGGGATGAACGGGTTCGAGTTGGTCAAGGCCGTGCGTTGTCGTCAGCCCGGCATCCGGGTGATCTATATGTCCGGCTATCCCCGGGATTCCATCTCGGGATACCGGGACATACCCCGTGAGGACGGCTTCCTCCAGAAACCCTTCACCGTGGAAGAACTTCTTTCGGCAGTGAATTCCAGGAACTGACGGCCATCGCTTGCCGTTTTTCAGGCCCGGCTCCTGCGCGGGCCGAACGGCCATCCGGCAACCACAAGGCGCACCGTGCCCGGAGCGCACAGAAACGCATTCGAAAATCGAACGGGGATTTCAGGGGCGTTCCACGATGCGTTCGATTTCCCGGACGCGGTACGGATCGCAGGCGGCGAACATGTTGTTGATGAAGAGCACTTCCTGGATGCCATGCTCCCGCACATAGGAGGACAGGCCGAACGGAAAGGTGCGGATGTCGGCCACGTGCACCTCCTGGTAGTCGGGCGCCAGGAAGGGCGCGAACACGTTGCCGAAGGATTCCTTGAAAATCAGGATTTTGCGGGGGTTTTTCGGCTTTCCCAGGTTGACGATCTCGATGCAGGGCTCGTCGCCGCCCAGGAACGCCGTGTACTTGTCAGACATCCGGGCGGCGCCCTCGTAGATGATGTCTCCGCTGCCGCGGGGCTTTCCCTGCCGGTTGTACAGCGTGACGCGGTATTTCCCGCGGGGCTTGTAGGCCACCACGTCGTCGGGATGGGCGCCGAGCGTCCTGCTGTGCGTGGCGGCATACAGCGAACCCCAGTAGCGGCCGATGGGAATCTCCTGGTAGGCCGTCAGCGGATTGGGCGCATAGCCGGCCGCCGCGGCGAAGCGTTCATAGGCCACGTAGGCGCCCAGCGGCGTCCAGTGGTGATCGGTGCGGTAGTAGAGATATTTTTGCCTGTTGTTTATCAGATCGGTGTGGATATCGATGAACGTCGCGTCCTGCAGCGCGCCGGAAATGCGGGTCATGAAGGGGCGCTGGGGGGTCGTGACGCTGCGGTAGCGGGCTGGCAGGAGGATTTCGATGGCCGTGGGAACCGGCAGGCAGTAGACCCGGGCCGTTCCCTTGAGCAGGGCGCCCGCCTTCGATATGGCGCGGGCATAGCGGTCCGCGTTGCGGTTGGAGCCGCCGAAGATGTAGAAACCGCTGTTTCCGTAGATGAACACGTTTTCCACGCGCTCCGCATGGACTTCTTCCGGGGCGGGGGAGGCTTGCGAGGCCAGCGGACGTTCCTTTCCGGGGTAGCGCTGCGCGTCCATGGGAAGCGGCTTTTTTTCGGCGGGGTGCGGTTGGCCGGGTGACGGGAGGGCCGCATGGCGTTCGCGCCAGTATTGCGCCCAGAGTTCGATTTCCCGCTCGGAGAGGATCCATTCCTCCTCGTGGCGGGGCCGGACGGCGTGCCGGTAGAGGCGGATGGAATCCCAGGAGACGCCCTTGAACGGCTCCACGGCGCTCTGGGTTCGCAAAAAGGCGGTGCGGGCGGGGAAGTGATCCGCGAACCAGAAGGAGACGGCCGGGAAAAAGCGGCCCGAGAACACCTCCCGCGCGCTCGCGTCGGGAAATCCGGCCAGGGAGCGCTTTTCGCCCGGGGAGGCGTTTTCCGAAGGGAACAGCAGGGACGCGAGCATCCAGGCATACAGCCAGCCCAGCACGGGCAGCGCGTAGAAGATGCCGGGGCTGCTGGCGCGCGGCGGTTTCGGTTCGGGATTCGGCTCCATGCGGCGACCTTTTCTTCCGCTTCAGAAGCGGTAGTACAGGAACGGATTGTACGTGCGTCCCACCAGGTGCGCCGTGACGAGCCACAGGAGCGCCAGCGAGAACAGCGACGAGAGAGCCGCCGCCGCCCGCGGAAAGCGCCGCACCGTCCCCTGCAGGAGCGTGCCCGAAAGCGGCAGCACCGGCGCGCAGAACACGATGGCTCCCAGCAGCAGGAACGCATGGTTGGCCAGCGTCACGCGCACGAAGAGATCGGAGAGCGGAACATCGGCGAGCCCGAACATGATGCCCAGATGCTCCAGCGCACGGCTCAGATCCGTGAAGTAGAACAATACCCAGCCCACCACCACAATCAAGAGCAGATATGCATGGGAGAACGGCCGGGGCAGGCGAGAGGGAAGATCCCCCAAGAGCTTCTCCAGGCCCAGGAAGAAGGCGAAGTACAGGCCCCAGGCGACGAAGTTCCAGGAGGCCCCGTGCCACAGGCCCGTCAAAAACCACACCACCAGCAGGTTGCGCCAGAAGAGGCGCCGGTTGCCGCCCAGCGGGATGTACAGGTAATCCCGGAAGAAGGAGCCCAGCGACATGTGCCATCGCCGCCAGAATTCCTTCACGGAGCGGGCCGTGTATGGATAGTCGAAGTTCTCGGGCAGGGAGAAGCCGAACATCTTTCCCAGCCCGATGGCCATGTCGGAGTAGCCCGAGAAATCGTAGTAGATCTGGAGCGTGAACAGGACGGCGCCGGCCCATGCGCCCAGCACGGTGCCGGAGGCGGGATCCGCGTCCAGGAACAGGGATGCCAGCCGTCCCGCCTCGTTGGCCACCATCACCTTCTTGAACAGTCCCGTGAGGAAGCGCCAGAACCCGCTGGCCACGGCTTCCCAGGAGAGCGTGCGATGCGCGATCCCGGCCGCGATCTGCGGGTGGCGCACGATGGGGCCCGCCACGAGTTGGAAGAACAGGGCCACGAACAGCAGGTAGTCCAGAAAGCGGTCCTGGGCCCGGGTGCGTCCCCGGTACACGTCGATCACGTAGGAAAGGGTCTGGAACGTATAGAACGAGATGCCCACCGGCAGGGCGAGGCGGGGCACCGGCAGCCGGAATCCGGACAGCGCGTGGAGCGTGTCGGCCAGAAAACCGCTGTACTTGAACGTGGCCAGCAGCCCCAGGTTCACGGTCAGGGAGACGGCCAGATACCCGATGCGCCGCGATTTCCGGGTTTCGGCCTGGATGGCTTTTCCGACGTGGTAATCGGTGAAGGCGGAGAGCACGAGCAGCGACACCCACAGCGGCTCGCCCCAGGCGTAGAACACCAGGGAGGCCGCCGCGAGCCATGCATTGCGCGCGTGCGCCGGAAGCAGTGCATGCAGGCCGAAGACGACCGGCAGGAACACGTAGAGGAATGCGAGATCGGCAAATACCATGCGGGGGAGAAAGGCATCAGGCGCGCGTGTCGCCGTCGTCGAAGGGGAGTTTCATGGAGACCTGGGTCTTGCGCCGCTCCAGGTCGGCCGAAGGCGCGGTCCCGGGTTCGGGTGGCGCGGTCGGTCCGCCGGCATCCTCCATGGCCCTGGCGAGGAAATCGGCCTCGTCCACCACGTGGCGGCGATGGAAGCCCGTGGCGATCGTCTTCGTCTCGTCTTTTGCCGTCATGACGAACTCGATGCGGTTCTTGTCCACCTTGGAAACCGTCAGTTCGATGGAGAAGCGGCCGCCGGCGGGCGTCGGCGCCAGGTGCACGATGTCCACGCGGCTGCCCACGGACGTGGAGCCCTCCCGCAGGTACGGCATGATGGCGGACGCCGCCAGGTTTTCCATGGCGATCACGAGGGCCGGCGTGGCCAGGACGGCCACGTGGCCGCTGCCCATGCGGTTGGCCAGCCATTCCTCGCGGACCTGGAAGGTGCGGGTGAAAGTCATGCCGGTCTGCACCTTGTGGCGGATCATGCGGCACCTCCTGCTAGAAGAACGTTTTCCGGGACGCGGCCCGGAACAGGCTTTCCACCGGCAGCCACGCCGGGGATTTTCCCAGGGCGATGGTGCCGCCGGAAAAGAAGACCCCCCAGTTGCCGTCTTCCTGCTGCACCAGGCGTCCCTCGGAAAATCCGCGCCGGCAGAACGTCCAGCGCAGGGGGCGCCGGTTGCCCAAAAAGGAGAAGGCCAGCCCGCAGCCTTCCCCGGCATGTTCGCCCGTGCGCACCACGGCCAGGTAGCGCTCCACCTGCCCGTCGGGCGTCTTGCGGGAACGGATGGCGCTCACGGGCACCACGTGGCCGGCCGGAAACCAGGCCAGCCGGTGCGGCGCCGGCGTGACGGCGTAGAACCAGCGCCGGCACTGCCCCTGCTCGCAGACCTCGGTCTCGTCCTGGATCCAGACTTCGTCCCGGTATCCCAGCCGCACAACGGCCGCGCCCAGGGGCGGCATCTGGGCCAGCGGGCGGTAATAGCCCCCCACGAGGGGGAACAGCACCACCCCCACCTGCGGCCACGGCGGCTTCACGCGGGAGAGTTTCAGCTGTTGCCGGGATGCCGCCGGCACCTGGAGGGTCACCGGCACGCCGTCGAAGCGGCGCAGGGAGAAAGATGCCGCCCGCCGCTCCTCCAGCAGGGCCAGCCCATAGGCGAACGCCTCCACCCGGCGGAAGAACGGGCCCACCCATACGCGGGCGCCTTCTCCTTCTCCCCCCTGGGGATCCAGGAGCATCACCTGCAGCAGGCGGTTTCCCTGCGCGCGGGGAGATTGCAGGGCATCGGCCATTTCGCGGGCCCTCGCCGGCGGGAGCCGGTCGGCCGCCTCCACCCAGAAGGCGGCGGGGGCGTTCTTCGCGCCCGCCGGCGCGGGAGGCGCTCCCCAGCAGGCCAGGACCCAGAAGAGCCACATCTATTTGCCCTTGCCGCCGTCCTTGGCGTCGGATTTGGGCTCCTCGGCCGGCTTCGTCTCGCCGCCGTCCGCCGTGTCCGCCGCGTCGTCCTTCTTTTCCTCGGCACCTTCGCCAGGCGTGCCTTCCTCTTCGCCCGTATCCGGGGTGACCTTCTTCACCTGGGGCGGCTTGTTGGAGGGCATGCTGGGCATCTTGCGGCGGATTTCCTCGACCATGGCATAGAGGTCGTCGGAGAGCTTGGTGTACTTCTGGCTGTCCTCGGGATTCACGCTCTCGTTGCGGATGTGCAGGGCCTTGTCGCCGCACAGCCGGGCCAGAAAACCCATGGCCGACACGATCTTCTGCACGTTCTCCCGGTACATCGTGGCCGGCGGGAACACGTTGAGGATTTCGTTTCCCGTCCTGAGCGCCAGGTTGGCGGACTTCTCGAGTTTGCCCTTCTTGCGCAGGGCGATGATTTCCCGTTCCCGCTCCTGCAGTTTGGCGTTGACGTTTTCCAGCGTGTAGCCTTCCTGCTTCTTCGTGCAGCCGGCCATCCACACGCCGCCCACCAGGATCACCAGAACCAGCAGTTTGTGCATCGTCATCTTCGGGCCTCCTTTTCGCTCATCCCATGCGTTCGACGGACACCCACACCGGCATGTCGTCGATTTCGAACGGTTTCCAGTCGTCTCCGTGCCCCTGCGCCAGTTCCCACTGCGCCGCGAGCACCTCCCGGGCCACGCTCTCCCCGTGCATGCGCATGGCGGCCTCCAGGCGCGCATCGGCCGCATGGATGCGCAGCCGGATGCGGTCCTGCACCTCGAAGCCGGAGTCCTTGCGCAGGCGCTGGATGCGGTTGACCATCTCCCGGGCCAGCCCCTCGGCGCGCAGTTCCTCCGTGATCGTGACGTCCAGCGAGACCGAGAGCTCCTGCCCGGCGGCCACCACCTGCCCCTCGCGGGCGTTGCGCGCGATGAGCAGGCAGGAGGCGTCCAGCGTCTCGCCTTCCACCTCCACCGTGCCGCCGGCGGCCACGCGTCGCAGATCCTCCTGCGAAAGCCCCGCGATCGCGCCGGCCACGGCCTTCATCTTCCTGCCCAGTTTCGGCCCCAGGACCTTCAGGTTGGGGCGCGCCTCCAGGTGCACGAAATCGGCCTCGTTGGCGGCGAACCGGATTTCCTTGACGTTGAGCTCGTCCCGGATCACGCCCAGGAGCGGGCCGAACTGCCGCCCGAGTTCCGGATCCGGATGGATGACGGTGAGCGCGGGCAGCGGCTGGCGCACGTTGATTTTGTGCTCCTCGCGCAGGGAGCGTCCCAGCAGGATGGCCTCCTGCATCCGGTGGAACGTGCGCTCCAGTTCCGGATCCAGGCTCGCGGCACTGCCTTCCGGGAAGTCCTGCAGGTGCACGGAGTCGCCGCGCGTTTCCCCGCCGGTGAGGTTGCCCCAGATTTCCTCGGCCAGAAACGGCGTGAACGGCGCCATCACCAGCGAGAACGTCACCAGCACGTCGTAGAGGGTCCAGTAGGCCTGCAGTTTGTCCTCCCCGAGCCCCGGCTGCCAGAAGCGCCGGCGGTTGAGGCGGATGTACCAGTTGGTCAGATCGTCGATGAACGCGAGCAGTTCCGGCACCACCTTGTAGAGGCGGTAGGCGTCCATCTCCCTGCGCACCTCGAGCACGAGCGTGGATACGCGGGAGCGGATCCACGCGTCGAGCACGTCTGGTCCCGTTTCCGGCCGCGGCGCCGTGGCCGGGTCGAAGCCGTCGATCATGGCGTAGGTGACGAAGAAGTTGTACGCGTTCCACAGGGGCAGAAGCGCCAGGCGCACCACGTCGCGCACGCCGCGCTCGGAGAAGCGCAGGTCCTCCGCCCGCACGGCGCCGCTGTTGATCAGGTACAGCCGCAGCGCATCCGCCCCGTGGGTGTCGAGGATCTCGTCCGGGGGCGGGTAGTTGCGCAGGCGCTTGCTCATCTTCTTGCCGTCCTCGGCCAGGATGAGCCCGTTGACGACGACGTTGCTAAAGGCGGGCCGGTCGAAGAGCGCCGTGGAGAGCACCATGAGCGTGTAGAACCAGCCGCGCGTCTGGTCGAGCCCCTCGGCGATGAAGTCCGCCGGCAGCCCGGCCTCCACCCGCTCGCGGTTCTCGAAGGGATAGTGGTGCTGGGCGTACGGCATGGCGCCGCTCTCGAACCAGCAGTCGAGCACCTCCGGCACGCGGTGCATGCGGCCCTTTTCGCACTTCGGGCACGTCCACTCCAGGTGGTCGATGCGGTGCATGTGCAAATCCGTGACCTTCTCGCCCGAGCGTTCCTCGAGTTGCGCGATGGAGCCGATCACGTCGAGCGCGCCGCACTCCGGGCAGCGCCAGATGGGAATCGGCGTGCCCCAGTAGCGGTTGCGGCTGATGTTCCAGTCGCGCGCTCCCTCGAGCCACTTGCCGAAGCGCCCGTCGCGCAGGTTCTCGGGGATCCAGTTCGTCTTCGCGTTGTTGGCCAGCATGCGCTCGCGCAGTTCGGTCACCTTCACGAACCACACGGGCATGGCCTTGTACATCAGGGGCGTGCCCGAACGCTCGCAGTACGGGTAGGCGTGCACGAGCGTGGCGTGGCGCACCAGCCGCCCGCGCTTCTTGAGGTCCTGGATGATCAGCGGGTCGGCCTCCTTGATGTACATCCCCTTCCAGGGCGCCACCGGTTCCGTGAAGCGCCCGTCCAGATCGATCGGGTCGACCAGCGAGATGCCCTCCCGCGCGCACACGCGGAAGTCGTCCTCGCCGTAGGCGGGCGCCAGGTGTACGATGCCCGTGCCGTCCTCGGCCGTGACGTACTCGTCCACGAGCACCCGGAAGGCACCCTCGGCGCGCTTTTCCGCGAAGAAGTCGAAGAGCGGCACGTAGGCGATGCCCGAAAGGTCGCGTCCCTTCATGCGCGCGATCACGGTGTAGTCCTCGGGCTTGCGGAAGTACTGGCCCACGAGGTTCTCGGCCAGGATCCACTGCCGTCCGTCGGCGGCGTCGCGGATCTTCACGTAGTCGATTTCCGGATGCACGGCGACGGCCAGGTTCGAGGGCAGCGTCCACGGGGTGGTGGTCCACACCAGGAATGCCGTGTCCGGCTCGTCGAGAAGCGGCATGGTCACGGTGATGGCGGGGTCCTGCACGTCGCGGTAGTCCGCCGAGGCCTCGAAGTTGGACAGCGGCGTGTGGCAGCCCGTGGAGTAGGGCATCACGCGGTATCCCTCATAGATGAGGCCCATGTCGTAGAGCCGCCTGAACACCCACCACACGGTCTCCATGAAGGACGGCTGCATGGTGAGGTAGCGGTCCTCGAAGTCCACCCAGCGCCCGGTCTTCTCGACGGTGCTCTCCCATTCCCTGGCATACTTGAGCACGGAAGCCCGGCAGGCCTCGTTGAAGCGCTCGATGCCCACCTCGGCGACCCCCTTGCCCACGATGCCCAGTTGTTTCTCGACCTCCATCTCCACGGGCAGCCCGTGCGTGTCCCAGCCGAAGCGGCGCGGCACCCGCCATCCGCGCATGGTCCAGTAGCGCGGCACGATGTCCTTGATGATGCCGGCGAGCAGGTGCCCGTAGTGGGGCAGGTTGTTGGCGAACGGCGGGCCGTCGAAGAACACGTATTCCTTCGCGTCCCTGCGCTGCTCGATGGAGCGTTTGAAGGTTTGCTCCTCCTTCCACCGGGCCAGGATCCGGCGTTCCAGTTGCGGGAACTCGACGTCTTTCTCGATTCTTCTCATCTTCGGGCTCCTCCCCCGTCCGGACGCCTGCGGGCGCCCCGAAACACCCCCCGCGTCACTTGCGGTACACCACGGTGATGGAAAGGCAGTGGTAGTCGCTGTCGGAACTCTGGTTGATGTGCGTGTCCAGGATTTCGGGGCTGTTCTGCTCCAGAAGCCACGCCGTCACCTTTTCCCCGAGCTCTTCCCGTTCCTTGGCCTTGGTGGCCGAAAATACCTTCACGCCCACGTTCGAAGCCTTCATGATCCGACTCCCCGGAAATTCCTTCCGCATGGCCCTGCTCGAAACGGACCGGCCGGCCGGGCCGCGCCGCCGGGTGCGGCATTCCTACCATAGTTGGGCCGTTTGTAAAGGGTGGCCGCGGTCGGGGTGGCGGCCGGGCTGGAAGGGCGATGGAACCGGGTGCGCGTGGATGATTGTAAGACATTGGAATACCCAGGTGGGAGTGTGAAGGAGTTTTGCGGGACCGCGAAGGAATTCTGCAGCACCGCGAAGGAGTTTTGCAGGACCGTGAAGGAGTTTTGCGGGACCGCGAAGGAATTTTGCAGCACCGCGAAGGAGTTTTGCAGCGCCGCGAAGGAATTCTGCAGGACCGCGAAGGAGTTCCGTGGCGCCGCGAAGGAGTTCTGCAGGACCGCGAAGGAGTTTTGCGGGACCGCGAAGGAGTTCTGCGGCACCGCGAAGGAGTTCTGCAGGACCGCGAAGGAATTCTGCAGCACCGCGAAGGAGTTCCGTGGAAAGCCGGAAACCAGAAAAAGAAGGGCGGATGTAGGGAAACTTCGCTTACGCGGAAGGATTCGCCGGCTTGCGGGAAGGGGCCGGCCTGCGGGGGACGAGGGAACGGTACAGTTCCAGCCGGTCGGGGCGCCCGAGGAAGGCCAGTTCGGCGGCGCCGGCGATGGCCGCGATGGCTTCCTGCACCCGCTTGTGGGCGGCGTTTCGCCGGGCCGTCTTCTCCCTGGCCGTCACCTTGAGTGCTTCCTGCGCCTGGTCGGCCGAGGCCAGTTGCCCGTAGAGCGTGCGCACGGCTTCGATGTCGGCGGGCAGCACGCCCAGGAGCCGGAAGTCGGCGGGCCGGGAGTCGTAGGCCGAAAGCATCAGGGCGGCGCTTTCCAGAATCGAGCCGACGACCCCGCTCTTTACGGGCTTTCCCACTCCGGCCAGGGTGCACAGTTCGGCCGGGGCCTTGCGCATGCGCAGAACCGAGCGCAGGGCCATCACCTGGTCCTGCAGTCTTTCGGCGGCCGCCACCTGGGTCTTCGTGGAGGCCTTCTTCGCCTGGCGCGTGTCCGCGGCCTGCATGGCCGCGTCGAGCAGCAGCGGCAAATCCGCCGCCAGGCCGTCGATCAGGCCGGCCGCCAGCCGCGGCTCCAGTCTGGACCGGTCCGTCTTCACGAGTTCGAGGATTTGTTCGCCCGCCCGGCGGGTTTTTTCGATTTCGTCCGTCAACGCCATGGGTTCCGTCTCCTTTCGATGCGAAATGCCTTGTCTGGTTTGCCGTGCATGCACGGGAAAAAATCCGAACGTGACTTCGCCCATACCACATCGGCCCCCCATGTCAACGCTTTTTTTGCATTCCCGCATTTTTTTTCGCACACCGGAAAACCCCTTTCCCGGCGCACTTCGTCCCGGATTTTTCTGTATTGTACGTCCCCCCCCCCCGGATTTATCGAGTTGCGATCCGGCGCCCCGGTTTCGATTTATTCAGTGACGATCCCTTTCTCTTATTCACAACCTAATCTGCCGACGAGCTACCCCTTGTTAGTCGTTGTGGTCGTCTGCTCATTAAAAAAACACAACAAATACGATGTATGCTCATCTCATTACGTGATAGTCA
>CAZEZP010000029.1:0-79886 GCA_964516435.1 uncultured Kofleriaceae bacterium | reverse complement strand
GGTGGAGCCGGTGCGGCGGGAGGCGCGGCTGGCGGCGTCGGCGGAACCGGAACGCCCGGCGGCATGCCCATGCCCGGGGCTCCTCCGGCGCCGGGCGCCCAGAAGAGTGTTTTCTTGGCCTTTCCCGTATCGGGAGCCGTGCCGGGAAGGACCTGGACGGGCTGTCCGCACGAGGGGCAGAAAACCTGGTCCGGTTGCATGGGGGCGCCGCATTTGGTGCAATTCATGAAATCACCTCATCCCACGGAACAGTTCCGGCCGGAGCGCTTTGCAATATAGAGATTCTCGTCGGCCGCCCGGATGAAGGCGTCGGCCGAATCCATGGTCAAGTCGAACGTCGCGATGCCGAGGCTGATGGTCACGGGAATCGCGACATTCTGGTACTGGAACTGGGCCATTTCCACGACCCGTCGGATTTTCTCCGCGAAGAACCGGGCGTTTTCGATGGAGATCTCCGGCAGGATGATGGAAAACTCCTCGCCGCCGTAGCGGGCGAAGATGTCTTCCTTGCGGATGACGCCCGAAATGGTGGCGGCCAGGCTCGAGAGAATCATGTCGCCGGCCAGATGCCCGTATGTATCATTGATTTTCTTGAAGAAATCGATGTCGAACATGATCAGCGACAGGGCCCGGCCATAGCGACGCGCCCGGCTCATCTCGCGGTTGAGCGCCTCGAGATAGTAGCGCTTGTTGTAGACCTGCGTCAGTCCGTCCACCGTGGTCAGCCGGTAGATTTCGTTGTAGTAGTCGCTTTCGAGGTTGTCGCCCGAGAGGAACTTGAACATCACGCCGCCGAGGTGGAGGTGATCCCCGTCCTGGATGACCTGTTCCCCCGTGATGAGGGTGGTGTTGATCATGGTGCCGTTGGTGGAGCGGTTGTCCCGCACCCGGAAGGTGCCGTCGGGCTGGCGGATGAGGAAGCAGTGGACGCGGCTGACGCTTTCGTCGTTGACGCAGATGGTGCATGCCGCCGAGCGGCCGATGGACGTCTCGTCCTTGTGGATTTCGAACTTCTTTCCCAAATCTTCCTTGCCGTACACCAGCACGAGGCAGGAGGGCTTGGCGGGCCCGCGCTGGAGCAAATCCGGGTTGATCGCCAGCACGCGGGTCTGCTCCGCATCGGAAGAAATTCCCGCAGGCTTGTTGAGGTCGGGGTCTGGGTGGTGATAGTTTTTGTCGTCGTTCATGGCAAAGCCTGTCGTATGTCTTCGACGCAGGCAGTCTATAGGTGTTTTGCATGAGTATCAAGGCAAAAATCGTTTATCTGTCGAAATATGGCGGATTCTGGCTCCTATTTTTCATTTTTCAGTTGATGGCGGGATTCTGGCTGTGGCGCCATGCGCGCGGTCGCTTCCGCCGGCCGCTTCTGACGGCATGGGCCGTTTTCCTGGCAGCCTATTGCGTGGTGCCCGTGGATTACGTTCTTGGATGGACGTTTCCCGTGACCGCGTACCGGGTGCTGGTGATTTCCACCATCGTGTGGCAGGCGGCCTTCCTGCCGGCGGTGCTGGGGTTTATTCTGGCCAGGCGCATCCCTGGCGGGCTGCACGCATCCCACTGGCCGGCCGCGCTGGCGGGATTCCTGTTCCTGGCGGGCGCCTTCGCGGGCGGGCTGGGCGTGCAGAATGCGCTCATGCCTCCGCGCCTCCTGAAACTGCGCGTGCAGGTTTCCGGCCTGCACGGGCGGGTCACGGTCCTGCACGTTACGGACATCCATGCGGGATATTTCCAGTCGGCATCCGACATCGCCCGCCTGCGGGATCTTGTGCCGGGGGAACCGGATCTCGTCGTGTTCACGGGCGACCAGATGCATGGCGCCCATGCCCCTTTTTTGCGGTTTCTCGAAGAGGGCATCGCACGGCTGCCCGCCCGGCTGGGAAAATTCCAGGTCGCGGGAAACCATGATCATCGCCTGGGAGAAGTTCCCCTGTACGAGGCTCTCTCCCGCGCAGGGGTCACGCCGCTCGACGACCGGCACGTGGTGCTGGACACGCCAGCGGGACCGCTCGTCGTCGCGGGTGTGGACGATGTGCATTATGGAGGGAATCTGCGGCGCGCGCTGGCTGGGCTTCCCCCGGGCATTCCGGTGCTGCTGCTGTCGCATCGACCGGAGGTGCTGCCCGAAGCCGCGGCGGCCGGCGTGCGCGTGATCCTCGCGGGGCACACGCATGGCGGGCAGGTATGCCTGGGATCCTGGATTTGCCTGTCGGATTTCGAGGGTTCCTACCGCCGCGGGGTCTACCGGCACGGGGATGCATGGATGAACGTATCCTCCGGTCTGGGAACGACGGGCTTGCCCGTGCGCCTGTTCTCCCCGCCGGATGCCGCCTGGATCGAACTGGAGGGAGAGCGATGATTCCGTTTTACCCGAATGTGGCGCCGGATTCGCTTCCCGGCCGCCTGCTGTTGGACGTGGAGGCGTTTTTGCTGGACCCGGGGCTGGAAGGCTTGCGGGAACGCGGCTTTCTGGTGGCCTGCTCGGGCGGGTCGGACAGCTGCGCCCTGCTGCGGGCCTGCGCGCACGTGGCGTCCGCGTCGGGTTTCCGGCTGGAAGCGGCCACGGTGGATCACGGAATCCGTCCGGCATCGGCCGCGGACGCCGACTTCGTCGAGTCTCTGTGCGCGCGCCTGGAAATCCCGTGCCATCGCATCCGACTGGAGATGCCCCTGGACGCGGGAGAGAATGCCTTGCGCGACGCTCGCTATGCATTTTTCGATGAATGCATCCGCTCACGCGCGCTGGGCGGGCTCCTTCTGGGGCATACGGCCGAGGATCAGGCCGAAACCGTGCTCCTGCATCTGATCCGGGGCACTGGACTGCGCGGGCTGGGCGCCATGAGGGCGGTGGAAGGGAACCGCCTGCGGCCTTTCCTGGAGCGGCGCAAGGAGGAATTGCAGGCGTTTCTGCGCGCACTGGGGGAAACCTGGCGCGAGGACGAGAGCAATTTTCAGGAGGCGTACCTGCGCAACCGGGTGCGCCGCCGCCTGATTCCCTGGATGCAGGAAGAGAATCCGCGCATCGTGGAGGGACTGTGCCGCCTGGCCCGCGCCGCCCGGCTGGAGCACGATGCCGTGGTGGAACTGGCCCAGCGGCGCCTGGAGGGTCGTCTGCAGGTGTTCACCGGCCGCGTGGAGGCGCTTCCCCTTAAAGATTGGCTTGTGGATCCGCCCGGGATCCGGCGGATCACGCTGCGCCGCTGGTGGCGCCATCTGGCCCCGGAGGGAACGGAGTTGCCGGCGGTCCGCGTGGAGGAGGCATGCCGGGCGCTGGAGGCCGGGGGAACGGGGACCTGGGATTTCCCGGGGCCGGTCCGGCTGACGGCCGACCGGGGTTTTTTGGTCATGGCATCGCCGCCGGCGGGGCTGGGCCAGTTTTCCGTGACGTTTTCCGGACCGCACGATTCGGCCGAAAAGGCAGCCGGCACTGCGGGCGCATTTCGCCTCGTGCCCGATGCGTCCGGGGAAATCGCCGTTCTGGCCGATTCTTTTCCTCTGACCCTGCGTTCGCCGGCGCCCGGGGATCGCCTCTGGCGCAAAGGGGCGCCGCCGATGCGCTGCAAGAAACTTCTGGAGCGGCTGCCGCGCGGCTTGCGGCCGCATGCGCTGGTGCTTGCCGATTCCCGCGGATTCGTGCGCTGGCAATTGTTCGTTCCCGCGGTTCCCGGGCCGGAACCGTTTCTGCGCTTTTCCCTGGAATGGAACGGCCAGCGGGTGCCGGTTCTCTTTTCCGGTGCGTCTTTTCCGTGAGTTTCCGATGCAGGGAGAGGTCAGGGCACGGTCAGGAGCGGGTTCTGCCACCGCCGGCGGATTCGATGGCGGAAAAGATCGTGAACGCCTGCGCCAGGGATGCCACATCATGCACGCGCAGCACGTGCGCGCCGTGGAGCCAGGCCGCCAGGCAGGCGGCGACGGTGCCGCCGAGGCGTTTTTCGACGGGCGCACCGGTGAGATGCCCGATGAACGATTTGTTGGAGGGACCCATGAGCACGGGGGACTCGCATGCGCGGGCGAAGACGTGCCCGGCCGCCAACAGGCGGATGTTCTGTTCGGCCGTCTTGCCGAATCCGATGCCGGGATCCACCAGGATGCGGCGTTCGTCCACGCCGCGGGCCACGGCGCGTTCCTTGCGCTCCACGAGTTCCGCGCAGACCTCGGCCACCACGTCCGTGAAGCGGATGTCCTTCTGCATGGTGGCCGGCGTGCCGCGCATGTGCTGTAGCACCATGGCCGCGCCGTGATCCGCTGCCACATCCAGGATTTCCGGATCCATCACGCCTCCCGAGATGTCGTTGACGATGCAGGCACCGGCGTCGAGGGCGGCTTCGGCCACGATCGCCTTGGTGGTGTCCACGGAGACGAGCAATCCCCGCTCGGCCAGTTCGTGGACGACCGGCAGGATCCGGCGGATTTCCTCTTCCGCCGGCACGGGCGGAGCGCCGGGACGCGAACTCTCTCCGCCCACGTCGAGGAGGACCGCACCGGCGGCGGCGCTTTGCAGCGCGAATTCCACCGCCCGTTCGGGGTCGAGGTGAGAGCCCCCATCATAGAATGAATCCGGCGTGACGTTGACGATGGCCATCCACACGGGCGCCTCGAAGGACAGCGTATGTCCTTGAAGGTTCCAGGGAGCGAAGGTCGGAAATCCGGATGCCATGAAACGAACGGTTCGGAAAGGAGGGAATCAGGAAAAGGAGAAGGAGAGGGAAGAATCCGGTGCTGCGGGAGGCGCCGGGGCGGGCTCGGATTTTACGAGCCTTTCGAGTTCCTCGCGATCCAGGGTCTCCTTCTCCAGCAAGGCCGTGGCCACCCGCTCCAGCACGTCGAAATGGGTCTGGAGAATATTTTTGGCCACATCGTAGGCTTTCTGCACGAGGGCGCGCACCTCGGCATCGATGGCCTTGGCGGTCTCCTCGGAGATGTCCCGGTGCACGGTGACCTCGCGGCCCAGGAAGATTTCCTCCTCGCGCGTGCCGTAGGTCAGCGGGCCCAGGTTTTCGCTCATGCCCCATTCGCACACCATCTTGCGAGCGATACGCGTGCAGGTTTCCAGGTCCGATGAGGCGCCCGAGGTCTGCATCTTGAAGACCAGTTCCTCCGAGACGCGCCCGCCCAGGGACACGGCCATGAGGTTGAACACGAACTCGCGGCTCATGTTGTGGCGGTCCTCCTCCGGCAGGCGCATGACCATGCCCAGCGCCTGGCCGCGGGGAATGATGGTGGCCTTGTGCACGGGATCCTTCTCGCCCTCGACGAGCAGGGCCACCACCGCATGCCCGGCCTCATGATAGGCGGTGATGCGCTTCTCCTTCTCGTTGATGACCATGGAGCGCCGCTCCGCACCCATGAGGATCTTGTCCTTGGCCAGTTCGAAGTCGCGGTGCGTGACCTTGTCCTGGTTGCCGCGTGCGGCGATCAGCGCCGCCTCGTTGACCAGGTTGGCCAGGTCCGCGCCCGAGAAGCCGGGGGTGCCCTTGGCCAGGACGTCGAGCCTCACGTCTTCGGCGATCGGCACCTCGCGGTTGGTGACGTGCACCTTGAGGATGGCCTCGCGGCCGCGCACATCGGGCAGGTTCACCACAACCCGCCGGTCGAAGCGCCCCGGGCGCAGCAGCGCCGGGTCGAGTACGTCGGGCCGGTTGGTCGCGGCGATCAGGATGATGCCTTCCTTGCCGTCGAAGCCGTCCATTTCCACGAGCAACTGGTTGAGGGTCTGCTCTCGCTCGTCGTGGCCGCCGCCTAGTCCGGCGCCGCGCTGGCGGCCCACGGCGTCGATCTCGTCGATGAAGATGATGCAGGGAGCGTTCTTGCGGCCCTGTTCGAAGAGATCCCGCACGCGGGAGGCGCCCACGCCCACGAACATCTCCACGAAATCCGAGCCGGAGATGGAATAGAACGGCACGCCCGCCTCGCCGGCGATGGCCCGCGCCAGGAGCGTCTTGCCGGTTCCCGGCGGGCCCACCAGCAGTACGCCGCGCGGGATCTCGCCGCCCAGGCGCGTGAATTTGCGCGGGTCCTTGAGGAATTCCACGATTTCGGCCACTTCCTCCTTGGCCTCGTCCACGCCGGCCACGTCGTCGAAGGTGACCTTCTTGTCCCCTTCGCCGTTGAGCTTGGCCCGCGCCTTGCCGAACGACATGGCCTTGCCGGCGCCGCCCTGCAACTGCCGCAGGAACACGAAGAACAGCACGAACAGCAGGATCATGGGCAGCCACGAGATCAGCAGGGAAGGCCAGATGCTCTCCTCCTCCTTGGCGATTTCGTAGTCCACCTGCTCCTGGTCCATCTTTTCCAGCAGTTCCGGGCTCACGAGCCCGTACGTTTTGAACTTGCGCTGGCCGTCCTGATAGCGTCCCTGGATGCGGTTGCCGACGATCTTGACGTCCGAAAAGCGCACGCCGTTTTCCACGTCCCGCACGAAGGTGGAGAACTTGATTTCCTGCACGCGCTCGTCGCCGGTGTTGTACATCTTGAACAGCATCACGAAGAGCGCGATGAGGATAGCCCAGACCAAAAATGTTTTGTGCGACTGTTTCACGGAAGAAGACCTCTGCCCGGTTCAGGCGAACACGGACCCCCTTTCCTTTAATGAATTGTCTCCGATTGTCAACGCTTTTCCTGAAAAGAGCGCAAAAATGCCGTATGGCCGGTCCTCGGGAAGCCGGCTTGCAGCCTCTTGCCGTGCGGTTTCCCTGCAGCTGGCGCCCCGGGGTTCCGATGCCTTCGCCCGCGTTCTTCCCGGCGCGGTTTCCAGCGGAATGGCGCGCGTTCATGGCGCTGAATGAATATTTGAAAAAATCGCATGGCCCGAAGGAGGGAATTGCCAATCCAGGCGGTTTGTGGTACCCCGGCGCCCGGAAGGAAGGAGGTTTTCGCATGGGTTCCGTTTCTGCATTCATGGAAAAGCATTTTCGCCATTACAACGCGCGCGAGACGCTGGACGCGGCCAAGGCGTACAAGTCCTTCGTCGAGGGCGGCAACAAGATGATGGTCACGCTGGCCGGCGCCATGAGCTCGGGCGAACTGGGCGTCATCCTGGCGCGCATGATCCGCGCGGGCAAGGTGCACGCCATTTCCTGCACGGCCGCCAACCTCGAGGAGGACGTGTTCAACCTCGTGGCTCGCAAGGAATACGAATATCTGCCCAACTACCACTGCCTGACCCCGCAGCAGGAACTGGAAATCCGCGACCGCGGCTTCAACCGCGTCACCGATACCGCCATTCCCGAGACGGTCATCCGCCACATGGAGGATGCCCTGCTCGAGCGCTGGAAGGCGGCCGCCGAAAAGGGCGAGCGTTACACCCCGTACGAATACCTGCGCCAGTTGTTCCGCGACCGCGTGCTGGAGCCGTACTATCAGGTGCCGCCCGAGGAGAGTTGGCTGCTGGCGGCCCACGAGATGGACATTCCCGTGTTTTCGCCGGGTTTCGAGGACTCCACCACGGGCAACATCTTCGCGGCGCACGTCATCATGAAGGAACTGCCGCACCACCTGATGGTCAAGACCGGCACCGAGCAGATGGAGCAACTCGTGAACTGGTATCTGGAAAACGAGAAGAAGTGCCAGATCGGCTTCTTCCAGATCGGTGGCGGGATCGCCGGCGACTTCGCCATCTGCGCCGTGCCGCTCATCATCCAGGACATGGAGCTCAAGCAGACCAAGCTCTGGGGATATTTCGCCCAGATCACGGACGCCGACGTGTCCTACGGCGGCTATTCCGGCGCGGTTCCCAACGAGAAGATCACGTGGTTCAAACTGGACGTGAACACGCCCAAGTTCAACATCCATTCCGACGCCACGATCGTGGCGCCGCTCATCTTCGCCTACGTGCTGGGCGACTGACCCGTTCTTCCAGGAAAACCTTTCGCCTGAAGATCCCGAAGCCGGGGGGAAAAAGGCTGGCCGGCCGGAAAAATCCGCCTTCTGCGGCCGCTTTCGGAAA
This sequence comes from uncultured Kofleriaceae bacterium, assembly GCA_964516435.1. Classification (GTDB taxonomy): domain Bacteria; phylum Myxococcota_A; class Polyangia; order HGW-17; family HGW-17; genus HGW-17. Next base: position 71,944 of record CAZEZP010000029.1, on the reverse strand, counting down.
CGGGTGTTTCACTTTTTGCTTGATTGACGCGCCGTCTGGGTTAGTATGCACGCGCATTTCTCGAGGGAGGCGACATGTCATCCGATTCTCTTCAAGAAGTCATCGAAAAACTCAAGAGCGAAGGCATCGAGGCCGCCCGCGCCGAGGCCGCCCGCATCAAGGAGAAGGCCGAGTCCGACGCCGAGACCATCGAAATCGAGGCCACTGCCAAGGCAAAGAAAATCGTGAACCAGGCGGAGGCCGAAGCCCAGAAACTGCGGGAGCAGTTGCAGGTGGAAATGGAGCGCACGGCCCGCACGGCGCTGGCGGCGTTCAAGGCCGCCATCGAAAAATCCATGGTGGTTCCGGTCGTGGACGAGGCGCTTTCCCAGTTGCTGTCCAATCCGGCCCACCTGGAGAAGGTCGTGGCCGAGATGATCAAGGGATTCGCGGCCAACCAGTTCAAGAATGCCAACCTCGACATCATTCTGCCGGAAGCCATGCGGGAACAGTTGGGCGCGGCGTTCATCGCCAAGATGAAACTTCTCACGGCGGGCGGCGGCGTCACGGTACAGTTCGATGACAACATCCGCTACGGATTCAAGATCGGCCCGTCGGGACAGGGATATGTCTATGACCTTACGGACGAGGGATTGCGCGAGATGTTCGTGAAGTTCGTTTCGCCCAAGTTCCGCAGCCTGTTCTTTGCCAGCCAGGAATGACGAGGGGGCGCCCGTGAAATACTACCGCCTGGTCACCGCTCTGCCCCCCCTTCCGGAAGGCTTCGGGCCGCCGCCGGCGCCGCTGCCCGAGATCGTTCAGGACATCCTCGACGAGGTGGACGGCGCCGATGCCGAACTGGTGCAGGCCCTGCTGTGGTTCATCGATACGGCCAATGCCGAGAGTATCCTGCTGGGACGCTCCCATTTCGATCCCCGCGGCACGTGCACCCGCGAGCAGTGGGATGCGCGCCAGGATCTGCCGGTCTTCCTCGATGAAATCCTGCGGTCGGAGGAAAGCCTGCAGCCGGCCCAGCAGGTGGCTCGTCTGTGGAACGCCTATTTTGCGCAGTTGGCCGCCATCGCCGAAAAGCATGGCAATCATTTCCTTTCCTGTTTCGTGGAAGTGGAGACCGGCCTGCGCAACGCGGTGGCGCGGCTGCGGGCCGAGCAGATGAGCATCGACCCCGACCTGGCCATGGTGGCCGGCGGAGAAGGCGCGGCGCAGTATCAGGCCGCGGCGCTGCGTGCGGCCGAGGCCCCCGACCCCCAGGCCCGCGAACGCGTCCTGGACCGTGAGCGGCTGGCCTTCTACCAGGAAATCGAGGGCATCGACCCGTTTTCCATCGATGCCGTCCTGGCGTACCTGGCCAGCGCGCTGGTGCTGGATGCCTGGCGTGTGACCGAAGAAACCGACCCTGAAACCATGCTGGAGGTGTTCGCTTGATCGATTCCTCAACCACAACCGGACATGTAGTTGGCATCAACGGCAACATGGTGGCCGTCGAGATCGATTCGGGAAGCGTCGTGCAGAACGAGGTGGCCTTCGTCAGGCTGCCGGACGCCCGGCTGAAATCCGAAGTCATCAAGGTCATCGGCAAACGCTGCTTCCTGCAGGTATTCGAGGACACCACCGGCATCGCCGTGGGCATGCCCGTCGAGTTCACGGGCAACATGCTGGCCGTGGAACTGGGCCCCGGCCTGCTGGGGCAGATTTACGACGGCCTGCAGAATCCGCTCACGCTGCTGGAGAACCGCCAGAACTTCTTCCTGCAGCGCGGCCAGTACAAGGACGCCATCGACCGGAAGGCGAAGTGGGCCTGGACTCCGCTGGTCGCCGTGGGCGATCGCGTGCGGGCCGGCGCCTGGCTCGGCGAGGTCCCCGAGAAATTTGTCAAGCACCGGGTGCTGGCGCCCCTGGGCATGCATGGCCAGGCGACCGTCCGGAAGATCCTTCCGGCCGGGGAATATCCCGTCACCGAAACGGTGGCCGAACTGGATCTCAACGGGAAGGTGATCCCCGTGGCCATGTCGCAGGAATGGCCCGTGAAGAAGGCCATCAAGGCGTACAAGGAGCGCATCTATCCCGAGGAACTGCTCATCACGCGCCAGCGCATCATCGACACCATGTTCCCCATCAGCCGCGGCGGCACGGCCTGCATCCCGGGGCCGTTCGGCGCGGGCAAGACCGTTCTGCAGCATCTGATTTCCAAGTATTCCAGCGTGGATCTGGTCATCGTGGTGGCCTGCGGCGAGCGCGCGGGCGAGGTCGTGGAACTGATCCACGAGTTCCCGCACATGAAGGATCCCAAGACGGGCGGTTCGCTCATGGACCGCACCATCATCATCTGCAACACGTCTTCGATGCCGGTGGCCGCCCGCGAGGCCTCCGTGTACACCGGCATCACGCTGGGCGAGTACTACCGGCAGATGGGGCTGGACGTGCTGGTGCTGGCCGACTCCACGTCGCGCTGGGCGCAGGCCATGCGCGAGATGTCCGGGCGCCTGGAGGAAATCCCGGGCGAGGAGGCGTTCCCTGCCTATCTCGAAAGCCGCATCGCCGGCCTCTACGAGCGTGCGGGACTGGTGCAGTTGCACAACGATGCCCGCGGCGCCGTGACGCTGATCGGCACGGTCTCTCCCGCGGGCGGCAACTTCGAGGAGCCGGTGACCCAGGCCACGCTCAAGGTCGTGGGCGCCTTCCTCGGTCTCTCCCGCAAGCGCTCCGACGAGCGCAAATTCCCCGCCATCGACCCGCTCGACAGTTATTCGTTGTATATCGACCAGATGGCCGATTCGCTCAACCGCAACCTGGACCGCGAGTGGACCCGCATGGTGCACGAGGCAGCCGAACTGCTGCAGCGCGGGGCGGAAGTCGGCAAGATGATGACCGTCGTGGGCGAGGAGGGCATTTCCATCGAGGATCTCGTGGTCTATCTCAAGAGCGAGATGCTCGACTTCACCTACCTCCAGCAGAACGCCTTCGACGAGGTGGACTGCGCGGCGTCCATCGAACGGCAGGTGGCGGATTTCAAACTGCTCTACAAGGCCATCACGACGCCGTTCACGTTCGAGTCCAAGGCCGATGCCCGCCGCTTCTTCGTGGAACTGCAGGACCGCTTCTACCAGAAGAACTACGCGGCCGAAGGGTCTCCGGAGTACGCGAAACTCGTCAGCCAGATCGAAGAAACCATCGTTTCGGGAGGTGGCCGCCTTGTTTAAGGAATATACCCAAATCACCAACATCATCGGCGACATCATCGAACTGCACGCCGAGGGCGTGTCGTATCGGGAACTGGCGGCCATCACCAACCACAACGGGGATACCTCGCTGGCCCAGGTCATCCGTATCGACGGCACCAAGGTGTCCCTGCAGGTATTCGCCGGCGCCAAGGGACTTTCCAACCGCGCCTCCGTGCGCTTTCTGGGCCATCCCATGCGGGTGCCCTACTCCGAGGAACTGCTCGGGCGCATCTTTTCGGGGTCGGGCCAGCCCATCGACGGCAAGCCGCCGGTCGCCCATGCGCAGGAGACCGACATCGGCGGCCCGTCGGTGAACCCGGTCAAGCGCATCGTGCCCCGCAACTTCATCGAGACGCGCATCCCCATGATCGACATCTTCAACCCGCTGGTGGAGAGCCAGAAACTGCCCATCTTCTCCACGCCGGGCGAACCCTACAACGAACTGCTGGCCCGCATTGCCCTGCAGGCCAAGGCAGACGTGGTCATCCTGGGCGGCATCGGGCTCAAGTTCGACGAGTATATCGGGTTCCGCCGCAAGTTCGAGGAAGGCGGCGTCATGGACCGCACGGTGATGTTCGTGCACACGGCGGCGGACCCCGTGGTGGAGCGCCTGCTGGTGCCGGACATGGCGCTGGCCGTGGCCGAGCAGTTCGGTATCGAGGGCAAGCGCGTGCTGGTGCTGCTCACCGACATGACCGCGTTCGCCGACGCGCTCAAGGAAATCTCGGTGGCCATGGAGCAGGTGCCTTCGAACCTGGGCTATCCCGGCTCGCTGTATTCGGATCTGGCTTCCCGGTATGAGAAGGCCGTCGATTTCGATGGGGCGGGCTCCATCACGATCCTGGCCGTCACCACCATGCCCGGCGGCGACGTCACGCATCCGGTGCCCGACAACACGGGCTACATCACGGAAGGACAGTACTATCTGAAGAACGGCGTGATCAATCCGTTCGGTTCGCTTTCCCGCCTGAAGCAACTGGTCATCGGCAAGGTCACCCGCGACGACCACGGGGCGGTGATGAACGCCATGATCCGCCTGTACGCCAAGGCGCTGGAGTCCAAGAAGAAAATCTCCATGGGCTTCGAAAAGACCGAAACCGACGAGAAATATTTGCGCTATGCGGATCTGTTCGAGAAGCGCTTCATGGATCTGCGGGTGGACATCCCGCTCAACGACGCGCTGGATCTCGGATGGAAGACCATGGCCGAGTGTTTCGACCGCTCGGAAATCGGCGTCAAGAAGGAAATCATCGACGCCCGCTGGCCCAAGGGAGCGTAAGGCATGGCCGAGAAAATCAAGCTCAACAAGAACAGTCTCCGGGACCAGAACCAGTCCCTGAAACTGTATCTCGAGTTTCTGCCCACGCTGGAACTGCGCAAGCAGCAGCTGCAGGCCGAGGTGGCCGCCGCCCGCAAGGAACTGGATCGGGCCCGCGATCGCCAGCAGGCGCTCCTGGACGATGCCCGGGAGTGGAAGACCCGCCTGCAGGGCATGCTGCCCGTGGCCCGGGAACTGCTCAAGGTGGATGCGGTCTCGGTGCATTCGGCCAACGTGGCCGGCGTGAAGGTGCCCGTGTTCGACCGCGTGATATTCTCGCGGGCGCCCTACAGCCTGGCGGCTACGCCGTGGATTCTGGATGCGGCGCTCGCCTTCTTCGAGAAGGCCATCAGCGGCCGCGAACTCATCCGGGTGCTGCAGGAGAAGCACGACCGGCTGGAGCAGGAACTGACCAAGACCACCCAGCGCATCAACCTGTATGAAAAGGTCCTCATTCCGCAGACGCGGGAGAACATCCGCAAGATCAAGGTCTATCTGGGCGACCAGCAGACCGCGGCCGTATGCCGGGCCAAGATCGCGAAGAACAAGATCGTGAGCAAGGCCCAAGGAGAACCGTCATGAGCCTGGTCAGGATGCGGAAATTCTATCTCGCCGGGCCGCTCGAACGGCGGGACGAGACGGTGGCGAAACTGGAGGGACTGGGGCTTTTGCACGTTCAGGATCTGGCCGAACAGGTGCCCGAGCCTCCGGCGGAACTCGTGGCCGAGGTGGCCCGCGCCCAGCGCGTGGTGGATCTGCTGCGCCGGGTGCGCGCGGGGATGGAGAATCCCTCCGAAATGCGCGAAAAGGGCGATGTGGCCGAACTGCTGGGCATCCATGACCAGACCTTGCAGAAGAAGAACCAGTGGGAGCAGGAACTGTCCCAACTGGAGAAGGAATACCGGGCGCTCGAGCCGTGGGGCGCATTCGAGCCCGCCGATGTCCGCCTGCTGGAAGAACACGGCATTTTCGTGCGTTTCTACCTCACGACCGAAAAGAACCTGGCCCGCGAAGGCGGCGCCTTTCTCGAAAAGGCGTTCTGGCATCGCGTGGTGGAGTTGCCGGGGCCCCAGAACCGCGGCGTGACCGCCATCTTTTCCGGTACGCCCCCCGAGGAAACGCCGTTCGATCGCATGCCGCTGCCGTCCCGCTCGCTGCGGGAACTGGAAAAACTCATCGCCAAGCACAGGGAAGGCATTGCCAAGGCGCAGGAGAAACTGGGGGAACTGAGCGCGTATCTGCCCGTGTTCGAGCGGTATCTGCGCGAGGTGCAGAGCCGGCTCGCGCGCGTGCGGGTGACGGCTGGCCTTTTGACGGACGGACCCGTTTTCGCGTTGCTCGGGTTCGCGCCGGCCGCCCGCGAGAAGGAGGTCTTTTCGGCTTTCGCGGGCACCACGACGGTCGTGGTGGCCGAAGATCCGGCGCCGGAAGACGACGTTCCCATCGCCTTTTCCAACGGGCCGCTCATCCGCCCGTTCGAAACGCTCATCAAGATGTTCAACCTGCCCCATTACCGGGAGCCGGATCCCACGATCCTGGTGGCCCCGTTCATGGGGGCATTCTTTGGTTTCTGCTTCGGGGATGGCGCCTACGGGCTGTTGCTCTTCCTGCTGGCCACGTTTCTGGTTTCCAAGTTCAAAGAAAATGCTGCGATGCTGCCGTTCTTCCGGCTGCTGCAGATCCTGGGCGTCTTCACGCTGGTCATCGGTCTGATGCTGGGCAGCGTGTTTGGCGTGTCGCTGCCCAGGTTCCAGGCGCTGCAGTCGATCCAGTCCGCGTTCCTTTTGCGCACCTATGCGGAGAAACCCACGGAATTCTTCTATTTTGCGCTGAAGATAGGCGTTTTCCAGGTGATGGTGGGCTACGTCATCAAACTGGTGCTCAGCCTCCAGCGCCGCCAGTTCCAGACGGCGCTGTGCACCCTGGGCTGGATGACGATCCTGGTATTCGGCTACTTCATGATCAGCAAATGGACGCTGGCCCCCCGCTATCTGGTTCCGGCGCTCGTGGGCATAGGTGTGATGTTCATATTTTCCGATACCAGTTCCAGCATCGCCAAGCGGCTGGGCGCCGGGGCGTGGGGCATCTACAACGTCGCCGGACTTTTTGGCGACGTCATGAGTTATGCCCGCATCTTCGGCCTGGGGCTCAGTTCGGCCATCATCGCGTCGGTGGTCAATGAGATGGCCATGGCCATGGTGGGGCCCCGTCCCGGCCTGGGCTGGATTTTCGCCCCCATCCTGCTGGTTTTCGGACATGCCTTCAATTTCGCCATGTCCATCATCGGCAGCCTGGTGCATTCGGCGCGTCTGAATTTCCTGGAATACTACGGCAAGTTCTTCGAGGGCGGCGGCAAGGAGTACGCCCCCTTCGGCCAGGTGAAATGAGAAACGTGGGCCTCAGTCGGCCCGGAAAAGGAGTTTGACGATCATGACCATTTCGATTTTCCCGCTGTTGTCCGACATCCTTGCGCAAACGGCCGGCACCTTCGGCATCGCCAACTTCAGTTGGAGCCAGTTTCTGGGCTATCTGGGCCTGGGCCTGCTGGGCCTCGGGCTGTCCGGGTCGGCCATCGGGCTGGCCATCGCCGGCTCTGCCGTGGCGGGCATGCGCGCCGAGCGCCGCAATCTGGGCCTGGTGGTCTCCGTGCTTCCCGGCACCCAGGGCCTGTACTCGTTCGCGGTGGGCTTCATGTGCATGAACGCACTCAAGGTGCAGAACGTGCCGGAGATGATGTACCTCAAGGTGTTTGCGGCCGGCACCATCACCGGCATCGCCTGTCTGGTCTCCGGCTGGTACCAGGGCGTCGTGTGCGCCGCGGGTATCAAGAGCATCAACCAGGACAAGATGGGCGTGGGCAACGCGCTGCTTTTGGCCGTGTTCCCCGAATTCTACGCCATTCTTTCCTTCGCTTTCGCCATGCTCCTGATCATGTAATCGAATTGCGACTCCCTTTCATCGACACTGCAGAAAAACAATCCAATTGGTGCAGAAAGGGGGCATTGGCGGCGTCCGTGACGCTGGCCGCGCCATGGGTGAAGAAAAACTGGCGCCCGTGCGCGCGAACGCGGTGAAGGCCGCCGGCGGCTCCGTGTCGCGCCATTGGGTGAAGAAAAGAAACAGAAAGGGTGCGGCTGGCCGCCCTATTTATTTTAATTTTGGCCCATATTGCCGGAGGTGGCTGGAAGACCCAATGGGAGAACGCAAGGGGACCATCACTCATCGGCGTACTGGATCTGGAAGTCCACGGCCGTGCCGGGCGCCACGTCTGCGCCGCCCTCGGGCTGGGTCTTGTAGATGTAGCCATTGGGTTTGTCGGCGATGTCCATGCTGCGCACCTTGCCCAGTTGGAGGCCCAGTTTGGCGAGTTCTTCGGTCATGGCCGTCTTGGAGAAGATTTTCCCCTTGTAATCGGGCACCTTGACCGTGGAAGCGGCCGTGGCCACCACCAGTTCGATGCCCGTGCCCGAAGCGATGGGCTGTCCCTGGTCGATGCTCTGGCTGAGCACGGTGTCCGCCGGCGCGTTGCGGTCCTCGCGGGTCTTGATGGAAACGGCCAGGCCCAGTTTTTCGAGTTCCGCCTTTGCCTGGTTCACGTTGCGTCCCACCACCAGCGGAACGGTGGCGGGGGGCGGGCCGGAACTGACCTCGACCACGACGGCCTGCCCCTGCGGCAGCAGCGAGCCCGCCAGCGGCGTCTGGGTGTGGATCAGTCCTGCGGCCACCGTGGGGTGCGCGCTCGTGCGGGAGAGCGACAGCAACAGGTTCTTCTCCTTGAGGATGATCTTGGCATCGTCGGGCCGCAGGCCGATGACCCGGGGCACTTCAACCGGCACGGGGGCCTCCGGAGGCTTGACCTCGGTCTTTTCCTTCTTCAGGTGCGGCACGAGCCAGATCTGCAGCGCCACGAAGGTCAGCGCCGATGTGATGAGGGAGGTCGTCACGGACAGGGCGATGATGCTGGAATTTCGGCTCATGGCACTCCTCGGTGATTCAGGGTTCCGCGTCCTCGCAGCGTCCCGATGCCTGGATGTAGAGGAAGGCGCGGTGGCAGGCCTTGGTGACGGCCAGTTCCTCGGCTTCGTCCCGATGGGCGGATTGCCATTCGGGCAGGCTCTGGGTGGCCAGGTCGCAGGCTTGTTTCAAATCGGCCGCCGGATGTTTCCTGGCACAGGAACAGACGTGCTGGATGTAGCGGTCGCAGGCCGGAATGGCCGTTCCCATCGGGGATGCCGTCGGAGTTGTCGGTGTTCCCGGTGTTTCCGGTTCCAGCCGGGCGGTGGTTCCCATGGGCGTTTCCGGTTCCGCCGGCTTCATGGCGGATTCCGGCGTGAAAACGGTATTCTCCCGGGGCCCGGAAGGGGTCTGGGTCTCCCGGCCGCAGGCGGCCGCGGCGCCGAGGAGCGCCGGCAGCAGTCCGAACAGGAAGAAACGCACGAGAACGGTCATCCGCAGCCTCGAGGAAACGACACGAGGTGCATTATTCGGAAAAAAATGCGAAATGCAACACAGCTTGAAGATTCAACGAAATTTCTGCTATACCATGGAGCGGAACCGCATTCGGCGGCATTTTCCCGGAGACAAGGTTCACGTGCAGGCGAGGATACTGATCATCGACGACGACGAAACGCTGCAGCGTGCGTGGACGCATTTCCTCAAGAAATTCCAACTCGTGCAGGCGTTCAGTTTCCAGGACGGCATGGCCCGTTTCCTGGATTCGGAACCCGACATCGTCCTGCTGGACATCGTTCTTCCGGACGGCAACGGCATCGACCTCCTCAAGACGTTCAAGAGCATGCGTCCGCATATGCCCGTGCTCGTGATCACCGGCCAGTTGGACATGCAGTTGGCCACTACTGCCGTAAAGAATGGCGCCTATGATTTCCTGACCAAGCCGCTGCATCCGGAACGCCTGCGCCTCACCATCGACCGGGCCGTGGAGATGGTGCGCATGAACCGGGAAGTGCGTGCGCTGCAGACGGAAAAACTGCTGGATTCCCCGCAGCACAGCCCCATCGTCGCCGCCAGTCCCGCCATGCAGGAGGTGCTTTCCGTCATCGAGTCGGTGGCGGCCCGCCAGACCACGGTGCTTCTCCTGGGCGCTTCCGGGGTGGGAAAGACCCGCCTGGCGCGGCTCATCCACCAGTTGAGTCCGCGCAGGGACAAGCCGTTCGTGGAGGTCAACCTGAGCACCATCAGCGAGGGCATCCTGGAGAGCCAACTGTTCGGGCACGTGAAGGGAGCGTTCACGGGCGCCGTTCGGGAAAACCCGGGGTTGTTCGCCGCGGCCGAGGGCGGCACCATCTTTCTGGACGAGATTGGCGACGTTCCGCCCGCCGTGCAGGTGAAACTGCTGCAGGTGCTTCAGGACCGCGTGTTCTACCCGGTGGGTTCCACCCGCCCGCAGGCGGTGGACGTGCGCGTGGTGGCCGCCACCGTGAGGGATCTCCAGGAGTTGGTGCGCGCGGGGCGTTTCCGGGAGGACCTGTTCTACCGCGTCAGCGTGTTTCCCGTCACTGTTCCGCCACTGAGCCAGCGCAAGGCGGACATCCCGCAACTGGTGCATTACTTCGTGCACAGGATTTGCCTCAAGGAAAATCAGCCTGCCAAGGAAATCAGCCCCGAGTTCATGCAGATGGTGGTGGAGCAGGCATGGCCAGGCAACGTGCGGGAACTGGAGAACGCCGTGGAGTATGCCATCACCGTGGCGCGGGAGCGCCCGCGGCTGGAGGTCTCCGACCTGCAGGCATACCTGCGCAATTTTTCCGTTGCGCGTGCGGCCGAACCGGCCACCCCGGAGGCGGCTTCTGCGCCGGCGTTCCCGCTGGAGACGGCTTTTTCCCTGGACGACCACATCGACTCCATCGTCCGGGAGGCCATCGCCTATGCCATCGCCAGGGAAAACGGCAATCTCACGCGGGCGGCCGCACGGTTGGGGTTGACACGCCGGCGGCTGGGCTTGTACATGAAACGCGTGGGGTTGTCCTTTCCCCGCACGCGGGGGCGTCCCCGAACCGTCCTGTCAGGAGGAAAACATGGATAAGAGAGGCAAGGAAGCCGACAAGGATCGCGAAAAGGTGGCGGTGAAGATTTCGTATGACACGCACAAGCGGCTCAAACTGCTTTCCATCGTGGAGGACCGGCCGGTGGGCGACATCCTGGATGAAATCGTGCGGGAGCGCTATGGCAAGCGCCAGAAGGAAATCGAAACGCTCATCAAGATCGCCGGGAATCCCACCAAGGTGGTGGACTGAGCCTGCTTTTTCATTTTTCCGTGGTTTTTCGGACACGAAAGATCCGTGGCTTAAACATCCTTTGCATGATGCCAAAATTTGCGGGCTGCCGGATGGCCCGTTATCCTTGCCCGGGCGCTTTTGGCGACCCGAGGAGTGCAGGCGTGTCCCATGTTCCCGTGCTGTATCAGGCCGTGTCCCGCCTGGCCGAATGGGCGGGCCCGCATCCGGTGGTGGTGGATGCCACGCTGGGGGGCGCCGGCCATGCGGCATTGCTGGTGGAACGCCTGGCCGGGCGCGGGATTTTCATCGGGATCGACCGCGATCCCGAGGCCGTGGCGAGGGCGCAGGAGCGGCTGGCCGGTGCCGCCTGCCGGGTGGAGTTGCGGCATGCGGCCTTTTCGCACCTGCCGGACATCCTGGCGGAACTGGGCGTGAAGAGCGTGGATTTCGTGCTGGCGGATCTGGGCGTGAGCTCCTTTCAACTGGATGAAGGCAGGCGGGGTTTTTCCTTCTCGCAGGACGGCCCGCTGGACATGCGCATGGATCCCACGCGGGGCGTTCCCCTGCGGCAGAGACTGGAAAGCGTCCGGGAGGCGCAACTGGCCGAAATCCTTCGCAAATATGGAGAAGAACCGCATGCCATGCGCGTGGCGCGCGCCATCCTGCGGGCGCTTGCGCAGGAGCGGCTTCAGGGGACGGCCGACCTGGCCGCGGTGGTATCCCGGGCGATTCCCCATGCCGCCGCATTGAAACATCATCCGGCCACGCGCACGTTCCAGGCGCTTCGCATCTGGGTGAACGATGAATTGAGCGAAGTGGAGAAATTTTTGCAGTCCATGCCGGGCTTTCTGGCGGCGGGGGGGCGTCTGGCAGTGATCGCCTTCCACTCCCTGGAGGATCGTCTGGTGAAATCGACGTTTTCGGCGCTGTGCCATCCCGAACGCGACATTCCCGCCTGGATTCCCATCACCAAGGATCGGCTCCCGCGGGCACCGTTCGATATGGAAGGGCCCATCTTTCCCGATGAGGAGGAAGTCCGTTCCAACGAGCGCAGCCGCAGCGCCCGCATGCGCGTGTTGCGCCGCAAGGAGGCCGCATGAGGGTGCATGTGACCGAACCCCTGTTCGGACTGGAGGAATTCGGCCGGATTTCAGAGGAATCGCAGAACCCGGCCGGCCAGGAATCGGTCGAGGACGGGACCGCTCGGGAAGAGGAAAAGACCCGCCAGACGCCCGTTCCGGCCTCTGCAGTGGATGTTCCGGCCGAAGCCGATCCGGAAGCCTTGCCGCAGACCGGAAATCGTCCGTCCTACCGCCGGCTGGTGGCTGGAATGCTGCTTTTCCTTCTGGCATCCGCCGCCGGTATCAGCCTTTTTTCCCTGGCCATGAAGACGCAGCGTCGCGCCGTGAGTTATGAACTGGCCCGCCAGACCCGCCTGTTTTCGCGCATCAGCAAGCACCGTGCGGTGCTGGAACTGGAATATGCATACCTGCGTTCCACGAGTCCGGTGCTGGAGGAATTCATCCGCCAGGGGTGGCGGGAAGTCCCGCCCCGCGAGGTGGTCCATGTCACCCTGAAGCCTTCGGTCGCCCGGGAGGCGAAGAAGCCATGGTGATGCAGCGCAACGCCCGGAATGCTCCTGCAGTCGCCTCGCCGGTGAATCTTCCGCTCTGGCGCCTGGCGGTGGTGCTGGCCCTGCCGGTGGCGGGGCTGTCCTTCCTGCTGGCGTCGGCCTTCCGGATCCAGGTGCTTTCCGGCGCCCGGCACCGTGCGGCCGTGGAAAGCCTCAGTTCCGGCGAGAAGAAGGTGGTTCCGCCGCGCGGATTCATCCTGGACCGGGCCAACATGCCGCTGGCGCTCCCCACGGAACTTCCCTCGGCCAACATCGACCCGGTGCGCCTGGCCATGCGTTTTCTGCGTGCGATCGACCCTGGCATCACCCGGCTGGATTACGCGCTCCAGGTGGATGGCGTCCGGGACCGCCTGCAGCAGGCGCTCGTGGATTTCGCCGATACCGTTTCCCGCATCCTGCACGACGACCCCTATGTCATGAGGGAAAAACTCTTTTCCCAGGTGCTGCGCGGCCAGCGCCAGATGTATCTCAAGCGCCACATCACGGAAGAGGAGAAGAAGGAACTGGAGGAACTGGCGCTGCCTACGGCCATCCTCTGGTTCACGCCGGAAGATGCGCGGCACTATCCCATGCGTTCGCTGGCGGCCCAGGTCCTGGGTATCACGGGGGTGGACGGGCACGGCATCGAGGGCATCGAGAAGAAGTTCGACATCGATCTGGCCGGTTCCCCGGCGCTGGTTCGCGTGCAGAAGGACGCCCGCGCGGGCATGCTCCTCGTGCACGGGCTTCCCGTCATCGACAATGGGGGGGCCAACCATGTGGTCCTGACGATCGACAACCGCATCCAGAAGGATGCGGAAAGCATCCTGGAAGCGGCGTTGGCGCGCTATCGGGCCAAGAACGGCACCGTCGTGGTGATGGATGCGAAAACGGGGGAAATCCTGGCGCTGGCCAATGCGCCGCTGGTGGATCTGTCCAATTTCTCGAAAGCGGTTCCGGGGACGTTCCGCAACTGGGCGGTGGTGGACGCCTACGAACTGGGTTCGGTCATCAAGCCGCTAACCATGGTGGGGGCGCTGGATTTGGGCCGCATCCGCCCCGACAGCGACATCCCGCTGGATTTCAAGGTGGTGTTCAAGGACAAGCCGCCCTGGACGCCCAAGGATCACGTCTCCCTGGCACAGGCCACCATCAAGCCGGCCGACATCATCGCGCGCTCCTCCAACCGCGGCATTGCCAAGGTGGCCGAACTGATGGGAGAAAAAGCGCTGTACGAACTCTTCCTGAAACTGGGATTCGGGCAGCCCACCGGCGTGGAACTGCCCTCGGAAGCGTCGGGCATCCTGCCGCCCCTGAAGTCCTGGACCAACAGGGTGTATCTCGCGACGCATTCCTACGGCCACGGATTCTCGCTTTCGGTGATGCAACTGGTGCAGGCGTATTCCCTCTTCGCCAACGACGGTGCCGTCGTGCAGCCCCACATCGTGCGTTACGTCCTCGACGACCGGGGCGAGCGCGTGGCCTGCTTCTCCCCGGATGCCTGCGGGCGTCCAGTGCCACGGCGCGAGGTGGTGCGCAATCCGCAGGTGGTGGCCGACACCCTGCAGATGCTGCGCAAGGTGGTGACTTCCGGTACCGGAACGCGGGCGGATCTGGGCCGGGAAGGATATTCCGTGGCGGGAAAGACCGGAACCGCGGAGAAGCTTGTGCAGGGAACGGCCGGGTATTCCGAGCACCACAACCGCGTGACGTTCGTGGGGCTGCTGCCGGCTTCGGACCCCCGGGTGCTCATCGCGGTGATGATGGACGATCCCGAGGGCGATGCACAGGACGCGCAGCAGGGCGTCGACGAGGTGCTGCGCAAGGACGCCGGATATGTGGCGGCGCCCGTGTTCGCGGAAGTGGCCCGCATGGTGGTGTATCGCCTGGGGATCCTTCCCGATCAGGAGCGCACGGCGTTGGTGCAGCCGCCAGCGGCCCAGGCCCGCACGGCGCGGCGCATTCCATCCCGGGGAGCCTATTTCCCGCCGCTGCCCGTGCCGCGCAGACTGGCCATGCCCGACCTGCGGGGGCGCACGCTGGCCGAGGTTCTGGACGTCATGGCGGAAAACGGCATGGAATGCACCATCGTGGGCCACGGCGTGGTCACGTCGCAGACGCCCGAGCCGGGCGGACCGTTCGCAGGCTGCCGGCTGGAACTGGCGCCCATTTCCGATACCCTGCCATTTCTGATGCCGCCATCCGAGGATGTTTCGAATGCCAATTGACACCGACGTATTTTCGTTTCTCGAGGATGCCGGTCTTCCCCTCGCGGGACTTCCGGCCGGACAGGCTTCAAGCCTGCGAAACACCCGCCTGCGCGGCGTGACGCAGGATTCGCGCAGGGTGGAGCCCGGATTCGTGTTCCTCGCCATACGGGGCGTTTCGGCCGATGGCCACGACTATCTGTCTTCCGCGAGGCTGCGGGGAGCGGCGGCGGCGGTAGTGGAACGCCGTGTGGACGGGGTCGATATCCCCCAGATCGAGGTCACCGACGCCCGGGCCTGGTGGGGAAGGCTGGTGGCGGCCTTTTGCGGCGATCCGCACCGGCACCTGACGTTCGTGGGCGTGACGGGCACCAACGGGAAGACCACCACCACGACGCTTCTGCATCATGTGCTTTCGGAACTGGGGTTCGTGCCCGGCCTGATTGGCACCATCGCCTACCGCTGGAAGGACAGGAAGGTGCCGTCCGAATATACGTCCCCCGACCCGGAAATCCTCTTTCCCCTGCTGGAACGCATGCGCGCCGACGGGGTGGACACCGTGATCATGGAGGTTTCCTCCCATTCCCTGGCACAGCGGCGGCTCGGGGATATCCGCTTCAAGGCGGCCGTACTGACGAACTTCACGCAGGACCACCTGGATTTCCACGGGACCATGGAAGAATACGCGGCCGCGAAATCCCTGCTGTTCACGGAACATCTGGCGCCGCGCGCACGCGTGGCGGCCTGGACGGGAAATCCCTGGCTGCGCCGGATCGTTCCCGATTTCCTGCCGGTGACGGGCTATGATGCGCAGCCGGGCCCGGACGTGCAGGTATGGGCAAAAGACATCCGGGAAAGCCTCGATGGCCTGGATTTCATCGCCGTGACGCCGGACGGGGAAGTCCCCGTGCATTCGCCGCTGGTGGGGACGCACAACGTGCAGAACCTGCTGGCGGTGGCCAGCCTGGCGTACCTTCTGGAACTCGACCTGGCCCGGGTCATGAGCGCCGCGTCCCGCGTGACGGTGCCGGGAAGGCTGGCCCGCGTGATACCGGGTGACGTCGCCGTCTTCGTGGATTACGCGCACACGCCGGATGCGCTGGACCGGGCGCAGGCCGCGCTGCGTCCGCTGGTGAAGGGACGGCTGTTCACGGTTTTCGGCTGCGGAGGAGACCGGGACCGCACCAAGCGGCCGCTCATGGGCCGTTCGGTGCAGGAACATTCGGACATCGCCGTGGTGACGTCGGACAATCCACGCACGGAAGACCCGCTTTCCATCATCGGCATGATTCTCGAGGGGATGGATGGCGCGCGCCTGCAGGAAGGCGACCTCCCATCGGCAGAACGCGGCATCTGGGTGGAGCCGGATCGCTCCAGGGCCATTGCCGCCGCCATCGCTGCCGCCCGTCCGGACGACTGCGTGCTCATCGCCGGCAAGGGGCATGAAGACTACCAGATCATCGGAAAGGTCAAGCATCACTTCGACGATGCCGAGCAGGCCGCGGACGCTCTGCGGCGCCGGATGGAAGACCGGGGAGAAGAAACATGATCATCGGGTTGACGCAACTGGCGCAAGCCATCGATGCCCGCGTCCATTGGCCCGCGGGTGCACTGGAAGATACGTCCATCCGTTTGCACGGGCGGCTGGTCATCGATTCCCGCCGGGTGCGTCCCGGGGACGTCTTCGTGGCGCTGCCCGGAAGCAATACCGACGGGCACCGCTATGTGCCGCAGGCGTTTTTGGCAGGCGCGGCCGCCTGCATCGTGCGCGAAGTCCCGTCCGGCGCTTCCGGTCCCTGCCTGGTGGTCGAAGAGCCACGTCGGGCCATGCACCGGGCGGGGGCAATCCTGCGGGAAACGCTTTCCGGGGTGCGCATGGTGGCCATCACCGGCTCCTGCGGCAAGACCTCCACCAAGGAATTCACAGCGGCGGCATTGCGGGTATTCGGAAAGACGACGGCCACAGAAGGAAACGCCAACAACGATCTGGGCGTTCCCATGACGCTGTCGTCTTTCGACGGGAGCGAAGCCTTCGGCGTGGTGGAAGCCGGGATGAACGCTTTCGGCGAGATCGATTTCCTGTCTTCGCTCATCCGCCCGGAAGTGGGGGTGGTGACATCCATCTTCCCCGCGCATCTGGAGGGCGTTGGATCGCTCGATGGAGTTCGCCGCGCCAAGGGGGAGATGGCGGCCCATGTGGCGGACGCGTGGGTGGTGCCCCATTCGGAGCCGTACCTGGTGGAACTCGGGCGCAGACGGGGGCTGCGTGTGTTTACGTTCGGCGTGCAGGAGGGCGCCTCCTTCCGTCTGGAAGGAAGCGAGTTCCGTCCGGATTCCACGATGGCGCGCATCCGGTGCCCGGACGGGGAGGCACTGGCCGTGGAGGTGCCGGCGCCGGGTGAGCACCAGGCGCTCAACGCCGCCGCCGCGCTGGCCGTGGCCTACGCGCTGGGGCTGGATCTGCGGGTGGCCGCCCGGGGACTTTCGATGGCGCAATTGCCGGGAGCGCGCTCCCGCGTGTTTTCCATCGGCGGCGTCACGTTCCTCGATGATAGTTACAATGCCAGTCCCGGTTCGCTGGAAGCCGTTTTCGCGTGGGTCGCGAAGATGCGCACCGGAGACGTGCATCTGGTGGTCGGCGACATGCTGGAGTTGGGTTCGCAGGCGGCGGATCTGCACCGCCAGGCCGGTAGGAACGCGGCCCGGCTCGATCCCCGCAGCGTCTTCTACGTGGGAGAACACGCGCCGGATTTCCTGGCAGGACTGAATTTGCCGGACCGATTCTTCCACTGCCGCAGTCCGGAAGAAGCCGCCGACCAACTCATTCCACGACTGGCGCACGGCGACTGGGTCGTCGTCAAGGCCAGCCACGGTGTGGGATTGCATCGCGCCGTGGAACGCATCCACGAACTGACATCCTGCGCGTGCACGTGAGGCCGCTGCGCAATCGAGACCGTCTGCATTCGGGCGCGTGTTCTCTCCAGAAGAGTTTCCGGGGTCGTTGTCCTGCGGGGCCATGCCGGGATCAGCGGCTACCCCGGGGGCACGGTGCGCGGTTCCATCAGAGGAAGGTCGCGGCGCGTCCCTCGAGCGGCAGGACCCGAACGGGATCCGGCTGCAGGAAGAACAGGAAATCCCCTGCCAGGACGCTTTCGCCGCGCGGGCTGAAACGGATCCGGATGTCTGGCGGCAGTTGGATCGCCGGTTCCAGTTTCTTCCGGCGCAGCCGGTCCACCAGAACGCAGGTGCGGGAGCCATAGTCCTCGTCGGAATCGGTGATGCACCACACGAAATGGCGCCGCGAGGCATCCCCGCCTTCCGGGTGGATGCGGCAGCCGGATGATTCCTCGTCTTCCGGAAGCAGGGGGACTCGCACTCCGTCGATGATGATGGCGCAGGACGTTTCGTCGCCAGGGTCGTGCGGGACCGTCAGCGCCGTGCCTAGCCGGGGCGCCGGCACGCAGAGAGGCGGCTTCGGGTTTCGGGAGGCTTCGGCGGCGGCGCATTCAGACTGCATGTTCCCAGTTTCCGGGTCCACAGCGATGCGGATCATGCTCCGGGAATTCGAACCCGGCGCGCCGTCGGAAAGGACGAGGCAGATGCGCCAGTTGGCGGGATCGACACCGAAATCGGCCTCTTTCTGCAGGTGATTCTCCAGGGGCGGCCGAAAGGCGCCGCACGATGCCGAATCCGGCAACTTCACCCACTCTGCTGGTTCGGCGCCCGGGGCCAGCGGCAGTTTCCAGAGGGCATCGTGGCGCAGCAGGATCAGTTCGCGGCGTTTTTCCAGGAAGAGGGCGGGTAGCGAATCGGCGGTTTCTGCATTGTCCGCCTGCGGGAGAGCGGTTTCCAGGATGCGCTGGCCCGCGGCATCCAGCAGCAGGATCCGGCGTCCATCCGACAGGAGCACATGCGGAGCGCCCGGGGTTTGCGCTAGCCCTCCGGGGGCGAGCATGAGGGACGAAGGCGGGCTGCTGGGAACATTCATGGAAATTTTCATGGCGGCAGGCGGATCGGGAAACAGGTTCCATTCCGGGGCTTCCCGATGGCAGCCCAGCAGCCAGGGCAGTGACAGCCAGAAGACGAAAGCGCGCATGGGGACTCCTTCATGGACCTGGCAGCAGCGGCACCAGCGTGACGGGCATGGTTTCGATTTCGTCCGCGCTGCGGCAGAATTCTGCGAATTCCTTCCATTCGGCCACCGGTACGATGGCCGTGTTCAGGCTCTTTTCCAGGATGATGCGGGCGTTTTTCCCCTCGAGCCGCATCTCGCGGCGGAGTTTTCCGAATCGGGCGGCGATCTCCAGTTCCGGCGCATCTTCCAGCCGGAATCCGGGCGGCGGCTCGATGACGATCTCGATGCGCGTGCGCGGGAGGGCATCGGGCAGGAAGTCGGTCTTGCGCGGGGAAAACACCTGATAGCGCCGCGAGAGGTTCCAGGGGAACGGGAGGCGCCGCATTTCCATTCCGCTCCTGGTGCTCACCGTGACGGACGGGGCGGAAAATCGCACCTGCAGATCGATGTCGTCGCCGTCGGGGGTGATGCGGCGCCAGCGGACGTCTTCCACCCGGGCGCCGGGAAAGGTCTTCTGGAGGGATTCGGTCTGGATGCGCTCCTGCAGGGCTTCCCGCGAGAGTCCCTGCATCTGCTCGATTTTTTGTACGGCAAAGAAACCGCGGGATGTTTCATGCAGGGAAATGGAGGCGCTGTGGTCCGTCTGCAGGCGGACGAGAATCTCCATCGCGCGTTCCTGTGGCCGGGCGGCATCCAGCCGGGCGGTTTCCCGCTTTCCCGAAAGCACCAGCACTTCGCTGCCCGAGAGGGCAGGCACTACGTGGCCAGGGGGAAGGTGGGAGAAGCGGGTATCGATGAAACCGAAATCCGGGACGTGCACCAGCACCACGGGGTAATCCTGGGGGTCCGGCCATGCGGCATTTTCGGTAACTGAAAGGCGTTCGGGGCGCGCCAGGGCGATGCGTGGCGCAAAGCCCTCGTGTCGCAGGAGCGCATGGAGCAGGTGGGGGCGGAAGCCCGCCCGGCGCTGGAGGATGTGCCCAGGCCGGGCTCCGGTGGATTCCGGCCGGATGTTTTCCTGCACCCAGCGTGCCGTGCGCGGGATGCACGTGCGGGCCGGACGGGGACACAGCCGCCGTGCAAGTCGCCGCATTTCCAGGCTGTCCAGTTCTGCCGTGGGGATTTCCTCGGCCAGAAGCGCATGGACGTCGCCGTCCCTGAAACCGGCATGGGCGCGCACGGATTGCGCCGTGAATCGGGTCATGCGCGCTTCGGTTGGGAGCGGTTCTCGCATCCACAGCGAAAGTTCGAAGTGCGAGCCTTGCTCGTTCTGGGTTTTCGAGATGGGAGGCAGTTCGCCCTCGGTGAGGATGATGGGCTCGATTCCGGGCGGCGCGTGAAGGAACCACTGGGCGAGCACCGTGGGAAACACCCGGTGGGAAAAGAAAAATCGCTGGCCCCATGTGCGTCCTGGCATCCCGGGAATGGCGGGATTGGGGCGCAGGTAGGAGAACTCCACGATGTCGCCCGGCTCGAGGTTGCGCAGCGAAAAGGAGGATTTCTGCGGAGTGGCCGATGGCGGATACACGCTGCCGTCGGCCTTGCGCGT
Organism: uncultured Kofleriaceae bacterium; assembly: GCA_964516435.1. Classification (GTDB taxonomy): domain Bacteria; phylum Myxococcota_A; class Polyangia; order HGW-17; family HGW-17; genus HGW-17. The sequence goes on along the minus strand of CAZEZP010000029.1, from coordinate 51,726 downwards.
CTGGACCTCCACCACGACGGCATCCGCCGGGAGTTCGAGTTCTCCCAGTTCTTCCACGGCCGTTGGCGTGTTCAGCCGCACCCAGCGGGTCACGAGCACGATGCCGCCGCCAGAGGGGGACAGGAAATGTTCTTCCCGGTTGAGAAGAAAGGCGGCGGGTGCGAAAAGGCCGAAATTCGCCTGGATCAGTTGGGCGCGATCGGGCAGGGGCACCGTTCGTTTTTTCAGATGGGGCCAGTACAGCAGCAATGCATCGCGGTGGGAGGGAAAGAGCCGCACATGCCGCTCCAGTTCCTGTACCATCGTATTTTTTTCGGTGTCGTCTCCGTTCGCGGCATGCCACGCGTCCAGCCACTGCAGGAAAGCCGTTTCGGAGGATGGTTCCAGGCTCAGGCGTCTGCGGGCCCATTCCTCGGCGCATGCGAAGTTTCCGGCGCCGCGGCAGGCCTGCATCATGGCGGCCGCCAGGGGAGCGTCGATGGCGCCGCGGGACTGCATGACGCGGCGGCCTTCGGCGACGGCGTCGGCATGCAGGTGCAGGCGCAGGAACCCCTGCATCAGGTCGATCCGGTCGGGCCGGAGCGCGCTGGCCGTGCGCAGGCGGGAGATGGCCAGTGCCGGGTCGTTGTCGAATACCGCGGCGGCCATCGTGGTGAAGACCTGATAATGCCGGGCCGCGAAGAGGAGGTCGGCGAGCGTCTCAGTCCCGTCTTGTCCGGAGGACGTGATTTGTGCGCGGATGGTGGCGGCCCAGGGAGACTTCAGGCGGGAAAGCAGGGAATGGGCCCGCTCCGGATGGCCATCCTCGAGTTCGAGAGCGGCTTTCTCACGCAGGACCCATCCCGCTTGTGGCGCCGCATCCAGGATGCGCCGCGCCAGGCGTCTGGCGGCTTCGGGTGGAAGGCTCTCGTCGGCGAGCAGCGCTCTTGCATGCAGGAAGTCGACGAGCGCCGGCCGGTTTTTTCCGCTGCGCCAGGATTCCAGAATGCGGCGTGCCGCTGCGACGGATCCCATTCGGGCGGATTCTGCGGCTTCCACCAGTTTTGCCAGGTCTTCCGGCTCGGGCGGCGGCGGCTGGATGCGGATTCGCGGCACCGGTGGGATGGCGAACGAGCAGGATGCCGATGAAAGCAACCGGATGCGGGGGAAACGGGGATCCGCCAGCGCCGCCAGATGGAGAAACAGTGTGCGCTGGCCGGTGATTCCGGGCACGACGAGCCTCCAGGTGCGGCTTTCCACGCCAGGGGTCTGCACGGAATCGGCTCGGAATCCATCCGACGTCTGCACGATGGCGGGGCCGCCTGGCGCCAGTTCCAGTAGCAGCGGTTCCGGCCGCGGGCAGGATGCGTCGATTTCCAGCGTCACCCGTTCCGGATGCAGGCTGGAAGAGGAGAGGGGCTGCCCGTCCTGCCATTCTTCCAGTTTTTTCTCTGGGGAGGGAAGTCCGGTGGCGCCGGAGGCGAAGGCGAAGCGGCCCGGTACGGGAACCCGCTGCGTGATGCGGAACGCGAGTCCGGCGCCCGTTTCCCGTCGGCCGGGCGAAACGAGGCGTCCGTCGAGCCCGTTCGCCATGGCCAGCGCGGGCAGGGTGGGGTCGGCGGCCAGGACACGCTCCAGGCGCGCGATGAAGGCTTCCTCGGGGAAGTCGGCGTCCATGAGCGGGAGTGCGGCCAGCCTGCGCAGCCAGATCACGAGGGGAGCATCGTCGCCTTCCGTGGCTTCGAGGAAATGGAGCGCCTTTTCCGCGGCGAGCCACGGGTCGCCTTCCAGCATGGCCGCAATGGATTCCAGGATGGCACTGCGGTTTTCAGTGCAATCCGGGCGGGTGCGGGGGGCCAGGTCCGCGGCGTTTCGCCCATCGAGCAGATCCACGACGGCCTCCTGCAGGCGCAGCCGGCAGCGTGCTTGCGGATTTCGTTCGGTTTCCAGAAGTCGCTGGATCCGGGTGCGCAGCAGGGCATGCGGATCGGCGGGATTCTGCGGCCGCCGGGTCGGGGCGGGGGTGCAGGCCAGAAGCAGCAGCACGATCCAGGAAAGCAGGATCGAACGTCTGCCCATTCGTTCGCCGGTCGTCACCATGTAAGCACCGCCTTGGCCCAGGCCGCTTCGCGGCCGGGAAGGGAAGGCCATCCGAGGTGCAGATGATAGCGGCCGGGCGCCATGCCGTCCAGGCGCAGGTTTTCCACCAGCACGACGCTGTTTTCCAGCAGGTAGCGGTGTACCGGCAGGAGGGGATCGTCCATGGCGTCGGGAGAAAGAAAGCCGAGTCCCAGCAGGAGGATGCGGTAGCGCTCCACCAGTTCCCTCGCGGCCTTGATGTCGATGCGGCATTGGGGAAGCGTGGAATGCACCAGCACCCGGTCTCGCCGGCGCAGGGGCCAGGTGCGCACCTGGGCGGCATCCACGACAGGCCCGGTGGCATGTACGACGCAGGCAGGGCCGGAAATGAACCCTCCCTTCGCATCGGCGCCGTTTTCGAACACGTGCAGTGGGGCGTCCACGTGGGTGCCCGCATGCAGGGAGAGGGTCGCGATGGAGCACGTGACCCCGCTTTCCACCACCGTGGAGAAGGATGGCTGCGGATCGCCCGGAAACACGGACATCCGTTCGTGCACCGGCATGGAAATGTCGAGGAGGTTCTTCATGGCTCTTTGGGACTCCAGGAAAAGCGGGGACCGCAGGGGTTTCCCGAGAAGGTTCGGACGGTGCGCACCCGCAGGGGACCGTCGAGACGGTAGAAGGCTTCGAGTCCCGGCCACTGCCGCTGATATGCGGGGCCGATGCGGTCGTGCACCACGGTCTTCCAGCGCTGCGAACGGAACCCGTCGAGGATGTCTGGCGGAACGGGAAGTCCTGCCGCCCGGATGTCCGAGAGCGCATGCTGGTGGAAATGGCCCGGCGAACCGGCCAGTCGTGCGTTCCAGGGATGGTAGGGAATGAGGATGGGAGCGCTCGAGGCGCGCAGTTCCCGGACGTGCGCGTGGGCTGCGGCGACATCCCGGGGGGTGGGGGTGGCATTGCGGAATTCGCGTGCGGCGGGATGCCGGGTGTGCACGTGGAAGAGCACAAGGACCATGGCGGTGGCCGGCAGCAGGCTTTGGGTGGTGGTTCGGTGCTCGGGGTCTTCGAGGAAACCGTTCCAGGAAGCGATGGCGGCGGGTGGAAGGAACACGACGGCCGGCAGCAGCGCGTTGGTGTGGGCCCACTGGGTGCCGCTGCCGATGCAGGCCGCCAGGAAACCGGATAGGGCGAGTAGCCACCAGAAGGCGGCTTCGGCGGAAATTCGTCGGCTGGCCGCCAGGCCGGCCAGTCCCGCCAGCACTGCGGGCCACAGGCGCATGGCCAGCAGCCGGGGGGTATGAGAGAAGGCATGCTGCACGTCGAACGCATGCCGCTGGTGGATTTCGCGCAGGTAGAACCAGGCCCATCCATCCGTGGCCCGGATGGCGATCAGCATGATGCCGCCGCAGAGGATGGCGATGGCGGCGGCGAACACGGCCGCGCGCCGCCAGTCGAGGACGGCTTGCCACAGGCCGGCGGCGGCCAGGGGAATCACCATGGTCTGCTTGGTCCAGAAGGCGGCGGAAAAGAGCCCGGCGGCCAGCATGGCGCCGCTCCAGGTGCGGGTCTTCACCAGGACGAGCCCGCCGGAAAGCGCCAGCACCAGCGCCAGCGTGTCCGGGCGGGCCAGGTCGATCCAGGATCCGGTCGTGAAATATTCCAGCAGGATCAAGGAAGTTCCGGCCAAGGCGGCCCAGAGGGAATACACCAGCGTGCCACGGCGGCGGCGGGGATGTGCCGCTGCGAAGAAGACGATGGGAAAGACGAGCGCGGCCAGGATGGAAACGGCCCGCGCGGCCTGGAACGAGACCCCGGTGAACAGGGAAACCAGTGCGGCCGCATGGTAGAACAGGGGCGGATAGGCGAACGGAATGAAGTCGGCCGATGGCGCCACGTAGATGGGCTGCCCGTCGAGCATGCGCTCCACGTGGAGCAGCACGCCGCTCTCCATCCACTCCAGATCGAGCGGATAGGAGAATCGCGCGGCGAACATTGGAACGTAGAAGGCCATGAGTGCCAGGAAGACGCCCGCGGAAAAGGCGGCCAGAAGCGCCAGCACTCGGTGTGAAGCCGCAGGCGCACGAACGCGCTCTGCGCTTTTTTCATGCCTGGAAAAGAATGTCATGGAATTTTTCGGTGCGGTCGGAGAGACTCGAACTCTCACAGGAATACACCCACTAGAACCTGAATCTAGCGCGTCTACCAATTCCGCCACGACCGCGTCGCGACACCGGCAATCTTGCTACAGGAACTGCTCCGGGTTGTCAACAGGAAAATGAAGGCTGGTTCTCTTTTTCCTGGAGAAAATGCACAAGTAATTGAAAAAATTATGAAATTTTGATTTCTTGCGCCACTCGCGGCCGCCGGTGGCTTGCGATGGAGTCCATTAGAAATACGTGGAGGCGTGCCCGCGTGCGAGGCCGACCGACCTGCCAGATGGGACCACTTTCCCGGTGATCCAACTGCGAGATCTGGAAAAAACGGCGGGCCACGGCTGACGACGGGAGGAAAAAGAGAGATGAATGAGCGCATTCGTGTATGATAAAATCAAATGATTTCAATGTATTATACGAAAATTCCCAGGAGATTTTCCGGCATGTTTTTGCCCACAAAAAAAATGCCGGAAATGCTTGACAAGGCATTGGGATTTTACTAAACACGCTTCCCCATGGAGGTGACCCATGTCGTCTCTGACGAAACAAACATGGACCAAGCGCTTTCGGAAATACAAGAACCAGAACAGAGCCCGCAAGGCCAAGATGAGCCGTCGCTCCACCCTGTCGGCGGCCGAACTGTTCGCGGGCTTCGGTGAGCCCGGCAAGCCGGCACCGAAGGCGTAGTCCCCATCAGGCAGAAAGATAATAGAGGAGAGCATCATGCCCAAGGCCAAGACCAACAGTGGCGCAAAGAAACGGTTCCGCATCACGGGGACCGGCAAGGTGAAGCACAATCATGCCTACAAGAGCCACATCCTGACGAAGAAGTCCACGAAGACCAAGCGCCATCTGCGCCGCGCGGTCATCGCGGATTCTTCCAACAGGCGGCACCTGAAGCGGATGATGCCCGGTTTGTAGGAAAGAGGTTCGGTCATGCCCAGATCAAAGAATGGTACCAGCACACATCGCCGTCATCATCGCATCCTGAAGGCCGCCCGCGGCTACTTCCTGGGACGCGGCAAATTGTGGCGCACGGCCGTCATCCAGGTGCGCCGGGCCTGGGCCGCCGCCTTTCGCGGCCGCAAGCAGCGTAAGCGCGACATGCGCAGCCTGTGGATTACGCGCATCAACGCGGCCGCCCGCATGCATGCGATGTCCTACAGCCGGCTGATGCACGGATTGAAGGTGAAGAACGTCCGCCTGGACCGCCGGATGCTGTCCAACCTGGCCGTTTCCGAACCGAAGGTCTTCGAGCACATCGTCAAGATGGTGAAATAGGAAATTCCCGTTGACAATGGGCGCGGGAATGGATTAGAAACCCGTTCACGACTTGGAGGTATATGATGACCAAGGCCGATATCGTCGATTACATTGTGAGCCAACTCAACAGTTCCGAAGGCAAGAAGGAACTGGTTCTGAACAAGAAGCGCGTGGGTGAAATCGTGGATCTGATGTTCGATGCCATGGTGGAGTCCGTGAAGAAGGGCGAAGACATCAAGATCAGCGGTTTCGGCAATTTCCTGATTCAGGAAAAGAAGGCCCGCCCGGGCCGTAACCCCAAGACGGGCGAGAGCATCACCATCGCCGCCCGCAAGGCGCTGACGTTCCGTTCCAGCCAGTTGCTCAAGAACGCGCTGAACGGATCGAAGTAAGAAGGAGCATGGAGCGGGAGCGTCTGATTCAGGAATTGGGCGTTCTCCCGGAAGAGTTGGATTTCTGGGTTCGTGAGTTTGCGGATTGTGGCCTGGCGCCTTCGGCGGATGGAACTTTTGGTTCCATGGCCGTGCAGCAGGCGCATTTCCTGAGGCGGTTGCTTCGGGAAGAAGGCTTCACCCTGTGGGGCGCGAAGCGGCGCCTCAAACGGGTGGTGGATTCAGGCATGCCGCCGTCGGTGGATGCGGCGTCTTCCGAAAGGAAGAGTTGGATCGCCGAGGCGGAAAGCAGGGTGCAGGAGTTGGTTCGCCGGCTCGATGACATCCTGCAAAGCCGGCAGGGTTGACCTGCAGGCCGGAGCGTGGCGCAGCCTGGTTAGCGCACTTGACTGGGGGTCAAGGGGTCGGAGGTTCAAATCCTCTCGCTCCGACGAGAAAAAATGAAAATGCAAGAAAAAAAGGAAAAAATCGGTTTCCTGTCTTGACACGTTTGGGAGGTTGAACTATTTCCTTTGTGCTTTCACCCTTTGGGGGCGAAACGGCCTCGACGGGGGTATGTGAAGCGCAGGCTGCGTCCGAGGTCTCCGCAGGGTCCTCGTTAAACAGGCGGAAAAACAGAACTGCGAACGATAACTTCGCTCTCGCTGCCTAGTTTCAGGTAGCCGTCTTTCCTCGAGCTCAGCGGATGGCGCGGGGAGCAGGCGTGGCAAATGTCCGCTGGTCCGGCCGATGCCGAATGCCGTCGGATGAGATTTTTTCGGCTGGTGCAACGGGAAGCCTGTCGGCGGGCGTCCCGGGGCATGAGACCCAGATCACCGACTATGACGTAGACGCCTTCGTGGACGACTTCCGGACCCGGGTTCGACTCCCGGCGCCTCCACCAAATGAAGCGGATCATTCGCGGCCCCCATTCCGGTGCGGGCAAGTTCCTGCCGTGAGCGCAACCGGCAAGTTTCGCGCCTTTTTGCCTGCAGTTTTCAGAACGGGTGCAATCTTTCCAACTTTCACGAGCCGAAGACCAGGGAGTCGGATTCCATGCCGGGATGCGGGCATTGGCCCCTGCTTTTGATGGGGTGGATTTCGAAAATTCGCTGAAGAAATGAACTCGACAAATCCTGGATTCCCGGTTACGTTACATGCGTTATTGGAGCGCGCATGAAACACGGACTTCTCTTTTTTGCCGGTTTGTTCGCGATGTTCTTCCTGCTGGCCTGCGGGCACGAGTCCCGTTTCTCGCCCGATGCTGCCGCGGATGCCGCCGCGGATGCGGACCCGGACGCGCGGCCGGACGCCGATGTCCGTGATGATGCCGTTTCCGATGCGGATGCGGATGATGCCGCGCTTCCGGATGACTTCCTGGCTTTTGCGCAGCCTTCGGATGGCGATCTCGTGGACAATCCCGTCACGTTTTCGGTCCGGGCGGGCAGCCGTATATCCTCGGTCGTCTACGATGCCGATGGATGGGAAATCGGCCGCAGTCTGGCCGGCGGCGATTTCGCCGTCACCTATGATTTCTACCGGCTCGGCGATCGCGTAATCACCGCCCGTGGATTCGATGCGGCCGGTGAACCCGTGCAGCAGGCCGTCATCCGCATCCGGGTCAAGACCCCCTACGATCCCGTGCGGGCGGCGCAGGTGCTGGCGCAAATCCAGGCGGGCGCGCGCTATGGGCAGCCGACGCCCCAGGATGCGGAGGGGCGGGGAATTTGGCCGGGGACCGGACCGGATTTCCGTTCCGAAAGCGTGTATCCGCCTTTCGTGCTAGGGCCCCGCCGGCAGGTGGATTCCATGGTGCGCCAGATGTACGTCATGCTGCCCCTGGCGCTGCGCTGTACCACGGCGTTCGTGATTCCCGATCGCATCGCCCAGGCGCCGGAAGCCTATGAAGACTACCTGCGCAGCCGCCAGCGCATCGTCATCGTGGGGAATTTCGTCGGGATCGGAACGGCTACGAGCGACCAGACCTGGTTCCTGGAGCGCCACGATCTCGAACTGTGGATGGGCGAGAAGACCATCGAATGGGCGCAGGCGCTCGGACTGGACGTCGCTGCCGTGTACTACACCATGGGGGATTCCATTTCCTCGTATGCCCCCACCGTGAAGGCGCGCCTGGAGCAGCGCCTGGCTTCCATGCTGTCTGCGCATGGCCTGGATGCGCTGATCCGCCCCGTCTCCTGGGGCGCCGATGAAATGGTGCCCGTGGCGCTGGCGGCCCAGTTGCCCGTCCAGCGGGTGCGCGTCACCTATGCCACCACGAATTGCCGGCATCATTACGACGGAGGAAAGACGACACCGGAAATCATGGCGTCCAAACTGGCGGAGTTGAACCTCGTGGAAGATCCGCAGAATTTCGACTGGGAGGTGGTGGTGTTCACCAATGCCGCGGGAGAAGACGGCATCTTTCCGGGCACCACGCAGCAAAATGCCCTGGATGACGCCGTGTGGGCGCCTTTTTCCGCCTACACGCCGGCCCAGCGCGCGAAACTGGTCCTGCTGGATGCCCGCATGTTCAACGGCGCGCTCAACCAGCGGCCGGTGCCGGACGCCTGCGATTTCCTGGCATTCGGTTCGTGGGGGACGTTCGCCAACAAGGCGGGAACGACGCTCGCCGCCGCCAAGATCGCCTTTTTCGCGCAGGATGCCACCGTAGCCCGCCAGTGGTTTCTGGAGGCCGTGGCGCACGACGTGTACGCCAACGGATACCGGGACGGGCGTGACGTGTTTTCCCCGCAACTGGCGGCTGCCGGCGTGACGTTCGATCACTTTTACGGGTATGACAGCGTATCCGAGGTGACCACGGTGTTCGGCATCGTCAACGCGCATGTGCAGAACCGCATGCAGGCGCGTTTTTCTGCTTCCGGCTGCATGCAGGGACTTGGCGTGCGCATCACCCCGCAACTGTGGCGCACATTCGAATCGGAGGTGCACCTGTCAGCGCCTGTGGCCTTTCATGCCGCCATCGCCGGCGTGTACCGCACGGACCTGGATCCGGCCGTCTTCGACCCCACGCGCAACCAGATTTCCCGGAAACTGACGCTGGCGGATCTGCTGGCCGAGTGAGATTCTGGCTCGCTTACCCGCGAAGCGTTGTCATTTTCCGCTGACATCCCCGTAGTTCTCGTCCAGCAGCAGGACGATTCAACTCGCGCCAATTCGTCTGAAAGGTTCTATGCAGTCCACCGCCGCTACGGCCAGCGTGTATGGCGGCAACGGCAGAGCCCACGGCGGAGGCGAGCGGGAAATCGAGATCAGACGAGCAATGGCCGATGCATTGCGGTGGATGCAAGGCCGTGCGCACTCAGCCGTGAAGAGAGGAACGATGCGGAAAGACCGGCATGGGATTCTTAGCGGGCGAGGACCTTGAAGTCATCCACCATCCAGTACCAGTCCCACTCGCTCACGTAATGGAAGCGGAAGCGCACCTGGGAATGGCCGGCGGTCTGGGCGGTCACATCGAAATACTCTACGGCACCGTCAACTGTGGAATTGGGCCACGCCTGTACCACGCTCCACGTGGCGCCATCGTCGTTGGAAACGAGGACGGTGGCCACGTCCACATCGCTGTAGGAGTTGAAGTAGTGGCGGAAGGAAATGGCCACCGAGGCATACGCCGAGCAGTCGATGGCGGGAGAGATCAGGGAATCGTCGAATGTGGTGCCGCTGCCGGCATCGTCGGAATCGGCGATTGCAAAGAACCCTGTGGCGCCGGCGAGCGTGCGGGAGGAGCCTTCGGAACTCATCCACGTGGCGCCGGCGGTGCCGCCGTCGGTGATGCTCCAGCCGGAAAGCGGCCAGGTGTCGAAGGATTCCGAGAAGACGACGGACGGGCAGGATCCGATGCCGGTGCATTCGGCATCGGCACAGTCGATGGCACCGTCGCTGTCGTTGTCGAAGGAATCGCCGCAGGCGGCTGGCGTGTTTTCGGCGCCGCAGGCCCCGATTCCGGCACAGTCGGTGTCTGCGCAGTCCACGTCGCCATCCGTGTCGTTGTCGAAGCGATCGGAGCAGCGGGCCGGGGTGTTTTCAGCGCCGCAGGGGTCCACGCCGGCGCAGTCGGCGTCTTCGCAGTCGAAATCGCTGTCTCCATCATTATCGAACCCATCGCCACAGGAGAGCTCACCGGATGGCTCATAAGCATATATTGCAATTCCATATGCGGGATAGTAGGCAGTTGTATAATACGATTTGACAATAAAGTAATAAGTGCCATCAGCAGGAGCCGTAAAGATGATTTGCTCCACATCATCTTCATAGCCGCTGTCCACCTTGTCCAGGCAGGCGGAAGCGGCATCGCAGGTCTGCTGGATGAACAACTGGCCATCCATGCCCAGCCCCTGGGCGAACACCACCTGCTGGCCGGCCGTCATCGAAAGGGCGAACACGGCTTCCGGGCCGGATCCCATGTCGGGAAGGTCGCAGGAGGGATCACTGAAACTCATGTCTTCCACCGTGAAATCCGTCGTGAAATCATCGCCCTGCAGGAAGAAGGGGAAGGGGATCATCATCGCGTCAGCGCAGGATTCGCCCGACCCTACGGAAGTCATGCACGTGGGGGTGCCATCGATGTCCTGGCATACCGGCGTGGCGGGGTCGCAGGGCGCATTCTGCCATGCGGCGCAGCCATCGGAACCGGTGACGCAGGTTTCGATGCCCCGGTTGAGGGCATTGCAGCGGGTGTCGCCGGCCGTGCAGTCGTCGAGGCAGTTCTCCATGCAGGCGGGCGCCCCGTTGACGATTTCGCAGAAGGGGGTGGCGGCATCGCAGGCCGAACTTTGCCATGCCGGGCAGCCATTGGCATCGGCGGCACACGTCTCGATCGCGTTGCCGGCGCCGTTGCAGCGTGTTTGCCCCAGCGTGCAGGCAGGCACGCCGCAATCGAAGATGCAGACGGGGGCGCCGTTCTGCACCTGGCAGGCCGGGGTCGCAGCCGGGCAGGCGGCATTCTGCCACACGGTGCAGCCCGTGACGGCCGTGGTGCAGGTTTCGATGCCGTCGCCGGCGGCATTGCAGCGGGTATCGCCGGCCGTGCATTCATCCTGGCAGTTGTTCACGCAGATGGCCTGGCCCCCCTGGATGGTGCAGTCCGGAGTGGTTTCCGGGCAGGCGGCGTTCTGCCATTCGCCGCAGCCGTTGGTGCCGGCTTCGCAGGTTTCGATGCCCGAAAAGTCGGCATTGCAGCGGGTGTCGCCGATCGTGCAGGAGCCCGTGCAGTCCACGGCGCAGGTGGGGGCTCCATTGTTCATCACACAGCGGGGCGTGGCGGCGTCGCAGGCGGTGTTCTGCCACACGAGGCAGCCGGAAGCGCCCATCGTACAGGTTTCGATGCCGTTGCCGGCGGCGTTGCAGCGCACGCTGCCGTCTTCGCACTCGTTGGTGCAGGCCGAGGTGCAGCCGCTCGTGTCGAACGTGCAGTCGCTGGCGCAGCGCAGGATGCCGCCCGTGAAGCCTTCGATCATGTCGTCGCACTCGTAGCCGTTGAGATTGTCGCCATCGCAGGATTCTCCCGTGTCGATGACGCTGTTGCCGCACAGGTCGTTGTTGTTGTTGCCGTTGTTCTTCTTTCCGCCGTCATCGCAGGCCGGAAGACCCGTGACGAGAGCGAAAGCCGCCAGGACATGCAGAATCCATGAAAAACGTTTCATCACTCTACTCCTTGTTGTGCCATCGATTCGGACGAACCTTTCGTGACCGAACTGCACCCTAAGAAAGCACAATTCGCACAATTGTCAAACCGTATTGCGCCCACATCCGGGCCTCCCGAAAACGCCATACCGGAAATTGACCATCCCGCTTCGCTGAAGTACAAGCGGAACATGCATCGCCCAAGCGTTTTCCTCTCTGTGCTTTTCTTTTCGATCGCCGCATGCGCCCGGCCGGCGGAACCATCCGGCGGCGGATCGCTTGCGAATGAAGGCCGTCTGGTGGAACAGTTCTTCGATGCGAATCACATGCACGCTCCTGCGGATCCGTTCGCCGGCGTGCTTCTGGACGAATCCCTGATCCATCGTTTCGACAGCATTGCCGCGAAGTGCCAGGTGCAGGCCGTGGGGGCGCAGGTGGAATGTCCCCCGGAAAACCGGCACCTTCTGTCGGGATTCCACGCCCTCGCGTCCCGCCTGCCCCAGGTGCTGGACACGTTTTCCTGGTATCTCGCCCGGCGGGATGAACGCGGGCAGGCGGTGGCGGTCCATGCGCTGCGGATCGCCGTCAACAACCTGCGGCCGCAGGAACCGCTGCCGGCCATCGGGGCGGCGCAGTGGGAGCGCTTCCTGGCGGCTTTCTCGGGACTGGCGAACACGCGCCTGGCACTGTCGATGGATGCCTCGCTGGCGGCCGTGGCCGCCATGGCGGGGAAAGAGGATGCGGTTGAAAGATACCTGCAGCGCGATTCCGTGCTGCGCGCCCGGGTGATTCCCGTATGGATGCGTTTTTCCCGCATGCAGGCGTTCCCCCATGTGCGCACCTGGGCGCGGCGGGCCATGGCCGATGGGGATGGCGCCCTGCTGCGCGCCTGCCTGGAGTCCCCGGCCCGCATGCCGTCATGGAAGCCCGGGGAGGCGGCGTCCCTTTGCGCCTGGGCGCGGGAAATCCTGCTCGCGGGACGCCTGCACGTCTGGTCTCCGGTGGCCCGCCTGTACCGAAACTGCCCGCTGGATCATGTCCGGGAACTGGCGCAAATGCTTTCCGGATGGGATTTGCAGTTTCGCGGCCAGGACGTGGCCGAACTGGGCGATTTGATGCGCGTTCATTGCCGGAGGCCGGTCGATGCTGGCCAGGATGCCTGCTCCCTGCTTCGCGCCACCATCGAAAAGGCGGCCTCGCATCCCGGCCTTTCGCCCGAGATCCGGCGAGCGGCGCAATCCCTTTTGCAGCCGGATGCGCATTGACACTTTTTCCGCCTTGTGTTTTATGTAGCTGCAGGCTCGGCGGCGGGGTTCCCCCCTTGAATACCCTGGAATAAAAAACGGGATGTCAGCCGTTTACGAGACCGTTTGCGCAGACCCGGCGAGAGTTTTTCTCGCCGCCGGCCGGTTGGGAGCGACAGTTGCTGGAACTGGTGGAAGTGAGCAAGGATTTCGTCCATGGGGAAAAGACCCTGCGGATTCTCAAGTCGATTTCCCTGACGTTCGAGAAGGGCGAGCGGGTGGCCGTGGTGGGGGCATCCGGGGCTGGCAAGAGCACGCTGATGCACCTGATGGGAGGGCTGGATGTGCCCACGTCCGGCATCATCCGCTTCGAGGGCGAGGACATCGGGCGGTTCAGTTCCGCCCGCCTGGCGGAATACCGCGCGCGCAAGGTGGGCTTCGTGTTCCAGTTCCATCACCTCCTGCCGGCCTTCACGGCGCTCGAAAACGTCATGATTCCGGCGCTGATCCAGCGGGTTCCCGTCCCGCAGGCGCGTCGCCGTGCGCAGGAGGCGCTCGAGCGTGTCCAGTTGACCCATCGCATGACGCACCGCCCCGGCCAGTTGTCCGGCGGCGAGCAGCAGCGGGTGGCCATCGCGCGGGCCATCGTGATGGAGCCGCAGTTGCTGCTCGCCGACGAGCCCACTGGCAATCTGGACAGCGTGACGGGCCGCTCCGTGCACGAATTGATGATGCAGTTGAATGCCGAACTGGGCATGACGCTGGTGGTCGTGACCCACAATCCGGAACTGGCGGCGACTTTCTCCCGCGAGGTGACCATGGCCGATGGAAGGATCCAGTCCGACCGGGTCAAGGAATCCCGCAACTTGCCTCCTGTCGGGGCCGAAAGGAACGACGGGACCATGGAAGAACATGCATTGTAAGACCTCGATTCGGTGGACGATATTTTGGCTTTGCCTTTTGTGGGCTCTTCCCGGGGGGCGAGTCTGGGCCGCACCGGACCCCGACGAGGAAACGGACACGGACGATTCCGCTGCGGATTCCGATGCCGCCGGTGAGAAATTTTCCATGGCCAGGGATCTGCCTGCGCCGCGCGGGGGGATGTCGCCCAAGGTGCTGTCCATCGACGTGTCCGGCAACCGTCTCACCGAGAAGAACAGCGTGCTGGCCGTGCTGGGCACCAAGGTGGGCAACCATCTGAGCCCCGCCCAACTGGCCCAGGACGTGCGTGCTGTGTGGAATCTCAAGAAGTATCGCAGCGTGCGCGTGGAGGCCGTGGACGAAGAGGATGGGATCCGGCTGGTGTTCGTGGTGGAGGAGAAGCCCGCCATCCGCAGCATCGTGGTGCACGGCACGCGCCAACTGGAACTGGAAGAGATCAACAAGGTGGTCACCATCAAGCCCAATACGGTGCTCGACGACCCGGAGGCCAAGGAGAACGAGGACAAGATTCGCCAGCGCTACCAGGAGGACGGGTTCTACCTGGTGAAGGTGCGCATGGAGATCAAGTTCGTCGACGACCGCAAGGCCGACGTGCACTACTACATCACCGAGGGCCCCCGGGTGAAGGTGGGCGGCGTCTCTTTTTCGGGGAACCGCCATTTCTCGTCGAAGCACCTGCGCGAGAACATCGCCACCAGCCCGCCCGGCGTGCTGGCGTTCTTCAGCGATACCTCCGGCGTCTTCAAGGAGAGCGAACTCAAGACCGACATCGAGCGCATCAGTTCGCTGTACTACGATGCAGGCTTCATCCGGGCCAAGGTGGGACCTCCCGAAATCGAGTTCAGTTCCGCCCAGAACCGGGTGTTCGTGCACATTCCGATCGAGGAGGGGCCGCGCTACCGGATTTCCGGCATTTCCGTGAGCGGGGAACTTCTGGGGACGGATGCGCAGAACCGGAAAGTGGCGGCGGGCGATGCGAAGACGAAGGCGGCCCTGCTGCAGGAGCACAAAAAACTCGTCAAGTCGCGTGCCGGCGAGTGGTTCAACCGTTCCCGCATGGCCCGCGACCTGCAGGCGCTGACCACCCGCTACCGGGATCTGGGCTATGCGCACGCCAACATCCTGCCCTTCACGCAGATCGATGACGAGAAGCGCACCATCGACGTGGATTTCCGCGTCCGACCGGGCAGCAAGGTGCACATCGAGCGCATCGAGATCGCTGGAAATACCCGCACGCAGGACAAGGTCATCCGCCGCGAACTGGTCATCGCGGAAGGGGATCTCTACTCGCAGTCCCGCATCGAGGCTTCCCGCCGCGCCATCTTCCGGCTGGGCTTCTTCAAGGATGTGAAAGTGGAGCCGCGCAAGGGCAGCGCCGACGATCTCTCCATCCTCAAGTTCACCGTGGTGGAGGGTTCCACCGGCACCTTCAACATCGGCGCCGGCTATTCCACGGTGGAAAATCTGGTGGCCCAGGTGCAGGTGACCCAGCAGAACCTGTTCGGGCGCGGGCAGACCCTCATGCTGCAGGGCCAACTGTCCTCCCTGCGGCAGTATTTCTCCCTGCGCTTCGTGGAGCCGTACTTCTTCGACACCAAGTGGTACTTCTCCTTTTCGCTGTACAACTCCCTGTACGCCTTCGAGAGTTTCAACCGCAAGACAACGGGTGGGTCGCTGACGTGGGGCTATGCACTGACGCCACTGTGGCGCGTCTTTCTCACCTACACGCTCGAGGACGTGGACATCAACACGTCCTCCTCGGGGGTGCTCCTGGGGTCGGGATCCCGCCTCACGATCCCCTCCACGGCCTTCGTCGCGAACCTGTTCAAGGACGGACTCACGTCTTCCGTGCGGGCGTCCATCACGTACGACAAGCGCGACAACCGGCAGTTCCCCACCAAGGGCGCCATGCACAGCGTCAGCGCGGAGTTCGCGCGTCCCGAATTCGGCTCCCAGAACGTGTTCGACCGGTACCGGGCCTTTTCCCGGATCTATTTCCCCATCTTCGACCCGTTCATATTCAAGATGAACGCGGAAATCGGTCTCATCACTTCCACCGACCCGGCCGGCGTGCCCATCTTCGAACGCTTCTTCCTGGGCGGCATCAACACGGTGCGCGGCTTTCGCCCGTATTCCTTGGGGCCGCGGATCCAGATCCCCGTTTCCCCCGATCCCAACGCGGCGCTCTTTTCCTTCCGCAAAGGCGGAGACAAGAGCCTGATTTTCAACTGGGAAGTGGAATTCGACATCCTCAAGGCCATGATGATCAAGGGCGTGGTCTTCGTGGACGCCGGCAACGCCTTCGATGACGACGAGAACTATTCGCTGACCAACCTGCGTTCTTCCTGGGGATTCGGCATCCGCTGGTACACCTTCCTGGGAATCCTGCGCTTCGAGTGGGGCCTTCCCTTCTCTCCGCAGAAGGGCGAAGAGCCCATCGTATTCGAGTTCAGCATCGGGGGGGCTTTCTGATGAAGCCTGTTTTCATGGGATTCTGGGTCGTGCTGGCGCTGTCGGCGGCCGGTTGCGCCTCGTCCGGCGCTCACCGGGTGGGCGTGGTGCGCGTGAAGGCGGTGATGGAGGAGTGTTCCTGGGCGCAGGCCCGCGTGCAGCAACTCAAGAAGGAGATTGCCGACCGGGAGCGGATGCTGGACGAGCAGTGCATGACGCCGCTGCAGAAGTTCGCCGTGCGGCTCCAGGAACTGGAGAAGGCGCCGGATGCCGATCCCGAGAAGGTCGCCGTGCTGCAGGAGCGCCAGCGCGTGATGGCCGCGTGCATGGATTTGCGCCAGAAGTTGCAGGAGGAGGTGGGCGCCATCCGGGATCGCTTCCTGGCGGATCTGATGGAAAAGATCGATGAAGCGGCAAAGACCGTGGCGCGCCGCCGCAAACTGGACGTGGTGCTGCTGGCGCAGCCCCAGGGAGTCGTGGCCTGGTCGGGACCGCGCGTGGACGTGACATCCGAGATAAAAGTTCTCGTGGACGGAGATTCGATAGAATAAAACCCCATTTTTTCCTGTCAGGAGATGCAGCGCCGGTTGGGGCGCGCATCCTCAAGGAGTGAAGACGATGAAACGCTTGATGATCGCCGTGTTTGGAGTGGTATGGATGTACTCGGCTTCGGCCTGGGCGCAGAACATCGCATGGTTCAACCCGGCCAAGGTGCTCAACAATTCCAGGGAAGGCAAGAAGGTGCTGGCCAAGCAGAAGGCGCTGCAGGATCAGTTCGAGGCGGAGCGCAAGAAGGCCGAGAAGCCGCTGGAGGCCGAAAAGGATGCCATCGAGAAGGAATGGCAGCAGTTGCAGGCCAATGCCAGCGTGCTCAACGACAAGGAGAAACAGCGCCGGTTCGAGGAAATCAAGAAGAAGTACGACGAGTGGATGAAGAAGGTGCAGAAGGGGCAGGCGGATCTGGTCAAGCGCCAGCAGGAACTGGCCCAGGAATTCCAGAAGGTGGCCGAGCCGTTCTCCAAGCGCCTCAAGGCGGTGGCCGAAACGCTCGCCAGGAGCAGGGGCTATGCGTTCATCCTCGCGCACGATCCGGAAAATCCGCAGATTCTGCTCTATGCCAAGCCCGAGTCGGAAATCACCAACCAATTGATCGAGGCCCTGGACGCGGGCCGGTAAGAATCTTCGATGTCCATCCGTTTCGCCGTCAGCCTGGCGGCGCTGTGCATCCTGATGTCGCATTGCCAAGGGAAGGAGGACGCCGGTCCCGTGCGGCAGGAGACCCGGCCGGCACGTGAGACGGTGGAGCCGGTGCATCTGGTGCTGCCCGAGGACGAGAGGGAGAAGCCGCGGCCGGCGTACGGCATCGAGGAAAAGGAGCCCAACGACTACACCAACTGGGCCATGCTGCTGCCGCCGGACACCACCGTGGGCGGATTCATCCATGAACCCCGCGTGCGGGTGGTGCAACTGGGGCCGGATCGCGATTTCTACCGCTTCGAGGTGCCCGGTCCCGAGCGCAAGATTCTCTGGGTGAAACTGACCGGCGTTCCCAACATCAACCTGATGCTGGAAATCCGGGATGCGAAGAACCAGAAGATCCACATGGAGGATGCCGCACCGGCCGGGAAAGACGAGACCATCGTCAATCTCACCATCGCGCCGGGCGTGTATTACTTCGTAGTGGGGGAACGCTGGCTGAACACGACGTTCCTTTCGGACCTGAAAAATCCCTACACCCTGACCTACCGGCTTTCTACGCCCACCCCCGGGCAGGAGATGGAGCCCAACAACGATCGCAGGACGGCCGGCGAACTGACCGCCGGACAGGCCGTGTCGGGCTATCTCCATGCGGCCGGGGACGCGGACTTCTACCGGCTGGACTTCGGCTCGCGCGTCTTGCGTATCGATTTCCGGGGGATTTCCGAAATGCCCGTGTGGCTCGCGTTCTGGAACGAGCAGGACAAGAATCCGGTGCGCCGCTTTTCCGTGTCCGCGGGAGGGGAACTGACGCTGCGGCAGGTTTCGCCGGCCTCCCTGGGAGCGCGCTACGTTTCGGTGATGGGCCAGGATGGGCATTTTTCCCTGCAGAACCAGTATGCGCTCAAGGTGACGTTCGAAACCGCCAGCGGCCGCCACGAAGTGGAGCCCAACGACCAGTTGCCCGCCGCCACGCCGCTTTCCGGGATGTCGGGCCAGATGACGGGTACGATATCGCGTCCACAGGACAAGGATTTTTTTTCGATGAACTTCGCCCGGGACATGTCGGTTTCGCTGCGGCTCTCGGCGCCCCCGGAACTTTCGCATCTGCGTTTGTGTCTCATGCCCGTGAAGCGCTGCGTGACCGACTGGGCGCCTTCCATGGAAATCCACCACCAGGTGGTGTCGAAGGGAAGCCACTGGGTGGAGATCGAGGACCCCAAGGCGTTTCATCCGGATGCCGCCTACACGCTGTCGTGGACGTTCGAGGTGGCATCGGACGCTGACGAGAGGGAGCCCAACAACCGCCCTGAACAGGCCGGGGTCCTGCGTCCCGGCGTGCAGACGCGGGGTTATCTCATTCCCCGCGACGACGTGGATTTCTACGTGTTCCAACTGGAGGGGAGCCTGTCCAATCCCCCCGTGATTCTCGTCGAACTCTCCGGCGGCGAATCCATCGACCCGGGGCTCGTGCTCCTCGATTCCTTCGGAAACGTCGTGATGGAAGACACGCGCGGCGTATATGGCGGAATGCGCAAGGTCCAGACCGCGATCCACCCGGGGCAGCGCTATTTCGTGCGGATCCGGGAGAAATCGGGAAACGCCCAGAATCCCCAGACTCCGTACCTGCTGCGCCTGACGCACCTGAATCCACCAAGGAAGATCCAGTACTGAAGGCACCCACTCTCTGCGGCACGGAGCCAATCATTGCGCGGAGCCATAATAAAAATGAGTAGTGCGCCGCTCCTCAGCGCGCGCGGGGGTGGTGTTCCCGGATGGTTTTCACGAGATCTTTCGTGAGCACGTGGGTGTACATCTGGGTGGTGGAGAGCGAACTGTGTCCGAGCATGGCCTGCACCGAACGGATGTCGCCGCCGTTTTCCAGGATGACCGTGGCGAAACTGTGGCGCAGTTTATGGGGAGAGAGATGGCCCGGAATGCCAGCGGCGCGCGCGCGCTTCTCCAGCATCTTCCACGCGGCCTGGCGCGTCAGCGCCCCGCCCGCGCGCCCGGGAAACACGAAGGGACAGTCCGGAAAACGCGCGATCCAGCCGGGACGCACATCGCGCAGGTAGCGCTCCAACGCCTCCCGTGCCGTCCTGCCGAAGGGGACCAGCCGCATCTTTTGCCGCTTGCCCACGCAGGAGACTACGTTGCGGTGGAAATCGATGTCCGTGATGCGCAGATGCACCAGTTCAGAGATGCGCAGTCCCGTGGAATACAGGAACAGGATCAGGGCGCGGTCCCGGATGTCCACGGGGTCCGCATTCCCGATGGCGTCTACGAGCGTCCGGATGTCATCTTCACTGAAGATGGCAGGCAGCGGTTTTTCGAACCGGGGGCCCGCCTGCTGGCCGAAGGGATTGTCCGTGAAATCCAGTTCATCCACCAGGAACTGGAAAAAACCCTTCACGGCGGAAAGCAGGCGCGCCATCGAGCGGGGCGAGAGCTCGCGGGCGGCAAGCGCCAGGAAATCGTGGGCGTCTTGAGTTCCAAAGGCTTCCGGCGAGGCGATTTCCCGCTCCCGGGCGAATGCCATCAGCCGGCCGACGTCGCGGGTGTAGTTCTCGACGGTCTTCGGATCGCGGTTGCGTTCCACACGCAGGAAGGTGCACCAGGAATCGGCGGCGTCGTCCCATGTCATGGCGCCACGATAGCCGGCGGAACCGACAGGATCAAGAAAACGGGCGTTGCCGGGTGTTTCGTTTGCGTTCTCCTCCGGGAGGCAGGGCCGGAAAAACAGGGAGATTCCCGACAATCAGCTTGCAAAATCGAGGTAAAAATGATTCTCTGTTCTCCTGACAAAGGTGCCGAATCATGCCGCTCGAAGAGTCCCGCATCACCAGTTCCGTTCTCGATGTGCTCCATGTTCTCGACGTGCTGTATCCGGAACGGGAGCACATCCCCGAAACCGAGCGGTATCTGGCGGCCGAACTGCATCATCATGTCCTGGGGGACGGGCGGGCCGTCCAGGCCTGGCTTTCGGGGATGGATGCCCCGGAGTGCGGGGAAATCTCGCTGCGCGCCATGTTTTTCGCCGATGATGGCAAGGAACTGGCGGAACTGTTCCACCGGCAGTTGCTCTATGCTCACCGCTGGACCCCGGCGCAGACCCGCCTGTGGTGCCAGATCTGGCTGTTTCTGCACCCGAATCCGGAACTGGCGCAGAAGGCGCTGGAGGCCACGCCGTGGTCGGCCAGCCTGCTCGAGGAGCGTGTGACCGCCGCGCAGCAACTCCAGGCTTTCGACGACCTGGAGGGCTACCTGGCGGAAGGCGGCCTCGAGGAACACCGGTTCCGGCTGGGCATCGTCGTGGGGGATCTGCGCGGCCGCTGGCAGGAAGCCATCCGGAATTTTTCCCGGCAGAATGCGCTCGAAACCCTCGTGAAACTGGAGTACGTATGCCGGGCCAACCAGGATGAAGATCTGTTCTGGGCTACGGAAATGAACGTCTTCGCCAACATCGGGGAGGGCGAATTCCGGGATGCCGCCCAGTTCCTGCATGCTTCGAGGGACCGGGAAGAAATGGCCATCGAGCAGTTGATGGCGCTCTCCGAGCATGTTTCCTGGGCCCGCGCCCTGGCCGTACGCGTGGCGTTTTCCATCGCCGCCCGCCACAACGAGGATGCCACGCTGCTGCGGCTGTACTACAAGATGTACCAGTTGGCGCGACGCCCGGAGTTGAAGGCGGCCTGTTGCCTGCGGGCAGGGATGATCGCCGAGAACCGGCTCAAGCGCTTCCGGGAAGCCGAAGAATTCTACCGGGTCGTGCTGGAACTGGACCCCGGAAATTTTCTGGCCACGAGAGGGATTTTCCGGATGCTGCTCGCCCGGCGGGCTTTCGCCGAGGTCGTGGATCTCGCAGCACAGACAAGCGATCCCTACGTCCGGCAGGCGGCCGCATTTCTGGCCGAATTCCGTCTGTACAACTACAAGTTGGCGCTGCAACTCACGCCGGATCAGGACGTGGCTACGCGGGCCCGCCTGGGGGCCGCCATGGGACGCTGGGAGGACCTCGATGCCCTGTATGCGCAGGAGAAGCCGCCGGTGGCCGAAAATCTCGCGAAACTCGTACGCGCGCTGATCGCGGCCATGCGTGGGCAATACGAGAATGCGGTGGCGCAACTTTCGGCCGTGCGCAAGGATGCGCCAATCCTGGCCGATTTGCTTGCGGCCCGCTGGCTGGTGGCCGTGGGTGAACTGGATGCTGCCATGGAGCGGCTGGATGCCGTGATCAAGCGGGTGAAGGAACCCGCCGTCCAGAAGGCGCTCTATCTGCAGGGCACGCTGTGGGCACGGGAAAAGGCGCCAGCGACGGCGGCTGTATGGCTGGGAAACTACATGGCGCGCGGCGGCGTCATTCCGGAAAAGGGGGGAGCCGGGCGACTGTGGCTGGAACTGCTCATGAGCCATCCCAATCCGGATCCGCGTTGGTTTGCTTCCCTGGCGCCCGCGCTGGAGGGGCTCATCGAGGAGGCCGAGAAGAACCGGGCATGGCCCAAGGTGGCGCAACTGCTCAACATCAAGTTGCTGATGATGCCGCAGGATGCCCAGCGCATCGGCACTCTGATTCAACTGGCCCAAATCGCCGAGGAATACCTGTCCGACATCAGCCGGGCCATCACCTGCTACACGGAAGTGCTGCTGTACCATGCGCATCACCGGGAGGCGCTCGATTCCCTGGCGCGCATCTACGAGACCACCGAGAACTGGGACGAATATCTCCGGGTCATCCGCCTGTCCATCGAAGCCTACGCCAAGGACATCGAAAAGGAAAAGGACGTCGACAAGATCAATTCCATCCTGTCTTCGTTGTATTTCAAGTATGGCTCGGTGTTGGAGACAAAGTATAATAAAGTAGACGATGCCATCGAGTATTACAAGAAGAGCATCGAATACAATGCTTCCTCCCTGCCGGCGCTGCACGGCCTGCGCGATATCTACCTGCGCCGCGAAAACTGGAACGGCGTCCTGCGCACCCTGGATCTGGAGGCGAAAATCTGGGATGACAGCAAGGAAAAGGCCGGCATATACACGCAGATGGGCAACATCCTGATGGAGAAACTGGGCCAACAGGAGCGGGCCACGCGCTTTTTCGACGCCGCGCTGGCGCTGCGGCCGGATTCGCCTGGCGCGCTGCGTTCCCTGTTCCAGTTGTATTTCCGCCAGGGAGCATGGGAGAAGGCTTCCGAACTGGCGGTCTCCCTGGGCCCCAAGGTGCTTACGGAAGGCAGCGCGGCGGAGCGGGCGGAACTGCATTATCACCGCGGCATCGTGTTCATGCACTCCGGCGACCGGGCAGAAGCCGCGCGCAGTTTCATTTCTGCGCTGGATCTCAATCCCCGCCAGTTGGAGCCCCTGTACCGGTTCATCGAGGTGATCACTTCCTTCGAAAACGTTTTCACGGCCGAGGAGTTCCTGGAGGAACTCGAGGCCATCTATGCCAACGTCAAGGATGTCCCTGAGGCATCGGCGCTCCTCTACATCGCCCGGGCCCGGCTCCTGGTCCTGCAGAATCACCACCAGGAAGGCCTGGAAATGTTCCGCCAGGCCCGCCGGACCCATCCGCACCTGCTCGATGCCGTAGTGGGCGAAACGCGCATCCTGCTGGATCTGCAGCAGGAAGAGGAGGCCTTCAACACGTGGAACGAGTTCGCCGCGGCTCTGTCCAGGGCCGGCAGCGAACTGAGCCAGGAGCAACTCGTCAAGGCGCACATCACTATGGCGCGTTTCTTCTCGGAGTATCTTGGCCGCAACCGCGAGGCCCTCAACTCGCTTCGCAAACTGCTGGAGAAACTGCCCAGCGAGCCTTCGGTCCTCCTGGAACTGGCGTCCGAACTGTTCGCCAACAACCAGGTCCGGGAAAGCCTCGTCACGCTGGAGCGGCTGCTTTCCATCGCCCGCCAGGATTCCGGCATGCAGGGCCGCATCCAGGCGTTCGCTGCCATGCTGTATTCGGACGCCGGCGAGGAGCGCAAGGCGGCCGAGTTGCTGCAGTCGGTGGACCCGGCCGCGCTCAAGCCGCAGGATGCCTTCCTGTACTGCTATGCGTTCGCGAAGCGGCGGGAGTTCGGCAAGGCGCTGGATCTGCTCAAGAAGGTGCCGGTGTCATCCGCCGAAGATCGCCAGGAGGTCTCCCTGCACAACGCGCTTTTGCAGTTGTATTCCGGCAATACGGCGGCGGCGATCGACGAACTGGAAGCCGCGGCCGGCTCGTTCGCCCCGGCATCCGAGCTGCTGGTGGACGTGCTCGTGAACGTGGAGGAAAAGCGCAATATCGCGCGGCATCTGGACGCCCTGCTGCCGACGCACTTCGACGACGTGAATTTTCTGCAGATCCTGGAAAGTTATCTTCCGCCCAGCAGCCCGCGCCGCCGCCGGGTCCAGATCGTGCGCGCCATGTTCGATCCGGAGTCCCCGGGGGCGGATACGTCCCGGCTGCTGCGCAACGGCGCCCTGGCCAACGAGGATTTCCGCAACCTCGTGGGCGTCAAGGACGTCACCGGGCCGGCGGCCCAACTGTGGAGCGCCATCCATGCCCGGCTGGAGGAGACCTTCAAACCCGTGGATGCAGCGCTTTCCGATGCGCGCAAGGCCAAGGGGCCGGAATTGCTCACATGGGAGGAGATCGAGGCCACGCTGGGACAGACGGCCGAACTGTGGGTGGCGGATATCACCTCGCGTCCGATGCTGGTGTTTTCCAACCAGAACGGCCTGCAGGTCGTGGTGCAGCCCCGCATTTTCGATTTTCCCCTTTCCACAGTGCAGTTCCTGCTGGCGCGCGCCCTGGAGGCCGCCCGTTCCGGCTACAGCCTGTTCTATCTGCTCACGGATTCCCAGCGCGAGGAAATCTGCAAACTGATGTATGCCATCGCGCTACCGCCCCAGGAGCGGGACGAGGCGGCCCGGAAGTTCGTGGCATCCCTGGAGCGCCCCGCCCAGAAGGCTCTGGAGCGGGTGTCCGCGGCTTCCTGGGACGTGTTCCCGCAGATCAACCTGAAGGAATGGATGGATTCCATCGATCTCGCGCTGGATACGGTGGGGCTGGTGCTCTGCGGCGATCCGGCCTCTGCATTCCAGGGCATGGCGTACCTGGTAAACAAGCACGTGCAGATGACCGATCAGGTCATTGCCAACTTCGTGATCGCCCCGCGTTCGGAGAAGTTGCTGCAGAATTTCCTGTCCACCCGGTGGGATAAATTTATGGACGTGATACAGTGAGCAATCATTACATTTGTGTCATTTTTTTCCCGAAGCTGTTTTTCAGCTTGTCGTTTTCGCCTTGAACGATAGAATACCGGCGCGTTCCATGGACCGCAATCGCCTCTTGGAAAGTGAGCCATGAATCAAAAATTTCATTATTCACTGAAGAAGAAGGAAAACATTCAGTACGTCAGCATCATGGGCGTCATCGATGAAGACAACAACCTCCAGGAGTTGGGGGAGCGCATCGGTGCAGGGACGCTCATCCTCAATCTGGGCAACATCGAGCGCATCAACTCCTGCGGGGTGCGCGACTGGGTGAACTGGCTCGCCTCCATCGAGAAGAAGGGGACGTCGGTGGTCATCGTGGAGGCATCGCCCGCCATCGTGGCCCAGATCAACCTCGTCAACAATTTCGCCGGCAATGCCGTCATCAAGTCGTTTTTCGCCCCGTACTACTGCAGTTCCTGCGACAAGGAAAAGGTGCTCCTGATCGAGGCGAAATCCATGGAGAACGTCAACGCGCCCAAGGCGCCCACGAGCCGTTGCGACGAATGCGACGGCGTCATGGAATTCGACGACATGGAGGAGAGCTACTTCGCCTTCCTGAAGAATGCGAAACTGGGGCCGCTTCCCAATGAACTTCCCGAAGGATGGGAAGAGATGATCCACGTGGAGAGCACGGGGACGTCCGACAAGCGGGTGCGCACCCGCGAGCGCACGTTCCGGGGGCGCAACTCGCTGCCGTCCGCCAACATGTCCTCGCTGCCGGGCAGCCTGCCGTCCTCGCTGCCCTCGCTGCCGCCCACGTCGTTGCCGTCCATGCCTTCCACGCGGGACAAGTCCAGTTTCAGTTCCTTCCCGTCGTTCCCGTCGGGAGACCATCCGGCCCTGAGCAAGGATGCCGAGGCTGCCAAGGGTGGCGGCGGCAGTCAGAAGATTCTGCTGGGCGCCGTGGTGGTGCTGGCGGCCGTGGCCGTCGGCGTCATGATCTACGTGGCCATCACCCTGCTGTGATGGCGGTCTGGGCGCTCCATCTTCTTTTCCTGCGTCCCGATTGAGCGACCCCCGTCAGATTCGCGTTGAAAATCTCCGCTTCTCCGGTACTTTCAGAAAGCGCCGTCCGGGGCGGGAGGGATCATTCATGAAATGGATGTTCGCGTGCATGCTGCTGTTTCTGGCGTGGGTTCCCACCACGGTCCATGCCGCCGTGGAGCCGCTTCCTCACTGCGGCGGGTATCGGATTCCGCCGGGATTTCCGGGGCCCGGGCAATGCACCGCCACCATGAGAGCTTGGCGGGCGGGGGATGCGCCTGTGGTGCTGTTCCTGAACTTCGATGGTGCCGTCATCACGAAGGGCTCGGACGATCCCGAGAACAACACTTCCTGGATTCCCGACTACCCGAGCGTCACCATCCCTCCCTTCAATGCCGAGCCTTACATCCGGGCGCCGCTGACGACCCGCCAGCAGGTCATCGATGCCATCACGGGGCTGGTGCGCCATTACTATTCCCCCTTCAATGTGGTGGTGACGTCCGAGCGGCCCGCGCCGGGGACGGCCTATTCCATGATGATGGTGGGCGGTTCGGCCAGCCTCATCACGCCGTCTCCCGGCGGGATGGTGGGTGTTTCCCCGTTCGACTGCGGCAATTCCAGCAAGCGCGACGTGGCGTATTGCTTTGCCGAGAACCTGGGTTCGCTGGGCGACATCGTCACCACCATCGTGCATGAGGCCGGCCACGGTTTTGGCCTGGCGCACGAGGACAATCCTGCGGCCATCATGAACCCGTACGTCACGCCCGAGCCGGATTGGGGGGAAGGTACGGTGCCCGACGGCACCGCCTGCGATGGGAGCCGCTTCCAGAACAGCGTATCCGTGCTGTCGGCCAACCTGGGCACCCGTGAGGACCGCGAGACTCCGTGGGTGGATTTTCTTCATCCCGGCGATGGTGCGCGCGTGAATCTGCCGCTCACCGTGAACATCGTCACGGGCGACGAGGACAGCCTGGGCGTGGAGGTGGAACTGTTCCTCGACGGTCAGTCCATGGGCAAGAAGAAATGGCCGTATTTCTCGTGGCGCATCTCCTCCGCGCAGGAGGGGCGCAGGGAATTGCGCGCCGTGGTGCGGGACCGCGCCGGCAATTCCTCTTCCACCGCCGTTCGCGTCACCGTGGATTCCTCCTGCCTGGATGCGGATTCCTGCACCAACGGCAAGTCCGGCGTCGGGGAGTACTGCAGGAAGGAAACCTCGTGCAACCTG
This sequence comes from uncultured Kofleriaceae bacterium, assembly GCA_964516435.1. GTDB lineage: Bacteria > Myxococcota_A > Polyangia > HGW-17 > HGW-17 > HGW-17. Next base: position 24,938 of record CAZEZP010000029.1, on the reverse strand, counting down.
GGGCTGTGCGTGGTCACCGAAGACGGGTCTGCCTCGTGGTGCTCCGCCCCATGTGCTGTGGACACGTCGGCATGCGCTCCTGGCATGACCTGTCTTCCCACCCCCGATGGGAATTCATGGTATTGCGCTCAGGGTGGGGATCCCGTCAAGCCCAAGACTCTCTCCGATGATCACCGCCTTTCGTGCAAAACCGCTCCCGGCCGCGCTTCCGGGCGCCTTGACGCGCTGCTGGTTTTCCTGCTGTCCGGCCTGGCGCTGCGCCTGCGCAGGCGCGGTCGCAACTGAAACTGCCTGAATCTTCGGAAAGCGTCAGAAGATGCTGTCGCAGACCCCGTACACGGGGATGGGATTGTTGTTGGCGTCCACGAGTTGATAGCAGTCCTCGAAGAAGCCGCAGGGGTCGCCGGAAGACAGATAGCAGGCGCGCATGCAGGTGCCCACGCAGATCAGCCCGGCCGCACAGTCGTCGGCGTATTGGCAGGCATCCCCTTCAGAGATGCCACCCGTCTGCGCCAGGCAGACGGTGCCGGCGGTGAGCAGCACGCAGGTCTTTCCGGGGCAGTCGTTGGCTACCACGTCGCAGTTGTCGATGGCCTTGCACAGTCCCAATTCGCGGTTGCTGGTCGTCGTGATGGAGAACAGGCAGATGCCGGAACCCGGGCAGGTGTAGGAGGGCGGCGTGTGTTCCACGTCGCAGAACGGCATGCAGCCGTAGGAAGGCTCGCACAGGCTGCCGAAGGGGCAGGCACCGCCGGTTCCGCAGGCACCGTAGAACATGCCGCCGGCGAACGTCGAACTGGGGCGGCATTCCGGATAGTACGTCGAGTTCTGGTACGTGATGCCGCACTGGGTGCCCGCCGGGCACGTGGCTGCCGGCGCGCCGGTGTACACGTTGTCCTCGGTGCAGTTCGTCGTGGAGGAGCAGGCGGGATTGGCAGCGCAGTCGGGGTCGGCGCAGTCGGTCTTTCCGTCGCCGTCGTCATCGGTGCCGTTGGTGCAGATTTCCGGCGTGGGGTTGACGGTGCAGGCGGGATTGGCGGCGCAGTCGGCATCGGCGCAGTCGATGGCCCCGTCGCCATCGTCGTCGGTGCCGTTGGTGCAGATTTCATACGGCGACTGGCATGCGGGCGAATTCAGGCAGTCGGGATCCAGGCAGTCCACCACGTGATCGTTGTCGTCATCGAATCCATTGTCGCAGATTTCGACTGGTGCGGGGTGGCTCGTGCTGCCGCCAGCGCAGGAGGGAAGCCAAGCGAGGGCGATGATGAAGGCTGGATACAACAATGCAGAAGATATTTTCATGGCAGACCTCGCCTTTTGTTTGCAAACCCGATGGATCTATAGCAGAAGAAGGCCGAAAGGCGAGATTTTTGTTGGAACTTCCGTTCAGGGCAGGCGGCGCAGGGTGACGGTGAAGTGGCGCATGATGGGTGCTTCGGAGACGATTTCCAGCCCGCGACGGATGGTGTCGCGCCGGTCCCAGACGTTCCGGAGCGCGGCGGCGATGTAGTCCATGTGCCCGTTGTGGTAGACGCGCCGCGGGATGGCCAGGCGCAGCAACTCGAGTCTCGGGTAGCGGTTCTCGCGCGTTGCAGGGTCGCGGTCGGCCAGGAGCGTGCCGATTTCCACGCCGCGCACGCCGCCTTCCACGTAGAGTTCCACGCCCAGCAACTGCGCGGGAAATTCGGACTGGGGGATGTGGGGCAGGAATTTTTTCGCATCCACGAATACGGCGTGCCCGCCCACAGGCAACTGGATGGGGATGGCGTATTCCTGCAGTTTGCGGCCCAGATAGCCCACCTGTTCCACGCGGGCCTGCAGGTAGTCGAATTCGGTGCTCTCGCGCAGCCCCTGCGCCAGCGCGCCCAGGTCGCGTCCCGCCAGGCCGCCGTAGGTGATGTAGCCCTCGTAGACGATGTTGAAGGTGCAGCAACGCTCGAACAGTTCCCGGCTGCGGAAGCCCAGGAGCCCGCCGATGTTGACGATGCCATCCTTCTTGGCGCTCATGGTGAAGCCGTCGGCCAGTTCGAACATCTCGCGCACGATTTCGCGGATGGAGCGATGCGCCTGCCCCGGCTCGCGGGTCTTGATGAAATACGCGTTCTCGGCGAAGCGCGCGGCATCGAAGAACAGCGGCACGCCGTGGCGCGTGCACAGTTCGCGCACGCCGCGCAGGTTTTCCAGGGAGACGGGCTGGCCGCCGGACGTGTTGCAGGTGATGGTCACGAGCACCAGCGGGATGCGTTCACGTCCGTACTCGCGCAGGGCTGCCTCGAGTTTTTCGAGATTCAGGTTGCCCTTGAACGGATGCAGGCAGGTGGTGTCGAAGGCCTCGTCGATGGTGACGTCCAGCGCGCGGGCCTTGCGGAACTCGATGTGCCCCTTGGTGGTGTCGAAGTGGGAATTGCCGGGAACCACCATCTGCGGGGCATCCGAGCCCATGAGCGTCTGGAAGAGCACGTTTTCGGCGGCGCGGCCCTGGTGCGTGGGCAGGAACCATTCGAATCCCAGGATCTCGCGCACGGCCTCCTTGAGCTTGTAGTACGAGGACGCGCCCGCATAGGCCTCGTCGCCGAGCATGATTTCGGCCCACTGCTGCTGGCTCATGGCGCCGGTTCCCGAATCCGTCAGGAGATCCACGATCACCTGCGAGGATTTCAGGTTGAACAGGTTGTAATGCGCTTCCCGGATCCATTCCTCCCGCTGTTCGCGCGTGGAGAACGTCACGGGTTCCACCATCTTGATGCGGTACGGTTCGATGCGCGGCAGTTCCATGGCAGACCTCCTCTGACGCGGCCACAATATGAAGCGCTTTTGGCGTTTTCAACCGGAAACTTCGGAAACGGAGGAAACACCCGGATGAAAGACTGGCGGCAGCAGGGAATTCTTCGATTTTCCGTGCGATTTTCGCAAGTTGCGCGCACATGGAAGCCGACGTTGGCCAAGTCGAAGGGGGCGGTTCTGGCCTGCACGCTCGGGTGCCGCAGGGTGAATTTGTAAACGCGGTAGACATCGAGGTGCTTCTCGCTGGCCAGCGAGATGACGAGCTTCACGGGCAGACCGTACATGGTGGGACGTCCCGCGACGTACCGGGCCTGCACGGTTCAGGGGCTGGCGGGAAACCAGGCGATTTCGTTCTTCTTCAAGTCATCTGCGTTCCCGGGGCCGAGACCGGACCGGAAACCAGCGGATGTCGAACTTCCGTCCGAAGGCTTTCCAGTCGGTGACCCGCCATGTCTCGAATCGGCAAACTCGGATTTTGTCTGCTCGTTGTCCGAATCGAATTTCACCCGTTTTTCCTGTTTTCCCGGCACCTTCAAGAATTTGCACGCATCCTGATTTTTCTGTTGACAAGCGAAGCGGGCAGCTATATAACAGCTTTCCGTGACGCGGCCGGGTTCCGGTCATCCGGAACGAAAGCGCGTCGGCTTGCCTGTTTAGCTCAGTCGGTAGAGCAAGCGGCTGTTAACCGCTAGGCCGTAGGTTCAAGTCCTACAACAGGCGCATGATGATGGGCGACGGTTGGGCCGTCGCCTTTTTTTTTCGCCCCGCCGTTGCCTCGCCGGGGCTTTGTTTTTTCGGCCAGATTTCGTGGGCGTTGCGCGGCTCGCCTCTCGCGCAGTGTGGCCTCGGCGACCGATGCAGAGATCCAGATGCCGGCGAGGACGTGCTCGCGGAGGTTCGAAGAGCGCTTTCGGATGGCCAGAGAGCGGGGCGAGAGCCGTGATTTCTGGTCGACTGGGCATGGATCTCTGTTTGACAGCAACTCGATCCGCGTGGAGGAGCAGCCCGAGGAGAAGGACGATGGCATCGAAGCGCGAAGCATGGTTGTCGCTCTTGCCGGCTGACCCGCGGCCAGCGCTCCTCGCGAGCGACGAGCCCTTCGCGCGCTTTGTGACTTTGACCGCCGTGCTCGGAAGCCGGAGGACGACCCCGAGGTGCGCGGCGCTCGCAAGGCCGTTGTTGCCGCAACACTGGCGAGCGCGGAAGCCTGATGAACTAGTAAAGATTAACAGGGGCGGTGGTGTTTGAGTGGATCGCGGCAGATGCTATGCGCTCGACCGTCCGTCGCTACAACATCAAGTTCGATTCGCTGGACGACGAGAGTCTCTGCGAACTCCAGCGTATCCTCCGCGACCTTAAACCACGAGAAGCAGATGGCCGTGCAGCAAACTCGATTTCAGTCCAGGCGACGGTATCCAACGCCCGTGTTTCGTAGTTGCCTATGATTACAATATTTTTTTCGTTGAAGACCAAGTTGCCTCTTGACGTCGACCTTAGCATTTCATATCATCAATCTTGCCTCTGATTAGGATAAATGTTCGGAGAATTGTTTCAAAGGCATTATTCGATGAGCCAGCATGCATCTGTAAACTCCGAGAAACACAGGGACTGGCCCAGGAGGATTTCGTCAGGAATTTCAGGTTCTCCTGCACGACCGTGAATCGAGGGGAGAGCGGTCACGGCAAGCGTCTCCTCTCGCGTAACGCTAATTGCAGGAGATTTTGAATTGCGTTTCGGCCTCCAAGGCTTCCACTGAGAGGAAGGAGACGGAATGAGCGTTACGCACGACAGCAGCGCACTCCAGGCAGTAAAAACTTCCGTGTGGTACGTTTGTGAGGCGTGCGGGAACTGGCAGCGCGGCGGGGGTGTTTGCGTATCGTGCCAGTGGCCCCAACTCATCCTCGTGCAGCCCGCCACAGCCCGTCAGGCGAATAACCTCCGCGTCTTGATCGAAACCGAGTTCAGGTCCGACGGTAGTTGGCATGTCGCCGGGCTGCGCGCCGCTCGTCTGATTGAGTTCGTGGGGCACGCTGATCTAACGACGCAGATAGAAGCAACCGGTAGGCGCATTTTTGGGTTCGATGGATCCATCCGAAAGAACGGGCATCGACTTCCGACGATGTGCGAGTGGGAAGACTTCCGAGAATATTCGCACTCGGTACTTGCACAGGAGTTGAACGACGCTATCAGGCGAAACTGGCCTGCTCCTCAGCCGCCCACACCCGCGGAAGTTCTCGTTTCCATTCGCACATACCTCCTTGACCCAACGGTCACTGTCGATGATGCGGTGCAGCCTGTGTGGCTGCAGATAATTCCATTTCATGCAGCGGCTGCAAGGGCGGCGGCGAGACTCCAGAGTAGGGACATTGTTGTTGACTGTTCCAATACGCATATCGCTTTCTCGAAGCGCGGGAGTGCTCACGTCAAGGCTGTGATCCGTGCTCCAAGTGCGCTTCTGGTCAGTTCTTGCGAGTTGGTGAGTTACCCGCAGACGAAGTCACCGCAGAAGTCGCCGCGAATGTTGTGGCGAGGAAGCCTTACGTGCATCGTTCGTCCAAACGAGCGTACGCTCCTCCCGCCAATATCCCTCTCTGCTGATGCAGTGCGCGGCTTGGCTCCGAACGCCCATGGGCGCCCGCAGGGCGAATTCAGAGTCACCGTCCTTGGAAAGGACGACGCAATCTCGGCGAACCTACCTGCAGTCGACCTGCCCCCAGCAGCCCAGATCGTCGATCTCCTTCTGGACCTCGGCTCCACGAGCACGAAGTGGGCGCTTTGCCATGTCAACGGCACTATCAGCGAATGCGAGCAGGACACACGGAGTCTCGCTGAAGGTTGGGGAGTCGAGCCATATCGAAAGGCAGACTTCATCGCGGATCCCACCGGGGAGTTGTGGGGTACCTGGGTGATCCGTGCTCTTCCGGCGCTGAGACGCTGGGTTGGGCGCGAGTACAACGCCTACTTGCGACACATCTACGTTTCTCTTCCAACCACGCACGGTTTTGATGTCGAGAGTGTGAGTGAGCAACTATTGCATGGCATGGGCGAAAAAGGTAATCAACCATACAAGAAGCCGGTGCGCTTCTGGCTACCGAAGGGCGCCGAGTCGCGTGTCGAATTGATGGGCAGTTTCGACAACTGGACCACTGGCATACCCATGAAACTCAACGAAAGTATGTGGGAAGCCATTGTTCCATTGATGCCGGGAGAGACGGTGCTCTATCGTTTCCGGCTCGATGGAACCACTTGGATGTCCGATCCCAACAACCCGCGGCGGACAACCGACAGCAATCACAACTCGATACTCGATGTGCCTGACGAACGCCTGGGTCATACATTCACTGATGCAATCCGTGAACACCTCGTCGACGGAGGGAAGGTCTTCTTGGTGCCTGAACACCGACTTCTGGCGGGCCACTACCTGTCTGTTCTTAGAATTCTGGTTGATGCGGCGCGAGCGTATGCGAGTCGGTACTCGTCCCATGAGGAACGCCGTCGCCGGCAGCAGGACTTGCGTAATAAATGGGAATCAAAGGCCGCAGAAGTTAAGCGCTACGAAGATAGCAGTTGGTGGCACAAATTATGGAACTCGAAGCCAAGCGGCCCATCGGGGCCAAGACCGTCGGTCGACCAGAAAATCGCGGACCCCGCCGAGTGGATGGAGGACCTGATTGCCCACCCGGAACGACTGGAGCATGTCGTGCTCCTCGACGCCGGCGGGCTGAGCTTGGACATCTCCGTGCTGCAGAAGGACTCGCTGCTGCCTGATCTCAGTCACAGCGATGCGATGTGCGGAGGTGAGGAGATCTCCAGCCGCATCGGTCGCAAGGAGAAGGGACCTGCCGGAACACGGTACAAAGCAGCACTCGGGAAGCGATGGTCCGAGGCTCGCGATCGCGAATCAAGTTACGCCGACCAGCGCGAGTACCGAGATGTCACGCGCTCCGTCTACGAGCGTTCGCTTAAGGCCCTCTTCGAAAAGCTCGCCCAGCGGTGGCGCGGTGTCCGTTATTGCACAGTTCTCCTTACGGGTGGCGGCAGCAGAAATCCGCACTTCGCCGACTTTGTGCCCGAGCTCGCGGCGGAGGCGGGCTTCGATGTGTCTGTTGTCCATGCTCCCTTCGTCCAAGATCTCATTACGCAGGCACGTAAATTCCCTGAGCCGCTCCCGCAGTTGGAGTCTGCTCCTGTTCGACGATTTGAGGAAACCCAGCGCTGGTCCGACCGCCGCGAACGACAGCCCTGGGCACGATACGACAAGTTCGCAGTAGTCGGCGGCATGTGGGCCTTGGTCGCAGGAGATTCGCTGTGAGCACCATCGGCCGCGTACAACTCCTTGATGCGGCAATAGACTGGTTGGCGACCCGCGCAGACAGCGCCATTGCTGCGAGGTATGGAAGCCACGATCTGGCATCGTGGCAGCACCGACACCAGTTCTTGAAAACAAAATTGAAAAATGTTTCAAAGAAGATCCCAATTATCCGTGACTTTGTCGATGACCCACTCTCGCCACCTCCGCGCCAGGAACCTCCCAGGGTCGATCGATCCATCGCTCGTAGCCGCGCTAGTGCCCTCATCGACTCCCCAGTGGGCGAGATCGATGAGCGTCTGGACGCCGTATCCGTCGTCGCTGCGATCTGCACGGCATGGAGGGAACCACGAGCGCAGCCGCTTGCGGCGGCATGGCTGTCCGACAAGGACTTCGGCGAGGAGGTCGTCATGAACATGGATGCCGAGACGCTCGCCACTCTAATCGGTGTGGCTGCGGTTGCCGCAGTCCTTGCAGTGGTTTGGATGATTCGGCGTGGTCGGAGCGTGCAGCTTCCTGAACGCCCGGTCATCCACCCGTCCGATGATTTTGTCAGTCTGCGCCGCGTCGCTGATGCGCACGGACCCGGAGCCGAAGTAGCCGCGCGACTCATATCGGACGCGAAAGAGCCTTGGGACTGGCGTCTGGAGCCCGCACTCTCGTCCCTCTCAGCCCAGGAGAAGCATCACCTTCTGGCGGGATTTGTCGCGATCGGAGCCGGCGATGTGCGGGTCGTGCGGCCTGAGCCGGGAGAGGCGTTCAATGCCAGCACCATGAAGCCTACGGCTCGCATTACCGACGACGATTGTTGGGTGATCGCAAGGGAGCCTGCGGATGAACATGTGGGGTTCTCTATTGCCGGCCGAGTTGTCGTGCCTGCGCAGGTCGATGTCTGCACGGCCGACTGGTGGGTACTCTCGCAACCAGATTGTCCGGTTGGCAAAGTTGTAGTTGATGGGGCAGATGAGTTGATAGCCGGCGGACGTGATGGAGCGGCTGGATGGCGGGCTCCGTGGGGGTTTACACATCCTGAAGACCTTCGAGGTCGTTTTGGGTTCGACGAACCAACGCTAGAGGCATGGCGGGAACGGATGGTGAACGGCATCAACAAGTACTACGCCAAGCGGCCGGAGCGATGCCTTGTCATAACCGGCATGGTCGGCGAAAGCTTCGAAACGTCGACGTTGGAAGATCCCAACGGCCCACCTGTCGGCGACGCCGTGGTCGTGGAGGTTGTCTTGCGAGACGGGATACCTCAGCACGGCATCGCATGTCCCGGAGGCAGTCCTCTGCTCCTTGCCGTCGTAAGCACCAAACCCGTGGTTCAGCAGGAGGACTCATGAGTCAACCGAAGAGTAAGACCACTGACGTGCTCCAGGACGTGCTCCCGGTGGAACTTGAACTGTTGCTGGGGCTGGGGCCCGAGGACGCTTCGCTCGTAGTGACGTCGAATGCACGGAGCCTGGATCTCCAACCTTGGCTTCTTGACTGCGTAGCAGTGCAGGTGAACTGTTTGGGGCACCAAGAGGAGATGCCCCGCGCGTGGGACTGGGAGAACGTCCTCACTATGCTCGAGCCAGGTGAAGAGTTGCTGTACGTCCTCGACCATGTCCGTAGCGATGGAAACCAGACGGGACGCCCCTTCACGCTTTGGTTGGCCGTGCGATTTCCGCGCACACAGCATTTGTCATCGGGCGAGTTGGATTGGCGTCGGAAGCGCGCCCGCATGATCGTATCGCAGTTCCAGCGGCAAGCCTTCCCGGGCACTGATCTTCGTTGGGTCGACCCTGGCGAACTGCAGAACCTCCTCGGCTTCTCTGCGGGCAGTCAGCAACGCTGCGTCTGTGTCAGCGGCTTGCCTTCCCCGCGCGACATGGACGACGAGCACCGCGAGGTCGAACGGAGAGCGATAACCAGGAACTACCAGTCGCTCAATGACGTCGCCGAGTCCCTTGTAGACCTCCATTGCGACTACCGCATCGCTTTTGTGGTCGAGCGCGTTGATGCCGGCACGCTGAAGGATCGTCTCGGGCAGGCGACGCAGCTCCGTGATGCCATTCACCCCCATGTTCGCGGGACCGCGCAACATGGCGGGAGCCGTGGAAGCAACTGGTCGCAACAGAAATCCGTTGCTAAGGGCACCAACCGTTCGGAGCAGTCGACCAACAGCGAAGGCGTCACCTCCTCAGAGCAGAGCACCGACGGTTGGGTCAAGAACGCATTGGAGGGCATCAAGAACATCTTCCATCCAATCAGACGACACACAGTCGGACCCCGCTCTGACGCACAATCGTGGACCAGAACATTAAGCCTTAGCGAGGGCGAGTCGCGGACCACCACCGAAAGTTCCTCGACTGGTGGTTCGTTCGACGAGAATTGGAGCAGTAGCAACGAGCGGCTTTGCTCGATGCTCGAACTTGCCGACCGTTCTCTCGAGCGGACCATCTCCGCGTTGCACGAAGCCCACGGCACCGGCGGCTATCGGTGGTCGGCTTTCATTCTTGCGGATGGGCGCAACGCGGACTTGATAGGAGGCGCGTTGGTCGGTGTTTTGGCGGGCGCAAGGACCAAGGACTACCCGTTCAACAGGTTTCCTGTTGTCGGTGTCGGCGCCGAACTCTTGCAGAGCACAGAGCCTCTCCTGGATCTTGTGGCGGAAGCCGCTCCGATCCTGCCGTTGCCACGGGCATGTGAAGCCCTTCTCCTCCCGGAAGCGGAGCTCCCAGGCGTCCGATTGAGGAGAAACGTCTTCTTGGGACGAACCTTCAGTCCCCCGGACGACAACTCTCCCCGGGTTAGTCTTGGCCCCGATGCCTTCTCTGCAATGACCGGCGAAGATCATTCCGAGTTCATTGAAATCCCACGGCAGGACCTCTTCCGGCACATCCTTGTGGCTGGCGCGACGGGGTCAGGCAAGACGACCCGTGTCGTCGAGATCCTGAACCATCTCAACGACGAGCGACTGAGCGTGGTAGTCTTCGAAACCGCTAAGCGGACCTACCGTACGCGCCTTCAGAGGCTTGGGCGACCGGCACCTTTGGTTTACTCCCTTGGGAGCAGTCACGAGTATGCGGGGACAAGATTCCGCCCCTTGCGTCTGAATCCCTTCTACTTTGAACCGGGAACATCTCTGAAGCGGCACATCGCGGTGCTTTCCGATGCGCTCGCGGAGTTGATGCCGACCGAGGCTATGATTGGCCCGCTCATGAGGCGCGCCGTAGAGGCAACATACTTGGAGCGCGGATGGGACATAGAGAACGGACATCCTGTTGACGAAGGTGTCGCGTCATGGCCCACAGTCCTCGATTTCGCCGCCCACGTGAGGGCGCTCGCACAGACATTGAACTACGGACCGGAAGTCACTGCAAACTACCGGGGGGCATTGGAGAACCGCGCGGCGCTATTCGTGGATGCAACATTCCAGGATCTCTTCAGCCACGGGGGGAACAAGCCGATCGATGAACTGTTTCCTCCTGGTTACGATGTCATCGTCGAAGTCGAGGATCTGCCACCCAGCGAAGTCGACATCCGCGCGTTCGTGATGACCCTCCTGCTCAGCCGACTGCGTTCGGTTCAAGGCATGCGGCAGCGCAGCCAATCGTCGCTGCTTCTTACGGCGGCGCCGAACCATCTCCTAGCAGAGCCAGCGTCGACTGCCACTGATGAGGTGCCGCCATCAACGAGGGTCACCATTTCCGACCTGGTCACTGACTACTCGAACAAGCGCCAGAATGTTGTGAAGAAGAACGAAGTGAAGAAGTTGCTCAGGAAAAGGGTTGTTATTGTATCGGGCACCATCGTCACGCAGGGAGACCGGGAGGTGCTTGCATCCGATGTGGTCGATATTGAAGGTAAGCGCGTGTGGCCACGCACGCGCCAGTCGCCGGTTGCGGGAGGGGAAGGACCGTGTGGATATGTCCAGGCACCCGCACCTGCCGGCACGAAGCCGACAGGGGCCACCGAACTAGCGCTGGGTGCAGCCGAACCATCTCCAAGGCGATGGTTGGTCGTTATCGAAGAGGCGCACAACGTGCTGGATCGGAATTTCGAGGTCAGACGGCCAGCCGACGAGAGCAATGCGGGTCGCACCCTGCTTCGATGCATCGACCGCCTTCTCCAGGAGGGGCGCGAGATGGAACTCGGGGTCATGGTGGTGGACCAGTCTCCGGTGAACCTCGCCCGTAGCGTGATCTCGAATACCGGAACCAAGATCGTGATGCGTCTCGAGGATGGTGCCGAGATGGAGGAAATCGGCCGAGCGCTAGGTCTTGATGAAACTGCATGGAAGAAACTGGGCTTTCTCCAAGAAGGCGAAGCGATCATCAAGGCGTCCTACATGGATGCCCCCGTGAAGACAACTCGGTTCCTTCGGACCACGGAGGGGCCGGTGGAATCCGCACCGTATGGTAACGGATTCGCCCCCAGTTACACGGCAATTGAGCGCATGTGGCGCCCCATCCTGGACGGCGCACAGGCTCCGAATGCGAAATGGGTGCAGGACATCGTTGCAGCCAGTGGAGGGAAGGTCGACCTTGCTGTCTTTGTGGGAGTCAAGTTGCTACTAGAATCGCGACGCTTCGATGTTGAGACGCTCCATCAAACGAAGGAAATGCGGGCAATTCTCGCGCACCCCGGTCTTTCTGCGAGCGAACTTCTTCGTGCTGCGGAGGACGTGTACGGATCAGTTCTTGTGAGATGCAACAAGGACGGGTTGTTGACGGTGATACGCCTGATGGTGCGGGCGCTGCTACAGTCTTCGGCTCCGGACCCAAGCATCCGTCTTGGAAGCGCAGGTATCTCTGTTGCCTCGGATCTCCTTGAGCACGCGGGCATTGGAACCTCGCTTCGATGGCGTTCGCTTCTTCTGGCGCTCGCTAGAGGTGGAGGCGACTTGTGGCGCGATGCGTGTCGGCGCCTGTACGACTACTCTTGGACTGTCGGTAACTCGGACCCGTCGATCCCTGTGCGGCTTCTGCTTGAGAGGTTCGCTACGGCCACCTCGGACGAGTCGGTTCGAGTTGCCGCAGCTAGTTCATTCGACCCCATCGAGCTCATTCTTCAAGTCCATAGGCTTGTGGGAATGGCGTGTGTCCTGGCCAAGGACGACGGCGCCGATGCGGGGCTGGTGGAACGGCACCGAGTGCTCGTCGACCACATCGTGCGCCAGTTTGCCGTCGACCTGGCGTCGAAGACATCGGGGGACCGTGTTTCGTCGGTGGAGAACGTCCTGCGAATGGAGGGACTTGACTATGCCTGAGCCAATTACGATGGTCACTGTGGCGGCAGTTTCCGAAGCCGGAACTGCCGTTGCTGAGGGCACGGCTGCTGCCGGGGTGGCAGCAGGGGGGAATGAGGTCGCTGGGGGCCTTGCCGCCATAGGCGAAACCGCAGGGGTTGGCTCCATCGGCAAGAGTGCCGAAGCCTTCGTCTACACGCTCAAGGCAGACGCGCCCGCTGTTGCAGAAACCATGCTCGGCCGCGCGCAAGCGAGCGGTGCGGAACTCACAACTGCGATGGGCAAGGGGACAGGGATGGAAGTCGGCAGGGTCCCTCTTGGACGTGGCGCCGAAACCGCGACATCCGGCGCCCAAGGATTCGACCCGGCAAGGTGGTTGGATTGGAAACTGACGCCCGGCGAACGTATTGGACCTCAGGCGGTCGCGGAACGGTTCCGGCCGTTGCGCGAGGGGGGCAACCTGGAATCGTACGTCAGAAACCTTTGCCAGCGCGACGCAGGATTCAGACACGAAATGGACCGACGAATGCAGCAACTTCGAGAAGCGCGTACGCCTGCCGATCGCGATGCTGCCATTCAACAGGTGCGAAAGAGTACCGCCGGCAAGCTCGGCGAGTCCATCACGACGGATGGGTTCAGGCCGTTCTTCGAGACGTTCGAAGTTCAACGTCGGGTCGAGACACTCAATGGGACGACGTTTGTCGATTGCCGGCTCACGGGCGCCAAGAACCCTCTTGTTCTTGGGCGGGGTCACGCTGTCTCTGAGGGAGGGAACCTCGCTATCGAGGTGAAGACAGGCCAGCCTGCTTACCTTGAGAGCGAGATCCAGCACATTGCAGAACGTCAGGTGCAGGGACACCTTGGATTGGGTGACCGTTCCATTGTCGTGGTGTCGCGCGACGTTTACGCCATGGAGGGTGAGCGCGCGGCCCGCGACACCGTTGATGAGGCAGGCTCACGTGTGATGGCGCTCCTGCCCGAGAAAAGAGTCATGGACGAGGCGCTTGTTTGCGTTTTGCGTGAGCGCATTGAGAGGGCATAACCATGAAGTGCATATACGCGATACCGCCAGACCGGGCAGATGAGGTGCGAGTGTTGTGCGACGCCTACGCAAATGCATTGGAAGCACTTGCAGCAAATTCCATCGCTCTCGCAGACGACCTCCAAGGTTTTGTAGAATCTCTCGGAGCACCGGTACTCAAGTTGGATGACGAAGACTGGGTTGCGTTGCGAATGAGCCTCGAAGATTACGGAGAGCACGACCTGGCGGGTGCCATCTTCTGGACGCACGACGCTGTTTTCCGAATACAGAGCACGCTCGAAAAGGTGTCAGACTTTGTATCACCAGCGCGGGGATTCGCGAGTTGGCTGGCCGCTCAGTCGAAACGAGAACGAGCAGCGGTGTTGCTGACACGTTGACAAGGGGGGGACAAGCACATGACTGAATATTCTGAACGAGACACCTGCGACGTATGCTGTCGCGGATCATTTGCATGATGTGCAAAAGGCAACATGGGCATCTGGTAACCGTTGGCTAGATTGCGAGTGGATGGTGGTGCTTGGGGCAGCCGACCCAACGTTTGGTGCAAGCCGTTTCCTGCCTGCTAAACTCGCACCTCGACACGTGGGCGTTCGGTCGCACCCGTTTGGAGTCCGCGTTTTCTCTGGTGTTATTGTGAGTAGGATTGCGTGGCGTGAAGAACTGGGTATCCGGTCGGCCTTCGCCATCTGTGAGACAGGACGAACCCCACGCCAGAATTCCAGGCGACGGTTTGGGCCGTCGCCTTTTTTTTTGCCCCGCCGGTGCCTCGCCGGGGCTTTTCATTTTTATTTCCCGATTGGCGGAAGGGGGCATGCAGCCGGGAAGATTGTCGGTGACAGGGGGTTCAAACCAGCGGGGCGGGATGACAGGGGGGCGTTCGCAACTAGGAAAGCAGCACGTCCTTCAAGGGCCGGCGCAGGGAACGCGGCATCGCGGGCCCGTATCCGAACCGCACCACGAAATCGGGCCGCCGCGTTCCCACCCCTAGCCATTGCGCGAATGGCGCACGCAGGGAAGCCACTTCCACGGGAGGATTGATGAAGGCATTGCAGATGCCCAGCGCGGTGGTCTGCAGGGCGAATCGCTGGTAGCAGCGGCCCGCCTCCACCCAGTGCGCCCTGTCGTCGGCTTCGGAAACCAGGACCAGCACCCCCGCCGACCCGGTGATCCACGGGATGTCCCTGCGGTTCTGGGAACGAGCGGTGAGCACCAGGGGAAGCACCATCCGGGCCAGCATTCGCGGCATTTCCGGGTTGCCCGAAGTTTTCGACCAGAGGCCGTCGTTCGTCCGGCGTGCCTCGCGTTCGTTGAAGCGAATCCAGGCGATGAGTTCGTCTTTCCATCGGGAATCGCCGAGTTGGATCTCGTTGCCGCGGGCCACCCATTCGGCCACGGCCTTCAATTTCGTTTTCTCCGTGATCAGGACTGGCGTGACGCCCGCACCGGCGGCGGCCCGCTCGAGCAGCGCGAGTTCTCCGGCGGGCACCGCGCGTCCATCGAATCCGGCCCGTGTGCATTGCCGCCGGGGGATGGATTCCGCCAGATGCGGATCGCGCGGGCTTCCCGGATTCAACTGGACTTCCACGGCTGGCGCGTCTTCTTCGTCCGAAACGGCCACCATCGCCTCCCATCCCTTCGCGGCCGCCGATGCGACCACGTTTTCGGCGGCACAGCCGAGGCTGGCATGAAGATGATGGTCATCCGGGTCGACCACCGGGCAGCGCCGGGTGAAATCCGGCAGGATGCGGATCCGGCTTTCGCCGATTTCGAAGCGCCAGGGCTGGGTGTTGTGGCTCGAAGCCGCCAGGATGGCATCGGCGGCCAGGGATTCGAGGAGTGCGCGGGAGGGAGTTGCCGGATTCATTTCGTTTCTCCTTTTTTGGCCGAGGGGAAGGTTTCGACTTCGAGGATTTCCATTTCGATGTAGGCGTACGAACCATCCGGCGGGGCATAGCGTCCCTCGCCTCGGGTGGCAAGCCGGTAGGGACCCATCTTCCGGTAATCGCGCACCGGGGTGGACCAGCGCTGGGGGATCAGGGTCTTGCCGTCCCTGGCGAGCGCCGGCCGGTCATCGGACCAGAAATCCACGAGCGCACCGGCATCGTCGAAGACCAGGACGGCTTTGACGGTGCAGGGTCCGTTCGTGTACGTGGCCTCCACGTGGCGTGCATCGATTTCCTTCCAGCGGATGGCCGGGTCGATGAGCCGTCCGGGGACGAACAGGCTCATGTCGTTGAGGAGGGTGACCGTCTCGGTTCGTGCCAGATCCGGGCCGTCGAGCGTGACGATGGGGAAGAGCGACAGCAGCCGGATGCGCATGCTGGCGCCGGTTTCGTGGTAGGCGTGCAGGCCGTCCACCGGCAGGCCGCCGCGCGTGGCTTCCAGCCAGAAATAGCGGCGCGGCGGGTCATAAAAGTTGTATTGCTCGGCCGTGAAAGACATCCAGGGGTCGGACGCGGAGGAGCGGATGCGGCCCGCCATGCGCGCCCGGAATCCCTGCACCCGCGGCGTTCCCACGACACCCGCGAAGCGCAGGTAGCGTTGCACCGGGGGCGGCAGGGGGGCGAGGTCATCCTCGGTGATGTCCGGGGGCCGGGCATCCTTCGCCGCCTGCTCGAGCCCCTCGCGCACGAGCCGCTCGTAGTCGGCGCGAAGGCCGAACGGGCCCCAGGCGAAGGCGCCATACAGCACGCCCGCCAGCAGGAGGATGTTGGGCAGCGTGCCGAAGCGCGCATCGCTCCACGATGCGAGGATGGCGGTCTGCGAAAGCGCCAGTCCCGCCAGTCCTGCGATCCAGAACCAGCGGGGAGCGGTCCAGAGCAGGGTGATGGCGGCGAGGATCAGCACACCCGCCGCCGCCCAGACCCCGCCCATGGGGCGGGAGATGGGAATTTTCAGTTCCGCCAGCGGGGCCAGGCCAAGGCCCTTGGCGAATCCCATGCTGTGGATGAGGGCATGGAGGACCATCAGGATGGAGAATACGATGCGGAAAATCATGGAGGATGCCTGCTTTCGGGCCGTCCCGGTACGGGGCAGCGGCATGGTGCTGTCGGCCGGCGTCGGATGCGGTGCGGTTGGGGGCCGGCCGGCCGGTGAACACGCGAGGAGGAGCGGTGGGGGAACCCCACTTCGGGGCCGCATCGGGTACACTCTGTCGGAAAACTTTGATGAAGTAAATCGTTTTTCTATTGGTTTTTAGTATAAGTGTCGGGAGGCGAAAATTGGGCGCCGGCGCGGGTTGCCGGAGTGTCGGGAGACGACGGCCGGAAACTGCCGTGGCATGCCGAAGGGGGGAGAAACCGGCAGAAACTGGGAAATCGGGCGCAAATGCCTGGTGGTTGCCTCGAACGGACCCGGGACGGAAGTCTTGACAGGCCCAGAAGTGGCGGGCAGGGTCGGGCCATGCATCGCGAACGGCTCCTGACGCTCGAGGTGAGTCCGGCCCAGGCGGGATGGACTGTGGGGCGGCTTTTGCGGGAACTGGGGCTTTCTGCCGGCCTCGTGCGCTCGCTGAAGTGGCGAAAGCAGGATGCCATCCGGCGCAATGGCGTGCGGGCGCGGACAGTGGACCGTGTCGCCGCGGGGGACGTGATCACCGTGGACGTGGGAGATCCCGCGGGTCGCGGAGGCGTTTTCGCCCCCGTGGACCTGCCGCTTCGCATCTTGTACGAGGACGCGGACCTGCTCATCGTGGACAAGCCGGCGGGAATCGCCATGCACGACCACTGCCCGGGGGAGGATGCGCCGCTTTCTCTTGCTGCAATGGCGGCGCACCATCTGGGCGAAGGCGCCGTGTTCCACCCCGTGAGCCGGCTGGACCGCGGCACCAGCGGCGTGGTGTGCCTGGCCAAGAGCGGCTACGTGCATGAATGCCTGCGTCGCCTCCTCCACACGGAAGCCTACCGGCGAACCTACCTGGCCGTGGCCGTGGGGGCGCCCGTTCCGCCGGTGGGCACGCTGTCCTGGCCCATCGGTCCGGTGCCGGCCGTGCGCGTGCGGCCGGGCGGGCCCCGCTACGAGGTGCGCGCCGGCGGGAAGCCCGCCTGCACCCGGTATGAAACGCGGGCCGTGCGCGGAGGGCTTTGCCTGTTGCGGATCACCTTGGGCACGGGGCGCACCCACCAGATCCGCGTGCACATGGCCGCGCTGGGCTGCGCGCTGCTGGGGGATGCGCGCTACGGCGTCCCGGATCCGCGCATCGCCCGTCCGGCGCTGCACGCGGCGTCTCTCGAACTCGTGCATCCGGTCACGGGCGCGCGCCTGCACATCGTGGCGCCGCCCCCGCCGGATTTCGCCGCGATTCTCGAAACCTTCGGCTGAAACGCCCCGCGCCCGCGCGGACGCTTTTTCAACTGCAGCCGAATGTCGGATGCCGGCCTCTTTCCCCGCTTTTTTATCTGAAGTATGATGCGCGCCACGTCCGTTCCGGCGGAAAAGACGGCACGCGGTGCATGCCGCCGCGCCCTGAAGCGCCGGGACGGGGAGGCCGTTGCATGGTTTCACCTTCCTCGAACCCCGGAATCGAAGCGAAACTGGCCGAGTGCCGCAGGCGCCTGGTGGGCACGGATGCGCGCAACCGGCTCCTGCACGTCAACCGCAACCTTGCGCGCGGCCGGTTCGTCAACATCATCCATGAGCGCAGCGACGACATCTTCCGGATCCTGCGGGTCGAGGGCAAGGCCATGCGTTTTCTGCCCACCGGCAAGGATGCGCCCGCGGGATCGCCGGAACTGGAGCTTCCGGATATTCCCCTGGAAGCCGTCGATGCCTCCCGCTACACGGATCTGTACCTGGAGACCCCGCTGGGACCCCAGACGCTCGAGAAGCGGTTGCTGCAGCTGGAGGCGCAGGCCCGGACCATCGAGGAGGAGACGGGTCTCTCCTCGCTGTTTCTGGCCATGGGGTTCTTGCGCTGGCTCGAGAAGGATACCGGCACCCTGCGGGAATCCCCGCTGGTGCTTCTGCCCGTGGCATTCGAACGCGACCGCCGGACGTCGGCCATCCGGCTGCGCCGGCGCGAGGAGGAACTGGCCGCCAACCTGCCGCTCTCGGAACGGCTCAAGAACGATTTCGGCCTCCGTCTGCCGGACATCGAGGAGACGGAGGAATGGCTGCCGTCGGCATATTTTGCGCAGGTGCGCGCCTGCATCGGGGACCGGCGTGGCTGGAGCCTCGACGAGGACGGTATGCAACTGGGCTTCTTCTCCTTCGACAAGTTGCGCATGATCAAGGACCTGGAGCCCGACAACTGGCCCGAGCGGGAACTGCTCCGGAAGGAGAAACTGCTGGCGCTACTGGGCGGAGGGGAGATGCGTCCCGCACGCGGCCCGGAGCCGGCGGACGCCATACCGCCTCTGGAGCGTCTGGTGCAGGTCATGGATGCGGATGCCTCGCAGACGCGCGTCATCGAGGCCGTGCGCGCGGGTGGCGACCTCGTGGTGCAGGGACCGCCGGGCACCGGCAAGTCCCAGACCATCGCCAACATCATCGCCGCGGCGGTGCACGACGGGAAGACCGTGCTCTTCGTGGCCGAGAAGATGGCAGCCCTTTCCGTGGTGCATGACCGGCTGGTGCGCTGCAATCTCTCCGACGTCTGCCTGGAACTGCATTCGCACAAGACCACCAAGAAGGCGTTCTGGGAGTCCGTGCGCAAGGCGTATGCCCATGCATCCTCCGGTGCGCAGAGGGCTCCCGGAGGCGTTCCGGAAACGCCCCAGAAAGACGCCGACCGGCTGGATGCCATCGTGCGGCTGCTGCACGAACCGTTGCCCGGCTGCGATTACACTCCCTACACTGTGCTGGGGGTGCTCTGCGATCACCTTGCGCGCCGCACGCCGCAACTGGACGACGAGGGAACGGCGCTGGCCCGGGTGCCCGAGGGGCGGCTGCAGGAGATGCTCGCGGATGCGGCCCGCTATGCGGCGCTCCTGCAGGCCGCCGGAGCGCCCTGGGACCATCCCTTCTTCGGCGTGCAGCGCCTGGATTTGCACGCCCATGAGTTGCCGCGCCTGAAGATGCAACTGGAAACGGCCGCCCGCACGCTGCAGGCGTGCGAACAGGAAGCGCGTTCCCTGGCGCAGGATCTGGTCCTGCCGGCGGCGCCGGATCTCTCCGGCATGAAACGTCTGGCCGAAACGCTGGAGGAACTGCTGGCGGTATCCCGGGACGCCGTGCCGTATCTCTTGCCCGTGTTCGGCCAGCGCAGAAACCCGGAATTCGAGGCGGCGCTCAAGGCCGCCGCCGCATGGAAGGAGGCCCGCAGGCAGACCGGCGGGTCCTTCGTGGAGGCGGCGTTCGACGGGGATGACCGGAAACTGCGCGAGCCCATCGAGCGCGGGGTGCGTTCCTGGTGGAGCCGCTGGTTCGGCGGATATCGCCGGGCGTGCGCCGAACTGCGGACGCGGGTCGCGGGCGATTCCTGGCCCGATGAGCCAGCAGGGCGACTGCATCTTCTCGAGGCGCTTTTGGAACTGCAGGAGACGCGCCGGGCGTTTGTTGCGGCCCAGGCGGTGCTCGTTCCCGTGCTCGGGGAACTCTGGGCCGGGGAAGCGACCAATTTCGAACTCGTGGAGGAAGCGCTCAAGCGGGTGCGCATCTGGCTGGTGGAGCGGGAGACCGTGGCTGCTTTCGTGCGGCAGGATTTCGAGGTGTTGTCCGCGCGGCTGGAGCGCTTTAGGCAGGGGTTGCAGGCCGCCCGGGAGGCGATGGAGCGTTTTCTGGAGCATCTCCGGGTGGATGTCCGGATGTGGCCGGCGGCCGATGGGAAACTGGCGCTCGTGGATGCCGTGGCGCGCCTCGAGGGGATGGCCGCCGGAATCGAACGCTATCCCGAGTGGGTGGAACTGCGCGTCCTGCGCGAAAGACTGCAGGATGCATCCGCCGTCTGCGAGGCGCTGGAGCGCGGGAGCCTTTCGCCCGATGCCGCGGCCGGCGCACTGGAGATGCTCGCCGCCGAAGCCCGCTGGCGTGAATGCCGCCGTCTGCGGCCGGAAATCGAGGAACTTTTTTCCGAGGACCGTTCGGAACTGGTGCGCCGGTTCGGCGAACAGGAGCATGCCTTGCGCAGGGCGGCGCCGGAGCGGGTGATGGCGCGCTACCGGGAGCGTCTGCCTCGCGGCAGCATGGGCGAGATGGAATTCATCCGCTCGGAGATGGAGAAGAGCCGGCGCATCAGTTCCATCCGCACGGCCATGGAACGGGCGGGGAACATGCTGCTGCGCATCAAGCCGGTGTTCATGATGAGCCCGCTGTCGGTGGCCCGGTTCCTGCCGCCGGGGACGGTCACGTTCGATCTCCTCGTCTTCGACGAGGCCAGCCAGGTGCGTTCCGAGGAGGCGCTGGGGGCCGTGGCGCGCGCGCGGCAACTGGTGGTTGTGGGGGATGACCGGCAGTTGCCGCCCACGTCCTTCTTCCAGCGGCAGGTGGATGCGCCCGAGGCAGGGGAAGAGGAGGACGGGACGGATTTCGACATCGGAGAGATGGAGAGCATTCTGAGCCTGTGCCGGGCCCGGGACTTTCCCGAGAAAACGCTGCTGTGGCACTACCGCTCCCGCACGCCCTCGCTCATCTGGGTGTCCAACGAGCACTTCTACGGCGGAAAACTCGTCCTGCCGCCCTCGCCGTGGCGAAAGACGACCGAAATGGGGCTGTTCCTGCGCCGGGTCGAGGGCGTGTACGCCAACGGCGCCAACCGGGTCGAGGCGCGCGAAATCGTGAAGGCCGTCGTGGCCCACGTGCAGGGGCGTTCGGGGCTGTCACTGGGGGTGGTGGCCTTCTCCGAGGCGCAGCGCGACGTCATCCAGATGGAACTGGAGGCCCGGCGCCGCAACGACCCGGAACTGAACCGCTTCCTGCTCGAAGGGACGGGCAGTGAGCCGTTTTTTGTGAAGAACCTCGAAAACGTGCAGGGCGACGAGCGCGACGTCATCCTCATCAGCGTGGGATACGGGCCCGTGGCCCCGGGCGGGCGGCTGGCCAGCCTGAATTTCGGGCCGGTCAACAAGGCGGGCGGCGAACGGCGGCTCAACGTGCTGTTCACCCGCGCCCGCGTGCGCTGCGAGGTGTTTTGCTCCTTCGACCCGGCCGACATCGACCTGGGCCGGGTGACGGGCCGGGGCCCCGCGATCCTGCGCCATTTCCTCGAATACGCGAGCCAGGCGCAGGAAACCCGCGTTCCCGTCAACGATGTGCCGCTGGATCGGCTGGAAACCGAAGTGGGCCGTCATATCCGGTCGCTGGGATACGCATGCGATGCCCACGTGGGTGATCCCGCGTTCCAGATCTCCTGGGCCGTGCGCCACCCGCAGAATCCGGATGTCTTCATGCTGGCCGTCGCCTGCGATGGGGAATCCTATGCGCGATCCCCATGGGTGCGCGAACGCGACCGGCTCATGCGGGAGGTGCTCGAGAACATGGGATGGCGCGTGCACCGCGTCTGGAGCACGGAGTGGTTCAATCGCGGCGAGCGGGCCCGGCGTGCCCTGCGTGAGGCGCTGGAGGCCGCGGCCGCTCTGCCCGCATCACCGGTACCGGCGCGCCGGGTCGAGTCCGTGCCGCAGGAGGAGGACGGGGAAACGGACGCAGCGGAACCTGCAGAGCCGCCCGCGGATGCTGAAGGAATCAATGTGCCGCCCTACCGGCGGTTTTCCCCGCTCGTGCCCCTGGCGGGCGAGCCGCACGAGGCGAACCCGGGCGTGCTGCGGGATCTGGTGCTCGGGATTGTGGAAATGGAAGGTCCCGTGCACGAGGATGTCGTGGCCCGCCGCGTGGCCGCGGCGTTCGGCAAGAGCCGCACGGGAAGCCGGATCCAGGAAGCCGCCCTCTCGGCTCTTGAAAGGGCCAGGAGGGAAGGCGGACTCGTGGAGCGCGAACGGTTCTGGATGACGCCCGTGCAGGCGCAGAGCACGCCCGTGCGCCGCCGCAGCCGGGAAGACGACACCGTGCAGGAGACGGCGCCCTATCTTTCGCCGGAGGAAATCCGGGCCGCCGATGCCCTGGCGCGGGAGCACAACGGCGAGATGCCTTCGTCGATGCGCGTGCGCTGCATCCTGAACCTGCTGGGATTTTCGCGCACGGGCGAGGCGCTCGAGAACACGGTGCGCCGCGCGCTGGGCCTGCCCGTGGAATGACGGGCCCATCGACTGAAGGCACTTTTTCCGGTCAGAAAATGAACAGCATCAGGGCCAGGATCGACTGGGAAAGCGCCTGGGCGGCGATGGTGGCCTGCTGTGCGGGGGCGAGTTTCATCGGATCGCCATGATGGCGCCACAGTTCGGGGACGGCCTTGAACAGGGGCAGGAATCCGAGGGTGCTGGTCCAGGCGGCCCGCGGCGCTTCGGCAAAAAACGGTAGTGCCAGTGTGAAGGCGAGGGCGAAAAGCGCCATGAGCAGATAGCCCCAGCGGGCCCGGCGGGTGCCCAGGCGTACCACCCAGTGCCGCTTGCCCACGGACTCGTCGGCACCGCGGTCGGGAAACTGGTTGATGAACAGGATGTTCGACGTCAGAAGCCCGGCCGGGACGCCCATCCAGAAGGCGTTCCACTGCCAGACGCCCGTGGCGGCCGCCGCCGCGCCCCCGGTGAGCAGCGGACCGAACGCGGCCGCGATGGCGATTTCGCCCAGTCCGCGTGCCTGCAGGGAAAACGGGGGCACGGAGTAGGCCGTCCCCAGAAAGGCGCCGGCCAGGGCCGGCAGGAGGATGACGGTCTTTCCCGCCGCCAGCAGCAGAATTCCGCAGACGCCGGCCAGGGCCAGGAAGAAAAGCCCCAGAATCAGGAAATCGCCCTGGCGGATGCGTCCTTCCAGGCGCACGCGGCTGCCGCCATTGAAGGGTCCCGCGTAGGGGTTGACCCGGTCGGAAGCGTTCCAGTCGCGCCAGTCGTTGAGCGTATTGGCGCTCAGGTGCAGGAAGAGGGCGCCAGCCGTCGCCAGCAGCGCGTGCGTCCAGGAATAGGCGGGATGCGCCGCCACCGCGCCCAGGCCCACGAAGGCCGCCGTGAGGGAGGCCGTGGAAAAGGGCAGGCGGGTGGCCTGCAGCCAGACGAGAGGCGAAAAGGATGGGGAAGCCTGTGCATGCATATGGAAGAATCCTCCTTTTGGCGGGGGGCGGGTCGCCTCCCGGAATCGTGGGGTTTTCAGCGGATCTCCACCAGCCGCTGCAACTGGGCCGAACCCGGGGAATGGGCGTCGTCGCACTCCAGGTACAGCCGGTAGCGCCCCGGCGCCATCCGGGGAACGCTCCAGACGGCATGGATCCGGTGGCGGGGAGGAACGTACAGTTGCGGCTTGTCCAGCGTGACCAGCGTGCGGTTTTCCGCCGCCGTGCGTCCCTGCAGATCCGCCAGCCGGGCCGTGCACCGGAATCCCAGAACCGGGACCGGGACGGATTTGTTCCCCATGCTTTCGGTGCGCTGTCCCGTCTTGAAGCCGGAAAGCACGAAATCGAAGTGCCAGTCGCGGCCCGAGTTCAGCGGGCCCGAAAGGCGCGGCAGCGCCGGATGATGGCCGATTTCGAGTTCCGAGATGGAAAAATGCCCGGATGCCGCCAGCGTTTCGCCTTCCAGCACCAGATCGGCGCGGGCTTCCTGGCGGCCACTCCTGGCCACGCGGCGCACCAGGAACGTGAGCCGGCCCGCGGGGGCGAATTCGGGAATGGAGAACGGGACGGCCAGCCTTCCCGAGGGCGTGGCCGGCAGGTCCATGCGCCGAAGGTAGAGGACTTCCTCGCGGGCGGTCTGCACCACCACGTCCAGAACGCCCGGGTCGGCCGCATCCCAGCGGGGATCCTCGATCCAGAGAAAGCCTTCCTGCGCGCGCCGCCAGGTAGTGCGGATGCCCCCGTCGTGCGGGGAAAAGCGCAGGGCGAAGAGCCCGTCGCCGTCGGGAAGCACCGTGAACGGCTCCCCGAAGGAAGCCGGCTTTCCGTCGGCGCCCGGATGGGAAACGTAGAGCGCGTGCGGGCCGGGTTCTCCGGGAACATCGAAGGCGTGCTCGAGGACGGCGAAGGCCGGTCGCGGGGTGTCCTCGGGCAGGCGCAGGGAGACGGGCGGCCCCTGGTCCACGCGCACAGAAAAGGCCAGGCCCGGCGGGCCCGAGAAGCGGACGTTCAGGGCGGACCCGGCGCGCACGCCGGATGGGATGTGAGCCCGCAGGGTCTCCTGCAGCGCGCGCGCGGCATCGTTGGCGATGGCGATGGGGATGAACCACTCGCCCCGGCGCGTTCCCGCCGAAAGCCGCACGTAGAGGGTGTAGGCGCCTTCCGGCCAGGCGGCGCCGGTCTGCAGGACGGCCTGCAGCAGGCCCGAGGCGCCCCGGACCTGGTTTCCGGGAAGCGTCTGGCGGTTCTTTCCGGTCCAGGAGCCTTTTTCGTTGGCGATTTCGAATTCGGCTTCCAGCGGGATTCCCGGTTCCAGGTTGCCAACATGGAGGGTGACGAGCAGACGCTCTCCGGCCGAGAAGGGGGATTTTTGCCCGCCCCCGGAGCGCACCGAACCCTCGAGCGCCCGGAAATCCCCCTGCACCAGCCAGTTTTCGGCACCGGACACGGGGGGAGCCGGGGGTTGCGGCCT
>CAZEZP010000028.1:0-27913 GCA_964516435.1 uncultured Kofleriaceae bacterium | reverse complement strand
TTGTGCTGATTAGTATGCTGAGTTTTGTTATTCAAGCAGAAGACGGCCTACGAGATCCGCCTTAGTCTCGTGGGCTCGGAGATGTGTATAAGTGCCAGCTTCCGCCCCGGCCCCTGCGAACCACCCGCCGTTCCCCCCACGTCCTGTGATGGCGTTTTTCCGGCCTGATCGAAGCGTGAATATTTTCCCGGTTGATTCCAATTCCGGTCTTGACGAATGCGGGCGGATTGGTATCTTCACTTGCCCGCGCGGCTGTGCGGTCCATTTTTCCCCGGTCCTTTCCGGGCTTTCGTTGTGGAGTGGGCATGTCCAAGGACGACCAAATCGAACTGGATGGAGAAATCGTCGAGGTTCTGGCCGGCGGCCAGTTTCGCGTGAAAACCGACAACGGGCTGGTGGTGCTGGCGCATCTGGCCGGAAAGATGCGCCGCTACCGGATTCGCGTGGTGCTCGGCGATCGCGTCACCGTGGCCGTCTCGCCGTACGATCCCACGCGCGGCCGCATCGTATACCGCCCCCGCTGACCTTTTCCGGCCGTTTCCCGGCCGCTGACCCATAAGGAGGCATCATGCAGGAACTTCATGGAAATCCGTTCGGAACCCATCGTGTGCTCGAGCCCAAGGGTGTGCTTCCCCAGCCGGCGCTGCGCCTGGACAACGACATGTCCAAACTCTACGACAACGAGATTCTGTGCGATGTCAAGACGCTCAACGTGGACAGCGCCTCGTTCACCCAGATCAAGGACGAGGCCGGTGGCGACATCGAGAAGATCAAGCAGATCATGCTTTCCATCGTGGAACGCTTCGGCAAGCACAAGAATCCGGTGACGGGTTCCGGCGGCATGTTCATCGGCACCGTGCGCCGCATCGGCTCGGCGCTCAAGGGCAAGATCGACCTGCAGGAAGGCGACCGCATCGCCTCCCTGGTGTCGTTGAGCCTGACGCCCCTGAAGATCGATGAAATCCTGCAGGTCCACAAGAACATCGACCAGGTGGACATCCGCGGACAGGCCGTGCTTTTCGAATCCGGCATCTGGGCGAAACTGCCCGACGACATGGACGACAAACTGGCCCTGGCGGTGCTCGACGTGGCCGGCGCCCCCGCACAGACGGCCCGGCTCGTGCGTCCCGGCCAGCGTGTGCTCATCATCGGCGCCTCCGGAAAGAGCGGCCTCCTGTGCGCCTACGTGGCCAAGAAGTATGCCGGCATCACCGGTCAGATCATCGGCACCACCACCACCGATTCCGGGCTGGAGTGGCTCAAGACCGTGCCCTTCATCGATGCGGCCTTCAAGGCGGACGCCACCGACGCATTGGCCATGTACGAGAACGTCAGGGAAATCACCAAGGGCCACATGGCCGACGTGGTCATTTCCTGCGTATCCCGCCCCGACTGCGAAATGGGCGCCATCCTGCCGTGCCGCGAGGACGGAACCGTGTATTTCTTCAGCATGGCGACCTCGTTCACCAAGGCGGCGCTGGGCGCCGAAGGCGTAGGCAAGGACGTGACCATGCTCATCGGCAATGGCTACACGCGCGACCATGCGAAAATCGCACTCCAGGTGGTGCGCGAGAGCCCGTTCATCCGGGAAGCGTACGAAAAGAAGTACGTTGGCCGCTAGGAGGTCGGTGAGCATGAAGATTTCCGCTTCGACGCTGGCCGTGCTGCTTTCCCTGCTGCTGGGCGCGTTCGGATTTTCCGCCTGTAAGAAAGAGGAAGGCCCCGTGGCCCGGGAGGCCCCCAAGAAAAGGGCCGTGCCCGTGGATGACGAGCCCGCGGTGGATCCCATCGACCCGCAGCGCATCGAGCAGGCCATGAAGATCACCGTGGAGCCCGATCCGCCGGAAATGGCGGAAGAACCGGCGGAAATGAAGGACGACACCAAGGCGGCCGACCCTAGCAGAGACATGGCTGAAAACGAAGAAGAAGAGACAGAAGAGGAAGACGGCATGGCCGCCAAACCGGGGACCCCTACCAAGAAGCACACTCACTGAACCGATTCGCACCCCTGAAAAGACAGGTGCCGCCGCCGCGGCAGCAGCCGGACAGAAGGAAACCGTCGTCGCGGGACGGAACCTACTCGCCACCGGCGCCGAAATCCTGCGTCCAGAAGGTGCCCGCCTGGCCGATGCCCATGTGCTCGTAATTCGGGCTCAGGAGGTTGTGGCGATGCCCCAGGGAGGGAACGCCGGCATCGATGATCCAAGCCAGCACGACGTCCAGCCCGGTGGAAAACCCCCACGCGGCGTTTTCGGCCAGCGTGCCGCCGGAATAATACGCCTGGATGCGTTCGTACCACGGCGTGCCGTCGCAGGAATCGTGCTGCAGGGTATGGCAGTTCTCGTTCAAGTCCCGGCTGTGCGCACGCGCCGCAGCGATGAGCCCGTCGGAAAGTTTGAGCGCCGGCACGGGCTGGCGGGACATCAAATCGTCATAAGCGCCATTGTCGGCACCCCGGGCGTGGGCATCGGCCAGATACTGCGCGGCGAATCCCTGGGGGTCGGTGCGGGCGTAATTCGTATATTCGAAGGCCGCCCACTCCTCGTCCGTCAGGCCATGCCGGTCATCCGTCTCGGAGCCGCCATCGCAGGCCAGAACTACCCAGAACAGCAACGCAAGACATGCCATCGCGATCCTTCTCATGAAACACCTCCATGCAGGCGATGGGCAGTATATCCGGGATTTCCCTTTCCGCATTCATTTTTTTCGTGTGCAAAAGCCGCCCTCTTGCCCATTTTCCCGTTTTCGCGTAGACCGCATGCGGGAGGAAAAACATGGCAAGACACAAGAAATTCATCTTCGTGACGGGCGGTGTGGTGAGCTCCCTGGGCAAGGGGCTGACCTGCGCTTCCCTGGGCGCTCTGCTGCAGGCACGCGGCCTGCGCGTCTCCATCCAGAAACTGGACCCCTACATCAACGTGGATCCAGGCACGATGAGCCCGTTCCAGCATGGCGAAGTCTACGTGACCGAGGACGGCGCCGAGACGGACCTCGATCTGGGGCACTACGAGCGCTTCCTGGGCGTCGACATGAGCCGCATCAACAACACCACCACGGGTCAGATCTACCACACCGTGATCACCAAGGAACGGGCCGGCCATTACCTCGGGGCCACGGTGCAGGTGATTCCCCACATCACAGACGAGATCAAGTCGCGCATCCACAAGGCCTCCCAGGATGTGGATGTGCTGCTGGTGGAAATCGGCGGCACGGTGGGCGACATCGAAAGCCAGCCATTCCTGGAGGCCATCCGGCAGATGCGCCTGGAGGAAGGGCAGGAGAACACGGCATTCGTGCATCTGACCCTGGTGCCGTATCTGGGTGCCGCCGGCGAGCTCAAGACCAAGCCCACGCAGCACAGCGTGCAGAAACTGCGGGAGATCGGCATCCAGCCGGACATCCTCGTGTGCCGCACGGAACACGACCTGGACACCAAGGTCAAGAAGAAGATCGCCATGTTCACCAGCGTGATGCCGGAGCGGGTCATCATGGCGAAGAATGCATCCAGCATCTACGAGGTTCCGATGATGCTGCACGAGGAAGGCATGGACCAGCAGGTGCTCGACTGCCTGGGCATCTGGGCCGCCCAGCCCAACCTGGATCCCTGGCGGGACCTGGTCTCCCGCCTGCGGGCGCCGCGCCAGGAACTGACCGTCGGCATCGTGGGGAAATACGTGGACCTGATCGAAAGCTACAAGAGCCTCAACGAGGCGCTCGTGCATGCCGGCATCGCCTGCGACGTGAAAGTGCGCCTGCAGCACATGGATTCCGAGCGCATCGAGCGGGAAGGCGCCGCCGCGCTGCTCTCGGGCCTGCATGCGATCCTGGTGCCCGGCGGCTTCGGTGAACGCGGCATCGAAGGAAAAATCAAGGCCATCCAGTATGCCCGCGAGCAGAAGATTCCATTTTTTGGTATCTGCCTTGGCATGCAACTGGCGTGCATCGAATTCGCCCGGCACGAACTGGGTCTTTCGCAGGCCAATTCCACTGAATTCGACCCCAATACGGCCCATCCCGTGGTGCACCTGATGCCGGAGCAACTCAAGGTGCTCACCAAGGGCGCCACCATGCGCCTGGGCTCGTATCCCTGCCGCCTGCGGGAAGGATCCCGCGCCCAGGCCATCTACGGCGCTACCAACATCGCCGAGCGGCATCGCCACCGTTACGAGTTCAACAACGACTACCGGACCGCCATGGAAGAAAAGGGGCTGGTGTTCTCCGGCCTCTCCCCGGACGGCCAACTCGTGGAAATGGTGGAACTGCCCCACCATCCGCATTTCGTGGGCTGCCAGTTCCATCCCGAGTTCAAGTCCCGGCCGTTCGCTCCCCACCCGCTGTTCGTCTCCTTCATCCAGGCCGGCATCGACCACCGCAAGGCCCACGCGTAGGAATTCTCCGCGGATTCTCCGATTTCCAGTGCACCCCGCGGGGCCGGCTGCCGCGCGCAGCGGAATGAAAGACCTGGAATCCACACGAAAATCCATCGGGCTGGCCGCAACGGAATGAAAATGCCTCCGAAAATGGAAGCATGAAGCGGGTCTGGCTCTGGGTGTTCGGCGGCTGGTGGGCCGGTTTTGGCGGGTTCTGGATGCCGGCGCTGGCAGTGCTGGCCGTTGGAACGGCAGCGACGCGAGGCGGTCGGCGGCTTTCGGTCCTGTTCGCGGGGCTTTCTGGGCTGTCGGCGGGAATGGCTGGAGCCGCCCTGGAGCGACCCCCGTTTTCCGGTGGCTCCATCATGGAGGTCTCGGGCCACGCACAGGAAGGAACGCGCCGGATCCACCGCCTGAAGGGAGGCGAAAGCCGGGCCAGCCGCGAACTCGCCGGAACATGGGCACCGGGTTCTCCCGTGTGGGTCCCCGCAAACCCTCGCCTGCCCAGCCTGCCGCTATCCGGCGCCCGCCGGCTGGCGCGCCCGCCGGAGATGGAAGAGGAGCCCGATGGCTCCCTGGTGGATGCCCTCACCCTGGGAAAACCGCCTCCCCGGAAGTTGCGCACCCAGTTGCGCCACGCGGGACTCTCCCATGTGCTGGCGCTTTCGGGGCTCCACCTGTCCATCGTCACGGGGATGGTCCTGTGGCTGGCGGGATTCGTCCACCGCCTCCTGCCGCCCGCGTGGGGAATCGAGCGGCGCCTGCCGGAAACGGTCGCGGGCATCGCCTTCGCCTGGGTCTACCACGCCGCCACCGGCGCCCACGTGTCCACCACGCGCTCGGCGCTGATGCTCACCATGTGGCTGCTTTCCTCGCGGTTCTGGGGAGTGGGCGGCCTGTTCACGAGCCTGCTTCTGGCGGCCGCCGCCATGTGGGCATGGGACCCGGCTTCCTTCGTGGATCCGGGTTTCCAGTTGTCGTTTTCCGCCGTGGCCGGAATGGGACTGGCCATGAGATGGGCGCCCGGCTCCCGCGGCCTCTGGCGGGCTGTGCTCGTTTCGGCGGGTGCCACGGCCACCACGCTGCCGCTGGTCTGGTGGCATTTCGGCCGAATCTCTCCATTATTTTTAGCCAATAACTTATTATTTCTCCCATTGTTTTCAATTATAATCATACCGATTTCATTTATCACAAAGGCATTCGTCATTGTATTTCCATATATTGGCAATCCCATGCAAAACTTTCTCGATGGGCTTTCGCCTCTGCTGAGCGCCCTGCTGGGACGATGGAATGACGCGTGGCCGGAGTGGACGGTGGCCGGCACGGCCGCCTGGACCCTGGTCCTGTGCGCGGCGATCGCCCGGGGGGCGAAACGGCCGCGGGCGGGCATGCCTCTGGTTCTGGCGGCGTTCGCCGCCCTCGCATTCCTGCCGTTCGGGCGCGTGGATGTCGCCGGCCTGCGCCTGACGTTCTTCGCCGCCGGTGGAGAAAGCGTGCTGCTGCGCTTTCCGCGGGGAGAAAACTGGCTGGTGGACGCAGGAACGCCGGGTCTGGCCCGCCAACTCGCCCTCCGGGGCGTCACCCGGCTGCACGGGGTGGTCCTGACCCACAACCATGACGACCACGTCCGGGAAATCTTCCATCTGGCGAAAACCATGGACGTGGATGCGGTGTGGGTGGGAACGCGCTTTCCGGAGGCGTGGAAACGGCGCCTTGTGGCCGCGGGCGCCCGGGTGAGGATCATGGCGCCGTCCATGGACGTTGCGGGGGGGCGGCTCGTCCTGCGGTCACTTCAGGATGGGTCCGGACCCGCAGCGCCGTCCTTCTGGGCGGAAAACGACACGTCCCTGGTGCTGGAACTCGAATGGGGCGGCCGCAGCCTCTGGTTCATGGGCGACGTGGAGCAGGCCGCCGAACGCGAACTGACGCGCGGCTGCATCCCCCGCGCGGTGGACCTGATGAAGGTGCCGCATCACGGACGGGCCACGTCCACGGGGCCAAAACTCCTCGCCTGCCTGCCCCCCCGCACGGCTCTCGTCTGCGGCGGCCCGGCCGACCCCGGAGTGCTGTTCCGGCTCGCCCGTGCAGGCGCCCGGATCGTACGCGTGCAGGTGGCCGAAGAAATCACGATTGAACCCTGCTCTCTTTTTTCATGCGGCTGGAAAAAAGGAAAATCGAAATGAAACATGGCATGCATCCCTTTCTTTTCACGTTTCTTTTCATCATTGGCTGTTCCCGCCGGGAAGCGCCCCCTCGCCCGGCCAAAAACTCGCCCGGCGCAACTGCACCACAGCTGCATCTGCACCTGGACGGCTGGAGAAAGCCGCAAGCCCTGCCGGGCATGGAAATGCCCGCCCCTGCCTGCAGGATCCACAAAGGGAAAGGCATCCTGCGCCGGCCCGCGCGAACGCCGCGCGAACGCATGGAAAGCGTGCCCTGTCCCGGAGAAGCGCGCCTGCGGGACCCGCGTGGAAAGAACATGCGCACGGTGCGGATTTCGGAATGCTCGCCCCGGGGATTGCGCGTGGATCCCGGCCCGGATGCCTTCACACCTGGGCCTGCAGGAACCCTCTCACAGACCACGCCGGAATGGCTCGCCCCCGGACAGGTGCGCACCTGGCTCTGGCGGGAGGATGCACAATGGTGGGCCGCCAGCGTGGGGCTGCTGCATGTGGACGCAACGCGCTGCGTCTGGCACCGGGAAGGGCCGGTCCGGGGAGCCCTCTTCGGCCCCGCGGACCGCGTGGCCCTGCGCGACGGGCAAATCGGCATCCACATGCAGGCGGACTTCCTCCTGGGCTCGCTTCGGGCTTTGTTCGCCGTCCTCCGGACCTCGCCGGAAAGTCTCGTACAGGCATTCGTCTCGGAAACCGCCGATCTGGAGGAAGCCCTGGCCATGGCGCCCGGCTCCTGGGCCAATCCCCTGCGGGAGCGTTTCACTGATGAAATCCGGGATTTTCTCCAGGACCGCGCAGCGGTCGGGATTCCGGTGTTTCTTTCGGGGTCGGCCGCCGTCTTCCCCGTCGTGCGCCGCGTGGATCCATCCGTGTTCCAGACGGGCGCCGATCGCATCCGGATGGAGGGAAATTCCGTTTTCCTTTCCTGGGTGCGTCCCGATAAACAGGCACGGCAAAAACTGGAAAACTCGCTCACCAGCGCGGGACTGGGCCCCCAGACCGGCGTGTTCCTGCAGCCTGCGCCCGATGGGTGGCGCGTGGAACTTCCTCCCGGATGGAAGGCGGCTTCCTGCCCGAACGGCGCTGTATGCCGGCCCGTGAACGAAGAGGGGGTGCGTGCGTCCAGCACCCGGTTCGAGCCCTGGTGCCTGGCATGGCCTGGACAATGATCAAGGAAGAACGGAGACTGGCGGCTGAAAAATGCGTATCCCCGCAACCATGACTGGCCGTTCTAGGCCAGTTCGCGCAGGATGCCCGCTAGCGCGCGGTAGAAGCGCTGCACGGAGGGGATGTGGACCTTTTCCTCCGGGCTGTGGGCGCCATGGATTTCAGGCCCGAAACTCACCATCTGCATGCCGGGATACTTCTGGCCGATGATGCCGCATTCCAGCCCCGCATGGATGGCCTTGATGTCCGGCACCTTGCCGAAGACCTCCGTGAAGACCTTCTTGGCCTTGGCCAGAAGCGGGCTGTCCATGTCCGGCTGCCAGGCCGGATACCCTTCTCCCAGTTCGGCCTGCGCGCCGCAGCGGGCCGCGGCGATCGCGATGGTTTCCTGGATCTCGGGGATGACCGGCTGCACGGACGAACGGCAGGACAGGTGCACGATGGCCTTGCCCTGATCCACCTTGACTGTGGCCAGATTGCAGGAACTCTCCACCAGGTTGGGCAGATCCTGGCTCATGGTGAGCGTCCCGTTGGGCACCAGCAGCATGAAGTCCACGATGGCGCGGGCCACGGCCGGCGACCAGGCCGGACCGGAAAACACTCCGGGCTGCGAACAGGAGAGCTTCATGCCCTTCTCGCGCTTGCCATACTCGGCCCGCATGGCGTCGAAACGCGCATTCACGCGCTCCCGCATGCGTTCGAAATCGGAAGCGGCGATCACCACCCGGGCGACGGCTTCCCGCGGGATGGCGTTGTGCGCGGAGCCCCCGCCCAGATCCGCCAGCGTCCAGGAAATCCCCTGCTTTTCGAGGTCCTTGAGCACCCGCGCGAGCATGCGCAGGGCGTTGGCGCGGTTCTCGATGATGTTGAGGCCCGAATGGCCGCCGCGCAGGCCGCCGATGCCCACCTCCACCACCACGGACCCCGCGGGGACGGGCTGCTGGGCGATATCGAAGAACGCCTTGACGTCGGCGCCTCCGGCGCATCCCACGTAAATCGCGCCGTCTTCCTCGGAATCCAGGTTGAGCATGATGCGCCCCCGGAGGAAATCGGGCTGCAGGTGGAATGCTCCCGTCATGCCGGTCTCCTCGTCCACCGTGGCCAGGATTTCCAGCGGCCCGTGCACGGTGCCGGAATCGTCGAGCACCGCCAGCGCCGCAGCCAATCCCACGCCGTTGTCGGCACCCAGCGTGGTGCCCGTGGCGGCCAGCCATTCGCCGTCGATGCGCAACTTGAGCGGATCCCGGGAAAAATCGTGCGTGGAATCCCGGTTCTGCTCGCACACCATGTCCATGTGCCCCTGCAGGACGACCACGGGCGCATTTTCATGCCCGGGCGTGGCCGGAACACGAATCAACACGTTGCCCACGGCATCGGCGACCACCTCCAGGCCGTGCTCGCGCCCCACGCTCTGGAGCCACTGCCCGATGGCGGCTTCATTCTTGGACTTGTGCGGAATCTCGGTCATGCGGGTGAAGTATTTCCACAGGTTCCTGGGCTCCATTTGCAGAATCGTCTCGCTCATGAATCTCTCCTTTTTTCGTAGGGTTTCCTCCGCCGCAAAACGCGGCCATTCACTTCGGTTCCCCGGATTTCCCGGGATCCGGCACGATGATTTCCAGTTCTTCCACGGGCTCTCCCGAAAGCGGGTCGTGTCCGCCGAACACGGCCACGGCCCCCGTGGGCAGCGCGAAGGCCGACGGTTCCACACGGTTTTTCTGCATGGGAACTTCCACCGGTTCTCCGAGAAGCAGAGAGCCGTCTTCCTCTTCCCGGACGGTTCGATAGGATGCCGCATGCGGATGGCCGGAAGCATCCACGCCACCGATTTCCAGCACGATGCCGCCCATGCGCACCAGAACGCTTTCACAGTGCCCGGCGGCTTCGAGAGGGCGCGTCGTGAAGTCCCCGGGCGAGAATTCGAACCACCGGGCGTCGCACGCCTGCGTCGAATCCCGTCCGGAGAGCCCCAGGATCCGGCCGCCCCAGGACAGCATGCGCCAGTTCGCGAGTTGCGGCACATCCGGCATCTCACGCGTTTCGAGCGCGAAGGACAGCCCCGCCGGCGTGGTATCCACCCGGGCCGTGACGAACCAGCGGGCTTCGGGAATGGCCAGGCGCACCTGCGTGTCTCCCGAACGCACCGCCGCCGCTCTCGCGCCCGCCGGAAGAACCACGTCGGATGCGCGCGTCTCGATGGATGTCACCCCCCGCGCCACATCGTAGTAGATGGCGAACCACCAGGCCGGCGCATCGGTTCCATCCTCCGTGGCACCGCCGAAGACGAGGAACGCGTCCAGCAGATAGCGGCCGCTGGCATTGTCATAGAGCCTGTCGAAGGGCCCCACCTCCACCACCTGCGCCCCTGCCATGGCCGGCGGCGCATCTCCCGGAGGCAGGGTGATCGCGTGGGAACCCGGGGCCTGCAGGGACGTCGTGGAATAGAACAGCAGGTTCCTGGACAGGCGCCCTCCCGTCGTGCGGCCGCCGTAAATCAGGTAATTGCCGTCTTGCAGGTCCATGACGGCCGGCCCGGAAAGCGGCAGGGAAAGCGGCTCCAGCGGAACCAGCGCCAGCAGATACGGATCGTAGAACCACACCTCGTCCACGGGTGTGGCATCCTGCGTGCGCTCCCGGACACCCCCGAACAGCAGGGTGCCCGCGTTGGCGGAGAGTTCTTCCGAAAGCGAGGTGCGATACGGCACCACAGCGCAGCCGAATGGTGCGGCCTCGAAATGCGTGTCCGCCACCGCGCCCGTATCGACGCGGGAGAAGAACACGGCCAGATCCAGCGACTGACCCGTGGCATGGAAGGCGGGAGAATATCCGGCCGCCACCAGCCGGCCGCCGGCATCGTAGCCCTGAACCGCCACACGGGCGAAATCACCCTCGGAAAACGTGAACTTCACGGAAAACGGGCAGGATGCCTCCCGGCAGACCACTTCCTTCTCGAAGCCGCCGGCCGAAACCACCACGCGGTCGATTCCGTCGGCCCAGTCGAAACCGGCCGGTGTGACGATCGAGAAACGCAGGCGCATCGTGTCCTCGCAGGCGGAAAAGACAATCATTACAGTAAATAAAAAGAAAAACTTTCGCAGAAATTCAACGCACCTTGACATCTCGGCCTTCCTTCTCGAACTGGACGGGGTCCACCCGGAAGCCTTCCACGCGCACCACCTTGGCGCGGGCCGCATGCCCCGAAAGGATGCGAACGGCATCCCGGGGCACCTCGAACGCCTGAGCCAGCGCGGATACGACGGCGTCGTTGGCCTTTCCGTCTTCCGCCACGGCGCGCACGCGCACCTGCAGCCGCCCCGCGTCCACGGGTCCCACGCAGGCGCGCGGACTGCGGGGGAACACCTTGATCTGCAGGGTCAGCACGGTGCCTTGAACCTGATACCACGTTTTGTCGTCCATGCGAACGCCTTCACTCCAGGCTCAATACGAAAATGTGAAGATACGCACCAAAAACGCCGCTCCCACCAGGCACAGCACGGCCGAAAGCAGGGCGAACGGGCGCAACTCCGTGCGGGCATGCTCCCGGTGCCACACGGCGAACAACTTCTCCCGCTCGGCGGCGGACGGAGCACGCTCAGCGGACAACCCCATCCCCAGCCGGGCCAGGGCGGCCCGGTGGCGGCGCAGCATCTCGCCGACAGAACCCGTCTCCCGCTGGGAAACATACATGCCGCGAACTACTTCGGGCCCCACGCGCTTGGTCACCAGGAAAAGGGCGTCCTCCACGAAGGAGGAGAAATAGAGACCTGCCGGAATCCACTTTCCCCGGCTTCCGGCCGGCACATCAGCGAAAATGCCCTCGGGGTGCGCAAAAACGAAAAATTCCCGCCGCTCCAGGAACCGCCCCACGCATTCCTCGCGGCGGCCGAGAAAGATGAAACCCGCCGAAACCAACTCCCGGGCCACGTCAGAATCCGGCACGACGCCACCCGGATCCAGGCGGTGGCGCACCCGTCCGGGAAAGGCGAAGCGCCACAGCAGGGCCACGTGCGGGCGCAGTCCCCACGCCAGCAGGATGGCAACGGCCAGGCGAAGCAGGTCCACCAGGAGCATGGCCACCTTGCTAGCATGAACATTCCGCGGATGCAACCGCCCGTTCCGGTGCGTGACAGGCGGCCGCGGGAAATTCTCCATGTCCCGGAAAGACCGACTTCCAGCTTGTCTTTGGCGGTGCGACCGATATCATGCGCGCTTGAGGAGGGTTTCCCCCCATGCGCAGAGTCGGTGTCATCTGGATGTGCCTGTTCGTGCTGTCGGGCTGCTGGCGGCCAAACCGCGTGGAAAACGGCTTCCCCGCCGCCATCCGGACATGGCGCCAGGCCGTGCTCCACGACCAGCCCCGGCGCGCGTACGAGTTGCTCGACGACGAAACGCGGCAGAAACTCCCCTATCCGCGCTTCGAGCAGGAGTGGAAGGCCAACCGGGCGGAGATGCTCCACGAAGCCAGGCGGATGAACCCGGAAAAAGCACGCATGACCGCCGTCATCCGGCTCGGCAAGTCCGACAGCGCCACGCTGGTCTCGCAGAAGCCCGGCGTCTGGAAGGTCGAGGACGCCCCCGGCCTGCGCCCATCCACTCCATCCCCGGAAGCCCTGCTGCGCGGCATGGCCGGCGCCCTGAAACGCCGCGACTGGCCGGAATACCTGTCCTTGATGACGCCGGAATACCGCCATGCCGTGGAAGAGGACATGAACAACAAAATCCTGATGTTCGAGAAGGCGGCGGAAAACCTGCCGGCGGGGGACACCGGCTCCATCCTGCGGGTTCCTCTGGATGCCTCCGGCGTCCTGGTGCTCGTGCTGCGCCGGGTCCACGGCGCCTGGCGCGTGGACGGATTCGAAACCGCCCGTGGCGGAAAAGCCAAATGATTTCTGCATTCCCGCCTGCATTTCCGGACACGCGTCGAAACTGCCACGTTTGCAAATGCGAGGTGTTCCATGGGTGAACGCACGCTGCACGTCAAGGTGGGCCTCCTGGTCGTCACGGCGGTGCTGCTGGCAAGCGGCTTCCTGTTCTACCTGGGCAACTACTCCCTGTCGGATACCTTCACCGTAGAGGCGGATTTCGATTTCGTGGGCGCCCTGTCCACCGGTGCGCCAGTCAAGGTGGCGGGAGTGAAGGTGGGGCGGGTGGATGCGATTTCCTTCCTGGGCGGCCGGATCGACGAGCGAACGAAACGGCGCGTGTACGTCCGGGTACGCATGAAGGTGGAAACCCGTGCCCGGTCCACCGTGCGCACCGATTCGCGCGTCTTCATCAACACGCAGGGCATGCTGGGCGAACAGTATGTGGAAATCGAGCCGGGCAATCCCGACACCGAAGGATCCCGGGAGTGGGAGGCCGGCATGCCGCCCCTGCGCGGGGAAAGCCCGCCGCGGGTGGATCTGCTCATGGCCCGCACCTACACGCTGCTGGATGAGACGACCCGCCTGCTGGCCAGCGAACGCCCGGCGCTGGTCAAGGGCCTGCGGGAGACATCCACGCTGCTCGAGCACGTCAACCGCCTGCTCGATGGCCACCAGGATGCCCTGGCGCGCCTGCTCGACGGCGGAAACGAACTCCTAGGCGAAGCCGTCAAGGCCATGCGCGCCACGAACGCCGTTCTGGGCGACGGACGGGAACTGAAGGCGATGCTGCAGACCACGCAGCACATGGCGAACCTCCTGGACAACCGGCTGCCCCGCCTCCTGGACATCACGGAAAAGACCCTGGCGGACACGCAGAACCTCACCCGGCTGGTGGGCCCCCGGGAACGGGACCGCCTGCTCGCTTCCCTGGACCGGATGGAGCGGCTCACGGACCTGCTGGAGCAGATCGCCCGCGAGGGGCATGGCCTGCTCAAGAAGATCAATGCCGGCGAAGGCACGGCCGGCGCGCTGGTGATCAAGCGCGACGTCTACGAGGACCTGCGCGAACTCGTGCGGGATCTGCGCGAAAATCCCTGGAAACTCTTCTGGAAGGACTAGGGGATGCCAGAATCTCCGAACCCCGGCGCGGCTTCAACGGCCAATCTGCAGGGATCCCGGCTCCGGACGCTGCTGGGGGCCGCAGGAATCCTGCTCCTTTTCGCGCTTCTCGTGCGGGCCTTCTCGGGAAGCCCCCTGTCCCTGCGCGGCGGCATCCGGGTGCACACGGAATTTTTGCATATCGCCCAACTGGAGGTCGGCGCTCCCGTGAAGGTCGGGTCCCTGAAGGCCGGTTTCGTGGAATCCATCGAGTTTCGCCCGCGAGATGGCCGCATATTCGTCACCCTGCGCATCGATAAGCACCTGGCCCGCCGCATTCCCCGCAACAGCCGCGCCTGCCTGGACGCCCTCACGCCCGTGGGCGCCCGCCACGTCACGCTGGAACTGCCCGATGCTTCCGAGGAGCCGGATCGCCCCCTGGCCGACGGGGACCGCATCCGCGCGGAGGATCCCTTTCCCGTGGAACGGCTGGCGGCCGCCCTGATGCGGATGCAGGAACTCATGGGAAACGCCATGGAGGAAGCCGCCCCCCATCTGGGCGCGAGCCTGCAGCACCTGATCGAACGGCATGGCGCCCGGCTGCAGGACGAGATCCTTCCGCGGGCCGCCGTTTTCGCGTCCCGGCTGGCCGAATTGCCCCCGCCCGGGCCCTGGGCGCGGGAACTGGCCGACCTGCGGCTGCGGATCCCTTCCTCGCTCGCGCTGAGCCTGCAAAGGCTCGACGCGCTCTCCGGGCGCCTGCACGTTCTCCTGGAAGGACTCGAGCGCGACCGGAAGGCGTGGAACCAGGCGAACCTGCCGCACAGGCTGCTCGGCCTGCAGGTCCGGGTGCAGGTGCTTTCCCGGCTCACGGACGCCCTGCGGGTGGAACTGGCCGTCCTGATTCGCAACATGGAAGCGCAAAACGGCACCCTGCACGCCTTCATGCGCGATCCGACCCTGTACGAAGACCTGCGCCGGATGGCGCGCCGTCTCAAGAACGCCCCACTGGATCTGCTGCTCAAGCGGCGGGAAAAACGCGATACGCCGGCGCCGCCCAAACCCGCCGCCCGCTGAGGAGGCCAGCAGACGCACAAGGTATATAAAAATGAGTATAAAAAAATCAGCCTTCGCGCAGAAGCCGATGAATCTCGGCGGCAGAAGGGGCGTGCAGAAGCGCCCGGCGGCGCTCTTCGTCGCGGAAGATGCGGGAAATGGAGGCCAGCGCCATCAGATGGCCGCCAGCATTGCGCTCGGGCGACAGGAGCACGAAGAAGAGATGGCTCAACGACCCGTCAGGCGCGCCGAAGGGAACTCCTTTCCGCGAGCGCCCGAAGGCCCCGTACATCCGTTCCATCCGGGGCACCTTGGCGTGCGGGATGGCCAGCCCGGATTCCATGGCCGTGGAGGAGAGCTCCTCCCGGGCCCGCAGGAGGCGGAATATATCCAGGGACGCCAGTTCCGGATGGCACCGCGCGAGGTGGTCTGCCATTTCACGAAGCACCCCGTCGCGGGAATCCGCCTTAAGGTCAGGAACCACAGCCGAGGGATGGAGAAATTCTTCGATTCGCATGCGATTCACGATGCCCGCGAAAACCGGCGAACGGTCTTGCCGCAGGCCCGGGCACCTTAGGAAAAACCTCCGCGAAATGCAAGCTGCAGGAAAAACGGCATCTCCCTGAAAACGGACCCGTCAGTCATCGCAGATGCCCCAGGCATCCCGCGGATCCCGAAGCCGGCACTGGGTGGCAATGACGCCAACACTGGGACAGGGGTCCCCTCCGGGCCGGCAGATGGGATGGCAGGTGGCCGAGAGTTCCTGCGATCCTTGCTCGCAGACCCAGCCGGCTCGGCAGTCGGTATAGCCATTGCAGGGCGCCCAGTTCTGCACCGGGTTGGGGTTCCTGGGATGGCAGTTGCCGTTTCCATAGCGCTCCATGGCAGGAATGCACGTCGAAGAAGTTCCGCAGGACGTATCTGCCTTAAAGATGTCGCAACCCGGACGATCGCAGAGAAACACCCGGGCCTGTATCGGGTCATCGGGGCCAGCAGACGCATAGAAATTCACATAGCACTGCGTCAGTGGGGTGGTGGGACATCCATGCTCGGTGCCCGGAGCGCAATGCGGCAGGCAGAGATGCATCTGGGAATGCTCCGACCACGCGCACATGAGTCCTTCCTGGCAGTTCAACCCATTGTTGCTCGGGCCGCACGTGGCCAGCGGCCCCTGCAGGGCTTCCCCCTGCACGACGGGGTAGCACAGGGGATATTCTGCACCACTGCGGATGCTGCAGACATGGTCGGGCGGACAGTCGTCAGTCCGGAACACTTCGGAAAAATAATACTCATCTGGAATGCCCGTCCACTCTGCAAGGTTGTTGCACGGTTCCAGGCAGGCCGGATCCGTACTGCATTCGGAATCCTCGCAGTCGATCATCCCATCCGCGTCGTCGTCCATGCCATTGTTGCAGATTTCAGGAGCCGTAATGCAATTCGGATCCATACTGCAGTCGGGATCCACGCAGTCGATCATTTCATCCCCATCGTCATCCACGTAATTCCCGCAGATTTCCATGCCAGTGTTGCAGGCCGGTTGTCGCTTGCAGTCCGGATCGTCGCAGTCGATAAAACCATCACCATCATTATCCACCCCATCGCCACAAATCTCGCCTGTCACGATGTTACAGTTCTCCGACTCGCGGCAGTCCGGATCATCGCAGTCGACGAAACCATCGCCATCGTTGTCCGTGGCATCATCGCAAATCTCGCCTGTCACGATGTTACAGTTCTCCGACTCGCGGCAGTCCGGATCATCGCAGTCGACAAGTTTATCGCCATCATTGTCCGTGGTGTCATTGCAAAGAGTCTCCTTCGCCTTCTGATCGAAATCCACCACCAGGCTGCAGGAAGAAACGAAAAAGAAAAGCATGGGCAAAGAAAAGAAAATCAATTTCGATGTACGCATGGCATCCTCCATGAAGTTGCAAAACTATCCCACTGAAATCCCCGTGTGTCAAATGCGGCCACACCCGAATCGTGCGGAATCCGGCGGTCTTTCACAGACGCGTGCTACCCGGTTCCCGTGACACAGAACGGGCGTGTAGCAGATCCCTGAGTGTGCGAAACAAAACGGCTTTTTCAGCCTTCGGATTCATTCAATTCGCAATGGCGGGGGGAAGCAGGGAAGAAAAATTCCGGAAACTAGATGCAGGCGCCGATGCCGTTGGGCAGGCCCACGTTGGTGTTGCAGGTGCCCGTCGGGCAGGGATGGTTGGCATCGCAGAGCTTGATGCAGACGTTGCCGTTGCCGGGGTTGGCGCAGATGTTGCCGGCCTGGCAGTCGGTGGGACGGGTGCAGGCGGAGCCGGTGGCGCCGGTGCCGTTGGTCATGCACAGGCCGTCGCCCTGATCGCTCACGAGATAGCAGCCTTCACCGTTGGCGCAGCCGGTGCCGCCCACCACGTCGCAGTCGTCCGTGGGGCCGCACAGGAAGATGGTGTCGGAGCCCTCGATTCCATAGATGCAGGCGCCGCCGGTCGGGCAGCCGGTGTGGGCCTCGGTGCAGAAGGGATAGCAGTTGTTGGCCTGGCCGTCGCTGAAGCAGGCGGAACCCTTGGGGCACTCGCCGTTTGCGCCGCAGGCGCCATAGTACGTGCCGCCCGCGAACTGGGCCTCGGGCAGGCAGGTGGGCTGCAGGTCCTGGTTCAGGCCGCAGATGAAGCCGGTCTGGCAGGTCTGCGGGCTGTCGAAGAAGATGTTGTCGATCGTGCAGGAGCCGGTCTGGCAGGCGGCGTTGGACGCGCAGTCGGTGTCGGCGCAATCCACCTGGCCGTCGCCATCGTCATCGGTTCCGTTGGTGCAGTTTTCCGGATTCGTATTGTTGGTGTTGTTCGTATTGTTGGTGTTGTTCGTATTGTTGGTGTTGTTCGTATTGTTGGTGTTGTTCGTATTCTGGCAGGCGGCATTGGACGCGCAGTCGGAATCGAGACAGTCGATGCGGCCGTCCTTGTCGTCGTCGATCTGGTTGTTGCAGATCTCGTCTTTCTTGGTGCTGCCGCCGTCGTCACACGCGGTAGCCAGGAAGGAAAGGGCGAAGAAAATGGCGAACAGGATACGGAACGATTTCATTGCAATTGCCTCCTATTGCCTTTCCGAAATCATGGAAAGGCCGAAAATGACTCCCACTGCATATCCCAGTTTCCAAACCTGTCAAGATTTTTTTTGAAGCATAAATTTTTCCGGGCATTCCGACGACTCTTTTTGGGCACCTCAATATATTCCAACGCCCGGCGACGCAAAAGGAGAAAAACTCCCGTTTCCGATGCCCCGGCGACAGTTCCGGGAAAACGTGACACCCGTCACACCCGCCTGCGGCAGGCGGTGTCGATTTTCCACCGCGGCGTCATCGGGAATTTCTCCTTTGCAAAAAGGGAAAATATCTGTATATATCCAGCTGCCCGCCGTCGGCCCGGCTCGTCGGACAGGCAATTCATCGATGCAGAGAGGTGGACAATGGCTAGCACGTCTGATTTGCGGAAGAACCTGAAAATCCTGGTGGACAACGAACCGTACGTCATCGTGGAGGCCCAGTTCGTGAAGCCCGGCAAGGGCACGGCCTTCACCAAGTGCAAGATCAAGAACCTGATCACGGGCTCGGTGCTGGAACGCACCTGGCGCTCGGGAGAAAGCGTGGATCTGGCGGACACGGAAAACCGGCGCATGGAATACCTGTATGCCGAGGGGGATCATTTCGTGTTCATGGACCAGGAGACCTACGATCAGGTCCACATCGAGAAGGAAATCCTGGGCGACGACGCCCAGTGGCTCATCGACAACCTGCCCGTGGAAG
Source organism: uncultured Kofleriaceae bacterium (assembly GCA_964516435.1). Lineage (GTDB taxonomy): Bacteria > Myxococcota_A > Polyangia > HGW-17 > HGW-17 > HGW-17. The sequence goes on along the minus strand of CAZEZP010000028.1, from coordinate 9,387 downwards.
TACTATTTTTCAATGGACGCCCCGTCGGCGTGGAGCTCCCGACGTTCGTGGAACTGCAGATCACCCACTGCGAGCCCGGCGTGCGCGGCGACACGGCCACAGGCGCGTCCAAGCCCGCCACCCTGTCCACGGGCGCCGTGGTGCAGGTGCCCCTGTTCGTGAACGAGGGGGAATGGCTCAAGATCGACACGCGTACCGGGGAATACGTGGAACGCGTGAAGAAGTAGTCCCGGTTCCGGGCGCACGTTTCACCATGAAGGAAAAATTCCGGCCGGCCCGCCTGGTTCGAACGTCTCCCGCGCTGGCACAGGATGCCGCCGGAACCGTGCAACTGGCGGGGTTTTCCACCGCCATGCGGGAAGGCGACTGGGGGATGTTGCGGCGCGAAGGCGAAGCGTGGTTTCTGGAGGGTCCCATCCAAGCCACCTGCCGGCCGTTTCCAGGCGCCGAGTGGTCCCGCCTGCACCGGCCCGACCGCCTCGGCCGCACGCGCCTGGATGCCCTGCGCTTCCGGCACCGGATCGTGCGCCGCGTGCGTGAATTCTTCGACGCGCGGGGATATCTCGAGGTGGAAACACCCCTGCAGGTCCCCTCGCCGGGCGTGGAAACCCACCTGCAGGCCATCCCCGCGGGCGGCGGCTATCTCTCCCCTTCCCCCGAATTCCAGATGAAACGCCTGCTGGCGGGCGGCACCGGCTCCATCTACCAGATCTGCCGCTCCTTCCGGGGCGACGAATGCGGCCCGCGCCACAACCCCGAGTTCACCATGCTCGAGTGGTACGCCGTGGGAGCATCCTCCGAGGATTTGCGCCGGGAAATGGAAGACCTCGTGGCCTACGTGCAAGAACGCGAGGAACTGCCCTTCCCCCTGCCGCCGCCCCCGTGGGAGCGCCTTCCCATGGCCGCGGCCTTTTCCCGGTGGGCAGGCGTGGAGGATCTGGATGCCAGCGCCGCCGATCTGCTTCGCCAGGCCGGCCTGGCGCCCCGCGAAATGACCTGGGAAGAGGCATTCTTCACGGTGTTCGTGGAAAAACTGGAGCCCCGCCTGGGCGAGGAAAAACCGGTGTTTCTCACCGAATGGCCGGCATCCATGGCTTCCCTGGCCCGGCTGATGCCGGAAAACCCCACGGTGGCGGACCGCTTCGAACTGTATGCGGGCCGCCTGGAACTGGCCAACGGGTTCGGCGAACTGCTGGACGCCGACCTCCAGCGCGCCCGCAGCCTCGCGGATCTCGAAACGCGGCAGCGTCTCGGGCTGCCCGCGTATCCGCTCGACGAGCGCTTCCTCGATGCCCTGGCCGAGGGCTGCCCGCCGGTATCGGGCGTGGCGCTGGGCCTGGACCGCCTGGTCATGCTCTGGTGGGGCGCCGACCACATCCGCCAGGTGCTGGCCTTCGCCCAGGATGAACTGTAGGATGCGCTGCACGTTTCTGGGACATTCCACCCTGCTGCTGGAAGGCAAAGGCCCGGACGGCCCCGTGCGGGTGCTCACCGATCCCCTCCTGACGCCCCGCGTGATGCTGCGCCGCCGGGCGCTGCCGCTGCCGCCGGTGGATTTCGCATCGCTGGCGGCGGTGACCATTTCGCACGCCCACGCGGATCACCTGCATCTGCCTTCGCTGGCGCTGCTGCCGCGAAACTGCATGCTGGTGGTCCCGGAAAAGACGGCCCGCTTCGTGCGGAAACTGGGATTCCGGGAAGTGGTGGAACTGGGTTGGGAGAAAAGCCTGCGCATCGGCGCCTGCACAATGACGGCATGGCCGGCCCACCACGTCCGCGGGCGCTTCTTCCCCTGGCAGGACACGGGCGTGAACAGTTACGTGATTTCCATGGACGGGCATGACTTCTTCGCCGCAGGCGACATCGATTTCGGCGCGCCGCCGGAATCGGAACTGGCCTCGCGCTTCTCCCTGTCCGCGGCCGCGCTTCCGGTGGGAGGCATGCGGGAAGTAGCATACTATGAAAAACGGCGCGGCCAGGCGAAGGTCCACATCGACCCCGCCGCCGCGTGGGAGTTGTTTTTGTCGACCCGGGCGCGTACGATGGTGCCTATCCACTGGGGCGCGATCCGTTTCGCGCGCACGCCGGTGACGGAACCCGTCACGCGGCTTCTGGAGATTGCCGCCGCCGCCGGCCGTCTGGACTGCGTGCGGGTGCTGCAGCCTGGAGAAACATGGGATTTGTGAGACGCGACATCCTCAATCCGGCCAATGCGCTGACTTCCACGCGGCTGCTGGTGCTTCCGGCGGTGGTATGGGCCATGCTCGAGCACCATGTCGTCACCACGCTGGTTCTGCTGATCTACAGCGGAGTAGTGGACCTGGTCGATGGCACCGTCGCCCGCCATTTCCACTGCGCTTCCGCGTTCGGGGAAATGCTCGACGCCATCTCCGATGCGGGACTGTTCCTCGTCACCTGCGTCACCGCCGCTGCCGCCGGCTATGTGGATCCGCTGCCCGTGGCGCTGTTTCTTGCCGCGGGAGTCCTCAACGCCCTCGGCCGCATCATCCACATCCGGCGCGTGGGGCGCATCACCAATTTCCGCTCCTACGCATCCGAGGTGGTGGGCGGCACCACCTTTTTCGTGCTGGTGGCGCTGCTGCTGGATTTCTATGCGGAAACCGTCGTCTGGTGGATGGCCGCCCTGACCATGGCGGTGGTCATCCACGACTACTGGCGCATCCTCACCCTTCCGGCGCCGCATGGAGATTCGCCATGTTCGAACTGATGGCCGGAAACCACCACGGCGCGGGCTGGATGACCACGGGCTTCGCCATCTTCCTGTGGTGCCTTCTGCCTTTCACCCTGGGACTGTACGTGACGCGCCTCGTTCGCGACGTGCAGAATTTTCGCCGGGCGGATGCCGCCGCGCGGGCGGACCTGTCCGACCGCCTGTTCGGCTGGGTCATCGCCGTCCTCATCCACGCCGGCGCCCTGTTCCTGGCGGCGCACCGCATCGCCGCGGCCCTCTGACGGAGTCATGCCATGCTGCACCTGTTTCGTCCCCTCAAGGAGCGTCTGCTGCTGCCCGTGGGGGAAAGACTGGCCCATACGTCGCCCAACACCATCACCGTGCTGAGCCTGTTTCCCGGCCTCCTGGCGGGCGTCGCCTGGTGGATGGGCGGATGGGGCTTTCTGGCCGCGGCCGGCCTGCTGACGCTGCTCAACGGCCTGCTGGACCTGCTCGACGGCCATCTGGCGCGCCGCTACGGCCGCATGTCGGCGCTGGGGGATTTCCTGGACTGCGTGGTCGACCGGTACACGGACGTGGCCATCCTGATGGGCATTGGATTTTCGCCCTATGCTACCCCCCTGCTGGCCCACCTGGCCATCGTGGCCGTGCTGCTGGTGAGTTTCCTGGGAACCCAGAGCCAGGCATCCGGCGGCGCCCGCGTGGAAGGCGGGATCCTGGGGCGCGCCGAGCGCCATGTCCTGCTGATCCTCGTGCCCTATGTGCAAATCGTTTCAGAGGCGCTGGGAGCGCCCCGCTGGGGACGCTTCACACCTGTGGAATGGCTGCTGGTGGTGCTGGCCGTCCTGGGGCATGCCACCGCCCTGTACCGGATCCGGGAAGGCATCGGCCTGCTGCGTGATGTGAAGAATGCGGAGAAGGATCATGGCTGATACGGCTATCATCCAGATGGGCAATCTGCAAAGTCATCCGGACATGCAAACCTTTTCCTGCGGCGGTCTGGGGCTGGTGGAGCGGCACGTGCTGGCGCTGCACCACGCCGGGGTGCGCCAGATATTCATCTACGATCCCAAAGGCGTCTGGAAGCCCGGAGAACGCGTGCTTTCGCTTTCTCCCACCACCGTCGCCGCCGTGCATGAACTGCCCGAATTCCCGGCTCCCGGAGTACTGTGGGTGCGCGCGGATTCCGTCATCCACAGGAAATGGGTGGACGCGGCCCGGAGCCTCGAGCGACTGGGCATCTTTCTGGGCACCGCGCAGTCGGGCGCCAAGGGCCGCGTGCTCTCCCGGGGCTTCCTGGAGCACGGGGATTCCCAGTGGACGGGGGTGGCCTTCTTCCCGGCCTCCCTGCGCGCGGAACTCGCCAGAAACCTGGCGCACGACCCCGAATCCGGCGACATATTCTTCGTTCATGGGCTTCTCGAAAAGGAGCGCAACGCCGCCAAGCCGGGCGAAAACTGGTTCTTCAAGCAGGTCCGGGATCGCTATGACATCCGCGAGGCGGAGACGCTGCTGTTCTACAGCCTGCGCAAACCCCAGGACGGATGGGTGGCCCGCACGTTCAACCGCCCGATGTCGCTGCCCGTGAGCCGGCTGCTGGCCCGGACCCGCCTGACACCCAACCAGTTGACCGTGCTCAACGCCGGTTTCGCCGTGGCCGCCGCCGTGGTGCTCTTTCTGGGCCATCCCGTCTTCGGATGGAATCTCTGGCTTTCGGGCGCGCTGGGCGGCGTCCTGATGCAGTTGTGCTCCATCTACGACGGCTGCGACGGCGAAGTCGCCCGCGTGAAGTTCCAGTTTTCCCATCTGGGCGACTGGCTGGACACCATTTTCGACGACATCACGAACTGCCTGTTCTTTGCCGGCGTGGCGGCCTGGTCTTATTACTATACAGGTCAGAATCGTTTTATTTATATGGGAATCGGCGCTTTTATTGGCCAATGGATTTCCAATGTTGTAATGTATTATTATCTCATCAAGGTCGCCGGCACCGGCAACAACCAGGACTACAAACTGGGCTCCCCCGACAAGCCGGACGGCGGCTGGGTGGGCCGGATCCTGGGCAGGCTCAAGTACCTGACGAAGCGGGATTTCCATCTGTTCTCCTTCATGTGGATGGGAATCTTCGGCGTGCTGTGGGTGGGCGCCTACCTGATTTTCGCCTTCGCCGTCGTGACCGCGTCGATCCTGCTGGTGCAGCACGTCCTGCTGCTGCGCCGGCTGGCCCGCGGAGAGCAGGTGCGCCATGCGTAGGCTCGGCTGGATGCTCTTCCTGCTGGTCTCCTGTGCCCACACTCCCGGCCAGGAAACGGGTCTGGCGTCCTACTATGGGCGCACCGGCAGGCGCACGGCCTCCGGGGAGCCGGTGGATCCGCAGGCGCTCGCGGCCGCCCACCGCACCCTGCCGTTCGGCACCCTCGTCCGGGTGACCGAGATGCGGACCGGACGCAGCGTGGACGTGCGCATCAATGACCGGGGTCCGTTCGTGCGCGGGCGCATCCTGGACCTCTCGCCCGCGGCATTCTCCCGCCTCGCCCCGCTGTCGCGCGGGGTGGTGCGGGTGCGCATGGAAGTGCTGCAGATGGGCAAATCCCGAAAAAGCGCGCCGCGCGGCAGGAGGAGGCGTCCATGAAAGTGCGCCTGGCCGGCTTCAACATGGAAAATACGGACGATCCCGTGCGCTCGCCGGAAGTGCTCTCCGCGGCTTACGCACGGGTGAGCCGTTCGGAGAAATCCCTGGAGGAGTTGCGCCGGGAAGCGCGCGAAAACGTGGAAAAGGCCCGCAAAAGCAACGAATCCATCGTGTATGGCATGGGACATGCCTCCATCGCGGAACACGCCTTCTTCAACGTGGACATCGAGGATGTCTCGCGCCTGGCGCTGGAGGAACTGGAAAAGCACCGGATGGCTTCCTACACGGAGAAGAGCCAGCGGTACGTGAAACTGGATTCGGACTGGCACCTGCCGGAGGAATGGGAGCCGCAGCGTGAACGCATCGCTCGCCTGCACCAGCGCTGCGTGGAACTGTACCGGAATCTGCTCGCGGCCGGCGTCGCGGGCGAGGATGCCCGCTACTACCTGCCGCTGGCGGTCACGGGCCAGGTGGGGCTTTCCTGCAATGCCCGCACGGCGGAGCACCTCATCCTGCGGCTCTCGGCCAGCCCGCTGGCCGAAGCGCGCCGCCTGGGACGGGAACTGTTCCAGCAACTCAAGCCGGTGGTCCCCTCCCTGATCCGTTACGTGGAGCCTTCCGGCTGGTGCCGCGAGGAAGAGGGAGCGCATTTCCCTTCCACCCGGGAAGCCCCGGAAGACGAAACCGAAAACGTGTTCTTCGACGGAGCCGCCGTGGGAATCCTGCACCTGCGCTCGCCGGTCGAGGACTGGGACGCCTGGGTGCTCGCCGCCCAGGCCGTGCGCCGCGGCGTTCCGTTTCCGCGGGCGCTGCAGGAGGCGCGCGCCTGGAATTCCGAGATGCGGCGGGAGGCCTTCGCGCGCATGATGCAGGGCATGACGGTGCACGACCCGGCCCCGCGTTCCTGGGAACACGCGCACCTCACGTGGGAAATCGTGCTCTCGGCGGCCGCCTACGCCCAACTCAAGCGGCACCGGCTCTGCGATCTCGCCGTTTCCCCCTACGACGAAAGGCTGGGCTTCACCCATCCGCCGGCCGTGGCGGGCCCGCTTCGCACACAGGCGGAAGACCTCGTGCGGCTCTCGGAGGAGACGGCCGGCGCCATGGAAGGGCCCGCGCGCGCGTACGCCCTCCTGGCCGGCCACAGGCGCCGCGCCCTGTGGACCGCCAACCTGCGTGAAATCCTGCATTTCTCCCGCCTGCGCGAGGATGCGCACGCCCAGTGGGACATCCGGGCGTTCGCGCGCGCCATCTCGGAGCGCATCCGGATGCATGCGCCCCTGTGCGGGTCCTTCCTGGGCGGCAAGGACACCGCCGGCGGAGCGCTCCCGTGAACCGCTTCCAGCGCATCCCCCGCGACGGGATCGTTGAATTCCACTTTTTCCTGCCGCAGGAGCGGATCGGCTATGCCCGCTTCATCCTGGAGGGATACGACAACCTGGGAACGCAGACATCCGTGCCGGATTCCAGCCGCGTGGTGTGGACCATTCCGGCCGATCTGCAGGAGGAAGCCGAGCGTCTGCTGGAATGCCTGATGAATGGATTGCAATCCTGAAGTTTTTATTTTTTCTTCCTCATTGCATTGCATGCGCACTCATGATTTCATGCAAAAAACCAGAATCAGAGTATCTGGAATGCCGGATATGCGTGAAAAAAATATGGTTTCCAAAACTCCTCCCTTTGAATATGATGCGTTCAGCTTTCGTCGAGGGTGCGGTTTCTTTTGGGTCCGTTCGTGGAGCCATCCACCCGGCGAAAGAGAAAAAAAGGAGTGCAACATGAGACGAATCACTGTTTTTTCCGGATTGATAGGACTTCTTTCCCTGCTGCTGACATCCTGCGTCGTCCACACTTCCGGTACTGCGGAAGTGCGCGGCGGCGCCACGGTGCAGCAATCCAACACCGTCAACGCCAACACCAACGTGCAGGTCAACGCCCAGGTCGATGAGCCGGCCGACAAGTTGACCCCGCCCCCGCTGCCCTCCATCGAGCCCGAGGTGGTGGCGGACACCATCATCGAGGAAGTGGACGAAAGCCTGCCGGAAGAACAGCCGGAATCCTTCGAACTGAGCCTGGACGTGGTGCCGCCGGCCGGCTATGAGGAAGCGCCGGCCGTGCTTCCCCCGGACGACGTGGCCGAAGTCGTCTCCATCCCGCCCGACTACGAGCCCCCGCAGTTCACGTGGGAAGATCTCTTCCCCCCCAACTACACCTACTGCCCCGGCGGCTCCTACAAGGCCGGCGGCAAGTGCGTGTGCCCCCGCGGCACGGGCTGGCATCCCCGCCTGCGCCGCTGCCTGCCCCTGGTGCAGGTGTTCCCCGCCTACTGCTCCCGCGGAAGCGTGTGGAACGGCCAGCGTTGTGCCTGCCCCGCCGGCACCTACTGGAACCCCACCGAGAAATGGTGCCGCTCCACGCCGCTGCAGGCCTGCCCCGGCGGCTCCGTCTGGACGGGCACGCATTGCGAATGCCCCGCCGGCAAGTTCTGGAACGTCGCCAACAAGCGCTGCGACGTGAAGCAGACCGTCGTCTGCCGCCGCGGCACGGTCAACACCCGCGGCAACAAGTGCATCTGCCCCGTGGGCAAGGTGTGGGACGCCCAGTTGCGCTGGTGCGTGTATCCGCGTCCGCGCTGCCCCAACGGCACCCTGCTGGTGGGCGATCGCTGCGTGTGCCCCGCGGGAACCTACTGGGACAGCCGCTCTTCCGCCTGCGTCAAGAACGTCACCTGCCCCGGCGGCATGGTGCTCACCCAGGTGGGTAGCACGGCCGTCTGCCGCTGCCCCGCCGGCTTCTACTGGAACACGGCGACCCAGAACTGCGTCAACAAGCCCTACGCCTGCAAGAACGGCACCGTGTGGGCCAACGGCCGCTGCGAATGCCCCGCCGGAACGTTCTGGTCCGCTGAAGCCCGCGCCTGCCGCCCCGGCGCCATGCAGTGCCCCGGCGGCTCCGTGTGGGCCAACGGCGTGTGCCGCTGCCCCGCTGGAACCACCTGGAACGCCGCCCTGCGCTCCTGCCAGCAGGCCATCCGCTGCCCGGGCAACATGGTGCTCTCCGGCAACCGCTGCGAATGCCCCGCCGGAACCTACTTCAACAAGAACATGAACCTGTGCCGTCCCGTGCAGACCTGCGCCCCCGGCTCCCGCTTCGATTACGTCACGGACACCTGCGTGGTGGTGGCCCGCTGCCAGCCCACCCAGGTCTTCAACGCCGCCACCGGCCGCTGCGAGTGCCCCTCCGGCATGTACTGGAACAACCGCATCAACCAGTGCCGACCCATCCAGACCTGCCCGACCGGCCAGTTCTTCGACCTGAACCTGGACCGTTGCGTGCAGGGCCGGCCGACGTGCACGGGCGGCCAGGTGCTGGTGGGCAACACCTGCCAGTGCAGGGCCGGGTTCTACTGGAATGAGGGCATGAAACAGTGCCGCCCCGTGCGCACCTGCCCCGCCGGCCAGACTTTCGACCAGGTCCGCGACACCTGCGTGGCCGTGGCACCCGTGTGCATGGGCGGCCAGGTGCTGGTGGGCAACACCTGCCAGTGCCGCCCCGGAATGTACTGGAACGAAGGCATGAAGCAGTGCCGCACGGTGCGCGTGTGCCCGGCCGGCCAGGTCTTCGACCAGGTGCGTGACGACTGCGTGCAGCCGTCCTGCCCGGATGGACGCTTCTACAACCCCCAGACCAAGGCTTGCGAAGCCGCTCCCTGCATGGCCAACCAGGTGCGCGTGGGCGATCATTGCGAATGCCCGGCCGGCACCCGCTGGGACATTCCCAAGCGCATGTGCGTGGAAGACGTGCAGTTGAAGCCCGAGAAGCCCGTCGCCTGCCCCGCGGACCACGAGTACAACCCCCCCACCAAGCGCTGCGAACGCAAGGTTCCGCACTACCCGGGACGGGCGGCCCCCCGCGCCCCGACGCGCGCGTCCATCCCCGCCACGAAGGCGCTGTAACGCCACGTCGCGAAAAAAGCGGCAAAGCCGGCCGCCTGCGCCAGCGGAAGCGTGTCACACCCCGCCAGGCTCCGCGGGCACCCTCGCTCCATCGACCAGTCAGGCCA
>CAZEZP010000027.1:0-61651 GCA_964516435.1 uncultured Kofleriaceae bacterium | reverse complement strand
GGCGTGGGGGGGCGAGATCGATATAGCGTAGGTACGAGGAAGCAGTAGAAGGACATGCGAGATAGGTCGAAGTCGACGCAGGCGGACATGGAGAGCGATGGTATAGGAGATATGAGCGATGACGACCGGGATGGAGACGGTGTGGTGAAGGCGTCGGTGTGCTGCATGGATGTGGCGAACCCGACGCAGGCGGACATGGATAGCGATGGTATCGGGGATATGTGCGATGACGACCGGGATGGCGACGGCGTGGCGAATGCGTCGGACAACTGCCTGGATGTGGCGAATGCGTCGCAGACGGATATGGACGCGGATGGCATCGGGGATGCCTGCGATGACGATCGGGACGGCGACGGTGTAGACGATGCTGCCGACAACTGTCCGCTGGTAGCGAATTCCGACCAGGCGGATGCGAATGGCAACGGCGTGGGGGATGCCTGCGACGGCGACCGGGATGGCGATGGCGTGGCCAATGACACCGACAACTGTCCGGATACGGCCAATGCTTCGCAATCCGACATGGATAGCGATGGCGCAGGCGATGCCTGCGACGACGACATGGACGGCGACGGCCTTCCCAATGCCGTGGAGGATTCGTGGGGACTGAATCCCGAAAGCGTGGATTCCGATAGCGATACCATTGCCGATGGCCTGGAGTTCGGTGATGACTTCGACAATCCTGCCGGCACGGATGCTGATGACACGATCGATGCTTTGGATACGGACAGCGACGGTGATGGAATACCGGATGCCATCGAAGCCGGTGACATGGATCTGGAAACTCCGCCGGTGGATACGGATGGGGATGGTGTGTTCGACTTCCAGGATACCGATTCGGATGGTGATGGCGTTCCCGACGGCGTGGACAACTGCCGCGTGGATGTCAATGCGGATCAGGCCGATCTGGATACGGATGGCATTGGGGATGTGTGCGACCGCGATACGGACGGCGACGGCCTCGAGGACGAGGTGGACAACTGCCCGTGGGTGATGAATGCGGAACAGGAAGATCTGGATGCGGATGGCGTGGGCGATGCCTGCGACCCGGACGACGACGGGGATGGCGTGGATGACGGGGAAGACAACTGCCCCGTGAATGCCAATGCGGACCAACTCGACACGGACGGCGACACCTACGGGGATGTGTGCGACGAGGATGACGACGATGACGGCGTGACGGACAACCAGGACAACTGCCCGCTGGCGGCGAATACGGACCAGGCGGACCTGGACACCGATGGGGAAGGCGACGTGTGCGATGCCGATGACGACGGCGATGGTTTGAATGACGGGGAAGACAACTGTCCTGCGGACGCCAACGCGGATCAAGAGGATTCGGATGGCGACGGTGTGGGCGATGCCTGCGACGACGCGCCGCCGCAGCAGCGCAAACTGGATGGCGACTGCACCTGTCGGGCTGCTTCCCGTCCGTCTTCCGGCGTGCCTTCCATCCTGTGGGTGCTTTCGGCGTTGCTGTTCCTCTTCCGGCGCCGCCGGGCGTGATTGTCCTGCACTCGTGTTTTTCTCTGCCGGTTTTCCCTCCATCTTCTTTTTCTTGTAAAGAAATAAAAGGGTAAAAATATCTTCGATTTTATTTTATATTGAATTTTTGTTCAAATCATTTTATATATATAAAATATTTCAATTTTATAATTGAAATGCGGCAAGGTATTCCACGTTGCCGGCGGGGCCCGTGATGGGGCTCTCGATGGGACCGGCCACGAGCCTGCCGCCCAGGAGTTGGACACCGTGGACGACTTCCTGCACGGTCTGTTCGCGCAGGGCGGCATCGCGCACCACGCCGCCTTTTCCCACCTTGCCCTTTCCCACCTCGAACTGCGGCTTGATGAGGCTCACCAGGAGGGCGCCGCGCGGCAGGAGGTTCTGCAGGAAGGGGAAGACCTTGAGGATCGAGATGAAGGAAACGTCCATGACCGCCATTTCGGGCGGCGGTTCGAGGCTTTCCCGCCTCACGTCCTTGATGTGGGTGCGCTCGTGCACGCCGACCCGGGGATCCGTGCGCAGGCTCCAGTGCAGTTGCCCGTAGCCCACGTCCACCGCATGCACGAAGCGGGCGCCGCGCAGCAGCAGGCAATGGGTGAAGCCGCCCGTGGAGGCTCCCACATCCAGGCAGACGCGGCCGGCCACGTCGATGCCGAACTCCCGCAGCGCGTGTTCCAGTTTGATTCCCCCGCGGGACACGAATGGGCAGGCATCGGTATCGTCCGTTACGACGACGCTGGCGCCCTCGGGCACCTGGGAGGCGGCCTTGGTGACCACGATGCCGTTGACCTGCACGCGGCCGGATTCGATGAGCACCTGTGCGCGCGTGCGGCTCTCGGCCAGGTTGCGGGCTACCAGGGTCTGATCGAGACGCTTGAGGGACATGGCGCGTCAGTTCAGTTTTTCGAGAATGGGGTAAATCGGCGCGATGTCGATGGGCACGGCGTCGAGTTTGGCCAGCATTTTTTTCACGATGGGCGGCATCTGCGCGTATTTCTGCTCGAATTCCGCCGCGGCCGCCGGATCGCCGGCCGTCTGGATCTTCAGGATTTCGGCCGTGAAGGTGCGGCAGGCTTCGGGCATGCGGTCGAAATCCACCGTGGCGGTCAGCGACACCGGATCGAGCAGAACGGACTTCTGCTCCACGAACCAGGAGAGCGCCATCAGGTTGGCCTTGGCGTGGGCCTCGGCGGCGCCGAACCGGATGCTGCGGAAGATGGAGGCCACGAACGTGACGTACTGGGCCTGCATCTGTTCCGGCGTGAGGATTTTCCGGGTGCGAGAAAGATGCTCCATTCCGACCAGCGCTCCCACGTCGGCCTTGGCCTCTTCGTTGGCAGCGTGCATTTCCCTGAGCAGGGAACGGATTTCCACTTGCCGGCCGTCGACGCGCACGGTGGCGGGTCCCAGACCATGCGTGACCTCGTGATGCAGGGTGTGCGTGAAGAAGGCATCGAACGTCACGCGATCCAGTTGCGCCGGATTCAGGAGTAGGCGGGCGATCGGCAGGAGCACCACGTCGAACTTGGCCTGGGCGACGTTGCGGAAGAGCACCAGTTTGAAGCCCTTTTTTTTGCGCACCTCCTCGTCGTTGGGCAGGTTGAAGGCCATGGTCTGCACTCCGGCGCGCGTCTCGCCGGCGGAGAACAACTGGTTGACCACCACGATCGGGACGTCCTGGCCCCGGCTGCTGCGGAACTTGCGGTCGTACGGCAGGGCCGCGTCCAGTTCGTAGCGCCAGGCGCGGATGGATTCCAGTTTCTTCGAGTACTCGAAATCCACGAGGTTCACGAAGGCTTCGTAGGCCGCCTTGTAGCCCATCAGCCCATCTTCGTACACCTCGTAGGGCCCGATCAAAAACTCGATGGGACCGCGCACGTCCAGCCATGCGAAATCGCTTTCCTGATAGCGGTCTTCCAGCAGGTCGCGCGCGCGCAGCCGCAGGTACCGGGCCAGTGTCGGATCCGGGGCCATGTCGGCCGCCGCCAGCAGCGATGCCTGCACCTGCTGCAACTGGCGCTGGAAGCGCTCGTGGTACCAGGTGTGCGTAAAGGTTCCGTTCCTGAGGCCGACGAAGGTGTACAGCGAGGTCAGCGCGTCGTATTCGGTCTGGATTTCCTTGATGCGCCGGGGATCCTTCTCGGTCGCCAGGGCCGTCTTCAACTGGAGCAGATGGGCCGTGAAGCGCTCGCGGGTGATGGCGGGGTCGTAGAATCCGGCTCCCTGCGGTTTTTTTGCCTTGCCCCAGAAGGGTTTGTCGTGATCCAGTCGGTTCCACGGGCCTGCCATCCGGTCGAAGGCTTCGAGCAGGAGGCGCCGGGATTCGTCCCGTTCCGCCTCGCGGAAGATTTCCTCCCGGATGGACGGGTTGTCCGGCGAGACCTGGAGGAGGAACAGTTCGTCCATGACGCGGGCGGCTTCCACGAGCCGCCCGATGAAGGGAAGCCACTCCGGCTTCAGTTCGGCTTCCGGGTAGGCCAGCCGCACGGAAGGAAGCTTCTTCAGGAAACCCTGCACGGTTTCCAGCGGATCCGGTTCTGCTTTCGGGGGCGGTTTCACGGCTTCTCCTTGTGCTGACGCCGGGGATGGCGCATCGGGCGCTTCCGGCGCGGCCACCAGCATGGGAGGCGGAGGCAGATCCACGGGATGCACGCCGGCCGGCGCGTCCGTTCCGGGCGGGTTTCCGGAGCAGGCGCATGCCAGGCATGAAAGGGTGAACACACAGGAAAGGACCCGACGCATCCGCTGTTCCTCCCGGGGGATTCTTGCGAAAAAGAATGAAAAAGGAAAAGGAAAAATCTAAGGGATTGGACGGGGTCAGTTCTGGCCTACGTACCGGCAGGGGCTGTACTCCTCAGGAGGCATCTGGGCGGCTTTTTCCGGCGTGATGTCGGCCGGCCGCCGGTAGGTGAGCATGCGCTCCGCGAGTTCTGTCAGCCGCACCTTGCCCGAGCGGACGTATTTCACGCACTGGTCCTTGAGGATGGCGTTGAATGCGAACATCGCCCGCGGCGAGGCAGGGCCGAAGGAATCCGTATTGTCCATGTTTTCGAAATCTTCTCGCGCCGGCAGTTTCCGGCTTTCCAGGATCAGGATCTTGAACACCTTTTGCCCCATGACTTCATCGGACACCACACGCGGCAGGACCTTGCCGGGGGTTTCCAGTTTGAACAGTTCCGAGGCCAGTTCCCGCGAAATGAGCCCTTCCTGGCCCTTGAGCGGGTTGACGGGGCCTTCCGTGAGCAGTTCGGGCATGCCCGGCACCTGGTCGGGAGACTTGCCGGCCATGAGGGCGGAAAGGGCGGCCTCGGCGGCCTTCTGCGCGGATTCGGCGGCCTTCTTCGCGGCCAGGATGTCCATGGCGGCCAGGCGCAGCCCCTCGTCCTTCTCCACCTTGCCACCGCTTTCGCTCTGGGCGACGTACAGCACGGCGCCTTCTTCGGTGAACACGGGGCCCTGCACCTGCATCAGCGGGGCTTCCCACAGTTTCGCCAGGACGTCGGAGTCCAGTTCCTTCGCGTCCTGCGTGAACTGTCCGGCGGAAACGAAGGTTTCCGGCAGCGGCGCGTTTTCCTTCACGGAGGCCTTCACCTGCTCCACCCCGCGGAACACGGCGTTGAGGGCCGCAACCTTGTCGGGCATGGCGGCCTTCAGGGATTCCGGATCCCGCTTCTCCTGCTTCAGGATTTCAGCCAGCAGCGCAGGCTCCACGGATACGACCGACTTGAGGACGTGGCGCTTCTTCGGGGTTTCGGAATACTTCTTCTCGTTGGCCGCGTATTTTTCCTCGGCCGCCTTCTTGCCTTCTTCCGAAGCCAGGAACGAATTGATTTCCTCGGTGCCGACGGAAGCCGGATCCAAAAACGCCTCGGGAGCGAACCGGGCCGTCTTGTAGGTGATTTCGAGGTATTCGTTCTGGTAGTTCATCCAGCGGCTGCGGCGGGTGCTGGCCAGACCGAACAGGAAGGCGTCGCGATAGGCTTTGGCCGCCATTTCCTCGGTCTGGATCTGCAGGAAGCGGCGCTCGTCCGTGATGTAGAGGATCTTGGTCACCCAGTCGTGGAAGCGGGAGTAATTGAACTCCAGCGGCTTCTGGGTCTTGGGGTCCACCGGCCATGCGTTGAAGTAGGTGAGGGGGACTTCCTGCCCGAATACCACGATGCGGTTCTGCAGAATCATGTCCTCGACATCCTTCACCGTGAAGCGGATGCCGTTCTCGCGGGCCAGTTTGGCCAGGATCTTGCGCTCGATGGTCTTGTCCATGGCGAAGCGCAGCACGTCGATGCCCCCCTCGCGGTCCCGGAAGAAATAGCCGGCCATGGCGCGGGCGTACTGCCATTCGAGCATGGAAATGTCTTCCTCGTCGATGCTGGCCACGATGTGCTCGCCGCCGCAGGAGAGCTTGTTGGCCGCCGGGCCGAAACTGATGATGAACGTGACGATGATGATCCCCAGCACGAGGTACACCACCATGGACTGGCTGCGATTCCGCATGAATTCGAGCATGATTCGATATCTCCTTCTTCACGGCCGGCCGGCGGGAGCGCCGGTGGCGGCTTGGTGTCCCCGGGTGGACCGGCCGCATCACGGGCGCCAAATATACGGAACAAGGCGCCGGGGATCAATGAAAATCGGAAGCATTTCCGGGGAAATCGGCGACACTTTGACATCGGGCCGGAAAACCTGTACATCCCCGCAGGATTGCATTCCGGGAGCGGAATGCGCGGGAAGGAGACTGTTTTTTCCATGAAATGCCAGCATGAAAGACTCAATGCCTGGGTGGAAGAGGTTCGTGCCCTTTGCCGGCCGAAGGCCGTGGTCTGGTGCGATGGTTCGCAGCGCGAGTACGAGGAGATGATCGCCATCACCGTGAAATCCGGAATGGCCACGCCACTCAATCCCGAAAAGCGGCCGGGGTGCGTTCTGTTCCGCTCGCATCCATCCGATGTCGCTCGCGTAGAGAACCGCACGTACATCGCCTCCCGCACGAAGGAGGATGCCGGGCCCACCAACAACTGGATCGACCCGGTGGAACTCAAGGCCACCATGCGGGAACTCTATGACGGCTGCATGCAGGGCCGTACGATGTACGTCATTCCGTTCTCCATGGGGCCGGTGGGTTCACCGATCGCCAAGATCGGTGTGGAAATCACCGACAGCGAATACGTCGTGGCCAACATGCATATCATGACCCGCGTGGGCGAGAGGGTGCTCGAGGCGCTCGGAACCGACGGCGAGTTCGTACCCTGCCTGCATTCCGTGGGCAAGCCGCTGGCCGACGGCGAGGACGACGGCGGGATGTGGCCGTGCGCGCCCCTGGAAAAGAAGTACATTTCGCATTTTCCGGAAGAGCGCACCATCTGGTCGTACGGGTCCGGCTACGGCGGCAACGCGCTTCTGGGCAAGAAGTGCCTGGCGCTGCGCATCGCTTCCGTCATGGCGCGCGACGAGGGATGGCTGGCCGAGCATATGCTCATCCTGGCCATCACCAACCCCGAGGGAAAGCGGCGCTATGTGGCGGCGGCATTCCCGTCGGCATGCGGCAAGACCAACCTGGCCATGCTCATCCCCACCATCCCCGGCTGGAAGGTGGAAACCGTGGGCGACGACATCGCGTGGATGAAGTTCGACGCCGAGGGCCGCCTGCGGGCGATCAATCCGGAAAACGGCTTTTTCGGCGTGGCGCCGGGTACGTCGATGCAGAGCAATCCCAACGCCATGCGCACCGTGCAGAAGAACACCATCTTCACCAACGTGGCGCTCACGGAAGATGGCGACGTCTGGTGGGAAGGCATCGGCTACGACCCGCCCGCGGGAAGGATCCTCGACTGGAAGGGCAACGTCTGGGACCGCAATCCGGAGAAGAAATCCGACGGCGTGGCCGCGCATCCCAATTCCCGCTTCACGACGCCCGCCCGGCAGTGCCCGTCGATCGCTCCCGAATGGGAGGATCCCGAGGGCGTTCCCATCAGCGCCTTCCTGTTCGGCGGCCGGCGTCCATCCGTGGTGCCGCTGGTGCACGAGGCCTTCGACTGGAACCACGGCGTGTTTCTGGGATCCATCGTCGGCTCCGAGGTCACCGCGGCGGCGCTGGACCTCGCGGCCGGCACCGTGCGGCGCGATCCGTTCGCCATGCTGCCGTTCTGCGGCTACCACATGGGGGATTATTTCGCCCACTGGATCCGCATGGGCAAACGCACCACGCCGGACAAGTTGCCCCGCATCTTCTACGTGAACTGGTTCCGCAAGGGGCCCGATGGGCGTTTCCTGTGGCCCGGCTACGGCGAGAACAGCCGCGTGCTCAAGTGGGTTTTCGAGCGCTGCGAGGGAACCGCCGGCGCCGTGAAGACCGAGATCGGCTACATGCCCACGCCCGATGCCATCGAGCCGCCCGAAGGCGTGTCCATGGACGACCTGCGCTCGATCCTGAGCGTGGACCGCGAGGGGTGGCGCCGGGAAGCCGCCTCGATCCATGAGCACTATGCCAAGTTCGGGGACCGCCTTCCCGCCGAATTGCGCCAGCAATTGCAGGATCTGGAAGCGCGATTGCAATAATTCTTCCCGCAATCAATCAGCAAAAAGTTGCAATTTCCATAAAAGGAAGGAGTGCGGTTTCTCTTCAGGGATCGGTCTGTTCCGGGGCATTGGGAATTTCGGACGGCAGTTTCGGTGGGGGCTCGCCCACCTGACGGGCGAACAGGACCATGCGACCGATCACGAGCTTGACGTAGCGGCGGGTTTCCTCGAAGGGGATGGTTTCCACCCACGCGTCCGACGGCCAGGCGGCGGGCCGTTCCAGCCAGCGGCGCACCTGGTGGGGTCCCGCGTTGTAGGCGGCCGCGACGAGCAGCCAGTTCTCGCCGAAGGCATCGGCCAGGTGCCGCAGGTACCAGGCGCCGAAGCGCACGGCCGTTTCCGGCTCGAGCAACTGGGCCGCATGGAAGGGCTGGGTGCCCAGCGCGCGCGCGATGAAGTTGCCCGTCGGGGGAATCACCTGGAACAGCCCCACGGCTCCGGCGCCCGAAATCACCCGCGGAAAGAAGGAACTCTCGGTCTGCATGATGGCCCACAGCAGGGATTTCGGAAGCCGGAAATCCGCCGCGGCCTGCTGGATCCATTTCTCGTAGGGCTGGGGCATCAGGCCGCCTTCCATCCGGGCGGGCGGGAAGTCGGAATCGATGCGCAGTCCGGGCGGCAGCGGCGATGGCCGGGGCGATTCCGGGCACAGTTGGGGCCGTCCTTCCAGAAAGTGCGGGCATTTCCAGAGATCCAACTGGGAGCGGTAGTGCGCCCGTGCGGCGCTGGCAAGGTCCATCAGGCAGGCATCTGTGCGGTGCGCATCGTCGTGGGGCCGCAGGGCCAGGGTGGCCGCCGCCGTCGGCCACGAGCGGGATGCGGCCGCCCGCGAAAAGAATCCTTCGTCGGTTGCCTTCTGGGGTCGCAGGATGACCGGCAGGGGCCGGGTGACGCCGTCGCCGGCGGTGTTCCTCTGCAGCCGGCGCATGTGCCGGTAGTAGGCGAGCACGGGTTTCTGCACGTCCAAGTGCCTGGGCAATTCGTCGGGACCTCCAGCGCGCGCCAGCCAGTACAGGCGCGTGGTGCGCTCTTCCGCCGTTTCGCCGGGCGATGCCGCTGCCCACTGGGCCAGCGCCTCCGTTCGCTTTCCCGACATCCAGGCGGAAAGTCCTCTCCAAAAGCGCCATGCCGGATCCGAATTCAAGGAAAGCGCCATGCCGGCTTCCTCCACGCGCCCGAACTGCAGCAGCGTCCGGATGTAGCGGCGCAGTGCGGCAGGGGAGGGATCCCGTGCGTACAGCAGGCGGTAGCGTTCGATCAGGCGTGCAGGGGAAAGCGCCATGCCGGCCAGGCGGTTCTCGAGCGAATCCGTGCGCCGGGAGGGCGGCACCTCCTGCCAGGCGCGCCAGGCTTGCGCGTAGGATTCCAGGCGGTGCAGGGCCAGCGCCTGCCAGTAGGGATCCGGACACTCGGCCACGGATTCCAGGACGATGCCGGCTTCTCCTGTGCCCAAGGCTATCTGGAGGAAGGCCGTGCGTCTGCGGCAGGGAATGTCCGCGCGCAGGGCCCGGCGCGTCTCTTCCGGAAAATCGGCCGGCCAGAAATGGTGCAGGATCTTTTCGAGTCGCCGTGCTTCCGGTTCCTTGCCTGCCTGCCGCGCGGCCGTGAGCGCGCCCTGCAGGAAGTCGTGGGACTGCGGATGTCCCGGCAGGGCATCCCAGAGGATTTCGAATCCCCAACTCTGGTCGGCGGGCGGAAGTTGGGTCACGTATTCCAGCCACAGGGCCAGACGGAAAGGAAGCAGGCAGGAATCGGCGGTGAGCCAGCGCACGGCCCGGGACGTCCCATGCGTGCCCCCGAAAAGGGCCAGGTCCGGAAAGTTCTCTTCCACGAACCGGCGGCGAGCGGCAGCATCCGGAAGGGATGGCATCAGGCGGATGGCGGCTTCCTCCGGAACCGGGGACGGCGCCAGGCGGAATCGTTCCCCGTAGAGCACCGGATCGGGGTCGGGCGGAATCCGGAAGGTTTCCGGCTTCCAATCGGTGGCGGCATCCGCTGGAGCAAGGAGGAGGAGGGCGAAGAGGAATCCAGCCATCACGAGCCCGCATCGCCCTGGATTTCACGCGGGCGGAAGGCATGCACGGGCAGTGCTGCCGCCGCCAGCGCCAGCAGCAGCACGCCGGCCAGATACATGGCTTCTTCCAACGTGTCCACCACCAGGGGAACGCTTTCGCGCAGCAGCAGCAAGGTCACGAGCAGGGGCATGGCGGCCCACGTCAGGAAAGCGCCCCAGCGCGCGAGGATGGGCGCCGGAAATTCCTGGCTCCGGGAGGCGGCGAACGCCTCGAGCAGGAATACCGGCGCGAAATATTTCACGACCGTGGCGCCGAATACCAGGAACCACAGCGTTTCGAACAGGCCCGGAAACCATGCGAGGGCGAAGCGGAAATCGATGCCGCAGGTCCGGATGCCGAAGAAAGCGATGTAGGAGAGCAGGATCAGCGCCACGCCGGGCAGGGCCAGTCCGGCCCGCGGCAGGCCGGGTTCATGCTGTTCGAGCAGGCGCGACTCTTCCAGCAGGGCGAAACCGCACAGCAGGAGCATTTGAATCTGGTAGAAGACCTGAAACGAGAAGATGTACGCGTAGGATAAAAAGAATTGAATGCCGAGAAATGCGATGAACCATTGCAGGGATGCAGAAATGCGCCGGATTTTGGTGTTCCAGAACACGATCAGCCCCAGCAGCGCGATTCCGAAGACAGCGGCCGGCAGGGCTTGTCCCCACACCCAGGAGGCGAAGGGAAGGATGGAGAGCGGCAGCAGGAAGGCCAGTTCCCGGCGGGAGAGATGCAGCCGCCATGCGGCGATTCCCACGGACAGGGCGTAGGGGACGAATGCGGCCGCGGCATTCCACGCGGAGCCCTCGTGATGGGGTAGCAGGGGGAAATCGAAGATGCGGAAGTTTTCCACGAACATGGAATACTGCGGCAAAAGCGAGAGTCCCGCGAGCAGGGCCAGTCCGGCTGCGCTCCATTTTTCCCGGCGGCTTCCGGGCGGGCCGGCGGGGTCCAGAAACAGCAGGAACGCAGCGAAGAAGTGCACGCTCATGAAGAAGGGCAGCGAGCGCAGATAGCCATAGGCGTACAGGGACGGGTAGTGCAGCAGGGGGGAGACCGCCATCGCGGCCAGGGAGCCGCCCCAGAGCCGTCGGCGCCAGTTTTCTGGCCGGAATATCAGGGAATACAGAAGGATTCCGATGAGCAACTCGAGACCATAGAAGGCGTATGTGAAGCCGATTTTCACCTCGTGCACGGCCTGGTCGAAGGCATGGTAGGTCGCGCCCCGCGCGATGCCCCACGACAGCAGCGCGAGGCCCAGAAGCCAGAAGGAGGGCGTGCGCAGACGGGGACGGGCCGGACGCAGCAGGGCGAGTGCAGCCAGGGCCTGCAGCAGCGCCAGCGCCCAGAACCAGCCCACGTACAGGAGCACCACGGCCGGCACCGCCCAGAGGGCCGCCATCCGCGCTGGAACGGGAGAGAACGGCAACTGCAGCAGGAGCGTGCCCGCCAGCCACAGGAGGCCCAGGACGGCGAAGCGTGCGAAGTACTCGCGGCTCACGTGAATGCGGGCCGGCAGCACGGGACGCGACAGGGCACGCGCGGTCTCGTCGCCATAGTGTTGCTGCACGGCGGGAACGAAGGCATCCCAGTGGAAATCTCCCTGGTATTCCGGGAAGAACGGCAATCGGAACAGGACCGTCAGGAAGAAGGTGTGGGACAGCAGGTGGATGTCGCGGCGCAGGCCCCGGGCGAAGTCGGGGCCGCGGTACAGGTAGAAGGTTGGCACATCCATGTTGTACATGTGACGACCGTCGTCATCCATGCCGTGATCCCCCATGACCAGGAGGCTGTCCGATGGCGACAGGCGCGCCGCCACCATGCCGAGCAGTTCGTCGACTTCCTTCAACTGCGCCCTGTACTGCGGTGAATCGGATCCGAACGTCTGGCCGTCGTCGTGGGGACCCAGCAGATGAACGATGGTGACGTTGGTTTCCGGATGGGCGAACTGCTCCAGCGCCTTTTCGACCAGCATCTTCTGCGACGTGCCCTTGCGGTATACGTGGCTTTCGGCTAGAGCGCCGGAATACAGCGTGGGGACGACGTAGTCCGATACCGCGGTGATGCGGGCGCCGCGGTTCTTCATCTGGAAGAACCAGGAGGTCTTGAGCTTGCTTTTCTGGGGATTGAAATCCTCGCCAAACGCCAGCACGGTGGAGCGGTCGATGCCAGAGAACGCCGCCTCCACGCAGTGGACCGTCATGTTGGTGGAGCAGGGAGTCACGCGCCCCCAGACGCCCTGTGGCAGGAGTTCGTTCAGGCGCGGCATGAGCCGGGGGTCCACGGCGTAATCGAAGCGCAGGGAATCCACGAAGTAGATGAACAGGCGTCCCTGCACGGGTTCGGTGCGCTTCGCAAGTTCCTGCTGGAGGCCGGCCGTGGCCTGCACGTAGGGATGGGGAGGCAGTTTGCGTTCCCGGATGACGTGGTCCACGGTCACGAGGGTCAACAGCGCGGTGACGAGCAGCCAGAAGGCCGGCACGAAGGGCAGCGGGGAGAGGAAACGGGCGACGGGCTTCATGATGGATGGGGCATCACATGTGGAGTTCACGGAAGATCTCGTCCATCAGTTTGTAGAACCGGACGAAATCACGGGCGATGTCCAGCGGGGAGAAGGCCTCGTAGTACTTCTTGGCCAGGTGGAAATTGCGGCTGGTGGGCGTGTGCGGCGCCAGTTCGATTTCCATCTCCTCGGCTGCTTCCCGGGCCACGAAGCGGATCTTGTCCACCATGCCGC
Source organism: uncultured Kofleriaceae bacterium (assembly GCA_964516435.1). Classification (GTDB taxonomy): domain Bacteria; phylum Myxococcota_A; class Polyangia; order HGW-17; family HGW-17; genus HGW-17. Next base: position 48,778 of record CAZEZP010000027.1, on the reverse strand, counting down.
GCGCGGATTCCTGATAGACGAAGATGCCGCAGGAGCCCACGGAGGCCGAGAAGTACACCTCGGCCGGGATCCGGGCGCGCTCGGGATCGGCGCGCTCGCCGTCCTCAAGCCAGCGCCTGCAGGTGCCGCACAGGGAGGATGGCGTCTGGTACAGGTGCAGTTCGGCATCCGGCTGCAGCGTTTCGATTTCCCTCCGGATGTCGGTGACCAGCGGATACTGCACGGCGTCCGCGTGCATCCACAGCGCCTCGATGCTGGCGCGGTGCCGCCGGTGGATGTCGTGGTAGGCCACCACCAGGTCGTCTTCGGAGTCGCAGCCATTGCACTCGGCCACATGATCGAACAGGCGGCACACGGCGGGACCGTAGCGGTCCACCAGTTGCCCCAGTTCATGGGTGAGGCCGTGAGGCTCCAGGATTTCGGGATAGGCACAGCGCAGATGCTCCAGGAAGTCTCCGATGAGCGTGCGCGCATGCGGGGCCACGGTGGGGCTTTTCCCAAGGACCTCCAGGACATCCACGAGCCAGACGTAGTCCAGTTGCCGCGTGGCGCGGGTTTCCGAGACGGGAATGTTTCCCAGTTTCAGCGCCACCGGAAGGATCTGGTAGGGCTGCGGGTTGTCGTCCGAGGCCCAGCGCCGGTACAGATCCAGCAGGTATTCCCCGGCGATGCTGCGCGGCGCCTGCATGCCGCTGCCGTGGTAGCGGCGCCAGCCTTCCTTGGGAATCAGCAGGTTTTCCACGTACACGGCAAAACTGTACGGCTCGTTCCAGATGCAGATGTCCACGGTGCGCCCTTCTTCGCCAAGCGGATAGTCCGTGGACACCATGGTCTCACGCAGGTCGGCCGACAGGACGTCGAGCCGGTCCCAGTCCAGGATGGATTCCTGCACCTTGGCATACGGGATGGGCGAGAGGCTTTCCGGCGGCGCTCCAGGCTCGGGCGGCGCGGCATCCAGCACCTGTGCGAGAAACAGGCGCAGGAAGTTGTCCTCCAGACCGTGGCTTTCGTTGGGGTTGAGGAAATAGGCCAGAAGCGAGGAATAGCGCGACTTCTGGTACTGCATCGAAAAGATGGAGAACAGGTTGGGCGCCCGCAGGCGCTGATCCACCCGGAAGAATACCGGGTCCGCCAGCATGTTGCCCAGCATGATTTCCAGTTCCTTGCGTTCCTTCATGCCTCACCCCCGTTTTGCAACTCGATGTCCAGTTGCACCAGCGGCTTGGTTTCCGCCTCCAGTTGCAGGAGGAAATGCGTGGGGGCATGCCAGAGCACGTCCACCACCGGTTTGAGATCCTGCCCCGGAAGGAAGGCCGCCACCAGGATGGTTTCATAGGCGTCGCCGAAAAAGCGCACCCAGTAGGTGGAATGGGGCTGGAAGATGGAGACCATCTGCGGCGGCAGCACGTTGTCGGGCCGGCTGCGGTACCAGGCCACGCCCACGTCCAGAAAGTCGTCGTGCAGAGGTCGGTCCGCGGGCCAGTGGTACACCTTGCCGAGCTTGCGCATCTGGACCTGCACCACCTCCAGGCCGGGGCTTTCCAGCAGCCGGGGGATGTCGGGATCCAGCAGTTTCTCGGCGAAGGTCAGTTCGTCGAGGGTGTAGAACAGAACGCCTGGGGAAGCGATGGCGCCGGCCTGCTCCACGATGTCCACGTCCTCGATTTCCACGAAGCGCTCTACCGCCGAGAGCAGGTGCAGGCGCATGCATTCCCGCAGCATCCAGAATCCGGCGAGCCCCGTTTTCTCCATGAGGGTGACGATGTTGGTGCTGCCCTGCTGCTGCTGGTACGAGCGGGCGAACAGGATGTCCTCCTTGCCGATGCCGGCCTTGGCCTGCAGCGCGGAGAGAAGGGTGTGTTCCTGCCCTGTGGCTTCGGCCCATGAGATCCGGCCGGCATGGAACAGCATCCGCCCGATCTGGACCGGACCGTCGAAGAACAAAAGTCCCCCGGTAAACCGGGCGTCTTCGTATTCCCGAAGGCGCCAGTACAACAGACTGCTCGGAAAGGTGGACATGCTTGCGACCCGTGCTTCCATGCGTCCGCCGGGAAACGGGGTGGCGGACCGGCCTTGGGAAGTTACCACAAACCCTTTCTCCCCTCCAATGCCAAAAATGCCGGTGTCGTGAACGTTTTTTGATGAAAAAAGGACTGGAGAAAAACGCTCTTTTTGCCATAGTACGAAAGCGGGAGGTGACCATGAGAATCGACGCATCGTTGGGCCGTTGGATGGCGCGGATCCTGTCCGCGGGAGGGGCGCTGGTGATGGCGGCATGCTATGGGCCGGCGCGCCCCGAGCATCGCTCCTATCCCGTCAAGCATGTGCGGGGCACGGTGCAAATGGATGGGAAACCGGTGGCCAGGGCGATGGTCTGTTTGCAGACGGAGCCGGATCGCTGTCCGTTGACCGACGAGGAGGGACGCTTCGATTTGCGGTTCGAGGCCGACGGGAAGAACCACGAAATTTGCGTGCGTCCCTTCGAATCGGGCATCTCGTTCCAGCCCGGCTGCGTGACGGTGGCGGGGGATGCCGTTTCCCAGGACGTCGAACTGACGGTGAAGCCGGTCCCCTAGGGCGCCATGAGCGATATCGAGCCTTTCCGCCTGCAGCCGGGACAGCCGCGAGCAGAGGTCTATCCACTCCTGCATCTGCAACTGGCGGCGCTTTTCGAGGGGGAGGATTCCCGCATCGCCAATCTGGCCAATGCCGCATCGCTCCTCTATTTCGGCTGCGGCTTCTGGTGGGTGGGCTTCTATCTCGTGGACGAGTCCGCGGGGCAGTTGGTCCTAGGGCCGTTCCATGGCCCCGTGGCCTGCACGCGCATTCCATTCGGCGCGGGCGTCTGCGGGACGGCATGGAAACGGCGCGAGCATCTCCGGGTGCCCGACGTGGACGCCTTTCCGGGCCACATCGCCTGCTCGTCCGTCTCGCGTTCGGAATGGGTGGGATGCATCTTCGCGGGGGCGGATCCGGCGGCGCCCGTGGCCGCAGTGCTGGATGTCGATTCCGCCGTCGTGGATGATTTCGGCGATGCGGACGTGCGCGAGTTGACGCGCGTGGCGGAAACCATCAGCCGCCTGTGGCCATGCTGGAAGTGACGTCTGCGCACAGTTTCCGTCTGGCGATCGCTGGACATGGAAGCAGCGTCGGTATGGAAGGAATATGGCAAAAAGAGAGAGAGAAAAGAAAAACACGTCTTCACGGAAATGGGCCATCCTCCGGGCGGCCTGCTGGTTCCTGCTGGCCGCGGGCCTTCTGGCGCTGGGGGTGACGGTCCTCGTGTGGCATCTGACCTACCACCCGGCGCCCGTGGAGGACGTGCCCGTGGCCAATCGGGCCGATGCGCCGCTGCTCTCGCGTTCCCAGCCCTTTTCGGTGCTCAACTGGAACGTCCAGTACATGGCCGGAAAGAACTACGTGTTCTTCTACGATCTGCTCGACGGCAGCGGGCCGGACGTGCGGCCCTCGCGCGCGGACATCGACGCGACCACGCAGGAGGTGGCGCGGGTCATCCGGGAAAAGCGGCCGGATTTCATCCTCCTGCAGGAACTGGATGACGGCGCCCGGCGCACCGATGGCGAGAACCAGTTGGAAAAGCTCCTGCGCCTCCTGCCGCCGGAATATGGCAATCATGCGAGCGCCTGGTACTGGAAGGCCGCGTTCGTGCCGCACCCGAAGATCCTGGGGCCCGTGGGGCTCAAACTGGCCGTGGTCAGCCGACACCGGCTGGGCCGGGCGCGGCGCCACCAGTTGCCGCTGATGCCGGATTTCTGGCTCGTGCAGCAGTTCAATTTCAAGCGGGCCGTGCTGGAGGTCACCGTACCGCTGCAGGAAGGCGGCGAAATGGTCCTTTTCACCACCCACCTCGATGCCTTCGCCCAGGGCACCGACACCATGGAACGCCAGGTGGAGAAGGTGATCGCCATTCTCGAGGAGCCGACGCGTGCGCAGCGCCCCTTCATTCTCGGCGGCGATTTCAATCTGCTGCCGGACGATGCCGCCTATGAGCGGTTGCCGCCTCCCCAGCGGGCCTATTACAAGCCGCAGACCGAACTGGCCCGCTTGCGCGCGCGGTTCGCGTCGATTCCGGCGCCCGAGGATACGCAGGGGCCGGATTTCGAAAAATGGTATACGCATTTTCCCAACGATCCGCGGGTGAAGGGGCCGGACCGCACCATCGACTACCTGTTCTTCGCGGGGCTGCAGGTCCAGGAAAAGTCCGTGCTGCGCGAGGGGATGGAACGCATTTCCGACCATCTTCCGCTGTGGGCGGTCTTCCGGATGGCGCCTCCGGTTTCGGCCAGCGCCGTCCTGCCCGCTTCGCCGCAAGGAGAGGAATCCATGGACGATGCCCGGGAATTCATGGTGCGCATCCATCTGCAGGGACGGGATATCACGGATGCGCGCGTGCTCGACGTGATGCGGAACCTGCCCCGCGAGAAGTTCGTGCCGCCGGAAGCGCGCGCGGCGGCCTATGCCGACCGGCCGCTGCCCATCGGTGGCGGGCAGACCATCTCGCAGCCCTACATCGTGGCCTACATGACGCAGTTGCTGCAGTTGCGCGGGGACGAGAAGGTGCTGGAGATCGGTACGGGAAGCGGCTACCAGGCCGCCGTGCTCGCCCGGCTCGCGCGCGTGGTGCACTCGCTCGAGATCCGCTGCGACCTGCTCGAGAAGGCCAGGGCGGCATTTGTGCAACTGCGTATCGAAAACGTCCGGACGCGCTGCGCCGACGGCTACGCGGGCTGGCCCGAAGAAGCGCCGTTCGATGCCATCCTGCTCACGGCGGCGCCGCCCGAGATTCCGCAAGCCCTCGTCGATCAACTGGCGCCGGGCGGGCGGCTGGTGGCGCCGGTGGGAGAAGCCGACCAGGTGCTGGTGCGCCTCACGAAATCGTACGACGGTTCCCTGCGGCGGGAACAGTTCCATCCCGTGCGTTTCGTGCCCATGGTTCCATCTTCCACGCTTTCCCCTTGATTGCCTTCGAGCAAAGCCTGGATGTGGCATTCGATATCGCTTCAGGCTTCCGGGTTCGACGTGTCCAGCAGGGATTCGCGAATGCGGTGCCGTTCGATGGCGCGCATGCAGTAGGCGTTTTCCCCGAATGCGCCCGAGTTGGATGCGGCCATGGCCGTGCACCCGCCACGACAAATCGTGGCCGCATCGCAGGCAGCGCATTCGCCCGTGAGGTGGGCGTGCTTGTTGCGGAAGCGCTCGAAGCGGCGGTCATCGGCCCACAGGACGGGCAGGGGTGCCTCGGAGAGGTTGGCGCACACGAATTCGTCTCCCAGCGACAGGCAGGGCAGCAGGGCGCCGTCGGAGCGGATGCCGATGACCTGAATGCCGGCCATGCAGCCGGGGAAACGCCGGTGGTAGCCGGCCAGCGCCGGTGAAAGCGGGTGATAGCCGAAATCGTCCATGGGGCAGATGCGCACGCCGGGATCGTGCAGAAGGACGTGCGTGACCTTGTCGCAGAAGAGGGCATATTCCTCCACGGAGAGCGACCATTCCGGATGGAAGCGGTCTCCGGAGGGATTGGCGATCTGCACCTGCCAGGTGACGGGGGTGCCGCGGAACAGGTTCGCCAGGGCGTCGAACTCGTGGAAGTTGAGCCGGCAGAACGTGGTGATGGCATTGACGCGCGGATGCACCGCGGCGCATTCCAGCAGCAGATGCAGGACGTGGTCGAAGGCGTCCACGCCCCGGATGGCGCGCACGGTTTCTGGGGTGGCGCCGTCGAGCGAGATGCCCAGGATCCAGGGATTCAGGCCGAGGATGCGCTCCTTCGTGTGCGCATCCACCCGCAGGCCGTTGGTGACGAGGATCAGGCGCATGCCCTGGTCCACGACTTCCTGCGCGATGCGCTCCCAGCCCGGGTGCAGGAGGACCTCGCCGCCGATGAGCGTGACCTCGCGCGTGCCCATGCCGGCCAGTTCGCGCACGACCTCGACCCAGCGTCCGGTGGAGAACTCCCCTTCGCGAGGCGGGCCCGAGTTGGATGCGCAGTGCACGCAGCGCAGGTTGCAGCGGTTGGTCAGTTCCAGGACGGCGTAGCGCGGTTCAAGTGCGAAATTCATGGGGAATCCAGGAGCGCTTCCCGGATGGAAAGCATTTCCACACGGTAGTGGCAGTATTCATTCTCGTGGCGGCTACGGCACATGGTGAGCAGGATGTCGGGGCAGCCGCCATGGCAAAAGGACGCATGGGGGCACGAGGCGCAGAATCCCTCCAGGCGGCGCGCGTGGCACCACGCGAGATTTTCCCTGCAGCGCTCTTCCTCGAGGATGCGGGCGAGCCCGCCGGGGTCGCGCACGTTTCCCACCACGTTCTCGGGTAGCGCCAGGGCCGAGCAGGGCGTCACATCGCCGTTGGCGCGCACGAACACGTTGAGGATTCCGCCGGTGCAGCGCTTCTGCCACGTGCTGGACAGCAGCGACAGCGGATGGCACGCCGAGGGCGTGACCATGTCGTCCATGGGCACGATGCGGTGCGGGTGGCGTTCGAAGATGCGGGCGATCTCCTGCCCCAGCCGATGGTATTCCCCGGGCGTCAGCAGGATCTCCCGCGGGGTGCGCCCCTTGCCCGAGACCATCTGGACCTGCAGCACCAGCCCGCGCGCATGGGCGAATTCCCACAGATCCTGCAGTTGTCCCAGGTTGATGCGGGAGAAGGCCGCGATCAGGCTCACGGGGACGCCCGCCTCCTGGAGTGCGTCGATGCCGGCCCGGGTTCGCGCGAAATTCCCGGGGCCGCGAATGGCATCGTGTACGGCGGGGTCCATGGCATCCAGGCTCACGGTCACGAGTTGCACGCCCGCCGCGTGCCATGATTGGGCCACGGCGCTCGTCACGAGGGTGCCGTTGGTGACGAGGCGTACGGGGAAACCGGCATCGCGGGCCCGGTCGATGATTTCGGGCAGATCCGGCCGGCAGCAGACCTCGCCACCGGTCAGCGACAGTTCGCGCATGCCGGCGTTTCGGGCATCCTGGAGCACGGCGGCGATTTCGTCCGCCGTCAGTTCGTCCGGGCAGGCCAGAGGCGCATCCACGTAGCAGTGCGGACAAGCCAGGTTGCAGGCCCAGGTGATTTCCAGTTCCAGGATGTAGGGGTGCCGATAGGTGAACTCGCGGTCCGTGCCCACCTTGAAATACCGCCAGTTTCCGCCGTCACGCACCACGCGCACGGCATCAGTTTCACGGGGTTCGCTCATGGATTTTCCACGGGGGTCAATCGAAGTTGCGCGGCACGTAGGCGCCGTACTTGAGCGCGGGCGGCCTCATGGGCGGGTCCATTACGGGAGTGGCATCCATGCTGCCCTCGGCTTCCGGGGTGATGTCCACGGGCGGTCGCACGCCGGCGCTGTAGCGGTGCTTGGAATACACCTCGTCGCCCGGCGGGGGTGCGGGCATGGCCTCCGCTGGCTTTCCGGCATCCATGCCCTCCTGCGGGGCGATGTCCACGGGCGGTCGCACGCCGGCGCTGTAGCGGTGCTTGGAATACACCTCGTCGCCTTGAGGGGTGTCCATGGGCGTCTGGCCGGGAGAAACGTCCATGGACTCCGCCGGCGCGCCGGGCGGATTCGCGGGCGTTCCGGGTTCTGGCCGGGCAGAGGTGGTGGCCGTTTCCTTGGAGGACGAGGAGCAGGCGGGAACCGTGCCGGCCATGGCGGTGGCCATGGCCAGGGAGCCTGCGAACCGCAGGGCGGTCTCCCACAACCGCCGGGTGCGTGGCGGCGTGTCCGCCGGGGGATGCGCATCCATGGCGCCCATGATTTCCCCGAATGTGCGCTTGTCGCCGCACAGAAGGGACGACAACGCCCACTGGAGCCGGGCTTCCGGATCCTCCGGAGCGAGCCGCGATGCCCGGGCGAACCACGCGCGGGCATCGGCGTTGCGGTTTTCGGCCAATGCTTTCCTTCCCTCTTCCATGCAGGTCCGGACGTCCATGGTTTTCTCCCTGTGCGACTAGAGTATTTCCAGGATGCGTGCGCACAGTTCCTCCACGCGCTCGTCCTGGAATTTCATGGGTAGTGTCTGGCAGCGGACCTTGAGGACCCGCGCCATGTAGGGTTTGCGTCCGCCGGCGAGCAGTTCCGCGATGCGTTCGAGGATGCGCGCCACCGTGGGGCGGTGGTCGATTTCCAGTGCGCGTTCGAGGAACTCCATGTCCGACGGCATCTTTTCGCAGGCATCGAGGATGCGCCGGGCTTCCTTGAGAAATTCCCGGGCGTCCTCGATGCGCAGGGCCTTTTTCACCTGGGCGATGAGGGACGATTCCGAATCGCTGGCGATTTTTTTCTCTTCCTCGGTCTTGCGCACCAGTTCCCCGAGTTTCCCCGAGGAAAACAACTTGTCCAGATCGGCCTTGCTCACCCGCATGCCGCGGGCGGACGGCTTCTCTTCGCGCCGGGAGCCGCCGGAACCGCCGCGGTCGCGCCGCGCATCGATTTCCCGCCAGGAAGGTTTGTCGGCCATGATGGGCTCCTTTTCCGGCTAGGCCGGCTGCGCCTGGGAGTTGCGCAGCACCAGGACGGCATCGTAGACGTCGCGGTTGAGCAGGATGGCCGTTTCCTCGTCGATTTCGAAGCGGCGGGCCATCTCGCGGGCGAAATCGGGATGCAGGAAGTTGGCGTTGAGCGCGAAGTGGAACACGGCGCGGCGGTACAGGTATTTGCGCACGCCGAGAGCGATTTCGGCGATTTCATCGGCCGGCAGGAGTTCCCGGGTCAGATCCTGCAGCAGGCTGCGTTCGACATCGGAGAAATCCTCGTCCGCATAGGCCGTCATGTAGAGGAAGGCCACGAATGCCCGCCGTGCCGGGGTTCCCGTGAACTGGATTTCCGGTCGTTCGAGGGGGCGGTACGAAGTAAGCATCGCGTTGAAATCCGCGCCGGGAAAGAACTCCGTGACCACCTGCCGCAGATACTCCCGCTCGCGTGGATCCATTTCCCCGTCGGCCTGCGCCAGTTGCACCATGCCGCGAAACACGACGGCCTTCTCGTTTTCATCCAGTGGCGTATCCCGAAGGATGCTTTCGATTTCCATGGCCATGCTTCACCTCTTTTCGTCGACTTTCCGAAGATAGTCCTGCAGCAGTTTCTGCTCCTTCATGCCCATTCCCGCGAACCGGATGCCCATTTCGTTCTCGGGGGCGGGCTTGACCCAGGCCACCTCGCCCTTGACCTCGATGGCCGCATCCAGGTCCGGAAAGGTGATGACCAGGTCCACGGGCGTTCCCACCGGCTCCGGGTCGGCCGTGGCCAGCCGCAGTCCCCCCATGCTCAGGTCGTAGATCCGGTGGTTCAGGAGGAATTCGCGTCCCGTGTAATCCACGAACGCTTCGAGCTCGTATCGTTTGTGGCGTCGCTTGTCCTTGGCGGTCATGATGCACCTTTCCGGGAGCACTCTTCGCAGAAAAAGTCCGGACTCAGCTTACCGGCAGGCCGCTGTTCCGTCAAGTCGATTCTTTGCGATGGTTCGTTTCCCCGCGCTGGTTTTCCGCGACGGAGAATCGCGCCGTCATTCATACAGGGACAGGATGGCGCGCAGGCGGGCGGTGAGCAGTTGCTGCAGCGTCTTCGGCCGGACCACGCGTACGGCGGTTCCGAAGGAGATCAGTTCCTCGAGGAAATCGTCGTTGATGTCCGCGTGCAGCGTCAGGTCGACGCACTGGCCGGGGGCGGCGGTGACACGGCAGTTTTCCGGCAGGCGCCACTGGATTTGCGCCGAGGGCGAAAAACGCAGCGTGATCTTCTGGAGCCGTCCCGGCAGGAGGCCGCCCCAGAAGGGGATGACGGATTCCGGGTCCCAGTCGGGAGGCACGACGGCCGCATCCCGGCGGACGCGGCAGGTCAGGATGCGATCCATGGCGAACACGCGGGGCAGGCCGTCCCGGACGGATTCGGAACGCCCCGCCAGGTGCAGCGCGCCGCGGTAGGCGATGAGTGAAAACGGGTGCAGCACGTGGCGTCGCGCATCTCCCCGCAATCCGGCGTATTCCAGTTCCAGGGTGCGGCCTTCGAACAGGCCGGAAACCACGGTGGAGAAGACGTGGGCGTCCACGCCGAAGTTGCGGGCGAAGGGCTGCCGGGCGAAGAATTTTCCGGTTCCCTCTAGACGGGGACCCGCCGCGGCTTCCAGTTTGCGGACCACCCCGGCGGCGACTTCCGAAACGTAATCCTGCGGGCCCGTTCCGGGAGACTGGCCGAAAACCCCCACGGCCAACCGGGTGATGACCAGTTCCGCCGTATCCAGCCGCACGCTGAAGCGGTTTTTCGAGGTATCCATCCGCCAGACACGGTGTCCCGTATCGTCCGTAGAGGCTTTCAGCCGGACGCCGGCCGCCTGCAGATCCCGCAGATCCCGCTGCAGGCTGCGCAGGCTCACGTTCCAGCGGTGGGCCAATTCCGGCAGGCGCACATCGGCGCCCGATTGCAGCATGGCCTCGAGCCGCAGCAGACGATGGGATTTCTTGCCGGGTTTCTTCATCGCTCCTCCGCCGGCGCCTTGTATCACAGTTTCCGGGAAAGCGACAGTTTTTGTCGTGAATTGCTGGATTTCCGGCATGCCGCGGACTCCGTAAACTTTCCGGATCGGGCCAGCGGCCTCGGGCTTGGAAGACAGAATTTCCTTCGGGATTCAGGATTATTTTATTTTAGAAAGAGCCCCCATCACGCTTTCGCGCACGGCCTCGTCGGTGAAGACCGGCAGGTTGCCGGGAACCGAGACCAGTGGAATGCCGGCATTTTCCAGTTCCCGGATGGCGGGCAGGGTCTTGGCCTGGAACTCCGCCAGGCGGGTGCGGATTTTCTCCTCGGTGTCGTCCGAGCGCTGGATGACCTCGGTCCCGCAGGCCGCACAGAAGCGCCCGTCCTTTGGGGGCTTGAATTCCAGGTGGTACACCTTCTGGCAGGACGGGCAGATGCGCCGGCCCACCGTGCGCGCCACGATGGCCTCGTCGTCGTTGTCCACCAGCAGCACCGCGTCGATGCGGGTGCCGAAGCGCCCGGCCGCCTCCAGCAGGAATCGCGACTGCTCGGGCGTGCGGGGATAGCCGTCGAGAATGAGGCCGCGCCCGCTGCGCTTGGCGAAATCGGCTTCGAACAGGGCATTGGTAATGGAATCCGGGACGAAGAGGCCAGCATCCACGAAGCGCGCCGCCTTGAGGCCCAGCACGGCGTCCTCCACCGGCACGCCCTTTTCGCGGCAGGCGGGCTCGAGGTCCGCCCGGATGACGGCATCCTCCACGAAGGCGCCGCGGGCGGCGTCCCAGTAGGCTTCCGGCGCCTTGCCGTGCCCGAGTTTCTTGAACACGCCCAGATAGTGGCGGAAGATGTTGCCGGTGCTCAGTTGTACGAGCCCGAACTCGTTGACCAGCACGTCGATGCGCGGCTGCTTGCCCGCGCCGCTCTTTCCCGTCACCACGATGTTTTCCATGCAGTCTCCTTTCCCTTTTGCCGTTCGGCTCCCTTTTGCCGTTCGGCCCCGCCAGTCGCGTGGCGGAGCACAGATTTTCTTTCCATCCGGGGATGCCCGGCCATCAGAAGGACAGGATTTCCTTTTCCTTCTCGGCCAGGGCCTCGTCGATCTTCTTGATGTACAGGTCGGTCAATTCCTGGACCTTGGTCAGCCCGCGGTTCTGGTCGTCCTCGGAAATCTCCCCATCCTTCTTGAGGGACTTGAGCAGATCGTTGTTTTCGCGGCGCAGGTTGCGCACCCGCACCTTGTATTCTTCGCTTTCGCCCTTGATGCCCTTGACGATTTCGCGGCGGCGCTCCTCGGTCAGCGGCGGGACGGGGAGGCGCAGGATTTCGCCGTCGTTGGCCGGCGTGATGCCGATGTTGGCGGCGATGATGGCCTTTTCGATGGGGGAGAGCATGGATTTCTCCCACGGCTTGATGGTGATGAGCCGGGCGTCGGCCACCTGCAGGTTGGCCACCTGGTTGAGCGGGGTGGGGGTCCCGTAGTAGTCGACCTTGATGCCGTCGAGCATGGAGAGGCTGGCGCGGCCGGTGCGCACCTTGGCCAGTTCCTTGCGGAACGCGTCGAGGACCTTTTCCATGTCGGCCTGAAGACTCTGGAGTATATCGTTCACCATGGCTGTTTCATCCTTTCCTGCGACGGGTCCGTGGGCGGACCCGGGTGCAAGTTAGCCAAACGGCCCGCAAAAGACAAGCTGCGGCTTTTGCGTCCGGCCGGTTTTTCTCTTCCACACGGGCATCTTGTCAACGTTTCCCTTCGCGTGTAGAGTCCCGCTTCCGTGAAGCGGTGCGGCGCGCGTTCCTCATCCGCCGTCCGCGGGAGTCCGACATGCGTTCCCTTTCCGGCGTCAAGCCCACCGGCACCCTGCACATCGGCAATTACTTCGGGGCCATCCGGCAGTTCGTGCAACTGCAGGAGCGCTACGACTGCTTCTATTTCATCGCCGACTACCACGCGCTCAACACGCATCCCGAACCGGCCCTGCTCACGGCGCAGACGTGGGACATCGTCACGGCCTACATGGCCATGGGCATCGACCCCGAGAAGAGCACGGTGTTCCTGCAGAGCCAGGTGCCGGAGGTGGCCGAACTGACGCTTTTGCTGTTCAACCACATCCCCAAGGGGCTCCTCGAGCGGGCGCACGCCTACAAGGACGCCACGGCCAAGGGAATCCAGGTGAACTGCGGACTGTTCATCTACCCGGCCCTCATGGCGGCGGACATCCTGCTCTACGACTCCAACGTGGTGCCCGTGGGACAGGACCAGAAGCAGCACCTGGAAATCACCCGGGACGTGGCCATGACGTTCAACAGTCATTATGGCGAGGAACTGTTCGTGGTGCCCGAGCCGCTCATCCTCGAGTCCGTGGCGGTGGTTCCCGGAACCGACGGGCGCAAGATGAGCAAGTCCTACGGGAACGTCATCGACCCGTTCGCTCCCGAGAAGGAGCTCAAGAAGCAGGTCATGTCCATCGTGACCGATTCCACGCCGCTGGAAGCGCCCAAGAATCCCGATGCCTGCAACGTTTTCGCGCTGTACAGGCTGGTCGCGTCCGCGGACGAGGTGGAAGTCATGCGCCGCAACTACCTGGCCGGAAATTACGGCTTCGGGCATGCCAAGCTCGCCCTGTTCGAGAAACTGCGCGACACGTTCGCTCCCATGCGGGCGAAACGCGAGGAATTGCGCCGGGACCGGCACCTGGTGGAGGCGGCGCTCTCCCGCGGGGCGGCGCGCGCCCGGGAGGTGGCCACGGCCAAGATTCGCCGCGTCAAGAAGGCCATGGGACTAGTAGGCCAAGCGTAAAAAATCTCTTTTCAACTCCGCAAGTTTTTTTCTCAGCGTGCGATTCGGTCGGCGGACGAAGGGGAAGGGCCGCGGCCGGCGGGGCGGAGTGCGTTCTCTTTTCAGCGGGAGCGCCCGGATTCCTCCGTGCTGCGGGCGAAGGCCGCCGAGAGCTCGTCGATTCGGCGGGCGACGCGCTCGTTGAACGAGCCGGGTGTCCAGTTGCCGTCGGCGTCCTGGGTGCCGGCGGGCATGTGGGTGAGGATCTCGATGCCCTCGTCGATGTGGGAGACCGCGAACACGTGGAAAAAGCCGGCTTCCACGGCTTCCACCACCTCGCGGGAGAGCATCAGGTTGCGCACGTTGGCGCGGGGGATCATTACGCCCTGGGAGCCGTCCAGCGTGCCCAGCATCTTGCACACCTTGAAGAATCCCTCGATCTTCTCGTTCACGCCGCCGATGGCCTGGATGTATCCCTGCTGGTTGACGGATCCCGTCACGGCGATGCTCTGCGCGATGGGCACGTCGGCCAGCGAGGAGAGCAGCGCGTACAGTTCGGTGGAGGAGGCGCTGTCGCCTTCCACCTGGTTGTAGGTCTGCTCGAACGTGATGGAGGCCGACAGGTTCATGGGCCGGTTGCGCGCGAAGCGCCCGGAGATGTAGCCGGTGAGGATGAGCGTGCCCTTGTCGTGGATGTTTCCCGACAGGTTGACCTCGCGGTCGATGTTGATGATGCCCTTGTCGCCGGCATGCGTGATGGCCGTGATGCGCGAGGGGATTCCGAACGCGTAGTCGCCCAGGTCATAGACGGCCATGCCGTTGATCTGCCCCACCACGGCGCCCACCGTGTCGATGAGCACGGTGCCGCTCTGGATCTCGCGCAGCGCCAGTTTCTCGATGCGGGAATGGCGCCGGGCGCGCTCGTCCAGGGCGCGGTCCACGTCTTTCACGTCGATGAAGCGGGGCCGCTTCTGGCGCTGGTGGGCCCAGAAGTCGCTCTCGGCGACCAGATCGATGAGGGACGAGGTGCGGTTGGAGACCATTTCCTGGTCTTCGGCCATGTACGAGGCGTATTCCACGATGCGGGCCACCGCGCGGGCGTGCAGCGGCAGGAACTTCTCCTCCCGCGCGATCTGCCCCAGGAAGCAGGCCATGGCGCGGATGTTTTCCGGCGAGCGGTCCATGGCATGGCAGAAGTCCGACTTGACCTTGAACAGGCGGTTGAACTCCTCGTCGTGGTTCTGCAGCAGGTAGTAGGTCTCCTCGTTGCCCACCAGGATGACCTTCACGTCCAGGGGCACGGACTGCGGCCGCACCGTGCCCGTGACCCGCGGGCGCCCTTCCTCCTGCATCTCCTCGATGCGGATCTCCTTGTGGCGCAGCACCTTCTTGAGCGCGAACCAGGACATCGGGTGCAGCAGGATGTCGTTGGCCTGCAGGATCAGATAGCCGCCATTGGCACGGTGCAGCGCGCCCGGGCGGATGAGCGTGTGGTTGGTGGAGTACACGCCCATCTTGTCCTGGTATTCCAGATAACCCACCAGGTTGGCGTACGTGGGGACCTTTTCCATCACCACCGGAGCCGACGTCTCCTTGCTGTTGTCCACGAGCACGTTGACCCGGAATTCCACGGGAATCTCTTCTTCCTCCTCGTCGATTCCCATCTCCTCCAGGATTCCGGAATCGGATTCCTTGTTTTCGGAACCCCCCTCCCGCTCCTCCTCCTCGTCGCGCGGGAGGAACTGGTGGAAATTCTCCAGGTAGCGCGACTTGAGCCCTTCGAGGTAGGCTTCCACCTGGGCGTCCCGGAACGCCAGTTTTTCGCGGATCTCGGCCAGCAGGCGCTCGGCCATGGGCGCCAGTCGGGCGCGCTGGTCCTCCATCACGGCGTTGATGAAGTCCTTGGTCAGCTGCCGCTGGTGGCGCTCCACCTCGTGGATCATGCGCTCCAGTTCGCCGTATGCCGCGCTCCAGCGCTCGCGCAGTTTCGCGGTTTCCTCGTTGTTGGGCATCTCCCGCAGTTCGGCCTCCCCCACGTATCCGTTCTTGTAGGGGATCACGGGAACGAAGCCCTGGTCCTCGGAGGAGCGGATCTCGAATCCCAGTTTGGCGGCTTCCTTCACCATGCCGGAAAGCAGGCTCTGGATCTGGCGGTGGTATTCCTCCGCCCGCTTGCGCTGCTGCTGCTGCGCGGCAGGGTTGGTAACGATGCGCTGGGTTTCCCGGCGCAGATCGCGGGCGAAGCCTTCCACCAGGTCGGCGAACAGGCGACCCTTGCCCGTGGGGAACAGCAGCGCCACCGGCTCATAGGGATTTTCGAAGTTGTACAGGTAGCAGATGTCCCGCGGGATGGGATCCTTCGCCGCGCGCGCCTTGACCATGCGCAGGATCGTGGAGGTCTTTCCGAATCCCGGATATCCCACCGCATAGATATTGAAGCCGCGGCTGCGGATGGAAAGTCCGAACTCGATGGCGTCGAGCGCGTCCTTCTGGTCCAGGGTCCCGCTCCATGGCGGCAGGTCCCGCGTGGTTTCGAAACCCAGTTCCTCCGGATTGCAGCGCCGGTACAGATGTTCGGGGGATAGGCGGTACTTTTCCTGCAATGGCTTGATTTTCTTGGGGTTCACTGGAAACTCCTCGATGCGCGGAGCGGGGTTGGACAGCAGGCGGATGGCGTCATGGATTGGAGGGCTTGGTTTCCTTGAGCTTCAACTCGGTGTCCTGGTCCCGCAATTGGAGGCTCAACTGGTTCTTGCCCTCCTTGTTGATCACGAAATCCACGCGCCCGTCGCAGTCGGTGTCGTAGGAAATGGTCACGAGGACGCCCTTTTCATCGAAATTTTCGAAGTAGTTGTGGTTCGGGCAGGTCTTGGGACCCGTGGAGTGCGGGTTGACCACGCGTGCGGCGATCTGGGTGATGACGCCGTTGGAATAGGTCTTGACCGTCTCCCAGGTCGTCTCGTCGGCATCGGTGTTGTATTTTTCCATGAACAGCACGCCCGAGCGGTAGACGCGCACGATGTCGATGATGCCGTCGTGGCCGGTGTCCTGCTGGATTTCCAGTACGTTGGCACCGGAGGCATCATAGAAATAATGGATGTCCACCAGCCCGTCGCCGTTCATGTCCACCTCGCGGCAGGCCAGGGTGCCATCCGCACGCAGGGTGCGGATGATTCCGAGGGGATTGACCGGGGTCAGGAACATTTCCTCGCGGCGCAACTCGGGGGCCTGCGCATTGTTGGCCTTGGCCCATTCGGCCCACCATTTCTCGCAGCGGTTCTTCACCCGCTCGATGGCCTCTTCCTTGGCGCAGATGCGCACGCTCGGGCAGTTGCATTCCGGTTTGGCCGCGGTTTTTTCGGGCGTCGTGGATTTCCCCTTGTTCTTCTTGCAACTTCCAACGGAAAGGGCCAGGAACACGGTCAGCAAACCAAAGAGAAGATGTCTTTTCACGGTCCACTCCGCATGGAATGCCGGAAAAACCTCGAACCAACGCGCCCGCAGACCCCCGGCGATACGCCATGCGGGCGCAGTAAAGCACAAGAATCGTACAAGGTCAACTGGTCAGGGTTTTCGCAGGCGCAGCACCAGGGCGGCCAGCCCCACGGAAGCCAGGTACATGAACAGCATGGGAACCGCCATCATCACCTGCGTGGCCACGTCGGGCGGTGTCAGGATGGCCGCGACGATGAAGGCGATGACCACGAAATAACGGAAGAAGTGCAGAAGCGTCCGGATGGAGAACAGTTGCGAGACGGCCAGGTAGTACAGGGCCAGGGGAAACTCGAACACGAGTCCGAACACGAGCATGAGATTCATGATCAATGTCAGGTATCCGTCCATCATGATGGTGGGCTCGAGCGCCAGCCCGCCGGCGATGGCCAATTGCACGGAAGGACCGTACAGGGCCCGCAGCGCTTCCTGGAGATGGACGAAATAGGGGCTCGGGGCCGTGCTCAGGCGGGCGAAATCCAGCAGGAAGGCGAATCCGTAGGGGAACACGATGAAATAGGCGAAAGCCACGCCGGCGGCGAACAGCAGCACCGCCCAGAGCGTGATGCGCAGGACGAAGCGGCGTTCGCTGCGGTGCAGTCCCGGGGCGACGAAAGCCCAGAGATTGTAGAGGATGGCGGGCATCGCGAAGAGGAGCCCCGCCTGGAACGACAGGCGCATGTAGGTGAAGAATGGTTCCACCGGGCTGGAGAAATGGAGTTTGGGGTGCGCTCCCAGGGCCGGCTCCAGCGGCGCCGTCAGGAGGGCGAGGATCTCCTCGCGCAGGAAGAAGGCGAAGGCCACGCCGGCGGCCAGCCACATCAGGGAAATCTTGATGCGGCGCCCCAGTTGGCGCAGATGCTCCACCAGGGTCATTTTTTCATCACTGATGCGCTCAGCCATCCCGTTCTTCCAGTTTCTGGATGACGGCCTGCAAATCCTGCCAGGCTTCCTTCTTCTTGTCGGGGGAACGCAGCAGGTAGGCCGGATGGAAGGTGGGCATGAGATCGATTCCCTGGAACTGCTGCCAGCGCCCGCGCAGGCGGCTGATGGGCGTGGACGTCGCGAGCAGCGACTGGGCGCTCACCCGGCCCAGGGATACGATGACGCGCGGCCGCACCCGGGCGATCTGCTCGAGCAGGACCGGCAGGCAGGCCTCCACCTCGTCGGGCTCCGGGTCGCGGTTGCCGGGCGGGCGGCACTTGACGATGTTGGCGATGTACACGTCTTCCCGGCGCAGTCCCATGGCCTCGATCATGCGGGTCAGCAGTTCGCCGGCCTTGCCCACGAAGGGCCGGCCCTGCAGATCTTCCTGTTCCCCCGGGCCCTCGCCGACGAACATGAGTTTCGCGGGCACCGCGCCCTCGCCGAACACCAGGTGCGTGCGGCCCGCGGCCAGTTTGCACCGGGTGCAGGCGCCCCAGGACTGGCGCAGGGACTCCATGTCCGCGCGGCCAGGCATCTCTTCCCTGGCGGACGGCAGCGCGCCGGATTTTCCAGGCGATGGCGGGGGGAGCGCGCTGGCCGCGGGCGGTTCTCCGGGTGGGTCGGGAAACTCCACCAGGCGCAGCCGGGGCCGCGATTCCGATGGTTCGGGCATTCCGCCCGCGCCCGTGAGGAAGAAATGCCCCCGGCCGTGGAATTCCAGGTAGGTCTTCAGACAGCCGGCCAGTTCGCGCAGTTCGTCGGTCATGGTCTTCCCCTTTACCACAGGCGGTTCCAGAGATCCAGCGCGCGCGATTCGGGCAGGCTCCACTGGACCCACAGGATGGCGCCCTCGGGATGCACCGTCAGGGGCTCGAGCGCCGCCTTCCAGTCCATGCGCGGATAGCGGCCCGATGCCATGGCGGCGATGATCCCGTCGCGGGTCTGCACGACGGCCTTTTCGGCCGTGGCCGCATCGGAAAACGCCAGTTGCATGCGAAAGACGATCCATCCGCCGGTGCGCACGAATTCCAGCGCCCCCCGCAGAGGCGGCGACGGGTACAGCGGCTTCAGGAAGCGGTCGATGCGCTCCGAGCGCACGAACCACAGCGCGAATGCCGGCTCCGGCTCGAAGGGGGGCCGCCAGCGCGCCACGGCCCGGAGCAGTTCCGGCTTCGCTCCCGGTTGCGGCTCCCCGGCGTGCAGCACGCGGTCGGCCACGAGGCGGGCCAGCGGCTCGGGCCCTTCCACCTCGAACCGGGGCAGGCCGATGCCCACGCGCCCGCCGGCGGCCGGAAACATGGGAAAACCGCGGTGCCGCCCGATTTCCCGTGCTCCCGTGCAACCGGCAGATTCATGGCGGCGCAGTTCCACCCGAAACGCGTTTTCGCCATCCCCCCCGAAGAACACGGCCACGAATTCCGGCGATCCGGAATGCGCGCAGGGCGTCCGTGACAGTCCGGGAAAACGCCGGCGCACGTCTTCTGGCAGCCGCCGCAGATCGGCGAGGAGCATCCAGTCTGTGCCGCGGGGCACCCACTCCCACGGGCCCGACGGCGCTGCCGGGATCGGACGGCGGGGTTCTCGGGAACGGGAGCAGGCGGTGCCGAATGTGGAAAGCATCGGGGGGAGAATCAGGAAAAGCGTTGCAAATGAAGGATTTTTCAAAAGGAAGGAAAAAAATCGCGACATGGGGGGACAATAGAAAAACGCTCTTGACAGCGCAATCCAAATCGCGTAAGTAATGCATCCGGCCAGGGACGGCGTCCCGGGTGTGGGCGTATAGCTCAGGTGGTTAGAGCGCACGCCTGATAAGCGTGAGGTCGGTAGTTCAAGTCTACCTATGCCCACCACACCCCAGAAAACGGCAGGCGGCAGGAATGCGGTAAGTAGCGGGGTTTTTCGCCTTGAAAGGCTCATTGCATTCGCGCCCGTCTTCCCGATTGCAAGCCGCATTTCTGTGGGGCGCTGCGTGACCTTTTCCCGTTCGTTGCATTCCCGCTTTTTTCGCCGGGATTTCCGCATGATTGCATGGGAGCCGCACAAAAAATATGCATAAAAACTTTTCACATCGACTATATTGCAGAAAAACATCAGATTTGGCGCGTTCTTTTGCAAAAGGAAGAAAAGAACAGCTTGACAGGTTCATTGCAATGTGGTTTGTAAGAAAACGACGTGAATGTCATTTCATTCACCCGTACATCGAACCAAGAAGGAGTTGCAACGATGAACACGATTGATTTTGATGCCATCTTCGCGAAGATCCAGGAAACCGAACAGTATACCCGCGAGCAGACCATCCATCATCTGCGCCGCCTGATCCAGCCGCTGTGGAGCCAGAGCCTGACTGCGGCCCTCAACGAGCATGCACTGGAAGCCATCAAGCGCCGCCTGAAGGGCAACATGAGCGATCACCTGAGCCACATCCGCCTGGACGAGGTCTACGGGCATGCCGGCCGCGAGAAGGCGCCGCGCGCGGTTTCCGCCCAGCCCATGGACTATCCCCGCATCCAGGGGCTGCTGGTGGTCTTCCTGCGCGACCGCCAGAGCGCTTCCCTCAAGGAAATCCGCAAGCACCTGAAGGAAAACGGCATCACCATGACGGCCAGCCAGTGGCAGTCCATGCGCAAGCGCTTCCCGTTCAATTATGAAGGCGCCACATGGGATCTCTACCTGGCCGAAGGGCAGCGCACCAAGGCCCGCTGGGCTGTGCGCCGCGTCTGATTCTTCCCCGTATTCTTCCCCCCCCCCGTGAAATCGCAATCCGCGAAAGTCACCACGCCTGCTGCCGGGAGTGCGGTCCTGTGCATGGATTTTGGCCAGGCAAGAAGCGCCGCGCCGGCCGGGGCGTCATTCTCGGCCGGAATCCGGCGTGCGGTTTTCCCGACGGGCATCCAGGCGCGCGTTGCGCACGTAGAGGGCGATGTCCACGGCGACCAGGGACGCGTTGAAGGCGTACATGTAGACGACGTTGTCGAGCCGGCCGAAGATCTTGTGCGCGATGCCGGCCATGTAGCCTGCGAACACGATGAGCAGGAAGAGCAGGGACTTGCCCCGGGTGGTGCGCGAGGTCCAGGACTTGTGGATGGCCGCCGGCCATGCCGCGGCGAAGCAGATCAGCATCAGCGCCTCGAAAATGGAGCTCATGGGCGAAACCTGTACCTGCCGGGGACGGCGGCCGGAGGGCCGGTCCCGTGCGGCCCGCAAGGAATACCATTTCGCATCGTGATGCGCCAGCGCATGATGATGCGGGGCCATTGACAGACGGCGGGTTTCCTTCCAGAATCGCTGCGGCTTTTCCAGACCAGGAGTCATCCATGAATTCCATTTTCCGATCGACGTACGAAGTGTGCAGGACGACGCAGCAGGCGGCTCAGGACGCGGGAAGCGCCCAATCCCAGGCATCCGCGGCGCTCACGCGCATCGAGCAGATGCAGGCGGACATCGAGCGCCTGCTGATGATCACGCAGGCGCTGTGGGAAATCATCCGGGAAAACGAACTCGTGGACGACGAGGATCTGATGCGGCGGATCCAGGACATCGACATGCGCGACGGGGCGCTCGACGGCCGCGTGGCCAAGACGGCCAACCCACAGTGTCCCCACTGCAGCCGCGTGCTCATCGGACGGCATCCGTTCTGCCTGTACTGCGGACAGGCCGTTTTGCGCAATCCCTTCGAGCGCTAGGGAAAGGAGGCAAGCATGCAGTATCATTTTCTCTTCGCTTCACTCGTTCTGCTGGCCGCCTGCGGGCGCAGCGGCAAGGGCGCATCGCCCGTGACCGGAAAGGCGCCGGACTCGGCTCCCGGTTACCCGGATTTCCGCCTGAGCAGCCCGGATTTCCAGGAAGGCAAGCCGATTCCCCGGGTCCATGCCTACAGGGGCGAGGGGGACAACGTGCCACCGCGCCTGGCCTGGACGGGACTGCCGAAGGGCACCGTGGAACTGGCGCTGGTGGTGGACGATCCCGATGCGCCCACGGCCGAACCCTGGGTGCACGATGTCCTGTACCACATTCCCGTGGATGCCACGCCGGAAGACATGGTCGCACGCAAGTCCCGGCAGGCGGACGGGCCCCGCTTCACGGCGGGCGTGAATTCGTGGAACGAGCCGGGGTGGGGCGGCCCCAAGCCGCCGCCCGGAAAACCGCACCGCTATTTCTTCAGGTTGTACGCGCTGGATGCGCATCTGGAACTGGCGCCGGGCGCTACGAAAGCGCAGTTGCTGGAAGCCATGAAGGGGCACGTCCTGGGCGAGGCCCGGTATATGGGCACCTACCAGCGCTGACCGTCTCGCCCGTCTCGCGGCTTTTTTTGGAAATGATTTGGAAATGAAATGAATTTCGGCCGGCAGGGGGTCAGGCTTCGCGCGTGGCCGGCAGGCGTCCCGAGAGCGCCACGAGATCGTAGAAGCGTCCGGAGACGGAGGAGTTGAAGGCATCCGCCCGCACCCGCCAGGCCCAGTTGCTCTCGGCCACTCCCGGCACGTTCATGCGGGCGTCGGATGCGAGGACCAGGAGATCCTGGAGCGGGAAGATGGCGGTGCGGGCCACGGAGAACATGGCCAGCCGGATCAGATCCCACACCACGTCGTGCCCGTCCACGGCCAGGTAGCGGCGCACGTGATCCTGCACGGCATTTCCGGCCGTGCGCCACCAGCCCAGCGTGGTGTCGTTGTCGTGCGTACCCGTGTACACCACGCAGTGCTCGGTGTAGTTGTGCGGCAGGAAGGGATGGTGGGGGCCGGAACCGAATGCGAACTGCAGGACCTTCATTCCTGGGAGTTGGAAGGCATCCCGCAGTGCCACCACGTCGTCATCGATGACGCCCAGGTCCTCGGCCACCAGCGGCAGGGCGCCCAGATCCCGCCGGATGGCCTCGAAGAAGGCCGCCCCCGGTCCCGGCCGCCACTCGCCTGGGCGGGCGTCGGGAGCATCGCGCGGCACGGCCCAGTACGCGGAGAAGCCGCGGAAATGATCCAGCCGCACCATGTCGAACAGAGCCAGCGCGCGCCGCAGGCGGCCCTTCCACCAGGAGAAGCCGTCCTGCGCCATGCGTTCCCAGTCGTAGATGGGATTCCCCCACAACTGCCCGGTTTCGCTGAAGTAATCGGGTGGAACGCCGGCGACCGGGTCCGCGAGCCCCTTCTCGTTGTACAGGAACTGTTCGCGGTGCAGCCAGGTGTCCACGGAATCCTGGTCCACATAGATCGGGACGTCGCCCAGTATGGAAATTCCCAGGGAATTGGCCAGCCGGCGCAATTCCTTCCATTGTCGGTCGAACAGGAACTGGAGGGCCACCTCCAGGTCGATTTCTTCCCGCAGACTGTCGCGGGCCGCGGCCACGGCGGCGGGATGCCGGTCCCGCAGCGGTTCGTCCCATTCCCACCATGCGCGCTGGAAGCGGCGGTGCAGCACCAGGAACAGGGCGGCATCCTCGATCCAGGGGGTTTCCCGGCGGAAAGCCTCCAGTTCGGCTCCCAGCGTGGGATGGGAGGCCACGGCGGCGGCGGCCTGCCGCAGCAGCGGGACCTTGTAGGCGGCCGCGCCCTCGAAGTCCGCGCGGTCCGGTGAAAAGACGGGCGGAGGGGAGAGCCGTTCGGGCAGGAGGCCGTCTTCCTGGAGCCAGTCCAGGCTCACCAGCAGCGGATTGGATGCCAGCGCGGCGCAGGTGGCGTACGGGCTGTTTCCGGCGCCGGGCGGCACGAGCGGCAGCACCTGCCAGATGCTGGCGCCGGATTCCGCCAGCCAGCGCACGAAGCGATGCGCCATGGGACCCATGTCTCCGATGCCATGTGGTCCGGGGAGGGAAGTGGGATGGAGGAGGATGCCGGCTTTGCGAAAGGAAGAAGAAAGCGTCATGGGTGGGAGTTTTTATTGAAAAACGAAAAAATTGCAATGGCAATGTGCCGCGTGCTTCCCGAGCGCGCCGCGAAGTTCGCCGGAATGTTCGCCGGAATCCGTCGCGCTTCACCGGAAATGGTGAAGAACGGCATTCGCGGAAAGCGATTTTTCGATTGAAAAATGAATAAAATCAAACAGTTGTGTATATTTTCCCGTTTGGCATGCCGTATGCAATTCCGGAAATGCCGAAAGGAGGCAACATGCAGGCGATGTCGCTGATTGGAAGAATCCTGTCGCGTCTGGAGCGGCGCAACCGGGACCACCCGCTGCGTCTCTACGGAACGCTGGTCCGGGGCGCCGTGTGGGCATGCATGAACCGCGAGGGGGCGCCGGCGGCGGACCTCAGGCACATTCTGCGCTGGGGCGTGCGCCGCGAATTGATGGACCCGCACGAGGCCCGCCGGCTGTGGGCGCTCGTGGGCATGCTCGCCGGCGCGGCGCCGGCGGCGGACGGTCCGGTCCGGACGGCCGGGGAATTGCGCACGCGATTGAACAGGACGCCCGGGGTGTCGCGCCCCTGGCAGGAATGGGCCACGGAAAGAATCGAACGCGGTTCGGGAAAGGACGGATGAAGGATGGTAATCGAAAGGGTCACGAGTCTGCAGGAACGGTTGCGCAGGGCCATCGGCGAGGTGGAGAGGCGCTGCGGCGACGGGACGATCATGGCGCTCGACGGGCGCACGAGGGAGAGCGTGGAGGTGATTCCCACCGGTTCGTTCGCGCTGGACCGGGCGCTGGGGGTGGGAGGCATTCCGCGCGGGCGCGTCATCGAGATCTTCGGCCCCGAGAGCACGGGCAAGACCTCGCTGGCGCTGTCGATGGTGGCGCAGGCGCAGAAGCGC
The DNA here is from genome assembly GCA_964516435.1 of uncultured Kofleriaceae bacterium. GTDB lineage: Bacteria > Myxococcota_A > Polyangia > HGW-17 > HGW-17 > HGW-17. Next base: position 24,354 of record CAZEZP010000027.1, on the reverse strand, counting down.
GGCGGACTGTGCGCGTTCGTGGATGCCGAGCACGCGCTGGATCTGGGGTATGCGGAGAAACTGGGCGTGGATACGGCGCACCTGATGATTTCCCAGCCGGACTACGGGGAGCAGGCGCTGGAAGTGGTGGACATCCTGGTGACGGAAGGGGGCGTGGACCTGATCGTGGTGGATTCGGTGGCGGCGCTTGTGCCCAAGGCGGAAATCGAAGGGGAGATGACCGACCAGCAGGTGGGGCTGCAGGCCCGGCTCATGAGCAAGGCGCTGCGCAAGATCACCGCCCACTGCGCCAAGAGCCGCACGGCGGTCGTCTTCATCAACCAGATCCGCATGAAAATCGGGGTGATGTTCGGTTCTCCCGAGACGACGCCCGGCGGGCAGGCCCTCAAGTTCTTCAGTTCCGTGCGCATGGACATCCGCCGCACGGGCCATGTCAAGGAGCAGGAAACCATCCTGGGCAACCGGGTCAAGGTCAAGATCGTCAAGAACAAGGTGGCGCCACCGTTCGCCGTGGCGGAACTGGAACTGCGCTATGACCGCGGAATTTCCCGGGTGCATGAACTGTTCGACCTGGCCGTGGAAACGGGCATGATTCAAAAATCTGGATCGTGGTATTCGCTCAACGGGGAGCGGCTGGGGCAGGGGCGTGAGCGGGCGGTGGAAGCCCTGGCCACGGCGGAAGCGTCGTGCCGTTTCCTGGAGGAGCGGCTGAGCGCCGGCATGCCGCCGTTGTGCCCGGGCGAAGATTTCGCCGGCGCGGTGGAGCCGGAGGAAGCGGAATGAATCCTCTCCGGCTCCGGCTGTAACTGGAGGAGCGGGTCGTGCGGGAAAGGCCACTGTGGAACCGGCGGCGCATCCCGGAAGGAGGGGCGGGAAAGGCCGACGGGTCCGCCACTGCATCGAGGCAAAGAAAAAACAAATTTTTCTCTTGACCTGAAAGCCGAATCGTTTATAAAAAGGCACATTTCCGGGGAGCTCTTTGCACCCCGCGATGAATGGAAGGTAGCCGACCATGGCCAAGACTCAGACCCGTCGTTCCATTTCCGTCCGCGGAGAACTTTACGATCAGATTCACGATTACTGCGAAAAGCACAACATCAGCATGAGCTCGTTCGTCGAGAACCGCATTTCCTCGTTCCTCAACGGTTCCCGCATGGATGAGCAGCCGCCGCTGCCCGTGACCGAAGAGGATTCCGAAGCGATCGCGGCGCCGGCTCCCGTGAAGGTCGCCGAAGCGCCCCGCGCCTCCGAGCATCCTTCCATGGACGCGGCGAAACTGGCCGAGGAGATCCGGCAGCATTTCACTTTCTGAATCCCCTCCCGGAAAGGAGGACGGCACCATGCATGTCGCGCGTCTCGGATGGAGGGCAGCCGTCGTTTTCGTCGGCCTCGGGCTCGTGATGCTGCCGGGTTGCCGCAAGCAGGATCCGTCCCGCCTGGACCAGGAAAAGTGGGTTGCCAGAAGTCACGTCTGCGCCCGCGAAACCCTCGAGAACCTCAAGACCCGGGTGGAGGAGAAGGTTCAGGAAGCCCAGAAGCTCCTGGAGGAACTGCAAAAGCATCTGCTGGCGCAAAAGTGCCCCAACGGCAAGCATCCCGACTGCATTCCGATGGCCGGTATCCAGGCCATCACGACGCTCATCAGTTCCGCCGCCGTTCCGGTCGTGGAAGAGGATGACGCCGGAAATGCGGACATGAAAACCGGGGAAGGGGAAGCGGCCTCGGAAGAACCGGCCGACTCTGCGGAATCGCTGGACAGGGTGGTGGTGGAGACCGCCAAGCGCCTGAAGGCGAAGGGGAAACTGGATGTTCCAGCCGATTCCGGCGCGGCGCCCGCTCCTGCCGCAGAAACGCCCGCGGCCGACAGCGAGCCGGGACCGCTGGAAATCGCGCGCAAGGCCGACTGCGGCATGGACGTGCCGCCGGAATGCACCCTCCTGGCGCAGGATACCGTGGTTTCCAAACTGGCCCTGTTCGTGGAGCAGGCCGCGCAACTGGAAGTGGAGGTCCAGCGGTTTCTGGAAGCGGCCGGCGCCCGTTTCGACGAAAAGCCCGTGGCGGAACTCTTCGAAAGCATCAAGACGCTGGAATCCCAGATTCACGAACTCGTTTCCCGGGAAGAGCTCGCGACCCGCCGCAGGGGGCGGGATCTCGAGTTCTTCGAGGCGATGAAGCCCCAGGTCATCAAAGGCATCATCAGCGATCTCTCGCTGTCGGTTCCCAAGAAGGTCATCGCCGACCTGAACGACCTGGTTCCGCGCATCCAGAAGGCCGTGCGGTTCTATGACGAACACGCTTCCGAGTGGACCCAGAAGTTGCACTCCACCACGCGCAATCTGCATAAATCACAGCGGGTGCATGCGAATTTCTGCCTGACACGGCCCAACTGCTGGCAGTTCAGGCAGTGCGTCAAGCGGTACGAACTTCCCGGCATCCTCATGCTGGAATGAGATTCCCAACGAAAGGGAGGCATCCTTGTTCTGCGTTCCCACACGGAAGACCCGGCGCTTCATCGGAGCGTTCACGCGCGGCATGGAGTTTCCGGCCGCATTCAACCGGATCATGACCGAGCAGCGAATCCGGTGTGCCCGCATTCATCTTTCCGGTCATCTGGAAACCGCCACCGTCGCCTTCGAGCCGCGGGGCGAGATCGCTCTTTCCCACGCCACGCTCCTGCAGGGTTCCGGCTTCATATCGGATGTGGATGGCCAGGTTGTGCCCTGCCTGTCGGGCATTTTCCAGTTTTCCGGGCCCCTGGGCCCGCAGGTGGTGGGAGGCCGTCTCGTGGCGGCCCGTTTCGCTTTCGCCGAGTTCGACATCGAAGTCTTCGATGACCTCTTCGTCGTGCGCCAGTCCGACCCCCGATACGTGATTCCTCCCTGGACAGACTGCCTCACCGAGACACCGGCGGAATCTTCATCGGCTTCCCCTGGGGCTCCCGTGCATGCGGCACCGCCCGGAGCAGCGGGGGAAGAAGAGGAAGAAGGGGAGGATGGGCAGGAGGAATCCATTCTGCCTGCGCCGGGGGATTTCGTGGATCATTTCCGCTTCGGTCTGTGCCGGGTACAACGCATCGATGGCGGCGACATCCTGGAGGTCATCACGCCTGCCAAGAACAAGGCGCGCCTGAGCATGAGCGTTCTGCGTTTCGAACTGGCCGGGACGACCGAGGACGGTTCCCGCCGCTTCAAGGCGCGCCCCGCGCGGGAACGGTGACGGGATCATGGATCCTCAGGAGAATTTTCGGCGGCAACTCGTTGAAAACAACCTGGGACTCGTTCACAGGATCGCATCCGACATCGGCCGCAGCACCGGGAACCGGTACCCGAGCGAGGATCTGGTGCACATCGGAACCCTGGGGCTGATGGAAGCGGCTCGCCGGTACGATCCTTCGCGGGGGTGCCAGTTTTCCACTTTCGCTTACTACCGCATCCGGGGCGCCATTCTGGACGGCATGCGCTCGCTCACGGAAGAATCCGCCGTCCGGCGTGTCCTTCTGGCCGAGGAGCGTGCCTCTTCCTATTTGCAGGAGGCCACCCTGGACATGGAAGTCAGGCCGGGGTTTTCGATGGAAGAAGCCGTGGAGCGGCTCATGGAAGGACTTTCCGGGGTGGCCGCGTGCCATGTCCTTTCCAGCGAGGGGGCCGTGGACAACCTTCGGGCTCCCGAAAGCGAAACGCCTCACGAGCAGGCGGAAAGGAACGATGCCCGCCGGTGCCTGAAAGACGCCATTCGTCAACTTCCGCCTTCCCTGCGGGAAGTGATCCACGAAATCTACCATGAAGAAAAAACCATGGAAGCCGTCGCCGCCGCCCGGAAACGCTCCAAGACCTGGGTCAGCCGCACGCATGCCAAGGCCATCCGGGCCCTGCAGGAAATCATGCGTTCCCCATGAATGCCGTCCGGGTCGAAGTCCTCGAGTTGATGCGCGGCCACCTGTCCGACCTGATGGGGGATGAGATGGCCGGGTTTCTGGCCTCCCTTCCGTATGCGCTCAAGGCGCTTTTGATCCGTGATTCCTTCGATGACGCGTGGATCGGTTCCCGGGAATTTTCCATGCTGCTGGCGGCCATCGATTTGCAGCCCCGGCCGCAACTGAGCAATTTCTGCCTGGACTTCGGGAGGCTCTTCATCGAGACCCACGCCCAGCATTTTCCTTTCGTTTCGCCTGAAAACGCTTCCCTGTCTTCCCTTTTCGGCCACAGCCGGCAGGCCGCCGTGCTGACCCTGGCCCGGCAACTCGGCTCGGATCTGGAACGCCTGCAGGAGTGGTTCAGGCCGCTGGAGGCGGCGGTCGATGAGCGCATCTCCCTGCAGCAGTTGCATTTCCACGTGGCGGCGCGGCCCGTGCACCTTCCGGCCTTCTGTGAAATGATGCTGGGCATGGCGGCTGGATTCCTCGAGATCCGCCATGTGCCCTATGTACACATCCAGGAGATTTCCTGCCGGCTCGGCGGGTATGGCATCTGCACGTTCGCCGTCGTGCTGGAGCCCGAAAATCCCCTCTCCTTCCTGTGACGCAATGCGTCATTGATCCGGCGGATTCGCCTGCAGCCGCAGGGATGCCGGAAAGGCGAAGCGGACGCGGTCAGCGGCGGCGCGGCTTGGGCGGCGGCGGCGCGTTCGACTCGGAGAGGTCGGGAGAACTGTTGTCCGGGTAACTGTAATCCGGATACGAGGGCGCCCCGGAATAGTAGGGGTTCGGATAGGCATGCCACTGGCCGTCCTCGCCGTAGTAGCCCTGCGGCTGATTTCCGGGCGCGTAGGGATGCCACTGGCCATCCTCGCCGTAATAGCCCTGTGGGGGATTCCCGGGCGCATAGGGGTACCACTGGCCATCCTCGCCGTAGTAGCCCTGCGGGGCGCCCGGCTGACCGTAGGGGTACCACTGGCCATCCTCGCCGTAATAGCCCGGATCCGACGGCATGGCTCCCGAATCGGCTCCTGGCCGGTAGGCCGAGGTTTCGTCCACGAAACTGTCGTCCGGGAACGAGGGCTCGTGGATGAAGGAGTTGTGGGCCGCTCCGGATTCCCCGTAGGGAGATACATAGGCCGGATATTCGGGCACCGGCGACGTCACTGGCGCAAAGGAACCCGAGGGCACGCCGGTGGCCCGGGGATTGAACGGCGCCGCCGTTTCCAGGTTCGGTTTCGGTTTTTCCTCGGTGAGGGTCGGAAATTCCATGGATTGCCCCCGGCGGGGCGCATCCAGGTCGAGGGAACCGGAAAAATTGCTTTTCGCTACATCCGGACGCTGCACCGGGGGCGTTTTTTCATCGCTTCCCGATTTCGCGATCCGGCCCTGAATGGCCGGGGATTTCTTCGCGGGAACCCTGGATACCACCGTCCGATCCTCGTCCGCCTCTTCTTCCTCGTATTCCTCGGCTTCCACCAGTTCGCCGGCATCCAGTTCCTCGGCGTCCTCGGCCTTCTGCCGGCCAACCTCCGTCAGGGAGGGGAACTTCATGAAGTCTTCCTTGCGGATGTTCGCGTACTTGCTGCGTTTTTCCTGCTCGGCCTGCACTTCCTTCGGGAAAAACTCGGCGATGAACTTTTCCAGGCTGGTGGTGTTCCAGAAATTCTTGGTGCGGAAAGCCACCCGGTTGAGATCCTGCGCGAATTCCTCGGCCGTCTGATAGCGTTCGTCGCGGTTGTGCGCCAGTGCCTTCATCGCAACTTCGCCGATCTCCGCGGGCAGATCGGGGCGCACGTCCAGGATGTGCGGGTAATCTCCGTTCAGTATTTTTCGCAGATTGTCCAGTTCGTTGGGTTCGTTGAACAGGATGCGGTTGGCCAGAAGTTCCCACAGGACGACGCCCAGCGAGAAGATGTCGGAGCGGCCGTCGAGTTCCTTGCCCTGGAGTTGCTCCGGGGTCATGTAGCCGAACTTGCCCTTGACGATGCCGGCCTGGGTCTTGGTTTCCCGCTGGGCCGCCTTGGCGATGCCGAAGTCGATCAACTTGACGGCGCCCTCGATGGAGATGAGGATGTTCGCCGGCGTCACGTCCCGGTGCACGATGCCCAGGGGCCGCCCGTCACGATCCGGCAGCGCGTGCGCATAATCGAGTCCTTCGCATACGCGTGCCACGATGTGCAGCGCCGCCGGCACGGGGATGGGTTCCTTGCGTTCCCAGAAGGTCTTTTCCATGTGCTTGAGGGAAAAGCCGGGAATGTATTCCATGACCTGGTACAGGTGATCGCCGAAGTCGTCGCTGATTTTTCCGAAATCGAAAATCTGGCAGATGTTGGAATGCTGGAGCCGTGCGGCGATCTTGGCCTCGTCGATGAACATCTTGACGAAGTTCTCGTCCTCGCTGATGTGCGGCAGGATGGTCTTGATGGCGACCACCTTCTGGAATCCCTCCACGCCGAAGGATTTCGCCAGGCACACTTCGGCCATGCCTCCCGTGCTGATGCGCTCGAGCAGGAGGTAGTCACCGAACCGGACGGGAAAAACGTTGTTGGTAATGGTTCACCTCACGAATAGGGCCGCGTGTCCATGCGGATAGGGAAGACGAACTTCCGATCCGGAAAGGTGTATCCAAGAAAAATCTTGAATGCAATCGGAAAAAACAGCTTCCTTCGCCAGAGCGCATGCTATTTTCTCCTGCAGCCGCCCGGCTGGGGTAGGAGCACATCTTCCTGCCTGGCCGAATCCCCGTATGGCGGCAGGAGCGTTTTCCATGAGCATCTTACGATTTTTCCCCTGGCTGTTTTTTTGGATGCTGGCCTCCTCCTGCGGCAACCCGGATACCCACCGCCATGACGGGGGCGTGCCGGATGCAGGAGCCGATGGGGATGCGGATGCCGACATCCAGAATCCCCGTCCCGTGGACGTGCGCATCACGGCCGGGGAGCCTTTCCTGATTGCGCAGGACGGCGGTCATCTGGCGTTTCCATCCATCGCCCGCCGTTCGGACGGCGGTTGGATTCTCGTGTACCGGCAGGGCAGCACGCACGTGGATGCCACGGGCCGTATCGTGAAGCGCTACGGTAGCCCCGACGGCCGCACCTGGAGCGAGCCGGAGACGCTCGTGGACACGGACGGCATCGATGACCGGGATCCTTCCGTGGCGCGCCTGGCGGATGGGCGCCTGGTGGTGACCTGGTTCCAGTACCGGCCCCAGCGCGTGGGCTCTTCGACACTGGTGCTGCACGAGACGTTCTTCGTGGAGAGCGCCGACGACGGTGTGACATGGAGTGAGCCCGTCCAGGTCACTTCCGGGGTCATGACGGCGCCGGACGGCGCGCATCTGGATTCCGGCGGCCATTGGGTGGATGGGGCGGGCGATCCCATTGTGGTGCATGCGTCATCGGCACCTCTCGTGGATACCGAAGACGGCTGGGTCCTTCCCAACTATGGAGGCCAGGCGCTCAATCTGGATGCCGTGGCGTCCTGCAGGCGTTCGGAGGTCTCCCTGTTCGTGCGCCCGGGCGGTGCCGGCGCATGGACGGAGCGGCCGGTGCTGCCGGGGGCGCTTCCCAACGTGTGGCTGCAGGAGCCGGCGCTGCTCGTCACGCCCGAGGGTCGTTGGATCCTGCAGGCCCGTACGGCGTGGGGCGCCACTCCGTCCACCATGGGGCATCTCGCGCAGAGCATCTCCACGGATGGCGGCGCCACCTGGAGCCCGTGGGAAGCCCTGGGTTTCGTGGGACACGCCCCGGATCTGGCCCGCGCGCCCAACGGCGTGCTGTTTTCGGCCTTCCGCGAAATCGACGATGCCTTCACGCAGGAGTGGGTCTCCCTGATGGCATCCGTGGACGATGCGGCCTCCTGGCGCACGCCTCCCCTGCGCATCGCCGACTGCGGCGCCATGGAGTGCGGCTATCCCAGTCTGGGGTTCCTGGATTCCGATCACCTCCTGATGGTGTACTACGGCCCTGGCGGAACCGCCATCGAGGGCGTCGTGCTCAGCCTCGGATGGATATACGAAAACTGAAAGATTTTTTGCAGAAAAAGAAATTACGAGGGGAAATCATTATAATACTTTATAAAACCCGCCTTGAATTATAATCTGTTTTTCCTCGATGAGATATTGCAATATCTTTTGCGCTTCGTGCACGTGCAGCCCCGTCTGGACGAGGATGTCCGCAAGCGTCATCGGACGCCGGCGCAGGGTTTCGAGGATGCGCTCGCGGGCGTGTTCCGACACGAGGGCCGCGGGGATGGGGAAGGCTCCACGTGCGATGATGTCGGCGCCTGGAAAGAAGGCGGCGATTTCCCGCCAGCGCTCGGGGGTCGGGGCCGAAACGCCTCCGTAGGCAGGCGGGCGATCCAGCGAGTTGAGTTGCACGCGGTCGGGCCGGATGCGCCGGGCTGCTTCGGCCATGCGCGAAAGTTCCTCTGGATGATCGTTGATGCCGGGCACGATGAAGATCTCCAGCCACAGTTCGCCGGCGAACTCCCCGCGGAAGCGGATCAGCGATTCGATGACCGCGGCGTTGTCGATGCCGGGCACCGGGCGGTTGACGGCCTCGAAGACGTCCTGCGAGACGGCGTCGAGGTTGGGAACCACGCGATCCGCCAGGGCGGCGTCGGCGCGCACGCCCGGGTCGGGGAACAGCACGCCGTTGGTGAGCAGGGTCACGGCGTAGCCGGGGTGTTTCTCGTGGATGTGCCGGATGATGCGGCCCAGGTGGATGTGCAGCGTGGGTTCCCCCGTTCCCGAGAACGTCACGGAGTCCAGGGGCGGGCGGGAAGCCAGCACGGCGTCGATTTCCGCCAGCACGGCGTCGGTGGGCACGGTTTCGGAGCGCTCGGTGGTCAGTGTTTCCGTGGGGCCGCATTCGCAGTACACGCAGTCCAGTGGGCAGACCTTGCGCGGCAGCAGGTCGATGCCCAGGCTACGGCCCAGGCGGCGCGAGGGGACGGGACCGAAGACGTATCGCGGCATCTCAGCCCCCCCCTGGTCCGTGTTCCTCTTCCATGAGGACTTTGAGCGGCGCCAGTTTCGTCAGATTCTCGTCAGCGATGCGGGTGCCGCGCTCCGGAAGTTCCAGTCCCGCCTCCGTGAAGCGGGGCACGAACACGATGGCACTGCCAGCGCCGTCATAGCCCAGTTGCACCAGGGTGTCGGGCGCGAATGTCATGCAGTGCTTCTCGCAGCAGGAAAACGCTTCGCGCACGCGGTAGAAGCCTTCCGGCGGCAGCGGCTTCATGCTGCGGGCGAAAATTTCGTCCACCACCAGTCCCTGCGTGGCGAATGCGGCCTTGTTGTGCCGCCAGGAGACGGCCGGGTAGATGCCGGGGCCCGGGTCCCCGTGATTGTGGAAGTACACGAACAGGGGGGCGTCCAGGCGGTCGTCCAGCTTGCGGGTGGTCCGGTACGGGCCGCAGGGCAGGTCGATGCGCGGCTTGCGGGGAAACAGGGAGGGTTCTTTCATGGGAACTCCATTTTTTTGCTATTGGATATAAGGGGGAGTCAGCCGGCTGGGCGGCGCCGCCGGCAACGAGCGGAACAGGGCTTCCAGGCGCACGCGCAGGTCGCCCTGGGGGGCATCCTGCGGAAGGAAGATGTGGGCATCCCACAGCACGCGTCCCGTGTGGTTGTTCACCAGCACCAGCGCCATCTGGTAGCCGGCGATGGTCTCCGGCGGCTGCAGGGAGGAGACGCCCTGATAGATTCCCAGGTAGCGGTTGGTCATCCATTCCAGCCTCCGGGCAGCATCCGCCTCTTCTTCCGCGCCGTCCTCCCTGGCGTCGTCTTCCGGCGGAAGCTCCTGCATGGCTTGCGTCGGGGGGGCATCCATGGGCACTTCCTCGATCTGCTCCAGCGGGATCTCCACGTGCACGGAACCATCGGCCACTACCCGCGTGGCTACGCGCGCCGAGACCCGGGCGGTATGCACGGCCGCCCGGGAGAGGCCGTGGAGGATGGCGCGCGCGGGCACCCGCGAGAAGAAGTGCACGAAACCGCGGCCGGCATACACCAGGATGCGGCCTCCGGCTTCGATACCCTTCACCACGATGTCGGCGCCATCCTTTCCGCCCACCACGGCCAGGATGGAAACGGCGATGACGGCCACGGCCAGCACGATGGCGCCCGTGTAGAGAAGCGTCTTGGCGACGGATTCCTTCTTCTTCCTCTGGAAGTCCACCACCGACCAGGATGCCGTGTAGAGCGTGTAGTCGGCATGCTTGGCCAGTTGGCGGAAATCTTCCGGATCGATGGCGTGGCGCAGGGTGGCCGTATCGATCCTGCGGGAGAAATGGGCCAGGCTGTACACCATGGCGGCCACGTTTTTGGGCGGCAGGAATTCGATTTCGCGGTTCCGGGAGTCCGTGCCCCTGCCGCTCCACGTCATGAAGTGCGTGGCCTCGTATCCGCGCGAGGCGAGGTAGTCGGGCAGCACGGAAGCCAGAACGGCGCCGGTACGCATGGCCCCGTCGTGGATTTTCTCCTTTTTGTGGGAGGAGCATTTCCCCAGGATGGCGACGCGGCTGTCCACCGGCAGCAGCAGAACGCGGGCGCCCCGGTTGGATGCCTGCGCATCCGTGCGCCAGTGGGTCACCGGCGCGGGCGGTTTTGGACGCGAGCAGGAAATGGCAGCGAGCACCAGGAGCACGAACGCGAACCGATGAGAAAATTGCATGGCATCACACCTCCTGCGTGCCGTTCGGGAACCCGTCGGCATGCGAACCGACCCCTGCCGCCCGCCCGATCCGACGAGTAGGGTATAGCGTACGTTCCATCCACTGGCAACCGCAGCGGAAACCCCGAGGCGCTGACTGTTCCCGTGTCAGATCGTGCCCCCCTGCCGCCGCTTCCGCGGGATTTTTGTGGAATTGCTTGAAAGAAAGGCCGGATTCGCGTATATTGCGCATGCTGTTTTCCTATTGGAAAAATGGCGGGCATTCAAGATGGCTCGGCGGGTGCAACATGGCGGACCGAAGCGGCGAAACCATTGAAAAGTTCAAACTCATCAAGATTCTGGGCGAAGGCGGCATGGGCGCCGTATACCTGGCGCAGCACACCACCACCGACCGGATGGTGGCGCTCAAGCTCCTGCACGAATCCTTCGCCAACAACACCGAAATCCTGCAGCGCATCCGAAGGGAGGCCAAGGCCGCGGCGCTCATCGGTCATCCCAACATCGTGGAAATCGTCGACTCCGGAACGGACGCCAACGGCATTCCCTACATCGCCATGGAACTGCTCAAGGGAGAGAGCCTCGATGCGCTGCTCGAGCGCACCGGGCCCATGCCCATTCCGCTCGCCTCCTACATCATCTGCTCTATCCTCGACACGCTGCAGGCCGCCCACGCCAAGGGCGTCGTGCACCGCGACATGAAGCCGGAAAACGTGTATTTGCACCAGGTTCACAATTCGCCGGTGCCCCAGATCAAGATCCTCGATTTCGGCATTTCCAAGTTCCAGACGATGGAGCAGGCCAACCTGTCGCTCACCAAGACCGGCACAGTCATGGGAACTCCCTACTATATGAGTGTCGAGCAGGCCATGGGGCAGAAGATCGATGGCCGCACGGACATCTATTCCGTGGGCGTGATGCTCTACCAGTTGCTCACCAACCAGTTGCCGTTCTTCGATTCCAACTACAACCGCGTGCTGCTGCAGATCGTGACGGGACAGGTGCCGCCCATCGAGCAAATCCGGCCGGATCTACCGCCGGAACTGGTGGCCATCGTGAACAGGGCCATGGCTCGCGACATCAACGACCGCTATCCGGACTGCCATGCCTTCATGCTGGAACTGCAATCCTTCTGGTCACTCTACGACCCGGCCGAGATTTTTTCCTCCGTCACCCATTCGGCGCCGATCCCGGTGCGTTCTTTGCCCTATGCATCTACGCCGGCGGCCCCGGGGGCGGCGGTTTCCTCGCCCGCGCTGTCGGCGCCCGGTTTCGCGACCGGAACCCGGATTACGGCTTCCAGCGGCCAGAGCGAGGAGATGCCCAAGAGCCGGAAGTGGGTGGCGACGCTGGCTGTGGTGATGCTGGTTCTGGGGGGGGTGGGGCTGTACTTCTGGCTTTCTGGCCGCAAAGGTGCACCATCGGCTCCGGCGGCTTCGTCTGCGGCTGGCAGCCCGGACACGACGGTTTCGGTCATGGAGCCGCCCATGGAGCCGGAAATGGCCGTAGAGCCGCCCATGGAGCCGCCCATGGAGCCGGAAATGGCCGTGGAGCCGCCCATGGAGGCACCGCTGCCCGCGAGCGTTCGGGTCGATGTCAAGGGCGTCCCCAAGGGCGCCGCTGTGCTCATCGACGGCAAACGGGTCCGTCTTCCGGCCACGTTCCCGGGGGCGCGCGGCTTGCACAGCCTGGTGATTACCGCTGCGGGCTATGAGCCTTTTGTTAAAAATATCGAATATATCCAGGATGTGGAGTTGACCTTCGATGCCGTGCGGGTTTCCCGTGGGATGGATTCCGGAAGGAAGCCGGATCCGGACACCGCCATGCTGCCGGATGCCATGATGGAAGCCCCCGCTCCCATGAACGAAGGCATGGGGGGGGTGGATTTCAACAAGCCTGATTTCTAGGGAGTACTCCATGCGCCATCGATACCTGTGGATGCTGTTTTTCGTGATGATGGCATTTCCGGCGCAGGCCGAGAAACTGCATTGCCCGTCGCCGGGGCCGGATGACGAGGCCAACCGCGAAATTGCCCGCAGGTTCTTCCGGATGGGAAGCACGTATGTGGGCAAGGATCACCGCAAGACGGTGGAGCACTTCGAGTGCGTGCTCAAACTGGTGCCCTACAGCCTGGCCGCCCGGTATCATCTGGCCAAGGCGCTGGATGCTTTGCGCCAGTACAGCCGCGCCCGGGAGAACTATACATTGATCCTTAGCGATTCATCGCTGGAAGCCACCAAGTATCACGAGGAAATCCGTGCGCGCCTGAAGCAGATCGAGAACCTGCCCGACGAGTTGCTTCCGGATGAGGACGCAGGAACGGACAGCGAGGAAATCCGGAATTACCGGGAGAAGGTGCGTCTCCAGCAGGAACGCATCCGGCAACTGGAGGAGGAAAAGAACCGGGTCCGGCAGGATCTGGACCGGCAGTTGAAGGAACTGGATGCCCAGGGGGTAGGCGATGTGGATGCCCGCCGCCGCCAGATCCTGGAAGAGTACCGGAAGAAGGAAGCCGAAAAACTGCAGGAACTGGACCGGCAGTTGGCGCGTCTGCGCGAACTGGAAAAATGGATGGGCCGCGATGCCCGTCCCCGCTACAGGGAGGTTCCCCGTCCGATGCGCCGCGTGGGGATGTGGGTGACGGCGGGGGGGCTGGCATTGGGGGTTGGAGCCGGCGTGGCCGGGGCCTTGTATCTGGTCAAGATGTCCAGCGCAGATGCCGGGGACGACAAGGAGCGATGGAGCCAGGAAACCTCTACGCCCGTGCTGTGGTCGACGTCGGATGCCAAGAAGAATTACGATGAACTGACAAAGTATTACAACTGGACCCTCGTTCTGGGCGTGGCGGCCGGACTCGTGGCGGCCACGGGGGCGATTCTGTATCTGGTCGGCGGCTCCGACCGGGTCCAGGTTTCCGGCGAGGTCCAGGCGCCGGCGCATGGCTGGCGGATTCTTCCCGCGGCCGGGCCCGGGAGCGCCGGCTTCGTCATCCAGGCTTCCTGGTGATGCCATGCTTTCGGGAAGAATCCTGCACATCGGGTGCTGGTTGAGCCTGCTCGTTTTTTTCCTGCCGCAGGCCGCCTGCAATTCGCGTGCGGCGCGTCCTGTCCAGATGCCCCCCGAGAATCCAGAGCCGGCGGCCGTGCCGGAGGATGACATGAAGCAGCCGCAGATGAATCTTCCGCGCACACTGGTCACGCTCAGGACGCCCGACGGCCGGGTCCTGACCCTGGAAGCCCAGGTCGCCTCCACTCCTCCCCAGCAAGCCAAGGGGCTGATGTTCCGCCGGCACCTGCCGGAATCCGAAGGCATGCTCTTCGTCTATGATCGCGAGGAGGAACTGGGTTTCTACATGGCCAACTGCTTCATCTCCCTGGACATGATCTTCATGGATCGCGACCGGGTGGTGGTGGGCGTCATCGAACGGGCCAAGCCCATGGACCCCACGATCCTGAGCATCGGGAGGCCTTCCCAGTACGTGCTGGAAGTCAACGGCGGGTTCGCCGAACGCCACGGGATCGTGCCCGGCACCCGCATCACCTGGAACGACGCGAGCATTTCGCCATGAAAATCCAAGAAGCCCGCAAGCGCCTCGAACAAGAACTCCAGCGGTTGTATGGAACGTTTCTGGAACTCGGAGAGGTGGGCGTGCTGCGCCGTTCCGAAGGCCGCCGCTTCGCCGGGAAGGTCTATGTCACCGTGGAAGGGCGCCGGCTGTTCGTGGGACTCCTGGAAATCGGAATGAACGGCGAGCGCCAGGACGTGTTTCCCCGGGAACGGCTCATCGAGGTCATCCGGGATGTCTACGTGGAAAAGACGCAGGCCGAGGAGGAATTCGTCCTGGATCTGGACGACGACGGGCCGGCCACTGCCGAACTGACGCCTGCGCAGGCCCGCGTCCGCCTGGACGAATTGCTGCAGAAGGCGACTCCGGAAGCGCTGGAGGAAGCCCGTGCGCTCTATCCCCTGCTCTTGACCAATCCTTCCACGCGTGGTTCGGTGCTCCACGAGATGGCACTGCTGGAACTGGCGCTGAAAAACAATGGCGCCGCCGAGAACCTGCTCGTGGAGGCCGCCCGGGAATATGCGAATCTGGCGCATCTGGAGGCCATCGAACGGGTGGCGGAACGGCTGGCGAAACTGCTGGGGCCGGAGGCCATGGCCGCCCATCCCGTCACACGGATCCTGTCCCGCACGCGGGAGCGGCTGCGCCCCGTGCGCTCCCTCGCGGACGTGCCCATTTTCAAGGGACTCCCCTTCGGGCTGATCACGGAAATGGAATACGACGCCGAGGACGTGACCTTCGAAAAGGGACAGGTGGTCATTGCGGAGGGCGAGCCCGCTACACGCTGCCTGATTCTGCGCAGCGGAACCCTGGACGTGGAACTGGAGGGATTCGATGGTCCCCGCATCGTCCGTTCCTGCTTCCCGGGCGAGTTCCTGGGCGAGAACGCCGTGCTCCATCCGCCCGGGACGGTTCCCACCACGGCCAGCCTGCGCGCGTCCCGCGAGCCCACCCGCGCGTGGATCTGGCAGGGCGCCGGCATGCAGTCTCTCATGGCCCGCTATCCGGAACTCGAAGTCCGGATTCGTACGGCCAAGGAGATCCATCAACTGGATTCCTTCTTTTCCATGCACGAGACCCTGCAGTTGCTGGACGTGGAAGTGCGCGATTCCCTCCTGGCCTGCCTGTATACGGTGGATACGGTGGAACCGGGCCGCATCCTCATCGAATCGGGGGAGGTTCCCGAGTACGTGTTTCTGGTCATCA
Organism: uncultured Kofleriaceae bacterium; assembly: GCA_964516435.1. Lineage (GTDB taxonomy): Bacteria > Myxococcota_A > Polyangia > HGW-17 > HGW-17 > HGW-17. The sequence continues at coordinate 8,993 of CAZEZP010000027.1, read as the reverse complement.
AGGGACTCGTGCACTGGGTGCCGCCCGGCGGCGAAGCTCCGGTGGAGTTCGGGCCGGATTCCTTCGTCGGCATGCGCGACGCCCTGCATGAGATCGCCGTGGAAGGCAATTACGAAGCCGCAACGGAGAGCCTGCTGGCCGTGTTCGATGCCGAAAGGCTGCGCCAGTTGGCCCAGGACTCCCCTCCGGCCGTGGTATCCGTGCTGGAACGCCTCCATTGAATCGCGCTTTTATTTTTTTCAATTCAAAAAATTCAATGTGGGATTGCAATACTCGGGTCGGATGATTGCAGAAAAGAGGCGATGGCTTTCTGCAAATTTTCATGTTCCTGAATGAAATCGAACTGTTCGGCCTTGAAGGTGGCCATGAAGTGCCGGCGGCGCTCCCGGCGCAGGGCATCGCGCCGGTACTTGCGCAGGCGCTCCACCAGCATGGACGGGAAGGGCAGGCTCGCGGGCCGGCCCAGGACGTCCACGGGACGGGCGTCCTCTTCGGTGAACACGTGGTCCGAGGGGAGGGCGTCGGCGTCCTCTTCGCCGATGTTGCCGCGCACTTCGAACAGCGTGATGCGCGATGGGTTTTTCGGATCGAACGAATACACGAAGATTTCGTGGCGATCCCGGACGCTTTCCTCCTTGCGCACGGTGGTGGCCACCAGGGAACCGGTGAGATCCGGCAGATTCCGCGCGATGAGCGCCACGTGATAGCCCTCGGCGCGTTCGAGGGCCAGCGATCCCAGGGGGACCGTATCCACGGTCCATCCATCGCTTTCGGACAGGGGCAGGGCGTTCGCAACGAAGGGATTCTCGTCCACCACCAGCACGCGGCAGGGAGGCAGTTCGGCATCGAGCAGCGTTTCCACGTCCGGTTCGCGCGCTTCGAGCAACTCGATGTACAGGCGCGTCATGCGCCGGAAGAACTGCTCGTGGGTCGTGCGCACCTGGGCCAGCAGACGGTCCAGTTCCATGCGCCGCACGGTTTCGGCGGCCGCGGCCGACACCCGGCCCGCCATGCTTTCCAGGTCCGCGGGATTGAACAGGAACATGTCGCGCACGCCGGCCCGGTAGGCGGAAATGGCCACGGCCGCCGGGCAGTTCTCCATCGCCACCACGAAGGCGTGCGTCTGGGGGCTGGCGCTGCGGGCGCGGCGCACCCACTGGATGCCCATGTTGCGCGAGGGCCAGTCCAGGTCGAACAGCACGCACACGAAAAACTTTTCGGCCAGCAGTTCCAGCGCGCTTTCCACGTCATCCATGCAGGTGACGAGGAACCCCTCGTCCACCAGCAGCGCTTCGATGGTGCGCCGGTTGCGTCCTTGAGCCATCACGAGCAGGATTTCGCGTCCCACGAATGAAAACATGATTTTTCCACCCCGGCGAAAGCCGCGAAAAATCTAGCATCTTTCCGGGCATTGCAAAAGCTGCCACTCCTGGGTTTTTCAGGATTTTCCCTTTGGCGGGAATACCGCCGGCGCCAAACGTGCGGGGCCGTCAGGGAGTGGACGGGGCGGCTTCGTTCCTCTCCAGCATGCGCCGGCGGTTCTCGGGAAGTCTGGCCAGGATGGCAGGAGCGTTTTGCGCGCACCGGCGAAACAGGATTTCCGCAGCCATCCGCGCGACGGTCGCGGATGCATGGGAAAGGGCCGGCTCCAGCCATTCGCAGGACAACTCCGTTCTGCTGGCCGCTTCCAGCGCCAGCGAAACCTCCAGAACATCGGAGGACGCCAGGGCCGTCTTCAGCACGGCCGGCGCCACCTGGTCGGGCCGCAGGCGCAGGCGCAGCAGCAGTTCCCGCTCACGGGGCGTGCTGGCCGAGAGTTTTTCCGGAATGGCCAGGCGTTCCGGAGAAATGGCCAGGCGTTCCAGCACGGCTTCCCGCACATCCGGCCATTTTTCCTGCTGCAGCATGTCCTGGAGGCGGTTTCCATCGTGCAGGGCCAGCAGCAGCCAGGCCTTCTGCCGCACGAAGGCATACGGGTGGGATGCGTATTCCCGCAACTTCGGCAAGACCCGTTCCAGGATTCGCCGTCCGGTTTCGGCCGCTGCCTTTTCCATGCAGAGGGAGGAAAAACCGGCCAGCGAAAATCCGTCCTCCCAGGCCGAAAGGAAGTTTTCCAGTTCACGCGGATTGCGGGGCCGCAGGGCATCGAGGGCGGACTCGAGCGCCGCCGCGATGCGTTCCATATGCGGGCATCGGGCCGGCGGCAGGAGGGGATCGACCGTTTCCACGCGCACCGCGGCCAGGTCGATGCTGCCGGAGAGCGTCAGCACCCGGTGCCATAAATCATCCTCGTTCTGAAAACGGTGTCCGTTTCCCGCCAGCAGTTCGCGCAGCCAGGGGTACAGGCGCCGTTCTTCGCCGAATCCAAGCGAAACGGGCCGTTCCGGCTGAAGGTTGCGCCGTTCCCGCACGCCGGTGGCCAGCAGCAGTCCCTGTGCGGCCAGGATGCGGTCGCGTCCGGCAGCCAGCCAGAAGCGCCTCGCAAGGATGGGGATGTTTTCGGCGCGGGGCACGTACGCCATGGCCCGCTCCATCGCCTGCCGCATCTGCAGGCCGCCGGTCGTGGCGCGGGCGCCGGCCTGCGCGAGTTCGGCCGGCGTGGCATGCAGGGCATAGGCGGTCAGGCACGAGGCGCGGGTGCGCTCTGGAAGCATGGGATTCTCGATGACCGGAATCAGTTGCGGCCGGCCGAATGGTGCTACCGTGTGGCACGCCAGGACTACGGCATCATGATCCCGCGGCTCCTGCAGTTGCCGCACGAACTGCGGACTGCGGGGCGCCAGCCGGGAGAGCCCCCACAGGGCATACAGCCGCGCCGGCGGCAACTGCGGCACCGAGTCGGCGAAGAACTGCAGATCGGGCACGATGGTGGCATCCCCGATGAGCGCCGCCACCAGCAGGCTCTTGAGAACGAAGGTGCGTTCGGATGCGGGCATGAACTCCTTGGCGTCGGGCTTTTCCTGCATCCTTTTCTGCGCAGTTTCCACCGAGCGCCGGGCCATGCGCACCAGGGGGATGGCGGCGTTGGCGTTTCCCAGTTGCGCCAGCAGGGTGCGCGCATTTTCCTGTTCGGCCGGATTTTCCGATGCCAGCACATCCAGCAGGGGCTTGAGCGCCCGGGCGGCGATGCGGGACAATTCTTCCCGGGCGGCTTTTCGCTGGGATTCCGACGGCGCCGAGCGGGATGACAGGTACAGGATCGGGACGTAGCGACGGTAGGTTTCCAGAAGCAAACGTGAAAAAACGGGCCGGTGCGCATACGTGAAGGACAGGGGGTGGAGCACCTTTTCCAGTTTGCCGAGGTCTCCCGTGATTTCCCCGAGCTCCAGGGCGAAGCGTCCGGCGCGCTCCACGATTTCGTCCTCCGAGGCGCGGGCGATGACCTGGTGATAGGTCGCCGCCGCATCGGCCAGTTGCCCCTCCTGCTGTTGCAGGAAGGCCAACTGGAAATAATAACTCGTTTCATAGGGGTCGAGCCGGATGGCTTCCTGGTAGGCACGGATGGCACCCTTGAAATCCTCCAGTTTGACGGCCAGTTCACCGGCTTTCGCCCAGGATTTGCTGTCCCGCGTGTCCTTTTCGAGCGCCATCTGCAGGTATGCGCGCGCCTTGGCGTCGTTTCCGACGACGGCCCAGGCCGAGGACAACTGTTCATAGAACTCCTTGGCGCGGTGGGGAACGAGCCTGACGGCTTCCTCCAGTGCCCGTATGTAGTCCTGGTAACGTCCCAGTCCCTCGTAGAGCGCGATGAGGCCCAGGAGCGGCTCCGAGAGCGACGGCTGGGCCGCGCGCATTTTTTGATAGATTTCCATCGACTTTTCCCATTGTCCCACCAGCAGATAGCCCTCGGCCAGGAACATGCCGCGGTCGACCTGGTCGGGCGCCCATGCCGCCAGCCGCTCGTTTAAGCGCGCCTCGAGCGTGTTCATCTCCTGCCACAACTTGAGCAGTTGCTTGCGCACCTTGCGCGCCATGGCCGCATCCGACTGCTCGAGAGCCAGTTGGAGGGCCGCATCCAGGGCCTTTTCGGCTTCCGGCAACTGCTGGTTCTTGACGAGCACCTGCGCCAGTTGGAACAGATATGCCGTCTCCCTGGGCTTCTTGGCGACGGCTGCGCGGGCCTGGGCCAGCGCTTCGGGCAGGCGTCCGGCTTCCAGGTACACCCCGGACAGGATGTTGTGGGCTTCCCCGGGCTCGTCCACGATGCCCGGCTTGAGGATCTTCTCCCAGGTGGCCACTGCTTTGGGCCGCTCGCCGCGGGCCCAGTACAGTTGCCCCAGATTGATGTAGTGCTCGGGATCCGTGGGTTCGAGCACGATGAGTTTCTCGTAGATCTGGATGACGCGTGCCGGCTTGTTCCACTGCCCGAACAGTTCGGCCAGCGCCAGCAGCATGGAGGCGTCGGAGGCGTGCTGGGCCAGCAGCCTTTCGGCCAGCGCCAGGGCTTCCCGCATCATGCCCGCCTTTTCATAGCGGCGCGCCAGTTCCACGGCGAAACGGGCCTGCTCGGGAACCGCACGCACCAGAGCTTCCTGTTCGGCGATGACGATTTTCGGCTCGGCGCCGCTCTTTTCCAGCAGGGAGATGAACTCCAGCCGGATGTCGACGTTGGCCGGGTCCTGCCGCAGGGCCTGCCGGTAGTAGGCGAACGCGTTTTCGAATTCGCCCAGTTCCCCGTGGATGGAGGCGATGATCGTGGACTGGAACGCATTGGGATTGGGCCAGCGTTTCTTGAAATCCCGCAGGAGCTTGGGCAGTTCGTCGCGGCGCCGCGCGATGGCCACCATGCGCCCGACGAGCTCGTTGCGCACCCAGTGGTCGGGCGCCGTCAGGGCCATCGCCTTCCAGTACGTCTCCACCGCCTCCGTATCCCGCCCCATGCGCTCCAGCAGGACGCCCACGGCCTTGAGGACGTCCATCTTGCGCCGTGTGTCGCCCGCGGCCATCTTCAGCAGCGTGTCGTATTCCCGGCGGGCGTCCTCGAATTGCATGGCTTCGGCCAGGAGTTCCGCATAGTCCCAGCGGGTCTGGAAATCGTCGGGCTTGATCTGGATGAGGCTCGCGAAGTATTTCGCGCCGCCCTCGTGGTCGCCGCCGAGAACGGCCAGGCGCACCAGTTCCCGCAGCAGGCGCTCCCGCACGGCGGGCACGGTGATGCGTTCCAGCGCCGTGTCCAGGAATTTGCGGGACTGTTCGTACTGGCGCTTGCGCATGTGCCATTCTCCCAGCAGTTTCCAGGCCTCGTACCGCGAGGGGTCGATGTCCCGGGCCTTTTCCAGCGCCGCCAGGCTCTCGTCGAAACGGTCGATGCGCAGGTACAGTTTTCCCAGCACCACGTGGGCCGCGTAATTGCGGGGATTCTTTTCCGCCAGGGCGCGATATTCCAGCAGCAGCCGGTCCAGGGAACTGTGCGTCTGGTAGAGCAGGGTCAACTTGCGAAAGGCGAAGTCGTCGTCGGGGCTGGACGCCAGCATGGAGCGGTAGCGCTCCAGCATGGCGGGATTGAATTCATCGCGCTGGACCTTCCAGCCGAACGCCGGCGGCGCAAGAAGGCAGAGAGCCAAAAACGGCAGGAAGAGAAAGGAGAGATGTTTCATGGGTCATTCCTGGTTCGGCGCTGGCAGGGCCTGACGAATCCTGGCCAGTTGTTCATCGAGGCGGGCGCGGCAGGCCGTCGCAGGCACGGGTACGGATTCGAACACGCTCATGGATGCGTTCGGCGCGCACTGGGTCTCGGCCATCTGGATGGCTTCCCGCAGGCGCAGGGCCACCGTGTGGTAGAGGTAGGCATGGAGTCCCTGGGCTTGCTCGGCTTCTTTCTGTAGATAGACGCCGGCTTGATGCAAGGCTTCGCTGGCGGTGGTGAAATTGCCTCGCTGGACGGCGGTTTGCGCATCTTCGAGGCTTTTTCTTATCCGGTCCCTGTTGATGGAGAAGTGACGCCGGCTTTCGATTTCGCGCAGTTCCTTCTCCAGTTTCTCATTCTTGCGGGCCAGTTCCTCGCGGGCTGTCTCCTTTTCCTCCAGTTGCTTCTTCAGCGCGACGACATCCCGGTTCCTGTCGGACAGTTGGCCTTCCAGATCCGAGCGGCCCCAGCGCCCGATGACATAGCCTGCCAGGAACAGGAGAATCCCGCACAGCGCCAGGGCCGTCCTTCGGCCCCAGGGCGTGCCCAGGAACGCCTGCAGCCAATCCCATGCGCCATTGGGGGGAGGGGCCTCGCCCCTGGCCGGCGGCGAATCTTTTTTCTCTTTTTCTGGCGTCTCTTTTTCTTTCTGGTTTTTTACGCTTTCCATCACGGATTCGCGCATGGGAACCTCCGCGTCCGGTGTCTGCCCGCAGCTTCCGGACTCGGCTGGCAGCATGGGCACCGGTGCCGGCGCCGTGGACTCGGCTGGCGCCGTGGACTCGGCCGGCAGAGGTTGCTCGGCGATGGCGATGACGGCCATCATCAGTCCCGTCGGCCACCGGTCGCGCCGGTACGAGTAGAAGAGATCCTTCTGGCAGAAGGTGCATCCAGGCAGGACGTCGACGGCTCCCACGCCGATCCGGGCCAGCGCCCACGCCGCCAGTGCGGGCAAATCCGCTTTCAGTCGGGAAGCCTCCTCGTGGAAGTGCTCGGCGGGAAATCCGCGGGAAAGGAAGGCTTCGCGCACTTCTTCCCCCACTTCGAAGCAGCAGGGACCGATCCCCACCCCCACGGCCGCGCGGATGTCGGATGGCGGAACGCCAGCCTTTTCGCACAACATCATCACCCCGTTTTCCAGGATGCCGGCGGCCAGTCCCCGCCAGCCCGCGTGCAGGGCGGCCACGCCGCGTCCCCGGACATCGGCGAGCAGCACCGGCAGGCAATCGGCGGAAGTCACCCCCAGCACGAGACCACTTCGGGAGGTCACCATGCCGTCGGCTTCCTCGCGTCCGCATTCCTCCGCGGAGAGGTTGTCCACATCCAGCACGCGGTTGGTGTGCTCCTGACGCACGGTGATGATTTCCCGGGCTCCCAGCCCCAGCGTTTCCAGGAACCGCCGCCGGTTTTCCCGCACGTTGGCAGGGTCGTCGCCCTTCTTGTCGTGGAGGTTGCAACCTTCCCAAGGGCCGGTGGACACGCCGCCGACGCGCGTGGAAAACCCATGGACGATCCCCGGGGGAAAGACGTTGGACCGCAAAACCCGGCAGGGAGGTTCCGGCTTCACGACAGAGGCATCCATGACGGGGCAGGCTAGTGCATTTCCCGTGATGATTCAAGCTGCAACATCGAGAGCAAAAAAGTGAAAAAAGGGCGGAGGGATTGACTTTGCGCGGACATCCCCTACGCTCGGTGCGCCTTCGCGGCCGAACGCCGCCGTTTCCGGATGATGCCATGACGTCTCTTTCCCCTTTGCGTTTCGTGATGCTGCGCACCCCGCGCAACCGGAACACGCTGGCCGTTCTGGACCGCATCGTGCGCCATGCGGGCATCGCCGGTGTCCAGCCTGAAATCGCCGACCACTGTCCCCGCGACCTCTGCGAGCTCGACATCCTGGCCTTCTCCTTCACCACCATCGATATCGATGACATCCGAAAGGTCCTGCGGGATTTCAATCCGGGAGAGGGGCCTCTGCGCATCGCCGGCGGCCCGCATCCGGGGGCGGACCCCGAAGGCTGCCTGGCCATGGGGTTCGATGCCGTGTTCGTGGGGGAAGCCGAATACACGCTGCCGCGGTTCCTGCGGGAATGGGCGCAGCATCCAGAACGCGGCAGCGTGCCTGCCATCTGGATTCCGGATGCCTTCTGCGACCTGGACGAATCCCCGCATGCCGATGCCCAGACCCCCGAATTCCCCTTTCTGGAGATCAGCCGCGGCTGCCCGCACCAGTGCGCCTTCTGCCAGGTGCCGCGCCTCTTCGGCCGCCGCATGCGGTTTCGCAGCCCCGCCGTGGCGGCCGCCGGTGTTCGTCATGCGGCGGCGGCAGGGCATCGCCGCATCCGCTGCCTGACTTCCGATGCCTTTCTCTATGGCGGCGGCTCCGTCGAGCATGTCGCCGCTTCCCTTCGCACGCTGGTGGCCGAATGCAAGGAAGCCGGCGCATCGTACCTCATGCTGGGCTCCTTTCCATCCGAGGTGCGGCCGGACCGCGTCACGCCCGAACTTCTGCACGTCCTGGCCGGCGCCTGCGCCAATCCCACCGTCGTGATGGGCGCCCAGTCCGGTTCGGATTCCGTGCTGCGGTCCATGCGGCGCGGTCACGACGTGGCGGACGTGGTGCGCGCCGTCACCCGCATTCATGAGGCCGGGCTCGTTCCCCATGTGGATCTGCTGTTCTCGTTTCCCGGAGAGACGGCCGCGGACCGGCGCGCCACGCTGGAACTGGGCGAATGGATCCTGAGCCTGCCCCGCTCGCGACTGCACCTGCATGCCTACCTGCCGCTTCCGGGAACCTTGGCCTGGCCGGCCGCCCCAGAACCTCTGGAGCCGGAAACGGTGTCCCGCCTGCGCGCCTGGCGGCGGACGAAACGCGTGGACGGCTACTGGGACCATCAGGTGGTGCAGGCCCGCCGCATTCTGGAACACCACAAAAAGCACGTCATCCGGACGATGTGACGGGATTACGCCCGTTCTCCTGCTGGAAGGCCGCCTGCCGGGGAAGAAGGGCGCGCATGCGGGGGAGTTTCCGGCCGGAAGGGGGAGGAAAATTTGCGAAATGGGGCCGTTGGGGGGTAGATTGGCCGGCGGCGGGAAGCGAGAGACCGCTGCGGGAAGGAACATGACGTATCTGGCGAATGGAATCATCGAGTATTACGTGTGCCAGGTATGCGGGGGGCGAGTGAACCAGTTGCGCCGGGGGCGGTGCACGACGTGCTATCAGGCGTGGGTGGAGAGCCAGCCGGTGGCGGTGGGAGCGGCGTGCCGGATATGCGGGGAGCGCCGTCGGTCGCATCTGCAGCGGGTGGAGTTGCTGGGTCGGTGGTTCACGATGTGCCACATCTGCGCGTACCGTGCGGTACGCCTGGAC
>CAZEZP010000026.1:0-26283 GCA_964516435.1 uncultured Kofleriaceae bacterium | reverse complement strand
TCCGGTTTTCGTAGATGTCCGACAGCCGGCGCAGATATCCCACCCGGATGTTGGCATCGCGCTGTAGCGCCACGCATTTCTTGAGCGCCCATGCGGCCTTGCGCGGGTCGGAGAGTTCCAGGTAGAGATCCACGGCATGTTCCCAAAGGTCAAGTTGGTTCGGATCCAGTTCCAGGGATTTGAGGTACCAGTCCAGGGATTCCCGGGCATGGCCCAGCGTCCGTTCGGCCGCGCCCAGCCGCCGGCAGGTCGAGCAGCGGACGGCAGGATCCGTTTCCAAGGGAAGCCATTGCCGCATGATGGCCGCCGCTCCTTCGAAATCGGAGGCTTCCTCGTGCAACGCGGCTAGTTGCGAAAGCCCGGGTTTCCATTCCGGAACCAGTTCGACTAGCCGCATGTAGGTCAGACGGGCTGCGGGGCGGTCCATCAGCACGGACAGTCGCAATCCGGCCAGATCCAGAAGTAGCCGGGCCAGGACAGTCGGCCGCGTTTCCACCTGCGAGCGAGCCTTGAGCAGTGCCGCCAGTTCCGAAGGACGGTTCAGTCGTAAAAGCAACTGGCGGTAACGCAGGAAAGCCGCCTCGTGGTCCGGCTGCATTTCCAGGACGCGCCGATAGCGATTTACGGCGTCGTCGGCGTTTTCGGCCCAAGTTTCGGCCGCCAGGGCCGCCAGGTACAGGCATTCGATGCGTTCTTCCCGGCTACGCAGCGGATCTTCGGCTTCCAGTGTGAGCACCTGTGCGCACCGGGCGCTGTCACCCACTGCAAACGCCGCTTTTAAGCACTGGTCCAGCAACGGGATTTCCTGCGGCCAGACCTGCAGCAACTCGTCCCACAACCGGACTGCGGCATCCCAGGACAACTGGGCGGCCTGACGGCGGGAAAACACCATTCCGCTTTCCTGCCGGGGATCATACAGCCTCGCCGCCAGTTCGAAGGGGAAGGATTCCGGCAGGATGCAGAAGGCCCACCACGCCAAGGATGCGTCGGATGCATCCGACGCCAGGAGCCCGACAATGGCTTCCGGGTCTGGCAGGACCCGACGCAACATGTAATCCAGCCGCCAGGATTCCATCTGGAAGGCCGTTCGTTCGGGAAATTCTTGCACTTGGCCCACCAGTGCGGAAAACCACGCGGCCTCGGTTTCCGGATCCGGATTTTCCCTGTCCACTTCCAGGAGCAGAAGCAGATTGTGGATGTCCTGCGGATAGGATTCTCCCAGCGTACGCATGGTCAGAATGGCGCTGTCCATGTCCCTGCGCCCTTCGGAATCGATGCGGACCAACTGGCGGAAGCACTCCGCCCTGTGGGCCGGTTCCGGGTCGGCATCCAAGCGTTCCAAGTACAGCCGGGCGAGATCGGGCCACAGTCCCAGCCGGAACATGGACCGGCGTGCCAGTTCCTGCAGGACCGGCTCCGTTTCTCCCTGCAAAAATTCGATGGTTTCCGAACCCGACAGCAGGCTGTGCAGGAAATTCATGCCCAACTGGACTTCTTCCAGGGCATCGGCGTAGGGCGGGGAAGCAGGGATTCCCGTCCGGCGCTCCCAGCGGCGGTTCACCCGCGTAGCCACGTCGGGTGGTACATGCGCTTCCCATGCATGGGAGCAAGCCTCTTCCTGCAGTTCCTCGCAGATGGCCGCCCGCCAGGCCGCAAGCGTCCAGTCGATAGTTGTATCCTGCCATGCCGGCTCCCATGCGCGCGCTGCCGGCATCGACTCCCGTTCCCGGCGGTGGCATGCCAGGATCCAAGGACTTCCCGCCGGAGGCGTTCGCCCTTCGTCCAACAGGAGAAGGCCGAAAACCGCAGGGAGAACGTCCGGATGCTGCAGGATTTCCTCTTCCAGTCGGACCAGGCGTTCCCCGGATTTCAGTGTGAACGCCACCATCCGGTCCACCGCCGGAAGCGGGAATTCGCGCACGCCGGTTTTCCGGAAGCGCAGGCGTGCCATCGTTTCGCAGGGCTCCTGCAATTCCACAGGCAGCCGGGTCCAGGAATCGTCCCACTCGGCGCGTGCGCGCAGGTTGTCCACGACACGGGCCGTGCAGGGCGGCGTCCCTTCTTCCGGTGGAAGCCCCATCCACCAGCGCAGGACATCGGGCAATGCCGGCACCGTTCCCCACGAGGCCGCCATGACTTCCGGTTCGGCGTCCCACACTGACATGCGGCGGACCAGTTCGGGTTCCGGACCGGCGGGATCCAGTTCGGCCAGTGCCAAAGCCGCATCGGAGTTTCCGGACATGGCCGCCTGCGCCAGCAGCCGCATCCGCAGTTGGGTGGATTTCACATGCTGGGCGGCCGGGAGGGGATCCACCTTTCCCTGCAGGTAGGCCACCAGGATGACCAGCGGGTGGGCGGGAATTTCGTCCACGTCCATGCCGGCGCGGATTTTTTCCAGGGTCACGAAGGGATCCGGGCACAACTGGGAGAGCCGTATGAGCGCAGGCTTGATGAACAGGGCTTTTTCCATGCGCCAGGCCAGCCGCAGGATCTGGAACAGCGCCGGAATGGCCAGATCCCCCTGCAGAAGCTTGAGATAGGCGTCGGTGGCCGCCTGCGGTTCCTGCTCGCTGACGCTGCGGGCCAGCATGTAGCGCCACAGGGGATCCGTCGCCTCGCGCAAAAGTTCGACGATTTGCCCGTCGCTGCGCTGCACGTGCAGATCGATTTCCGCATCGAATGCTTCCGGCAGCCGACGCACGCCGGCGGGGAAATCGCCATCTTCGGCCAGTAGCAGTTCGCACAGGGCCACGATGAGGGGGGCACCGCCCTGCCTTTCCAGTTCCCGCAACGCCGGGATTGCGAGGGATGCGTCCCGCAGCCGGGCGGCTACCACCCATTCCAGCAGAGGGCGCATGGTCGAAGAGGCGTCGATGTCTCCGAGCACGGCCTGCGCCGCTGCGGTTTCCCCGGCCATCAGGAAGAGCGCGGCGGCTTCCTCGTACAGGCGGGAATCGGAGTTCGAAAGCGCCAGTTCCACCAGCAGGCGGGCATCCTCCAGCCAGTAATCGGAGGAAACGTCCGCATGCAGTTCTTCCAGTTCGGGGAGATGGAAATCGCCCATGTCCAGCAGTTTTCCGGGCTTCAGGATTTCCGGCGGAGAGGCCGCCGAGGGTTCCTCCTCCAGCAGGGCGCTTCCATCCTCTCCCAGATGGTCCTGGGCCAGTTGCCGCCGTTCGTCGTCTGGAATCACGTACTGGGCCTGAATCAGGAAAAAGCGCAGGCATTCCCGGTTGCCCGCGGCGATGGCGTAATCCACGCAGCGGCGCAGCGTTTCTTCCCCGGGCGCATCCGTGCAGGCCAGCCAACTCGCCTGCAGCGCCAGTTCCGGACGCTCCGCGAGGGATGCCGCCGCCGCCGTGCGTTCCAGCGCCGCCAGCCGGCGTGGATGGCCTTCCGGCAGGAGTTTCGCCAGCCGCGCCTCGGCTTCGGCGAGGATGGTGACGTCCGTGGCTGCGCGGGCCACCCGGGAGATGGCCAGGCAGGTGGGGATCTCGAAGCCTGGGAACCGGCGCCGGGCCAGCGCTTCCTTCAGGTTCCCCGTTTTCTCGCAGGCCAGCGCTTCCCAGTTGGCCGCTTCCGGGGCGTCCAGACAGGCTCCGTAGAAGGTCCGCAGTTCTTCCGGGGAACGGGAGAACGGATCCGTGGCGCAGGCGAAAATGCCTTCGGCCGGCGAAGCGGGGTCCGAATTCCAGAAGCGGTGGAAATCCATGCGCAGCGAGGGTCCGGCCTGCTCCAGCATCCGCAGGAAGCCGTCCCGGTCCCGGTTGCGCAGGGCCACGAACCGGGCGAAGACGGCCGCGATGCGCTGAGACGGCCCGGCCGTGCGCAGGGCGAAGGCTTCCAGTTGGGAAGCGGCTTCGGGATCCTGCTCGTCCCAGGCCAGCGCCACCCATTTTTCCAGTTCATCTTCCTCGGGAAGTTCCTGGTGTGCCGTCTCCCGCCAGACGTCCCGGGGGCGCCCGGCCGCCGCGAACTCGCGCTCCACCGCCAGCAGCAGCGTCCGATCCGCGGGCCCTGCGGCCAGCGCGGTCTGGAGCAGATCCGACACGTCCATCCCGTCACGGTCCCGCAGATGGATGCTCAGGGCGGCCGTCAGTTCGGCCGCATCCTCGGGATAATCGGCCGCCACGCGCGGCACCAGTTCGCGGACCGCTCCGAAATCGCCGCTTTTGAGCGCAGTTTCCAGGCACAGCCACCGCGCCTGCGGGGTGTCCACCGATTCCAGGATGCGCACGGATTCCGCAGGAGCCGAACGCGCCCGGTGCATGGCGATTTCCATGCGATCCACGTCCTGGCCCGAATTTTCCAGTTCCTGCAGGGCATCGAAATCATGCGCCAGCCGGGCGAGCCAGCGCGCCGATTCCTCGATGTCCGCGTGGAAATCTTCCGCGCGCTGCTCGAGCATCGCGCGCGCTTCCGGAAGATTTCCGGACTGCACGGCGGCTCGTGCCGCCTGCAGGATGGCCACGGCCCGGGACTGCGGATCCGTGAACAGTTCCGCGGCCTTCTGAAGGTGCTCCTGCGCTTGGGCCAGGTCGTTACAGGCGAGCGCGGCTTCGGCCGCCATCCAGTGTTCCCGGGCATCGCGCGCCTGTGCGAGCAGGTCCAGCGCACGGGGCCAGGAGGCGGCATCCAGCAGGCTCAGGTGGATTTCCTCCTGCCGGAAGAAATCGTCATATGCGGACGGGGCCTGTTCCCGCATCCGCCCGATGCAGGCGCGTGCCGCATCGGTTCCGGTTTCCAGAGCGCGCCACCAGGCGGCCCACCAGGCTTCCACGGGCGCGGCGCCTCCCGCCAGGCAGGCTTCCAGGTGCCGCATGTCTCCCGAACGGTAGAAACTGAGCAGTTGAATGACGGCCCGCTTCGCCGGATCCGCCCATGTCGCCGGAATCCGGTCGGCCAGGTCCGCATCGGCTTTCATGGCATCTGCCAGCCAGAGGACGTCAGGAGAATCGCGGTCGGCATCGTAGACCACCTCGCCTCCCGCAGCGGCGTGGGCCCACAGCGTTTCGAACGCGCGACCGCGCTGCGCGGCCAGGTATTCCCGGTTTCCACAGCGCCATGCCAGATCCAGCAGGCGGGCGGCGGCCAGCGGGTGATCCAGCCCGCGCGATTCCAGGATCGCGAACGCGCCCCCGGGATCCCCGGCATCCCGCTCGCGCAGCACGGAGGCCTCCAGATGGAGCGCAACGGCGGTGGCCGACATGCCGGCCGTCTCCATCCACGTGGCTTCCTTTTCCAGCATTTCCGCCAGCGCGGCGCCATCGCCGGCCGAAAGCCGTTCCAGCGCATTCCACACCATGAAGGACCACTCGCCGGCCCGGGGGGCGATGGCATCCATGCGGGCGGCGGCTTCCTGCGCATCGCCAATCCGTTCCAGGAGATGGGCAATGTAAATCGTAAATGCGATTTGCAACTCCTCCTGTTTCAGGAGGGATTCCATGTGCAGGGCCGTGTCCAGTTGTCGGCGCACGTCCCCCGCGAGCATGGCCTGGCGCCACAGGGCCAGCAGGGACGGCAGATGCGCGGGATTTTCCCGGAGAGCCTCCTCCCATGCGCTTTCGGCGCGGGATGCGTCGCCGCGGCACTCGGCGATGAAGCCGGACCAGTAGTGCAGGAAGGCGCTTTCGCGCGGCCCGCTTCGCTCGATTTCCAGTTTCAGGAGCGGTTCGGCCTTGTCGAGCATGCCCTTGAGGAAGAGGAAGCGCCGGATGTGCCACAGGTTCGGCGCCAGGGATGGGTCCAGATCCATGGCGCGGGCGAACAGTTTGATGGCCGATCCCGTGTCGCCGGCGGTTTCGGCCAGATATCCGGCCTCGTGCAGGAAACGGGCCCGTTCGGCGTCCGTGCCTGAGGCCTCCGCATAGCGTAGCCAGCGTTCCCGGCTCTCCTCGGCAGTTCTCGCCAGCAGGGCGGTTCCATGATTCGTCAGATGGGCCGGATCCGGTTCCGGGTAGGCGCTCTCCGGAGCCTCGATTTCCACGCGCCGCGAGGAGGCTGCGGTTTCCGGCAGCGGCGGCGGGGCGGGAACCGGCGGCGGGACGGGAACGGGCGGTTTCTTCTCTCCGCCCGTCAGGAGGCTTCCCGGCGGGGTGATCCAGAGGTTTTCCTCTTCCACCAGTTCCACCACGTCTTCCTCGATTTCCATGACCTCGGCTTCTTCGACGCTCCCGGTCCCGTCAGAAGGCTTCCGGGCCGCGGGAGCATAGAGGTCCAGGTCCGGTACGTCCTCGATTTCCATGGGAACGGGAGCCTTCCCGTAGAGGTCCAGGTCCGGCACGTCCTCGATTTCCATCCGGAAGTTCCCGGAATCGCCGGCAGGCTCGGAAACCTGCGCGTCCTGCGGCTTTTCTCCCGCGAACAGTTCATCCACGGGCAACTGGGCTACCGGCGTGGGTTCGTCCACGGCGCCCTGCGCGGGGGGGATGGGTTCCACGCCGGTCGGGATTTCGCCGAATCCGTTTTCCGGATCGGCGGGCATGTTTTCGGGAGTGTCCGGCAGATCGCCCAAAAAATCCGGATCCAGGGAAGGACTGGCGGCTTCGGGAAGCTTCGTGACGGCGGAGACCTCGGTGGAGATTTCCGAGACCTCGGACACGGCGGAGACCTCGGTGGAGATTTCCGAGACCTCGGACACGGCGGAGACCTCGGTGGAGATTTCCGAGACCTCGGACACGGCGGGTGCCTGCGGGGATTCCGGATTTCCGGACGCTTCGCCGGAATTTCCGGGAATCGGAGAAATCTCGGCTTCGTCTTCCTCGTCCTCCGGGTCGTGCACCTGGGAGTCGAACTCGGGAAGTTCCCATGGAAAACTGTCTTCGCGGCGCTGCGGCTTTGCCTTGCCCACCAGGTCTTCGAGCAGGATTTCGTCTTCGGGAGCCGCTGGCGGCAGTTCGTCCGGCCGCCCGGGTTCGGCGAAGGGGTCCTCTCCGGCGAAGGGATCGTTTTCCGGTTCCCGGCCGAAGAAATCCTGAAATCCCAGCATTTCCTCCAGGCTTTCCCTGCGGGGCTTCGGGCCGCTTTCCGGACCCTCTTTCTTGGAATCATGGGGATCTTGCGGATCGAACGTCATTCGAACACCCTCGTTTTTCCCGGCTACCGGGCGCCGATGGCGGTCATGCGGCCGGTATCGGCGCCGAAATAGAGCGTTCCCCGTGGCGAGAGCGCCGGGGAGGAATCCACGTCCTTGCCGATTTCCATCTTGAAGATCAGGGAACCGTCCGGACGGATGGCATACAGGTTGTCATCGCGCGAGCCGAAGTACATGTTGTTGGCTGAGTCCACCAGCATCGCCGCGAAACTCTCGCCCGAGGCGACCTTCTGCTGAGCCAGGATGTCGCCGGTGGTGGAAACGCGCCAGTACACGCCTGCCCGGTCCACCAGCACCACCTCGTTGGCGAAGTTCACGGCCGGAGCCATCATGGAGACGATCTGCCCCAGCACGAAGCGCCGGCGTCCTTCGGGGGAGAAGGAAAACAGGCCGTTGTGCGTGGACACGTAGAGATTGCCGTCGCGGTCCAGCGCTACGGTGCCCGCCTGGATGCGGACGTAGAGCATGGTCTGCCACAGAGTGGACCCCGACGGGGAGAAGGCGGCGACGGTTCCGCCCGAAGACGTGACATAGATTTTGTTCCGGCCCTCGTCCCAGGCCGGGGAGGCATTGCTCCAGCCGCCGTACAGGTCGGCCTTCCACAGGAGGTTGCCGTTCTGCACCGCCAGGACCTGTCCTCCATACGTGGTGAAGACCACCACGTTCTGGGGCAGGATCAGGGGACTCGAGCGGATGTCGTTGCCTGCGTTGTAGCGCCACTTCAGTTTGCCGTCCGGGCCGATGGCGTACAGGAAGTCGTCGTCGCTGCCCACGTAGACGGTGCCGTCCGGGCCGATGCTGGGCGTGGAGTCCACGTCGCCGCCGGTCTGGTACTTCCACAGCGCCCGCCCCTGATGGTCCAGGCAGTACAGGAAGTCGTCCTGGCTGCCGAAGTATATGCGCCCCAGGCGGTCCACCACGGGAGACGAGAAGATGTTCTTGGACGTGGAGAACGACCATTCCTCGCGGGCGGCGGCGGGGCCCGCATAGGGCATCCGGCCGCTGCGCGCCCAGTCGAAGCGGTAGGTGGAAACGGTTTCGAAGAGGTCCACCCAATGGATCGACCCCACCGGGTAGGTGCGCGTCGACGCCAATGCGAGAAGAAAGAGGATTGGCCAAATAAAAAATATTTTGCGGCGCATGCGCCTCATCGTATCGGGACCAAGCGAAAAATCAAGCTGAGAGCATGCTTGTGTGCCCCCGGAACGCGGTCCGCGAATGGATTCAGCTCCTATTCACCCTGTTTCAGGGATGCACCGGAATTTGGATGCATTTTGCGTAAAAGTTTGTGGATGGAACATGCCGGATTGCGGGCTGCTGGCATTTGGAGCGGCGGGAGGTGAAGATGTTTTCGAAGTTTGCGAATCCGGTGCCTGCAGGGATCCTCGTCTTGATGGTAATGAATTGCCATTGAAACATCGAGTCCGTCTGCAGAAGATTCACTTGCGTTTTTACGGAAGGCTGGGCTGGACCGGTGCTTCCCTGGCGCCGGAAAGGATGGCATTCACCCGAATGCCGTGGGCCGGATCCATGTTTCCGTGATTTACAGCAGGGCGGCGACGCGGGTTCCCTGGCCGGCGGAACCCAGCACGTTCCTGTTCTTGTGGATGATGAGATCCTTGAGCATGTCGCGGGCGGGGCCGAGATACTTGCGC
The DNA here is from genome assembly GCA_964516435.1 of uncultured Kofleriaceae bacterium. Lineage (GTDB taxonomy): Bacteria > Myxococcota_A > Polyangia > HGW-17 > HGW-17 > HGW-17. The sequence goes on along the minus strand of CAZEZP010000026.1, from coordinate 17,535 downwards.
GGGTCGAATTCACCTGGCTTCTTGGCGAACACCTCGCGGATCTTGGCGGTCACGGCCAGCCGTCCGTCGCTGTCGATGTTGATCTTGCAGACGGCCGAACGGGCCGCCCGGCGCAACTGGTCTTCCGGAATGCCCACGGCGCCTTCCATCTTGCCGCCGTACTGGTTGATCATCTCCACGTACTCGGGCACCACGGAGGATGCTCCGTGCAGCACGATGGGGAAGCCGGGGATCCGGCGGGAAATCTCCTCGAGGATGTCGAATCGCAGAGGCGGCACCTCTTCGCCTGGCTTGACCTTGAACTTGTAGGCGCCATGGCTCGTTCCGATGGAGATGGCCAGGCTGTCCACTCCCGTGCGCGCCACGAAATCCTCCACTTCCTCGGGCCTCGTGTAGTGAGATTTTTCGGCGGAAACCTCGTCCTCGATGCCCGCGAGCACGCCCAGTTCGCCCTCCACCGTCACGTCGAAACGGTGCGCGTATTCCACGACCCTGCGGGTCAGTGCGATGTTCTCCTCGTACGGGAGATGGCTGCCGTCCAGCATCACGGACGAGAAGCCGGTCTCGATGCAGGACTGGCACAGTTCGAATGAATCCCCATGGTCCAGGTGCAGCACGATGGGGATGTTCGAGCCCATCTCGCGGGCCATGGCCACGGCTCCCTGGGCCATGTAGCGCAGGAGCGTCTGGTTGGCGTACTGGCGGGCTCCCTTGCTCACCTGCAGGATCACGGGCGAATCGCTCTCCACGCAACCCATGATGATGGCCTGCAGTTGCTCCATGTTGTTGAAGTTGTAGGCTGGAATGGCATATCCATGTTCCATTGCATCCGCAAACAACTTTTTCGAATTGACAAGACCCAGTTCTTTGTAACTAACCATTGCAATACTCCTTGTGATTTGGATTTTGAAATATGACACCTGTCACGGAAGGTTGCCTGTCATGGACGAAAGGGGCTCGCCGGAAGGATCCCGGAACAGGTATGACGCATCCGAGACGAACGGGAACGTGAACTGGACGGCGGTGCCGGCGATGGTCGCCGCCGGCGGCTGGAACCGCCAGCGCTTCGAGAAGCCGGTGCGCACGATCGTGTAGGAAGGCACCCAGGTGGGAGACTCTTCCATGGAATCCAGCGAGACGTTGGTGGAAGAGTAGCCATACTCCGATAAGTCGTCCCCGATGATTCCCGACGAATTGAGATCGAAGGTGAAATACACCACCCCGTTGGTGCCGTTCAGGCTGGCGAACCAGCGGGAACCCGTGCCCACCCACTGGTTGAATGTCACGATGACCGGCGAATTGGGAACCATCGGGTTTTCGCGCGTCATGTTGAGGGTGGGCGCCTCGGTGGACCGGATGAACACGGGCACCGTGCGGGTGTAGGAGTTGCCGAAATCCCGGGCATGTGCGTAGACCGTGAGCAGGTACATCTCTCCACCCTGCAGGCCGTCGGGCAGGGTGAACGACACCATGGATCCGTTCACGGTGGGGGAGAGCGGCCAGGAGGTGCCGTCCGGGTCGAATTCGCGCAGCACCACCGCCAGGGTGTCGGTGTCCGGTTCGCGGTTGAACGAGAGGTAGATCGTGTCGCCGGAAGAGAACGTGCCCGGCACGGTGGGGGTTCCCGTGAAGTAGGGATTGTTGGAGGAGAGCACGGTCAAATCGCCGGGGGAATAGTAGTTCAACCGGATGACCTGGATGCCGGAACTGGTGTGCAGGTCGAACGTGCGGGTGGTGGAGGCGAACTCGGGATTGCCGTCGTCGTCCAAGTCCACCTCGGGCACGTACAGGCGCGCCTGCGGGAAGTTGACGGAACCCGCGAGGGGCAGTTGCGGAAGGTTGCGGAACTGGGCCAATCCCATGGCGTTGGTGTTGGCGACCCGGTTGACGTCGCCCCGGAAGGCCACGTTGCCGGCCGTATCCATCGAATAGAAGGCCGCCGGAACGGTCAACTGCAGGGGTACCTGGCCGACGGGGGTTCCCGTTGGGTCGATCAGGCGCACCTGCAGTTCGCCGGAATCCGCGAACATCCACACCGGATTCACTGTGAGAGCGGGATTCTCGTAGGGAACGTTCCCGGGCGCGACGGGGAATTCTGCGGAGAAGCGGGCCGGCAGGAAGCCCTGCGCCTCGTACATGACCATGATCGTGCCGGTGGCGGGAACGTTCTCCACGCGGAAGATGCCGTTCTCGTCCGTCGTCGCCGAAAATGTCTGGCCGCCGATCACCAGCGTGACGGCCACGCCGGAAAGCGGCGCATCGGTGCCGGCATCGAACACCACGCCGCCCACCATTCCCATCGGATTGGCCGGCGTGACGGTCACCGTTTCCTTGAAGTCCCGTTTTCCGTCATCGCAGGAAAAAGCGGAAACCAGCAACAGGAACGCCAAAAAGAATGAACGCATGATTTTCCTCCCGGGAAATTCTCAGAATCCCAAAATCACCTTGGAACCGGTGGTGCGGCGGTACTCGTTGACGTCTTCTCCCTGGAGCAGCAGGACCGTCACCACGGCGCCCGCCAGGATCGCACCCGTCACCCCGCCCACCACGGGCCAGAAATACTTCTTCTGCGGGAGTTTTTCCACAGAAGTCCAGAATTCCGGCCAGAAGCCGGGCTCTTTTTTCCGTGGCCCGGTCCCCGCAACGGGACCGGTGAGACCATCCAGTCGCACTCCTTCGAACAGCGACGCCACATAGGCGCGCACCTGCGCGGGCGTCGCGGACTGGGGGTCCAGGACCTGCGTACGGGCGGACAGGCGGACCTTCGAGCGGCGATCGAAGGTCGTCCCCTGCACCCGCACTTCCCGCGGGCCCTTCACTTCCAGGCGCATCAGCACCACGATGTCGGCGAAGAGCGCATCGGCGGCTTCCAGGATGGTCACGGTGGGTGCAGTAGCGTCCATCTCGGCTCGCAGCGGCAGGAGCTTCTGCATGAGCGCCGTGGGCTGGAGCCGGATGGAGACCGGCACCGTTCCCTGCGCAGGCGGCGACACCGCCACGCGCTCCACCCGAGGCTCGTATCCCGGCAGGACCGCCAGCAGGATCGCCTCGCCCGCCGGCACTTCCTCCACCTTCACCGGGGCCGGTCCCTGCCGTTCGAAGTTGTAGTACACCGTGGCGCCGGGCGGGTCGGTGTTCACCTCCAGGGTGGTCATGCCCTTGGCAGCATGCTCTTTCTGGACTTTTGTGAACAGGGGCTTGAGTTCCTTGGTGAATTTCTTGAACTCGATGCCGGGATTCAGGGCGAAGAGCCGCCACAGGATGGATTCGGCGCCCGCCTTGTCGTCGTTGAAGAACAGGAATACGGAGAGGCGGCGCAGGGCATTGATGTATTTGCCGATGGCCTTGGGCGTCGCCGTGCACAGGGTGTAGATGTTGTCGTCGAGCAGTTTGAGGGCGGCTTTCAGTTCCTCGAGCCCTTTTTCGATTTCTCCCTCCTTGCCGAAATCCTGAGCCTTGTTCACGCGCGAGATGGCTTCATCCACGGCGGCGACGTCCGGCGGCGGCAACTGGATTCCCGGGGATTTCCAGGCGATGGAGGGATGGTATCCCAAGGCTCCAACGAGGCTTTCCTGCAGTTTGAGAACCGCTTCCGAAGACTCTCCGTCCACGAAGACGTAGCCGGAAACGGCAGGCTTGGGCGCCGGGACGGGCGCGGGGGAGGCCGCCCGCGCGGGAAGGGTGAGAAGCAGCAGCAACCCGAGGAGGCATCCGCACGGAACAGTCGTCCGGATGCGGCTTCCGGCCGAGGGGAGACGACTTGGCCCGGAGGGAAAGAGCCTGGAATGCATGGCGGGATAATAGGGAACGAACCCCCCCGTGGTCAAGCTGTTTTCCTTGCAGTATCTGGAAAAATGGCTTTCGGGAAGTTTCGGGACGTCCAGGTGGAGACGCGGGAACCGGAAAATGGAGTTGAATAAAAATAAAAAGCGACCACGCAGGGTTCGATCCGAGAGAAAAAAGGATGTAAACATGATATGAAGGCAATTCGTTTCATTCTCGTTTCATTCTTTTTTCCATGTTTCTTCGCGCGGACGCGTTTCCGGGCGTTTGTTGACGAAATCGTTTCATCTGGTATGAACGTTGCCATGAAGACGCTCGCTTTTCTGTTCGTCGTGGCGGCTGCTGTTCTTATGGCGGGCTGCCTGGTGGAAGGGCGCTCCGGGCGCAGGAATGCGGATTCTCCCCTGCCGTGCCTGAGTACCCTGGATTGTCCGGATTCGGACGAGTGCGGTGATGACTGGTATTGCCGTCCGGCCGAGGGCTGCCTGGCCTGCACGTCCCGGTCGCACGCGCAGATAGGCTGCTTCCACGGCGTCTGCCACGTGGCGTTCTGCGACAACGGCTGGTTCGATGCCAACGGGCTCTACCAGGACGGCTGCGAATACGCCTGCGTGCCCACCAGCGGCGGCGTCGAAGCCTGCGATGGCACAGACAACGACTGCGATGCCCGCACGGACGAGGATTTCGATTTCCAGCGGGATCCGCGCCATTGCGGCTTTTGCGGTCACGCATGTCCGGAACCGCCGCACGCGCGGGCGCTGTGCCACCAGGCGTCCTGCCTGTATGCCTGCGTGGAAGGCTTCTACGACGTGGACGGCGATCCGGAAAACGGCTGCGAGAGTCCGACATGTGTTCCTTCGGCCGGTGGCGTGGAGATCTGCGATCTGGTGGACAACGACTGCAACGGCATGGTCGATGACGGCATCGTCAAGGATCAGCCGGATTCCTGCGGCCCCCTGTGCGAATTCTGCGTCTTCGAGAATGCGGCGGCGCTGTGCGTGGAGGGTGTCTGCCGCATGGGCGCCTGCATGCCGGACTGCCAGGATCTCGACCGCCTGCCTGAAAACGGCTGCGAATACTGCTGCGCGCCCACCAATGGCGGCGTGGAGATTTGCGATGGCGCCGACAACGACTGCAACGGGCTCGTGGACGACGGCATCGTGTGCGCTTGCCCGGCGGACATGGCGATGGTGGAGAACCGCTTCTGCATCGACCGCTACGAAGCTTCCCGCCCGGATGCCACGGCCGCATCGCCCGGAACCGATTCTTCGCGCGCCACCAGCCGTCCGGGGGTCGTGCCCTGGAGCAACTCGTCGCTGGCCGATGCGGCTGCGGCCTGCGCGGCGGCCGGCAAGCGCCTGTGCACCGCGCTGGAATGGGAGACTGCCTGCCGCGGTTCTGCACGAACCGTGTATTCATACGGCAATGTCTACGACCCCGTCGCCTGCAACGGTATCGACGCCTTCTGCAATTGCGGGCCCGGCAGCGCCTGCGAATCCCAGCCGGCATGTCCGTTCGCGCACTGCTACGGCACCTGCGGTGCGGCTTTCCATCCCGTGACGACCGGGACCTTTTCCGGCTGCACCAACGGCTATGGTGTATTCGACATCAACGGCAACCTCTGGGAGCGCGTGGAGGGCGGCGCCGGCCGCGGCGGTGCATTCAACTGCCTGAATTCCGAGGCGTTGCACCGCTGCGACTACGTGGCCAACTGGGGGACGGGACCTATTTCCAATTTCGGTTTCCGGTGCTGCTGCACCGAGTGTCCCTGAGGGAGGCATCGCCCATGGAACGAAATTCTCCGACAGACATTCCGTGGCGGGAACTGGGCATCGCCTGGCGGGATGCATTTTTGCTTGTGGCTGTGGCCGTGGCGGCGGCGTTCGCGTTCAATGCCATCCGCGAGAACGGCATTCCCGTGATCCGTCACGCTCCCTTCGATCTTCTGGGGCCCTGCCCCGAGGTGCAGGGCGACATTTCGCGGCTGGCCGTGGAAAAACTCCGTCCCGACGATCCGCACGTGCGGGTGGTCGACGCGCGCATGCCGTGGGACTACGCCGCCGGGCACGTCCCGGGCGCCTGGCCGATGCCCATGTACGAGACGGCCCCGCTGGATCGGGAAATCATTGCGCGCCTTGCGTCCATGAAGGCCGGCACGTGGGTCGTGGTAGTGGACGAGACGGGCGGGCAGTTGGCCGAACGGGCCCTGTCGGCGCTGGCGGCCGCCGGCGTGCGGGGGCTGTTCGTGCTCGAGGGCGGCATGGCCGCGTGGAAACGCGCCGGAAAACTCCTGGAAACGATGGAGATTCCAATCGTTTCCGAATTGCCGGACAATCGCCGGGGGATCCAGGTGGTGGATGCCCTGCCCGAAAACGTCCTGCCTTCTTCGTCCGAATCCGTGCAACTCCCGTTCGACGATCTCCTGCCCCCGGAGGAAGACGTTCTCAAACGGTTGCGCGCCCGCCTGCAGGCGCCCATCTACGTGGTTTCGGACCGGGAGCTTCCGCCCGATCCGGCCCGTGCGCGGCCGGTGCATCCCGGATGGGGCGTGGCCGCCCAGTTGCGCACCCTGGGTTTCTCCCGGGTGTTCGTGGTGAGGAAACCGCTGTTGCCGCCGTCTCCGGAAGGGGGCGAAAGCCGGGAGGATGCCCATGAGTGATGCCGGTCTGCTGAAAAAATGGGTTGGCGCCTTCTGGAACCACCCGGCCCACGCGGGAGTATCGCTGGTCATCCGCTGGGTGGTGGGCATCACGTTCCTCGTCGCGGCATGGCCCAAACTGCTGGCGCCCGAGGACTTCGCCTTCAGCGTGGCCCTGTACCGGATGTTGCCCGGGCGCTACGTCCACATCCTCGCAATTGCGCTTCCCATGGTGGAGTTGTTCGCAGCAGTGTTGTTCCTGGCGGGATTCCGGGTGCGGGGAACGGCAGTTGTGATGTGTGGAATGCTGGTGATGTTCATCGTGGCGCTCGCATACGCCCACGTCCACCAGCTCGAGATGCCCTCGTGCGGCTGCTTCACGCCGGCCGGTGCGCGTGCGCTCGCCGATCACGCCGAGGAAGTGGGTACGGGGCTGTTGTGGAGGGACGTGGCCATGCTGTTCGCCTGCGGCTACGTCTGGCTCTTCGACACTGGACGTTTCGGTGTCGACGGTCTGCTGCGGCGTCTGGCCGCCCGAAAGGAAGGGAAATGAAGATGCGGCATCGTTCGATTCCGGCTTTCCTGCTGGCGCTGGCGGTTTCGATTCTGACGGCGGAGTCCCCGGCCTGGGGCCAGGACATCCCCTGGCATCGGGTCATGAACGCCTCCGTGGAAAAACTCACGCCAGACCAGAAAGATGTGGCGATCAAGGCCCTGCGAGCCATCCACAACTACTACGGATGTTCGCGCACGGTGGCCGAATGCCTCGTGAAGGATCCGCAGTGCGAAACGGCGCGCCGCCTGGCGGGCTTCATCGTGCGGCAGGCGGCCTTCGGGCGCTCGCTGACCGAAATCCGGGCGGCGGTGATGGAACGATCCCGCAGCGTGCATCCCCTGTCCGTGCAGAAGATCACGCCGGCCCCGTCCGCATGCACCGGAGATCCCGCCCGGGCTAAGGTGGTGGTCACGGTGTTCGCCGATGTGCTCTGCCCGTTCTGCGCGCAGGTGGTTCCGGACCTGTACAAACTGGTAGCGGTCCGCTCTGGCGGGAAGTTCGTGCTGTGCTGGAAGCATTTTCCGACCACGGCTCATGGCGAGGTGGGGGTGAAGGCGGCCGAGGCGGCGCAGGCGGCGCAATTGCAGGGAAAGTTCTGGGAATATCTCCTGGCGGCCTACCGGAACCGCAAGGGTCTGGATGAACGCAGGCTCTCGGCATTGGCCCGGGATCTGAAACTGGACGTGGACCGTTTCGAAAAGGATCGCGTTTCGCGTTCCGTCCGGCGCATGGTGGCCGCCGACAAGCGGGAAGGGCTGGCACTGGGCATCGCGGGCACGCCGCAGGTGTACGTCAACGGCAAGGAGTTGCTGGGCCGCAAGGACGAGGTGGAACTTTCCGACCGGCTCGACGAGGAACTGCTCATCCAGGAAGGCCGGAAATGATTCTCCCGGGAGTCACCGCGGTTTTTCATGTCGTGCTGATGGCGCTTCTGCAGGCCTCTTCGGCAGAAGAAGGGGCGAATCCGTCCGCTTTGCAGGAAGAACCGGCCCCGCTTCGGGAGCAGGAGGATTCCGGCGTGCCGCAGGAGGCGCGTCGCGCGCGGGCCGAAATCCTTCTGGCACAGTGTCAGGCGGCATGGGAGAAGGGTGATTTCAGTACCGCCGCCGACAGATGCGCCGAATCCCTGCGCGAGGATGCCTCCCTCGTGCCGGCCCGCGTCCTGCTGGCGCGGGCGAAGTGGGAACTCGGAAATCGCGAGGAGGCCGTGACGGACATGGAGGAGGCGGCCGCCCAACTTCCGGATGACGCCCGGCTGCTCGGCCAACTGGGGCTCTGGCAACTGGAACTGGACAACGTGGTATGGGCCGCACGCAACCTCAGGCGCGCACTGGAACTGGCCCCGGGGGATGACATCGTCCGGCTGGCCTGCATCGCGGCCTTTCTGCGGAACAGGGAGTGGAGGGGCGCGATGGAACTGGCGTCACCCCTGCTGGAGAGTCCCGATGCGGACATCCGTTCCCGCGCGCACTGGCTGGCTGGCATGGCCGCGGTGAAGCAGGGGGAGCGCGCCCGCGCCCGCGCCCATTTCCGCAAGGCCCGGGCGGGAAGCGCCGGCCGCCAAGCCGAATTGCAACTGAAGTCCCTCACGCGCATGGAGCGCGGCTGGGAGCGGGGACTGTCCTTCGGTTTCAGCCTGGGATTGGGAATGGATACCAACCCGGCCTACTCGCAGGAACTGGATACGGTGCGCGCGCGCACAACGGCCGGGCACATGACCCAGCCCCTGCGCCTGTCCTGGGTGCCCCGCGAGGACGTGAAACTCGAGGGGGCGTTGGCCAGCCATTATTTCTTTGCGCCCTGGGGCGGGGAAACCCATGAGCAGGTCATCGCCTTTTCCAGCCTGGGAGCGGAGGCTTCCCTCGCCGGGCGCTGGTTCCTTTCCACCTGGCCTGTCCCCGCCCATCTGGAAGGGCAGGCGTTCTGGTCCGCCATTGGTCTTCTCGGTGGCGAGGGAATCCCGGACGAGCCCGAACCCTTCGCCTTCATGGAGCGCGCCGGCGCCAGCCTGGAACTGGCACTGCAGCGCGTCCCGGGCCGCGAGGCCGCCGTTGGGATGACCGGGGCCCGGGTGGTGTACCGGGATTTGGACCGGGATGGTTTTTCGGGAACGCTCTTCGTGCGGCATTCCTGGTTTCTGCGCCGGGATGCGCTCAAGATCTTCACCCAGGCGTTCGCGGGCGGGCAGCAGGCCCGGTGGGCCGCCTGGAGCTTCTGGAACGCCGGCTTGTGGCTGGGCGCGTCCGTGTTGCTGCCGGACCGTTTCGAACTGGCGCTGGCGGCTTCGCTCGAGTGCCGTTGGTACCCCGAATCGGGAGAGGAAGCCGGTGCCGGGCAGAATCCATGGAACCTGGCCGCGGGGGAGGACCGGTGGGATCTGGGCGGTTTCGCCTCGGGCGTGCTCTCCCGTCCGCTGGGCAGGAGCCGAAACTGGCGCTGGGAAGTCGTGGTGCGCCACCAGTTCGTGGAGTCCGTGGCGGAAGCCTTTTCCTTTTCCCGCTGGAGCCTGCTTTTGCAACTCTCCGGCGACGTTTCCAGGAGGTAGGCCATGGCTAGTGCGTGGTGCATGCTGGCTCTCGCGTTCTTTTCCGGCATTCCCGCGGACTGGGTGCCCGTGTTTCCTTCGCGGACGTCTTTCGAGATGCGGGAAGACCGCGTGCTGTCGCCGCCCGAGGGTTCCGTGAAATGGCTGGTCTCGACGGACTGCATGCTGTTTCTGGGACCCGGCGCGGAAGTCGGGATCCTGCCGCCCCAGCCGGGAGAGTGCGCCCGCATCCGGCATTTTCGCGGTCCCATCCGGGCGGTGGCGTCCGGGACGCGCATTCTGGCTGTGGTGCAGGAAGCGGGGGAAACGCTCGTCCGTGATTCCGTGTTCGAGACCGGAAAAGACGCCGCGGCCGCGCAATTGCGCCACGACCTCGGAATGAAGCGGGATCTGCGCATGCGTTTCGCGTCGGAAACGTTTTCTCCGGGCCGCTTCATGCGCGCCGTGATGGCCCGCGTGGCGGAGGATTCGGTGCAGGGTTCCGCATCGGGGGGCGCCATGTGCCTGGATTCCTCGCGTTCCGCGGGCGACGTGGGCAATTCTTCGTCCAGCGTGATCCAGATGCCGCCGCGCGCGCGCGTCGTGGTCCAGATCCCGCTGCCGGAAAGGAAATGACACCATGCGGAAAATCGTCGGAATCCTGCTCGCTTTCCTTTCCTGGAGTTGCGATGGCGCTGGCGAATCTAGTTGCGTGGCGGTGAATCTGGTGCTGGCGCAGCCGAAGGCCGCCTATTCTTCATGGTATGTCCAGGTTGCGCTGGAAGGCGCGGACCTGGAGCGGCCAGTGACGGCCTCTGCGCGGGGAATCGCTTCGCAGACCCAGGCGCGACTGGAACTCGAAACCGTGTCCGGCGGGCCGCGCCGGCTTTCTGCCGTGCTTTTCCTCTTCGATGCCGAGACGGTGGATGTGTGGAGCGGCAGCCTGCCGGACGTGTACCTGGTGCCCGGGGACCAGACCGTGGAACTGCAACTCGTTCACCAGCCCAATTTCTTTCTGGAGGGAGAAATCGTGGTGGAATCGGCGGACCCCGTGCGTGTGTGGGTGGAGGATCTGTCCACGCGCGTGGCGTTTCCGGCCGTTTTTGCCGCGCCATCAGAACCGGGCCGCCAATCCTTCACCCTGCAGTTGCCGCAAGGCCGTTTTCTGCGGTTGGTGGCGCAAGGGCCCGCCGGCGAGAAGCGCACTTTCGACGAGTGCCTGCTGCGCGCCGTCTCGGATGCCACGATCGCCTTCGAAGGCGATTTTGCGACCGGCGCTTGCGTTCGGCACTGACCTGTTGCCGTCTGTTGCCATGCAACGCGGGTGGTACACGCGTGGCAATGGGAAATAACTTGTTTTTCTTGCTTTTCTGCACCCGTTCCCGTTAGAAACGGCACCCGGACTCCGGAGGAAAGCGATGGATGTGTTGGGATACCTGATTCCGCTCTTCTTTTTCGCGATCATGGGGCTCATTTTTTATATCGCGCACATTCAGGCGAAAAAACGCCGCCAGGACATGGAGAGAATCGCTGGCGACCTGGGCTTTTCCTTCATGGTCGAGGACCCTTCCATGGATATCGCCTTCAATTTCTTCAAGGTCTTCACGAAAGGCCATTCCCGGAAATTCGAGAACGTCCTGACGGGAAGCCTCGCCGGCGCCAGCATCACCGTGAGCGACTACACGTACGTCACGGGGCATGGAAAGAACCGCAGCGTCCACCAGCAGACGGTCTTCATCGTCCAGGATCCCGTCGTTGGCCTTCCCAACACCCTGGTGCGCCGCGAATCCCCCCTGCTCGACGCCATCGGAAAATGGTTCGGCGGCCAGGATATCGATTTTCCGGAAGATCCGGCCTTTTCCGGCGCGTTCGTCGTCCAGGGAATGGACGAGCCTGCAGCGCGCCTTTTGTTCACCCCCGAGGTGCGGGAACTCTTCCTGCGGCATCATTCGGCCAACATCTACTTCGAGGCCTGGGGAGATGCGTTCCTGCTCCATTTCTCCCGCCGCATCCCCGCCGGAGACATTTCCGCCTGCCTGGATGCCGCCACCGATTTCCTGTCCGTTTTCCGCCGGCTGCAACCCTGCGGGTGACATTTCCCTCTGGGTTTTCGCCTTTCGTATTCTGCGCAACCGAGTACAAAAACTAATTCCTGGCATCGGCGCCGGAGGCGCCCACGAGCCGCTGCTTCAACTGGGCTTCCAGCCGCAGCAGTTCCTCTTCCGCCTGCAGCCGCTTCTGGCGGCCTTCTTCCTGGATCTTGAGCGTTTCCTCGATGGTGGAGATGAGATCCCCGTTGACCTTGCGCAGCGTCTCGATCTCCACGATGCCGCGCTCGTTCTCGCGGGCGGCCTCGACGCTGCTCTCCCGGAGCATTTCCGAGTTCTTCTGGAGCAGTTCGTTGGTGGTCTCGGTGACCTGCCGCTGCATCTCGAGCGCCTTCTTCTGGCGCAGCAGGCTGATGGCGATGACGATCTGGTTCTTCCACAGGGGGATGGTATGCAGGATGGAACTCTGGATCTTCTCCACCAGCGTCTGGTTGTTGTACTGGATCAGGCGGATCTGGGGCAGCACCTGCAGCGACACCATGCGGCTCAGTTTCAGGTCGTGCAGGCGCTTCTCGAAGCGGGTGGCGAACTGCACCATGTCCTGGTGCTTCTGGGCATCCAGCGGGTCCCCCGACTGCTCAGCCCTGGCCTTGAGATCCGGGAGGATCTGGTCGTGCAACTCGCGGATCTTGATCTCCCCGGCTGCGATGTGCACGTCCAGTTCCCGCAGCAAATCCATGTTCTTCTGGTGCAACTGGTCGAGCATGCTCAGGTCCTTGAACAGTTGCATGCGCGCCTTTTCCAGGTTTTCCACGATGGTCTCGATCTGGGCCGAGAGCGTTTCATAGCGGGCGATGAAGCGCCGGGCGCGATCCACGAGGCTCCCCACCAGGGGCAGCTTCTCCCAGAAACCGGGTTCCCGGCCCAGATCGTCCACATCCAGTTCCCTGACGTTGAGCATCAGGCTCGTGAGCAGTTCGCCGGCAGTTCCGCCATCCTTGGCCCGCACCTCCTTGAGGATGGCGTCCGTGAACTTGCTGATTTCGCCCTGCGGCCCGGAGCCGTACTGGATCACGGTCTGCGTGTCGGTCACGTCGATGGCGCGGGCCAGCGCCTGCGCCCGTTCCCGGTCCTTCTCGTCCAGTTTGAGCTCGAATTCCCTGTTTTCGGTTGTCTGCAGTTCTGACGTCATGATTCCTTTCCTTTCGTGTTATGTATTTCAATTTGATTGCAATGCGTCCATTATTTTTTGCATGACGGCCGGCGTGGGCATGGGAACCGCCTTGCGAATCTGCGCGGGAATGCCCGTCATCTGAAGCACGGACGGGTCGTTCTGGGCGTCCATGAGACCCGTGCGGAAGCCGTGCCGCTCCCAGGCGATCTTCATAAGTTCGGGATCCGCGAGCGCCGGCACGAGGTCCTCGGCATCCTTCCTGAGCACGATCAGCGGGTGCGAGCTCCATACCGTGGGAATGGGATACAGGATGCGGATGCGGTCCCTGACCTTGTGCCAGACGTCGCGGTGCTCGGCGGCGAACTCGATGATCTGGTTCTCGTATCCCACGATGATTGGCTTGGCGCCCACGCCCGTGCGCAGGAACTGCAGGAACAGATCGCCGCTGGAATGCTCCATGTAGCCGAGTTTGGCAAAGAAGGCCTTGATGTTCGGAATGTGCTTCTCCACGGTGGTTTCGTCCACCACGTCCTGCTGGAGGGCGTTGGCCAGAAGCGCCGCGAAACTGTTTCCGGAGTTGGATCGCAGGGGATCGGTGGAGATGACGAGGATCCTGCCGTAGAGCTCGGGCAGGCCGATCTGCTCCCACGTCCGGCCCGCGAGCACCATCTCGACGAGTTTTCCGAAATCGGAGAGATAGTAGACGCCGTCCTCCTGTTTCGCGATTCCCGCCTTCATCAGCGCATCCACCACGATGTCCCAACTGTAGAGCACCAGCGGAGAATTGAAGATCACCTCGCTCTTGCGGTGCAGTTGCGCATGCTTCGTGCGGAAGATCTGCAGTGCCAACTGGGAGGATGGCCACAGGAAATCCAGGTCTCCCCGGATGGCGCCGGACACCATCTCGATGGACCCGGCCTTGCTGGCGTCCAGGCGGATGCCGTGGCGCTCGAGCAGGATCTTCCGGACGGCTTCGTCCTGCAGAAATCCCCATTTTTCCCCGCCTACCTCGCCGGAAAGCACGCGGACGGGCCGCTGGGGGGCCGGTTCGCCGCTGGGCGAAGGCGTGCCGGGACTTTCCGGAGCCGTTTTCTCCGGTGTCTTGATTGAGGAGGTTTTTTTCTTGCCCGACTGGCTGTACACGATGGCCGCGATGAGCAGCAGGGCGACGATGGTGCCGCCGATGAGGTTATTCTTCATGGAAATCCTCCCCGATTCCCTCGATGCGCGCGGTCTTGCGGAACACGTCGATTTCGGCTTCCAGGTCGATGACGTCGTTTTCCGTCAGGTGCGCCAACTCCTTCAGGAATGCCTTTTCCACGAGGTCCAGCAGGTTTTCCACGCGCTGCATCGAGCGTTCCATGGCATCCGAACGCCCGCGGAAGTTGGCGAATTCGATGTACTTCTCCAGAATCTTGAGCGTGGTGTCGAAATAATAATTGAAAAAACGGCGGGCATGGGGAACGTCTTCCGGGTGGCGTTTCAGGTCTTCCAGGATTTCCTGGGCGACGCCCCGGATCCGCTTCACCTTGCCCTGCATGCCGGGATCCGGAATCTGCGGCTCGAGTTTGCGCAGGGACTCGACCCGTTCCTCCACGGCCTGCACGAATTCCTCCGGGGAAAGGACTGAAGACAGGTCCACCTGAATTCCGGAGGAATCGCCCTGCAGCATCAGCCGCGCGCCGAAATACCCCGCTGCCGCTGCCGCGGCGGCGAGCAGCCAGGGCGCGCCCGCCAGCACGAATGCGGCTCCCACGATTCCGCCCGTCACGCCGGCGGCGGCCTGTTTCCAGACGTCGCGCCCGATGCCCGCCATGTCAGTTGTACCCCTTGACCTTGCGGAAGGCGTCGAGCAGGTCCATGCGCCCGTCGAACACCCGGCCCCGGGTGAGGCTGGCGATGGCGTTCAACTGGCTGGGCGAGGCGTGGCCGAACAGGATGGAGAACACGGGGATGTCCCGGCCCATCGCGCGATAGGTCTCCTCGAGGAGCCGGTAATCCGCTCCCATGTTGGATTTCCCGTCGGTCATGAGGATGATGGCCGGCGTGTAGTTGCCGATGTCGGTGACGGCGTTCAGGTGGTTCAATCCTTCGATCACGCAGGAATGGATGGCCGTCTGGCCGCCCACGGGGAACCGGGAGAGTTCTTCCTCCACGGCCAGGAGGCTTTCCGTCTTTCCGCCGTCGGCGTTCCAGGTCCTCAGGATGCGGTCGGAAAACGCGATGATGTGCATGCGGTCGCGTTTTCCGGGCTGCAGAAGGTAGCGGGCGGACATGTCGGGACGCAGCAAAAAGCGCATGGCGGCTTTCAGTTCCGTCTCACCCTTGTCCTGCATCGAAGAAGAAAAGTCCAGACAAAAGACGGTGTAGGAGGGCTTGCGGAAATCGGTCTGGTAGAGGTCGAGCGCCTCCCGGACGACTTCGGGCGCGGGAATGCGCAGCGGAGTCAGGATGCGTTTCGTGTCCACGCCCCATTCCTCCCGGAAGATGCCCGGATCGTACTGCGTCGTGATGCCGCCGATGCCCGTGCGCCAGCCAAGGGAGGAAATCCGTTTCTGCACCGGCTCGGAAAGCAGGTGCTGCTGCAGTTTGAGAAAGATTTCCTCCCGCTCCGGATGCTGCGGATCGCGCACGAACCCCAGGGGGGAATCCGCCAGCGCGGTGCCGTCCACGGGGTACACCAGATGCAAAGGTTCCCGGCCGCGCTGCACGAGTTCCCGGCTGGTCTCGAGAATCAGGGATTCGTAGTTCACCATGGCATCGTAGGAACCGGCCAGGAAGAGATCCTTGAGCCATCCCGAGGAGCCCGAGCCGCGATGGACGCCGGAGAGCAGCGCGGCGATGTCGGCGCGCAGGGACTCCTGGCGCAGGTGCTCGAGCGTGAGCACATCGGGGTTGCCGGAAAGGGCATACAGGAAGCCCAGATACGCCGAGGCGCCCGAATTGGACTGCGTGGCCGACGTCATGAGGAATTTCAGGCGTCCGTCCTTTACGGCCGCGAGGATTTCACGCATGGCCACGGTCCTGCCCGTGAAGCCGAGTTCCCGGGCCAGGCGGCTGCGGATGCCGAACGCCACGGGCGTCGTGGCGATCGACTGCAGGTGCCGCACCCGGCGTCTGGCGTCCCCCAGCGAAATCCACAGGGAGTTGGCCGGCCAGACGGCATCGTAGGGAAACTTTTCGTCCGCGAGCGCCACCATGATGTCCACGGAGCCCTTGTAGTCGAACCGGATCTCCCATCCGTTCTCCCGGGCGAAATCATCGATGATCGGCCGCAGGGACTCGATTTCCGACCCGGCCAGGATGTGCAGGCCGGCTTTGGCGTTTCCGGATTTCCCGGCGGCCGGGGCCTGGTTTCCGGCGGATGCTTCCGGCTTTTTTTCATTCCCCGACTTGCAGGAAAACAGGGAGAATACCACGAGCAAAAAAAACAACCATTGCAACCGGATACTCGTGCGATTCATGAAGTGCCTCCCGCGATTGGGAAAAATCTTACAGAAATCCGGTGCTCCCGGTATCCGGAATGTGGGGGATTCATCAAAATCTAACAGAATCATTCTGTTTTTTGTACATTGCAATTCCGCCATTTTCCTCATGACGCTTTCACTGGCCGATGCCGCCGGAGAGCGCGCCCGCGGGAATCATGAATTATATGATTCTGGAATTTGCGATTGCAAATTGCATATTGTCTTGAAACATTCATTTTCTTTCCATTTCCTGTTCCAGTGAATTACGCCGCTGGGCCAACTCCCATATGGACTTTTTTCCACATCGGGGGTATGCTGGCGGCCACGAGTGGGAGGTCCCATGAAAAAAAGGCTTGGTTCGCTGCTGGTTTTGATGTTCGTTTCCTGGGTAGCCGTGCATCCGGTGCAGGGAGCCGAACGGCTGAATCTCTCCATCCCCTATCTGCCACAGATTGGAAATTCCCAGCCCGCTTGGTGGGAGATGGCGCCGGCCAATTTCATGGCCGAGGGCCGCAACAACATCTACCTCGAGAACACCAAGCGCCCCATGCAGGCCTGGTTTTTGGCCTTCGCTCCCGGCGCGTGGGGACTGACGGCCACCTTCCTGAACAAGTACTTCGAGCAGAACGGCGACGAGGACACCCTCAAGGATTCCAAGTTCTACTTCGCCGCCATTCCCCTGGGCATGGGTTCGCTGTACGCGGACCGCAAGATCGAGAGCCTGATCATCACGCTGGGCGAGGGCGTGGGCACCTTCTTCATCTTTTCCTACTTCAACCTGGATCGCGACCAGCGGGACGCCAACATCAACAAGTTCTACATCGGCGTGGCCATCTACGCGGCCTTCTGGGTGGCCGACATGATCTACGCCCCGATCATGTCCTGGCAGTACAACAAGGAACTGGCGCGCCTGTACGTGGCCTCCCGGGACGAGGCGGCGCCTTCGCGCCTGACGGGACCGGATACGGGCGTGGCGCTCATCGGCCCCGGCTCGAGCCTGCCGGCGCCCTACGTGCTGGGAACATCCTTCGATTTCTGAACGCTCTTTCTGGACGGTCATCCCATGAAAATCGGATTGTACGGCTATGAAAACGCCGGTGCCACCACGCTGTTCAACGCCATCACGGGGCTGCACGTCCCCACGGGCTTCTCGGGGGACCGGCAGCAGACCCACCTGGGAACGGTGAAGGTGCCGGATTCCCGCCTCGACGTGCTCACCCGCCTGTACAACCCCAAGCGCACGGTGCACGCCGAA
The DNA here is from genome assembly GCA_964516435.1 of uncultured Kofleriaceae bacterium. GTDB lineage: Bacteria > Myxococcota_A > Polyangia > HGW-17 > HGW-17 > HGW-17. The sequence continues at coordinate 90 of CAZEZP010000026.1, read as the reverse complement.
CTGGTCTTTTCCGACTTTCCCGCCGCCAGCCGCGAGAAGAAGGCGCTGGCCAACATTCAGGAAGCCAAGACCATGGACATGCTCGTGCTC
>CAZEZP010000025.1:0-145446 GCA_964516435.1 uncultured Kofleriaceae bacterium | reverse complement strand
GCCGGTGCCGTCGTAGGACCAGACGATGCACTCGAAGCCATCGAAGATGCCGAAGTCGATGGATTTCTGGTTCTTGCAGCCGGAATCCTGGAAGGAGACCAGTTGGGGCTGCTGATTGTTGATGTTGTTGGTGTTGTTTGTGTTATTAGTGTTATTAGTGTTATTGGTGTTATTGGTGTTATTGGTGTTATTGGTGTTATTGGTGTTATTTGTGTTGTTCGTGTTGTTCGTGTTATTCGCATTATTGGTTTTGCTGGAACTTCCCACGTTGCAGGCTGTGACAAAGGCGAGCAGGAAGGCGAGGGCGAGAAGGGTCTTCATGGCGCACCATCCTTTCCGTTGCCACCGGTTTACCACAATCCGTGAATCCGGCAAGGTTTTTTCCAATGAAGGCCAATGTGCGTGCCAGATCTGTCCACAGCCGGCCGTCGCCCGGGCATGCCGTCGAATCCGCCGTGTGCGCGCATGGGGACGCACCGCAAGGCGTGGGAACGACCACTGCATGCCCGCGTTCGCGCATTTCGGATTCATCAGCGGTAGAACTCGCCGTCCTTGAAGCGTCCGAAGGCCACGTGCTCCACGAGTCCGGTCACGGATGGGGCGAACAGTTCCACGCCGCGGTCCCGGTCTTGCGTGTAGAAGGGGTTGCCGGCCTCGTCCTCGTAGACGCAGTAGGCGGCGATCCAGATACGGAAATTACCCAGCGTGAGTACCATGCACTGCCGGCTGCGCTCGTCCAGCCAGCAACTGGACTTGGCGCGTGCGCGCTGCATGGGCGCCACGGTGACCACGAGCCCCAGCCGGTAGTTCAGGTCTTTCCAGAAATCCCAGTCGTCGTCCAATCCCTCCCGGTCGGTCTCCGAGAAAAAATATCCCTGGTTCTTCTGGGCTTCTTCCAGGTCGCCGAAAGGATGCGAATGGAAATCCCCCAGGTAGTCGAGATGCGGCCAGAAGGAGGCCAGCGCGTCGTTCTTGAGCACGATGGCATCCTCGTTGAAGTGCACCGAGTCGGAGCGCTGCCGCGACGTGGTGTCGTGGCTGGCCAGTTCCACCCGGTACAGGGTACGCCCGTCGTCCATCTCGATCTGCTGGCCATAGAGGCTGCCATAGACTTCCAGTTGCTGCTGGTGGATCACACTGCCCAGTTTGCGTACGGCATAGGCTTCCAGCGAAGCCAGCACCATGGTGATCAGCGCATGCTCGGAGAGGATGACGACATAGCCATTTTCATTGAAGTCGTACATGCCGGGAATTTCGGAATCGCGTGCCATGCAAAAGACTCCGTTTCTCGCATCAGAACGTCAGGGTGCACCACAGGGCGGCATGATCGCAGCCCGACCCACCGTCCAGGCGTTCGGTGCCAGGCGCCTGCCCCAGCGTCTGGCAGACACCGTCGGCGAAATCGCTCACCACGTGGTCGTAGACGGCGTTTCCCAGCACGGAGAACGACGTGTCGTACGGCGGCACATGCTCGGCCGGGCCGCTGTGGTAGTGGAAGCGGCGGCCGTCTCCGACGAAATGATTCCAGGTTTCCACGGATTCATCGCTGTCCGAGAACGGGTCCAGATTGAAGTCTCCGGCGGCGAGGCCGGGGATGTACAGTTCCAGAAGGGCCGGTATGGCCGGGCTTCCCTCGAAGAGCGCCAGGACTTGATCGCTGCGGCAGGAAGCCGCCGTGGGGCCCGAGGGCGGGTGCGCGTTTCCCAGCCGGAATTCCGGTCCCCGGTGGGGCGCAACCGTTACGGCGGACACGGAAAATCCGTCGTCGCAGCCCTCGGGCATGGACGCCGTATCGGCCAGTGTTTCGCAGAAACCGCCCAGTGGACAGCCGGGGATCGACCCGAAATCCACGTGCACGCCCACGCATTCGTAGGAATGTCGGGAATCGCACGCGATGGTGTAATCGCTCCCCAGCAGGCGGCGAGCCTGGGCGGGCTCGGCGATCAGATGGTCCGGATGGCACACCTTGCCCGGGTCCGTTTCCTGGATTTCCGCGCACATGCGCGTGGACACCACTTCCTGCAGGGTCACCACGTCCGGGGCCAGCGCGGCCAGATTCCGGGCGATGGCCTGCTCTACCGCGATCCGGCAGCAGTTGTACTTGTAAGCGCCCATGCAGGCCAGATCCAGGTTGCCGATGTTGGCCTGCAAAAGCCGCATGGTCACGGGCGGGCGCGGCTCGCACGACCCCGAGTCGCTGCAGACCATGTCCTGCGGGCAGTCCGGGCAGGAGAACGAGCCGCCGCAACCGTCCTCCCACGTTCCGCACGATTTCCCGGAGGATTCGCAGGTCAGTGGAATGCACGTCTCATCCTGGCAGGTGCACGTCCGGGAATCGCATGTCTGTCCCAGGCCACAGGAATCGGCGCAGGTGCCGCCGCAACCGTCGTCCCCGCAGCAGCGACCTTCGCAGGCGGGTGTGCAGGGCGGGGTGATGTTTTTATTCTCTTTACATCCGATAGTAAAAAATAAAATTATTTCGAATATTATTATCAAATATTGCATGATTGTTCAATTCAGCGGTGCGGAGTATGTGTGTGATACCGCACGGGCGGCGTGTCCGTTCGTCCGGCTGTTTTCCGAAACTGGTACGGGTGTTTCGCCTCCAGTGGCTTCCCTGGGCATTCCGGATCCGGGCGCTGTCCACCACAGCACCAGGCCCGCCAGCACCGAGATGCCTGCACAGGCGAGGATGCCCCTGGAAAGCCCCCAGGCATCCACGATGACGCCGATGACGGGCATCATGGCCGCCACCACGACGCGCTTGACCGCGCTTTCGAGCGACAGGAGCGTCGCCCGCAGGCGCGAGCCCGGAATGGCGCGGTTGAGCAGCGTCTTGGAAAACGGGGAATACATGCCCTGCACGGTCACGTTGGCGAAGAACACGAGGATCAGGACCCACCCGGAGCCGGTGGCGAACAGGGCGTAACTGGCGATGAGCGCTGCGGGCAGTCCCCAGAGCATCACGCGTTCGGAGATCCGCGTCATGAATGCGGCCGTGTAGCGGGAAGTGACGGCGGCCGCCAGCGCACCCAGGGCCGCGGCCAGGCCGATCTTCCAGTAGGAGTAGCCGTGCGCCCGCAGCACCGGCTGCAGCAGCGTGTCCGAGGAGCGGATGAATACGAAGATGAGCGCGGAATAGAAGATGATCCACCAGATGCGCCGGTGGGAGCCCATGGCATCCACGGCTTCGCGGAAGCGGACGGGTGCGAGGTGGAAGACCCCCGTGGTTTCGCCCGGAAGCGAGCGGTCCATGCGCCGGATGGCCAGGTAGGCCAGGAACACCACGGCGGCACTGGCCGGGAACAGCAGGCGCAGATCGTATTCGGCCAGGATGCCGCCCGCCAGCGCGGATACGGCGATGCCCACCTGCTTGGCGGCGCCCGCCTTGCCTTCGAGATCGGTGTACTGATGCGCCTGGCCGGCGCGCTTGAGGGCATCGAAGAGGAAGGCCGAGTCCGCTCCCGACGTCATGGTCAGCCCGAAGGCCAGCAGGAATTCCAGGAAGGCGAACCAGACGAACGTGTCGAAGAACAGGTAGCCCAGCGCCGCCGCCGTCATGGCCAGCGCGCCATAGCCCATGATGCGGCCCCGGCCGAAGCGGTCCGCCCAGATGCCCGTGGGTACCTCCAGCAGGATCACGGTGGCGGCGAACACGCTCTGCAGCACGCCGATGCGGGCGAAATTGAGTCCGTTCTCCAGGTAGAAGAAGACGAGGAACGTCTTGAACAGCAGCGCCGAGCTCAAGCCCCGGAACAGGTAGTACAGGCGAACGGTCTCAGCCATGGGCCGCTCCCTTTCCGCGGGCCGGCTCCGTCAGGACGTAGACGGCGACGGCCGCTGAAATCCGCGTGGGTGCATGCGGGGAATCCATGTCCCGAACCAGGATTCCGTAATCGTCGGTCCGGCCGAACTGGCGCAGGGCCTCGGCGGCTTCCCGGCGCAGGGCCGTGTGCTCGAGCGCCAGACGCAGCACGGGGATGGCGCGCGCATCCCCCAGCGCCGCCAGCCCCAGCGCCGCCATGTAGCGGAACTGCCCATCCTCGAAGGCAGCCTGCAGGATGTCCTTCACCCGCTCGTCTCCCGCCTGGGCCAGCGCCAGGGCCGCGCGTACACGGTCGCCCATGCGGGCGGCCTGTCGCGCCTCCTGCAGGAGCCGGATGCGCGCCGGTTCGTACTTGAGGAAGAGGGCCGCCTCGCAGGCCGCCATCTGCGTGTCCGAGCGGTCCATGAAGCGCTTGAGGACCGGCAGCGCCTGGGAGTCTCCGAGCCGTCCCAGTTCGATGGCGGCCAGTACCGCCGTCATGGGGTTGGCGGAGTTCAGTTCGGCGCGCAGCACATCCAGCCCTTCGCGCTCTCCCGCACGGGCCAGCGCCGCGGCCGCCTTGCGTCGCCCGGGGCCCGCGTCGGCCTGCAGCATCTGACGCAGGCGGGAAACGGCCGAAGGCATGCCATCGATGGCCAGCACTTCCAGTGCTTCCATGTCCCATACGGAAACCGGATCCGCCTGCAGGCTCGCTTCCAGCACTGCGCGGGCGCGGGTGCGCACCAGGACGGGATCCTGCAGGACCGGCTCCGGACGCGCGGGTTCCCTGGCATCTGGAACGGTTTTTTCATCGAAAGGCATGAGCATCGTCGCCGGGAATCGCGGGACCGGCGGTTCGCCGAACGGGGACCACACGGGAACTGCACCAGAGTAGAGGCGCAGAAACACGGAGAAGATGACCGCACCGGCCATCAGCGCCAGAACGATGGGCACCGTCCGGACAGCCGGGATGGGCGCGAGAATGCGCGCGGTTTCCCGGAAGGGAGACACCAGAAATGCCAGTCCGATGCGCACGTGCCACGTCCAGGCATGCCCGCGCCGGACGCGCGGCGCGCAGGCGTTGCCGCAGGCGAACACGACGCGGCGCCCGGCCACCCGGGGAATGCCCCGGGCCGGGGATGGAATGGGCCGGCCGCAGACATGACATCGGATCATGGGAACACCACCGTTTTTTCCCAGCCGTACTGGGCGATGTTCCGGGTGATTTCACGCAGCATCAGGTCCCGCCGCGCCATCAGAGCTGCGATCTCCCTGTCTTCGATTATGACCCACGGTGCGGACGGATCCAGGACGTGCTTGCGCACGGCAGATTCGTCGAATCGCCGCAGGGCGCGGATCATCCGTTCGGAATAGCGCCGCGTCAGGCGCAGGTACACCCGGCCGATGGTGGAACCGTCGGGAGCCGGGTAGAACGACCACGTGTTGTCCATGAAGTACAGGTGCCGCATCCGCTCGTCGGCTATTGTGTTGTTGCCCGTGTAGCGGTCAGGGTTGTTCAGGAGGAAATCGAACAGGTTCATGATGGAGATCTGACCGGCCAGGCTGTAGGAATTCCTGTCCAGAACCTCGAACGGCATCAGCCAGCGCACCCACTGGCGCCGGTATTCCGCCGTATCCAGAGGAATGTAGCGGATTACGGGCACCCATACCGAAACTTCTCCCGCCACGGTGCCATCCTCGCGCCAGGCCGTTTCCTGCTCGAGCCGCCTTCGGTATGGACGACTGTTCTTGTCGAGTTTGTCGAAGATCTCCTTCTTGGAGAGCACCCGCCACGTGGCCGGCGGCACGCGGCTCAAGCCGAGAAGCCGGTTGATGCGGTAGGCTGCGATTTCATAACGCGGCACCGTCTGCTCGTGGAACTGGTCCGGCTTGAACGCGGCGCTGGCGCCGTTGGCGAACTGCAGGCGCAGGGAAATCGAGGAACCTCCCCGGTTGAAGGCGATGGATACGATTTCCGATGTCTGGATTTCGCGCAGCCATTCCTCGTCCGGGCGATTGGCCCACACGCCAGGTGTTTCCTGGAATTCCGCCGTGTAGGAGGGATCCTCCGCGGGAACCAGCGGAACGAGCCAGGGATCGACGGGGGGCGCGCCCAGGAAGAAGATGGAAAGAGCAAGAGTCGTCAGCATGACTGTCTATGTAGGTTTTGAGGTGAACCTACTCCTACATGTAGGAATATCACCTCTTTTTTACCGAGGCAAATTTTTTTCCATTTTTTCGGAAACCATGTTTTTTTCCGCAGGATTTTTCCGATGATTCTTCCGGAATGCCGCTTTGGAAATCCCGTTTCTGCATTGGCATTTTTTTGAAAAACCGTTGCCTGTGGCGGCATCTGGTGATATGTAAGCCTGGGAATTTTGGATACATGGAGGAGACGAAGATGCGGATGATCATACGTGGCTTGGGAATGCTGGCGCTGTTCGGATGGATGTCTGGTTGCACCCTGATGGTCGATTTCAGCCAGAAGCCTTCTCAGTCTCAGTGCGGCAATGGGAAACTCGAGTATGGTGAGAAGTGCGATGGGGATTTGGTGAGCGCTGAGATTCGATGCGAAGAGGGCACCTATCCCACCTGCCAGCCCGACTGCCAGAATTTCACCTGCGTGCCCAACTGCGGCAACGGCATGCTCGATGATGGCGAGAAGTGCGATGGGGAATTGTTGGGAGCTGAGGTTCAATGCGAAGAGGGCACCTATCCCACCTGCCAGCCCGACTGCCAGAATTTCGAATGCATACTCACCTGCGGCAACGGCATGCTCGATGATGGCGAGAAGTGCGATGGGGGTATGTTGAGCGATGAGATTCGATGCGAAGAGGGCACCTATCCCGTCTGCCAGCCCGACTGCCAGAATTTCGAATGCCTACCCAACTGCGGCAACGGCATGCTCGATGAACAGGAGGAATGCGACGGCTTCAACATGGGGAATCTGAGTTGCCTGGATGGCGGGTTCTGGGGAGGAATGCCCAATTGCAACGAGGAGTGCACGGCGGATTTCGGCAACTGCTACCAGGCGGTGATGCTTGGCACGGCCGAAATGGATGTCGCCGCCGACATCGCCGTGGACCGGATTGGAAACCGCTATGTCCTGGGCGTCACGAGATCCAGCAACTTTCTGGGGGAACAGCCGGAAACCGGAAGCGTCGGCGCCGACGTCGTGATCGTCAAGTGGGACCGCAACGGAAATCGCGTCTGGGCGAGGCGCTTTTCGAATTTCCGGGCCGATGACCAGGCCGTGGCGCTGGCCGTGGACGACGATTCCCAGGATCCGATGGGCGAACCGTATGTGTTCGGGGTGGCGAATGTGCGGGGAACGGGCAATTCGGGCTCCACCGATGCGACCCAGAACGTGTATGTCTTCAAGATGGATTCCACAGGAAACGTGGTCGAGGATGAGCTCATCAACACCCCGGACACTCCTTCTGCAGACTTCGCCACGAGTCTTCGCCTGGGCGCCAATGGCGTCCTGTACGTGACGGGGAAGACGGATGGAAGATTTGACGATGAGAACAACCAGGGCGGCGACGATGGCTTCGTGGTGAAGATGTATCGCGACAACCTCGGCCCAATCTGGACCAGGATGTATGGTGAGTCCGGCAACGACGAGATTGCCGACTGTGTGGAGGATTCTGCCGGCTACCTGCGCATTCTGAAGACGATTTTCCCGTTGGGTGATACCAACACAGTCCAGATTGTGACGGTGGCGGGTTCCAATGGCGATGTTGTAAATACGGGCGGATATGGCGTTATCCCCATTCCGGTCGGGTTCACTCCGGTCCAGAATTATGGGGTCAGCCTGGACGTGGACCCGGTTTCGAAGGATGTCTATGTCGCCGTCAACTACCGGGAAGTGGTGGACAGCCCACAGTTTTTCGCCCTGTTCCGGGCGGGCACGAGCATCCTGCATGAAAGTAGGTATGTGGCCCAGTGGCCCGGAATGGAGGCCCGCCGGGTGCGTTTCGCCGGAAACGGCCGGGTGCTGGTGCTGGGACAGTCGTCAGGAGAGATCAACGGCATGAATCCGCAGGGAGTCACCCAGGTGTTTCTGGGCGTGTTCGATGCTACGAACATGACTTCCATGCGGTTCATGATGTTCGACTCCCCCACTGTCGACACGGCCGCGGGCCTGCATCCTGCCGGAGACGCCATCTGCATGAGCGCCACGGCCGGAAAGCCGTTTACGGGCATGCGCACGAACGAGACGGATTGGATCAAGAATACCAGCGACAATTACAACATCGCCGGCTGGTGCATTCCGGGAAATCTTCCGTAAGGCGGCCGCCCGCGCGGGAAGTTGCTTCGAACCCTTTCCAGTGATATGAAAATGCGGGGTTGTTTCTCCAGAGGGAGGCAATGGTCATGCGTATCCTTTCACGGGAAATCATGGGAATTCTGCTGTTGTTCGGATGGATTTCCGGGTGTTCGCTGGTGGTAGGCTTTGATCAAAAAAGCAAATCGTGCGGCAATGGAGCCATCGACGAGGGCGAGGAGTGCGATCCTTCGGCGGCGATATATGACGTCCCCCAAGACTTATGCTCGAACGGGGCGCTCCCCGAGTGCGTGGATTGCAAATGGAAATGTCCTGCCTGCGGCAACGGAAAACTCGATGATGGCGAGATGTGCGATGGGGATGCATGGGCTGCCGAGGTCTCCTGCGAGCCGAACACTTATCCTGTATGCAGGGCCGACTGCAGCAATTTTGATTGCCAGTCGCTCTGCGGCAACGGAGAACTCGATGCTGGCGAGACGTGCGACCCTTCGATGACGGAAGAGAACCGGTTCTGCCGCGAGGTCACGGGCGATTATTTCGGAAACCCCGTGTGCAGCCCATCCTGCGATGCCTGGACGGGCTGTTATGCCGGACTGCTTTACGGCGACATCACGGATGATTTCGCCGTGGACATGGTGGCGGACCCGGAGGGCAATCTCTACGTCATCGGCACGACTGGCGGGTACCTGAGCACGTCAGCCGAGGACCCGGGCACTTCCTATGGCGGCACTGACATCGTGATGATGAAGATCGGTGCTAGGGGCTCCGTGGAATGGGCGCGGCAGGTGGGCTCCAGCCAGAACGACAAGGCCGTGGCGCTGGCCATGGATTCCCAAAATGGATATCTCTATGCTCTGGGACAGGTGGAAATACCAGGAAATACGCAATCAGAGAACACACACGACATTTGTATTTTCAAAGTGACATGGGAAGGAGAAATTTTAGAACTACGCTGCTACGACGGCAACGTGGCCAACAGTATGAATAAATCAGATGACATTGCGGCTGACATTGTCGTGGATGGGGGCGGGTACGTATATGTTTCGGGCAGCACGAATGCCAAGGTATTCGACGGCCGGGATCTTGGAGTTCGCATTGGCCAGATGGATGCACTCCTGATAAAACTGAACCCCGAAACGCTTGATATTGAACGGAGTGCAGTTCATGGAACCGTTCGCAATGATATAGGTGGAGGGCTGGTCAATATCGATGAATACATCTACTGGTCAGGAGCCATCAGTGGAGAACTTCAAATCACCTCAAGCCGGGTGTTCCTGGAAAAGAGGGACCATGATTTGATTTTGTTTGGCGGTGAAGAGGTGGATATTCCATTTGGCAGCACTCGTTTTGTCAAGCCGGGCCCCGTGGCGATCGATGGCCAAAAGACGCCAGAAAACAATGTGGAAATCTACTTGGCTGGGACATTTGACGAAAGTGATGGGCCCTCCAAATCGTATTTCATGAAAATCAATGACACCACGAACGGTTTCTCCGTGAATCCCCAGAAGGAATGGGGGCAGGAGGGGATCCGGGTGCGCCGGGTGGCGCTGGACGGCATGGCGAACATGCTGTGGGTGTTCGGAACCACGGGCGTGGGGCTGACGGATTTTGGCGAAGGGAAACTCGGCATGGATGACGCATTTCTGGCTGGCTTGATGCCCGAAAACCTGGATACGCAGGAAGTGCATTATTTCGGCAGTTCGCTTAATGACCAGGGCAGCGGACTGGTGTTCTTTTTGGATGGAACGGCTTGCATGGCCGGCAGTTTTTCGGAGTATCCGGATGCATCACTGAATTTCGACACCGGCGGGCGCAGTAACCTTTTCGACATTGCCGTCTGGTGCCGGCCCGGTTATCTCCCCATGAAATAATAAAATTACAATAAAATTACAATTATGCTTCAAGTTATTTAATTAAAAAAAGGATTTAATAATGCAATTTGGATTGTTTGAAAAAATCATCGAGGATGCCCGTGAGCACCGGGATTTCGTGCTGGTGACGGTGGTCGATGCGCAGGGCTCCACGCCGGGCCAGCCGGGCTTCCGCATGGCCGTGTACGCCGACGGCACCCTGCGCGGCACCGTGGGCGGGGGCAATCTGGAACATACGGCCATCCGCGTGGCGCGCGAGCTTCTGGCATCGGGCTCCGGCCCGGTCATGAAGTCGTTTTCCATGGAGCAGGACCTGGGCATGTCCTGCGGGGGACGCATCCAGTTGTTCTTCGAGCCCTATTCTCCCTGGCGGCTTGCGCTCGTGGGCGGAGGGCACGTGGCCCAGGCCGTGGCGCCGCTGGCGCAGTCGGTGGGGTTCGTGGTGGACGTGTATGATGATCGCCCGGAAATCGCGAACCATCCATGGCCCGAGGGCGTGCGCGTGCACATCGGCGACATGGTGCAGGCATGCCGGGACCTGAAGCCGGCGCTGCACCAATGCGCGCTGGTCATGACCTACCAGCACCTGCGCGATGCCGATGCGGCGGCGGCGCTCGTGCATCACGATCTGGCGTACCTGGGCATCATCGGCAGCCGCCGCAAGGCGCACCTGATGATGGAGACCCTGGAGAAGGCCGGCGCCGCGCCGGAACGCCTCCAGAAGGTGCGCACGCCCGTGGGGGTGCCCGTGGGGGCGCAGACGCCGGCGGAAATCGCGGTTTCGGTGGTCGCCGAACTCATCGCCGTGCGGGCGGGAATGCCGCTTGCGCCATGGACGTGACCGGGATCACACCCCTTGCGCCCCGCGCATTGGTGCTGGCGGCCGGAGCGGGTTCGCGCATGGGTGGTCCCAAGGTCTTTGCCGAAATCCATGGAAAATCCTTTGGTTTTCACATCGCGTCCACGCTGGCGCAAATGGGGTGGCCCGCCACGTGGGTGCTGCGCGGGAAAAACCAGATTCCCTCCGTTTCCGCATGGCCGCACGCCGCGGAAATCTCGTTCGTCCTGAATCCGGAAGGCGACATGTTTTCCTCCATCGTGGCGGGATTGCGCAGCCGGGCGCCGGCCGAAGACGTCTTCTGCCTCTGGCCGGCGGATTTCCCGCTGGTGCAGCCCGAGACGCTGCGGCTTCTGGCGCTGGCCATCGCCTCCGGGCACGATGCGGCCATGCCCGTGGAGGAAAGCGGCGCCGGCGGGCATCCGCTGCTGGTGCGCCGGCACGTGCTCGTGCGCTGGATCACGCTGCTTCCCGCCGGGGGCCTGCGGGAAGCCATCGGCCGCCTCTCCTGCCGGCTGGCCCGTGTGGTGGCACCCGATCCCGCCTGTTTCTGGAACCTGAACACGCCCGATGCCGTCCGCCGTTTCGAGTTGATGGAAAAATAACGGTATTTCCACGCAGTTCTGTCCGTTTTCCGGCTTGAAAAAAACGGAAAATCAGCTTGCGCGTTCCGGCTTTTCCGCGGTATGCAAAAGCTGCGCAAGGAGGGATGTCATGCGGCGCATTTTCCTTTTCCTCTCGTTCGTTTCCCTGATTTTCACCAACGTATCGAATGCCGCCGTGCGGCGTGTGAAGGGGGAAGCGCCATCGGCCTTGCCTGCGCATGAGACGGCAATGAAATTCCTTCAGCGCGTATCGCCCGCCTGGGGGTGGAATGCCCGGCAGTTGCAGGCGCTGGGGCGTGTGCCCATCACCTCCGGAAAACTCGTGGTGTTCGGCCAGCAGGTGGACGGGCATCCCGTATATGGCCATTCCATCAAGGTGGAACTCGACGGCGCCGGGCGCGTGATCCGCGTGTGGGGCGAACCGCTTGCTGGACTGCAACTGCCCTCCGGGTCGCCGCAGGCGCCGGAACTGGCCATTCTCGCGGCCGAGAACGCGCTCGACGTGATTTTGCCGCTGGATCGCGAGCCGGCTCTGGTGGTGCTGCCCTGGAAGCCCGCACGGCTGGCCTACCTCGTGCCGGCGTGGGTGGGAATCAAGAAGTATCATGTGCTGGTGGACGCTTTCAGCCTGGACGTGCTGCTGGTGGACCGGCAGTGGTTTTCCGCCCAGGGACGCGTGTATCCCATCGATCCGGCCCGCACACCCCAGACCGTGGATGTGGAACTGCCTGAACTTGCGCAGCCCGGGGTGCTCGCGGGGCGTGCCGGCCACGTCTACAACTGCCTGCGGGCGGCTTCCGTGCAGGGCATGCCGGACCCTGAAAACATGGAAGTGGAGGAGATTCCTCCCAGCGCTGGCGAGGATTTCCTGTATGATCCCGTGCTGACGCTGGATTATGCCGACTACGCGGGCGCCGTGAACCTGTACTGGCATGTGAGCCGCATGGATTCCCATTTCCGCGAACTGGGCTACGCGCCGCCGGTGCCCGTGAAGGTCGTGGCCAACGTGCATTCCGAGACCAACGGCACCAAGACCCCCATGGACAACGCCTACTACAGCCCGTTGAGCAACGGGAACGACGGACTCTTCGTGGGGCAGGGCACCAACGTGGATCTGGCGTATGGCGGCGATGTGGTCATGCACGAACTCACGCACTCGGTGGTGGCGCACACGTCGATCGATCTGGGCGCGCAGCAGGCCGACCAGTATGGTCTCAACCGCATGCCGCTGGCCCTGCACGAGGGATTCGCAGATTACTTCCCGGCCTCGCTCAACGATTCCCCGGTCATCGGCGCCTATGCCCTGGAGCAGATCCAGGCCGGCGCCTCGCGCGATCTCTCCAATAACGACAAGGTGTGCCCGGACGACATGGTGGGCGAGGAGCACATGGACGGCGAAATCATCGGCGCCTTTACGTGGCAGGTGCGCGAGCAACTGGGAGCCGCCAGTGCCGATGCCGCCATCTTCGCCGCCGTCGCCCGCCTGACGGGATCCTCGACCTTCAAGGATTTCACCGAGGCTCTGCTGGCCATCCTGGAAGACATGGCGGCCGATGGCGAGGTCACCGCGGCACAACTGGATGCCGTGCGCGCGGTGGCGCAGGCCAAGGGGCTCGACATCTGCGGGCGCTGGATTCCGCTGGACGAGCCGCGCCGGGTGACCACGCTGGGCCTGGACATGATCGGCCAGGCCATGGGTGGCGACTGCCAGCAGTTGCGCGGCATGCTCAACTACATGGACATCGACATGACGGGACTGTTCCAATACAAGGTCGCTGTGCCCGAAAACGCCACGAGCCTCACGGTCACGTTCGCGTTCACGCCCATGGGCGGCAGCGACCTGATGTACAACCTCTATGCCCGCGCCGGCGAAATGGTGCGCTTCGAGTTGGTCAACGTCTATGGGGGCATGATGATGCCGCGGGTGCAGACCTATGACCGTTCCTGGCCATCGAGCGGTCTGCAGACGCTTTCGGAGAATACGACGGTGATCACGTGGAGCGTGCAGGACGATCCGCCGCTGCCCGTGGGCCAGGACGTGTATTTCGCGCTCACGCATGCCAACTGCCCGGTAGCCTACTTGGACACCACGGCCGAGATTTCCACGGATCCCATCGTGGACCCGGATGCGGGCCCGGATGCCGACACCGATGCCGATGCGGATGTGGATGCGGATGCCGAAACGCCGCGCCCCAAGTCCAAGAAGGATGGCTGCTCCTGCGCCACGGGTTCGGCTTCGCCAGACTTCGCGCCCTGGCTGATGCTTCTGGGAGCGGCTCTGCTGGCGCTGCGCCGGCGCCGCAAGTGAGCTTTCACGCGTGAGAGCCGCCCGCTTTCCTGCCATTCCGAAAGAAATCGAAAGGGGAAAAGACATGAGATTTCGTGTGTGGTCCTTCCTTTTCCTGCTGGTATTTTCCGGTTGTGATGAAAAGAATTCGAAGAAAAACAACCAAAACAATGATGTAATCAACAATCAAACCAATAATATAAATAATGCGAATAATGAAAATAATATAAACAATAGCAATAATGTTAATAACACAAACAATAGCAACAATAACAACGCAGGGCCTTGCGCGGACAATCCATGCCTGGGGCGGGGTCTGCATCGGACGGTGTGCGTGGAGGTGGCGGGCGAGCCGGGGTACGAGTGCCTCTGCGAGGCGGGATTCGAGGATACGGGCGCAGGATGCGAACTGCAGACGGCGGCAGCCTGTCCTGCGGATACGCAGTGCCTGGCCGATGTGTGCGTGCCCGTTTCGGAGCCGGCATTCCAGTGCATCGGCGATGTGGAATGCCACCAGAATCTTTCCGCGGATGCGGGCAACCCCACCACCTGCAACAACGCGGTGGCGGGTGGCGTGTGCCTGGGCTGCCGTCCCGGAGAGCCGGACGACTGCCCGGACGGGTTCGCCTGCACGCCGTTCGGCTCCTGCGCGCGGCCGTGCCTGGATGCCTCCGACTGCCCGGCGGGCGCCTGCGATGCCGATACGGGGTTCTGCACGCTTTCGCAGTGCACCGCCGATGATCAATGCCCGGCCGGCACGCGCTGCGTGGATGCCGACGGCAACGGTTCCGGCCTGTGCCTGCGGCTGCCCTGCGAGGAGACGGCCTGTTCGCCCTACAATCCGTCCGGTTCCTGTCCGTCCGGCTCTTCCTGCCTCGGCGGGGCGTGCGTGGATTCCTGCACGCCCAATCCCTGCACGGAGCTCCTGCGCACGCAGTGCCGGATGACGCCGCAGGGGCCCGCATGCGAATGCGATCCCGGATATGAAGACGATGGCTCGGGGCGCTGCGAGCCCGTGCCCCAGGCATGCCCCACGGGATTCGACTGCCGCGACGGCTACTGCGTGGATCCGCTGGAACCCTTCCAGTGCGTGACGAACGCGGACTGCGGGGGGACGATGACCTGCGCGCCCCAGTTGCCTACGGGCACGTGCCGCGGCTGCACGGATCCATCGGAATGTCCGGCCGGATTCGACCGCTGCCTGGCCGGCTACTGCCTGAAGTCCTGCACCTCGCCGGCCAACTGTCCCACGGGCATGACCTGCACCAACGGCTACTGCGGCAAGAAAGCCTGCATCACCGAGGCCGACTGCGGATTCGGCTACACCTGCGCGCTGCAGAGCGATTCCACCCTGCGCTGCGAGCGCATTGTCTGCCCGTGATGCGTTCCGGCCGGATGCGGACGGGTGCGGCAGCGCTTTGCGGGGTTTCGCCTTGAGTTTTCCACCCATCCGGCGTATACATGGCCCCGGTCGGCATGGGACCGCAACCGGGATACACCGTATTTTTGTTTCCGCCATTCCAGGATCGCCGTGATGGCTCTTCTGCACGGCGTGTCCGATTCGAAACGTGGGAGGTCGACATGGACATTTCCATCCGCATCGCCGGCGCGGCCGGCCAGGGCATGCAGACGGCGGCCGAGGTGCTGGGGCGCACGCTCGCCCGCGCCGGCCTGCACGCTTTCATCCACCAGGACATCGAAAGCCGCATCCGCGGGGGCATCAACTTTTCGCAGGTGCGGGCCGGTTCTGCGCCCGTTTTCGCCCCCACGGACCGCGTGGACGTGCTTTTGGCCTTCACGCCGGAGAGCCTGCGGGCATTTGCCGCTCAGGCGGCTTCTGGCGGTCTGGTCTTTGCCGCGGCGCCCGTGCAGGACGTGAGCGCGCAGCCCGTGCATCTGGGCGACATCGCGCGCGCGGCCGGCAACGAGAAGACCGTGAGCACCGTGGCGGCCGCCATCGCCGCATGCCTTCTGGGCGTGGACGAAGCCCGCATGGCCGAGGTGCTCGAGCGGCGTTTTTCCGGGGCCGTGCTGGAGGCCAACCGAAAGGCGCTTTCGCTCAGTTACGAAGCCCTGCGCGCGCAGGGGCTGGAAGGCCGCTTCCGCCTGGAAACTTTCGAGAAGGCTCCCGAGGGCCGTCTGTTCGTCTCTGGCGCACAGGCGGCCGCCCTGGGCGCGCTGGCCGGCGGCTGCACGTTCATGGCCGCCTATCCCATGAGCCCGGCAACCGGCATCATGGCGCAACTGGCTGAACTGACCCATGAATGCGGCCTCTGGGTGGAACAGGCCGAGGATGAAATCGCCGCCATCAACATGGTGGCGGGCGCCTCCTACGCCGGCGTGCGCGCCATGACCGCCACGTCCGGCGGCGGCTTCGCGCTCATGACCGAGGGCGTTTCCCTGCTGGGCATGATCGAAAGCCCGGCCGTCATCGTCGTGGCCCAGCGCCCGGGTCCGGCCACGGGGCTTCCAACCCGCACGGCGCAGGGCGATCTGCGTCTGGTGCTTCATGCGGGCCATGGCCAGTTCGCCCGCGTCATCCTGGCGCCGCGTACGATCGCCGAAGCCTTCGAGGTGACCGCGCGCGCATTCGACCTGGCCGAACGCTTCCAGATTCCGGCCTTCGTGCTCACGGATCAGTTGCTCCAGGACGGCCAGTCCATCGTGGAGGAATGGCCCATCCCGCCCGTGCGGCGCTGCGTGCTTTCGGGAGAGGAAGCCGAAAGGCTCGAACATTACGAACGCTATGCGCTCACGGAAAACGGCATTTCTCCGATGGCGCTCCCGGGTGCAAGCCGCCATCTGGTGGTGGTCGACAGCGACGAGCACGACACGGCCGGGCATCTCACCGAGGACGCCGCCCTGTCCAGGGCCATGGCCGAAAAGCGCCTGCGCAAGATGGCCACGCTCGCCGCCGAGGCTCCCCTGCCGGAATGCACGCAGCACGACCCGGCCCTGCCGCTGGTAATCGCCTGGGGCTCCTCGGCGCCCGCCGTGGCGGAAGCCATCGCGATGCTGGCCGCCGAAGCCGGCCGGCCGGTGTGCAATCTCCTGCAGTTCGTCCAGTTGTGGCCCCTGCCCGATCTTTCCCGAATCCCAGCTTTTGCGTCGGCTTCCCGGCGCATCGTGGTGGAGCACGGAGTCGGCGATGGACTGGCCGGCCTCATCGCCCAGACCCAGATCGTGCGGGTGGATGCCGCCATCGGCAAGCTCGACGGGCGGCCGTTTACCGTCGAGGAACTCGCGCAGCGCATCCGCAAGGAGGTTTTCCATGGCTGACGTGACTCTGGAACACTACAAGAACGACGTGGAACGCGCATGGTGCCCGGGATGCGGCAATTTCGGCATCCTCAACCTGCTGCAGAAGACGCTCGTGTCCCTGGGCCTGCCTCCGCAGCGGGTGCTGCTGTGCTCGGGCATCGGCCAGGCGCCCAAGATCGTGCACTACCTGCAGGCCAACGCATTCGATGGCCTGCACGGCCGCGAACTGGCTTCCGCCCAGGCCGCCAAGATGGTCGCCGACGATCTCACGGTCATCGTGCACGCGGGCGACGGCGGGGCCTACGGCGAAGGCGGCAACCACTTCCTGCATGCCATGCGCCGCAACGTGGACGTGACCTTCGTGGTGCACGACAACCACATCTACGGGCTCACCAAGGGCCAGGCCTCCCCCACCACCGAACAGGGACAGAAGGTGGCCGTGCATCCCGACGGCGTCACCGCGCTGCCCATGAATCCCCTGGCGCTGGCCATTTCGCAGTCCTGCTCATTCGTGGCCCAGATCATTCCCTCCAGGCCGGATCACTTCCAGCAGGTGCTTTCCGAGGCCATTCGCCATCCTGGTTTTTCATATGTCAATGTATTACAACCATGTGTGTCATGGGATTTCATCCATACCTATCAATACTATCAAAAGCATTGTTATGTTCTGGACGAAACCCATGATCCATACAATCAGCAGCAGGCGCTGTCGGTGGCGCTGGCCGCGGATGGCCGGATTCCACTGGGCATCCTGTACCGCAACGATCGCCCGGCCCTGCGCCCGCGCGAGGTGCCCGGCGTGGGGGATCTGCGCGCCTGCCCGGACCGCGCCCCCCGCCTGCAGCGCGTCTTCGACCGCTTCCGCTGATCTTTTTTCAACTTTTTTTCGAACGGTGGTTGACAAATTCCGAATTCGGGGTTATTTCGGATGTCGCTTTCCGATTTGGAGGTGACCATGCCCGTGCAACTCGTGTCCGAAGCCGTCAACCTGGGAATCCACGCTCTGCTGGTGCTGGCTGCCAATCCGGGACGTCGGCTGTCCACGGTGGTCATCGCCGAAAGCCTGCGCGTGTCTGCGAGCCATCTGGCCAAGGTGATGCAGCGGCTGGCGGTGGCCGGGCTGGTGTCTTCCATGCGCGGCACCACGGGCGGTTTCGTGCTGGCTCAAACTCCGGAAGAGATCACGGTCGGACAGATTGCGGACGCCATCGACCCGGTGCGGCCCTTCGTCGCCTGCCTGTTGCGCATGCCGCGCTGCACCGAGGGGAAATGCCCGGTTTCCCAGTTGCATGCTTCCCTGCAGGAGATGGTGCGCGAAAAATTCAGCCAGGTGCATCTGGCGGACTTCCAGAAGAACATGGAATCCTTCGTCCTGCCGCTGGCGGACGGAGTCAAATGAAACAGAAAACAGGAGGAGAAAGAATATGACGCATCACTACATTTATCAGTGCGACATCTGCAAGAACGTGGTGGAACTGGTTTCCGAGGGCAATGGCCGGCTGGTGTGCTGCGGCAAGGAAATGCGCCTGATGGAGGAGAACACGGTGGACGCGGCCAAGGAGAAGCACGTGCCCGTGATCGAGAAGCGCGCCGACGGCATCTTCGTGAAGGTGGGCTCCGTGGAGCATCCCATGATCGACACCCACTGGATCCAGTGGATCGAACTGATCGCAGGCAATCTGCAGTACCGCAAGTTCCTGAACCCCGGCGAGAAGCCGGAAGCATTGTTCCCTCTGGTGGAAGGGGATTTCACTGTTCGTGAGTTCTGCAATCTCCACGGCCTGTGGAAAGGAGAAATGAAATGAGCAAGGTATTCGAAGCCATCGTCGAACAGATTCACGAGGAAATGGCCTCTTCGTATCTCTACATGGCCATGTCGGCCGACATGGAGAGCAAGGGGTTTTCCGGCTTCGCCCGGTGGTTCGCCGCGCAGGCCATGGAAGAGATGGGGCATGCCATGAAGTTCTACCGCTACCTGGTGGAGCGCGGTCACAAGGTGACGTTCGCTGCGCTTGCAGCTCCTCCGGCGGAATGGAAGGACGTGAGGGCGGCCTTCGAGGCGACGCTCGCGCACGAGAAGCACATTACCGGCCGCATCCATGCGCTGTATAAACTGGCCCAGAAAGCCGGCGACCCGGCCACCGAGGTGATGCTGCACTGGTTCATCAAGGAACAGGTCGAGGAAGAAGCCACCGTCAACGATATCCTGGCCAAGATCGACATGCTGGGCAAGGCCCCCAACGCCCTGTTCCTGCTGGATCGCGAACTGGGCGCCCGCCCCATGCCCGCCGGGAAATGACGTTGACAGGCATCCCCAAGTGACGGCATAACGACCTCCCGAGGAGGCCCGCATGACCCAATCTGCATTTTCTGCCATTCCCATCGCTCCCCGCGTGTACTGGGTGGGCGCCATCGACTGGAATCTGCGCGATTTCCATGGTTATGCCACGCATCGCGGTTCCACGTACAACGCGTATCTGATCGTGGACGAGAAGATCGTGCTGGTGGATACCGTCAAGCGGCCGTTTTTCGATGAGATGATGGCCCGCATCCGCTCCGTGGCGGACCCGGAGAAGATCGACATCGTCATTTCCAATCACAGCGAAATGGATCACTCCGGCAGCCTGCCAGAAACGATTGCGGCCGTGCATCCGGAGCAGGTGATCGCTTCCCCCATGGGAGCGGCAGCGCTCGCGGAACACTTCCGCTGGGACGTGCCCGTGCGCAGGATCAAGGATGGCGAGACGCTGGAAACCGGCGCATTGCACCTGCGCTTCTTCGAGACGCGCATGCTGCACTGGCCCGACAGCATGTTCACTTTCATAGAGGAGGAAAGGCTCCTGTTCTCCCAGGACGCCTTCGGCATGCATCTGGCCAGCGTGGAGCGCTTCGCCGACGAACTGCCGGCGGCCATCCTCGAGGAGGAGAGCGCCAAGTACTACGCCAACATCCTGATGCCCTACTCGCCGCTGGTGGCCAAGTTGCTGGACCGTTGCCGGCAGTTGCAACTCGATGCGCGGATCATCGCCCCGGATCACGGCCCGGTGTTCCGCAGGGAACTGGGGCCGGTGCTGGAGCGCTACGCCCGCTGGAGCGCGCAGAAGCCCACGGACAAGGTGGTGATCGTCTACGACACCATGTGGGACAGCACGCACATGCTGGCGCGGCAGATCGAGGAGGAACTGCGCCGGCTGGGGCATCCGGTGAAACTGCTCAGCCTGCATTCCGCGCACCGCTCCGACGTGATGACGGAACTCCTGGAATCGGGGGCGCTGTGCGTGGGCTCGCCCACCCTCAACAACCAGATGTTCCCGACGGTGGCTGACCTGCTCACGTATGCCGCCGGTCTCAAGCGGCAGCATCTGGTCGGCATGGCCTTCGGCTCCCACGGCTGGTCTGGCGAAGGCGCCAGAAAGGTGGCCGAGGCCATGAATGCGATGGGCGTGAAGGTGGTGGGCACCGTGCAGTGCAAGTACCGGCCGGATGAAGCGGCTTTCGCGGCCTGCCGCGAGATGTCGGCCGCACTCAGTGCCGCCCTTCGGGAAAATCTCGCGCGGGAGGGATGATCATGGCTTTCACGCTCACGTTCGTCGGACCCATCTCGCGTCCGTCCGCGGAACGCATCGCTTCCGCGCAGGCGCATGGTGCCTTCGACACCGTGGACGACCTGCTGGCGCATCTGGGATATCTCCCCGTCCAGTTCCCCCATATCGCCGTGCTGCACGAAGGCCGGCGCCTGCATGCTTCCGAACGCGTGCCGGACCATGGCGAGCTCATCGTGATGGTGCCTACCGGCGGCGGCTGAATTTCCACTTTTCCCCCTTGATTGTGCAAAGTTGTCCCAAAAACGTCAGAAATCGGCGGAGAGATTGATGACGATCCCGCGGCCCGGACCGTACACGCCCGAGCCGTGAATCTTGTATTCGGCGTCCAGCAGGTTTTCGGCCGTGACGAACAGGGACAGGTGGTCGATGCCGGAAACGGGCCGTTTCACGGCGACGCCCGCACGGGCGTTGAGCGTGAACCAGCCCGGCGTTCCGCCCTCGGGAATGCGCACGTCGCTCTCGTCTTCGGGGGAGAGGCGATCCTGCTTGAGCGCCCCGCGGGCGAAGCCTTCGGCCACGAGGCGCACGCGCCCTCCTTTCCACCTGGCGTGCGTGCGCAGGGTCAACTGGCCGAACAGCGGCGGAATTCGGCTCATGGGCACCTTGGTTCCGTCTTCCTGCTTTTCCTCGCCGCGCGTCCAGTGGGCGAAGCCCAGGACCTGCAGGTTCCGGAACGGCTGCCAGTCGAAGGCCCCTTCCAGTCCCACGAGAAATCCTTCATTGTCATTGTAATTTTCCACGACGTCCTTGCCGTTGACTTGATCCTGGCCCTGCCAGGTGGTCTTGCGGCGCAGGATGATGTCGTGGATGCGGGAAGCAAAGGCGCCGGCAGACAGCGAAAATCCGGGCAGACGCAGCCGCCCCAGCCACTCGAGCGAATCGAGGCTCTCCGGCTGCAGATCGGGATTGGGAATGTGGAAGGCCTTGCCCTCGTCGCCGAGCATGGCGCTCTCGTGGATGGAGGGCGCCCGGAATCCCTGCGAGAACACCAGCGAGGAGAACCAGGCGTGTTTCCATGCGGCAGCGGCCGAGACGAAGAAGATCACGCCCGTCGTGTCGTAGTGCACGGCAGGCAGTGTGCTGTACGCGGGAGCATCGGCCTGGGCGCCGTGGGCGCGCAAGCCGGCCGAGAGCGTGGTTTCGAGTCCGGAGAGCGGCGAAAACGGGGCGTCGGCGAAGGCGAACGCGCCCCACATGCGGGCCGTGGAGCCGTCGGGCAGTCCCACGTATCCCGTGGGCGCCCACGGCTGGCCCGCATCCCGCGCGAACTGTTCGGAAGAAATGGTGTCGGACTGGAACATCCCGCCGGACTGGATTTTCAGATGCGCGTGCGCATTCCACAGCAGGTTGAGGTCGAATCCCGGCGAGGACACCCACGTGCGGTCCCGGGTGGTGGAGAGCACGGTGACGTAATCGGCATCCACCTTGGATGTATCCTTCTGCTCGTAGAAGCGCTGGAAGGAGAACAGGATTTGCCCGCGCAGGTCGGCGCCGGAAAGCGCGAAGTCCGCCTTTAGCCAGCCGAGATGATCGGTGTTGTCGTATTCGAGGAAATTGAGTTTGGCGTACAGGCCGTCAGCGCGGCCGGCGTCGATGAGGCGCCCCTGCAGATAGTTGGCGGATACGGACAGGGTGGAAAATGGCCCCAGACGGGAGACCGTCCACAAGCCGCGCGCGAACACGGTGCTGGCGCTGTACGAGGAGTGCGGCTGCTCGCCGATGTCGCCGCCGCCGCGCAGGTCGCGCGCCACGAGTCCCGCCAGGACGCCGCCGGCCGCGAAGCCGCCGCCGCCGGCTCCCAGAAACAGCGAGCCCGAGTAACCGGCATCCGCCGAGCGCCAGGAGCCGGAGAACTGGCCGTCGGACGCTGGATTCTTCGAGGAGGCCAGCGGCATCAGCGACATCACGTTCAGCCGCAGCACGCCCCCCATGGCGTCCGAACCATAGAGGACGCTGCCGGGGCCGCGCAGCACCTCGATGCTCTCGAACACGAGCGGGTCGAACAGGTTGAGGTACTGCAGGGGCCCGGTGCGAAACGCCGCGTGGTTGAGCCGCACGCCGTCGATGGTGATGAGCACCTGCGGCCCGATCATGCCGCGCAGGATGGGTGCGCCGCCGCCGTGGTTGGTCTTCTGCACGAAGACGCCGGGGGTTTCCGACAGCGCCTCGGAGACGGAGCGCGGCGTGGTTTCCTGCATGCGCCTGCGGGTCACGCGGTCCGTGCTGCGCGTGGTGGAGAAGGAGCTTTCCTTCTTTTTCCTGGCGATGACCACGACCTCGTCTTCCGGGTCGTCATCCCGCTTCGGCTTTCCGGGAGCGGCTGCGGCGGCGGGTGCCGGCATTCCGGCTGGGACCGTTCCGTTTGCCCTGGCCTCCGGCTGCTGCAGCCCCTTGGCGGCTGGCGGCCGTTGCGGCCCCTTGGCTTCCGGCGGCTGCCCGGGCGCGGAGACGTCCGCATCCGTTGGAACGTCTTCTGGCGATTGGGCGAATGTGGAAATGGGAAGGACGAAGAGAAAGGAAAAGAAGAAGACCTTGGAAATCCACATTGTATCATCCTGTTATTCATCCTGAGATTGTTCAGGGTTTGGCGCCAGGGATTGTGGTTCCACGTTGTCCAGGAGGCTGCGATAGATGATTTCCCCGAGTTTCTGCGCTCCCTTGCCGCTCAAGTGGCAATCGTCCTGGTAGTGGTCGATTTTCGATGTGAAATCGTGAAACTCCAGGGCATTGAAGTTGATGCTCACGGCCGTTTCGGGGAGCAACCGGCGGGTCCACTCGTAGTACGTATCGAAGAACTCCCGGTGCGCCTCGTAAACAGGCCGGGGTATGGGGTGATAGTACTGCACGATGCGCGCGCCGCGCCGTTCGAGTTCCTCGATGAGTTCCCGGTATTCCATCCAAGCCAGGGAATCGATGGCCAGTTCCTGGCGGTATCCGGGATCGGAAGCCTTTTCCCGGATGGCGTCTTCGGCCTTTTCCACCGGTACTTCCTCGTACTCGTGATAGCCGTATTCGTTGTACGTGCCGGTACCGGTGGACTCGTGGTACCAGGACAGGATGTAGGTTTTCAGGATGTCCATGGAGCCGAGCACCCCGTAGAGGGCGCGGTCGGAGATGTACTCGGTCTTCATGCCGTGAGCCTTGAGCATGTAGGGGTACATGCCGATGATGACGAGCCGGGGTGTGCGTACGGACAGGTAGTTGTCCACCAACGCCTTGAGTTCGGTAATGGTGCCGGCCAGGATGGACATATTATAAATTTTATAGGATGTCCAGTTCCGGGTGTCGATGTTGAAGGACGTGGAAGGCCCGATGAGCAGCGCATCGAAGTTTTCGGGCACGTACTTGCGCGAGAGCAGGTTCTTTTCGAAACGCTCGTTGAAGTGCATCACGATGTGCCGGCCGCGCACGGGCCCGAACAGCCCGTAGAAATCGATGGCCACGTTGGCGGCCACGGTGGCGACGGAAACGAGCAGGGTCGCCGCCAGGACGAACACGACGAAAAAACGGGGGGAAAGCATGGAAAGATCCTCGTGTCTCCCCATGTGTGGGAGCCGCTGCAATGTAGCCGATCCGGGAGGAAAATCAATGTTGGAAAATTATGAGTTAAGTTCCACGAACCCTACCCGTGTTTTCAGCTTGCATCGCGGCGGGCGGCGGCAATAATGGGGGCGTCCTTTTTTACGCGGGGCGAGGTGCGAGCGCCCGACAGGATCGACTGGACATGCCCAAGCTCAACAATGGTGTTACGCTTTCCAATCAATACCAGGTATTGCAATACGTCGGTACAAATAGGTGGGGAGAGCGTTACAAGGCGGTTCGTCTTTCCGATCAGCGGGCCGTGGATCTGCAGTGCCTGGACAAAGTGGCCGCTGTGCGCCGGGAAGGCGTGGATCTGGTTTTCTCCGTTGCCCAGCCGCTGGTGGGCGTCGTGCATAAACATATGGTCGAAGTGTTCGGCTGCGGGCTGGATGCCGCCACGCGCATGCCGTACGTGGCGCAGGCCTGGACCGAGGGACAGACGCTCGCAGAACTGATTTCCCGCCGGTTTCCGGTGGGCGCGCCGCCGGCCACGGTGCGACGGATCGTGACGCCCATCGCCGCCATGCTCGACGAGCTCCAGGACAACTTCTTCCATGGCTTCATCCACCCGCGCTGCATCCATGTCAGTTCCGTTGGCCGCGTGAAGGTGTCGGAATTCGGGTGGATGTGCGCATTGTCGGCCCACATGGACCCCAGGCTCTTCCTGGAGCCTGCGGATCAGCCTTTCTTGGCTCCGGAATATGCGCGAACCAAGCCGGATCACCGCGCCGATGTCTATTCGCTCGCCCAGGTAGCGCACGTAATGCTGTCCGGCAGGCCGGCACAGCCCGACGGCACGCCGGACCTGAAGCCGGATTTGCCGCGGGAACTGGTGGAGGCGCTGCAACTGGGCCTGATGCCGGATCCGGAACTGCGCCATGCCACGGCGGGCGCGCTCCTGGAAGCGCTGCGCATCTCGCTTCTGGGCGGAAAGAAGGCCAGCAAGTCCATGATGATGCTGGACCTCCTGCGCACCTTCGCCGACGACGAGGACGAGAAGAAATACATGGTGCAGAAGGGGCGGCTCGATTATGGCCCCTACAGCGGGCAGGAAATCCGCGAGAAACTGTGCGACGAGGAAATCCTGCCGGATCACATCGTGGTGACGATCGCCACCGGGCTGCGCAAGAAGGCCCTGCAGCATCCGGATTTCACGGATTTCGTGCACGAGTACCAGCGGCGCATGGAACTCAAGCGGCGCGAGGAGGCCGAGCGTCAGACCACGGTGGCCGAAAAGCGCCAGTCGCGCACGCTCAAGCTCACGGTGGTGCTGGGCATCGTGCTCATTGCGGCCGTGGCGGCCTCCATCGTGCTGTACCAGAGCGTCACTTCCCAGAGTGGGGGCCGCGGCAAGCGGTCGCTGGGCGGGGATCAGGACGTGGCCGTGGAAACGGATGCGGCGGCCGACATGGATGCCTCCGGCGGCGGCATGAAGGCCGGCGTGCGCAAGAAGCGCACCAAATCGGGCGGTTCCGGCGGTTCCGCGGGCGGGGGCTATGCGGGCGAGGAAATCAAGGTGTATGCGCTCGACAGCCTCGAGCTTCCCCGCTCCGTCATCAATTCCATCGTGAACCGTGATGTCATCATGCAGATTTCTGGCGCCTGCATACCGCCCACGGGCACGGTGCTCATCAATTACCAGATCGACGGCCGGAAGGGACGGATCCGCTACGTTTCCGCCACGCTGGAGGGAAAACCGGATCCAAAGATCGCCTCCTGCGCTTTCGGCATCCTCAGGCAACTGGAGTTTCCCACGCTCGACACCGACCTGAGCGGTTCCGGCACCATCCGGTATTGATTTTTGTCATGATCGAAAACCAGGAAGAACCTTCTGCCGACCCCTGCGTGAAACTGCAGGACGTCTGTGTGCGCTACGGGCGCGTCGAAGCTCTGTCCGGTCTCTCCTTTACGCTGGACGGAAGCGGGTGCGTGGCCTTGCTGGGACTCAACGGCGCCGGCAAGACCACCACCATGCGCCTGCTTTCCGGCCTGCTCGCGCCCGATGGAGGAACCGTGCGCGTGTTCGGCATGGATCCCTTGCGCCAGGACGTGCAGGTGCGCCGCAGGATCGGCTATCTGCCGGAGGAGAGCTTCCTCGATCCGTCGCTGACGCTGAACGAGCACATGGAACTGTTCGCGGCCGTCCATGGAATGTCCCGCGATTCGCTGGCGCGCCGCCGCCGGGAACTGGTCGATTCCCTGCAGTTGGGAGATGTCCTGCACCGGCTTTCCGGCGGCTTCTCGCGCGGATACCGGCAGCGGGCCGCATTGGCGCTGGTCCTCCTGCACGATCCCGGCTTCGTGATCCTGGACGAGCCCGTGACCGGCCTGGATCCGCAGCAGCAGGAGGCGTTTCACGACCTGGTGCGCCAGTTGGCCCGGACCCGCACGGTGCTGCTGAGCACCCATCTGCTTTCGGAAGCGCGGGAACTGGCGGACCGCGTGCTGGTGCTCGCCGCCGGGAAACTCACGTATGACGGGCCGATGGCGCCGGACGACGAACTGCGCCGGGCCCTGCTGGGCGAGGAGGTGTCCCATGCGTGAGTGGACGGCCCTGTTCCGGCGCGAAGTCCTGGATTGGCTCCAGAGGCCGGCCCTCTACGTCCTGCTCGTCGCATTCTGGGCGCTTTCCGGCCTTCTGGCTTTCAACGTGCTGCTGGAGGCGCGCGTGGTGACGCTGGAGCCGTATTTTCAACTGGCTCCCATCCTGCTGGCGCTGTTCATTCTGGCGGTCACCAGCGGCCAACTCGTGCATCGCGCAGACGAACTGGACCTCGTGCGGCTGCTTCCCCTGCGGCCGTCGACTGTGGTGGGCGTGCGCTTTTCCGTGGTGCTGCTGATTCTCCTGCTGGCGCTGGCGGGCGGATTCATGACGCCGCTGTCGGTGCAGGCCGCAGGCTGGGGACAGTTCGATTTCGGCCAACTGCTGTCGGCCAACCTGGGAATGTTCGGCCTGGGGGCGGCATTCGCCGCCGTGGGGCTCGCCGTCAGCTCTTATTCCCGCTCGCAGACGGCCGCTTTCCTGACGGCCTTCGTGGTGGTGTTCGCTTTCTGGATTCCCCAGCGCCTGGCGCCGCTGGCCCCGGAAGCGCTGCAGGATGCATTGTTGCAGATTTCATTTTCAATGCACATGGCCTACTTCTCCCGGGGCATCCTGTGGCTTCCCGATGCGGCCTATTTTCTCACGTTCGTGTGCGTGGGGCTGTTTCTGGCGGCGTGCGGCTTCGATAGTTGGCGTTTTTCGCGGCTTCTGCCGCGGCTTTCCTGGAAGCCGGCAACTCTGGCGCTCGTGCTCGTGCTGTCCTACCTCGCGGCCCTGCGCTTCCCCCTGCGTCTGGATCTCACGTCCGGTGGCCTGCATTCCCTCTCCCGCGAGAGCGTGGACGTGCTTTCCCGCCTGCCCAAGGACGTGCGGATCGTGTTTTTCCGTTCTTCCCGCCTGCCGGCGCAGTTGCGCCCGGCCGCGCAGGACGTGGAAACGCTGCTGGAGGAATACCGCGTGCGCTCCCCCCGGGTGAAGACGGCCGTCCTGCACCCGGATGCGGACGGGGAAGCCGCCCGTCTGGCGAAGTCCTATGGCATCGGGGAGATGGAATTCGGCCGCAAGACGGCCTCCTCCATGGAGTTGCAGCGCATCACGTTCGGTCTGGCGATCGCCGTCGGCGACAGCGCCCAGATCCTGCCCGATGCGACGGACACGCGTTTTCTCGAGTACGAGATCACGTCGCGGCTCAAGCGCCTCGTCACGGGGAAGCGCAAGGTGGTCTTCACCGCGGACCACGGGGAATTCCCGACGGCGCCCGAGGACCCGCGCGGCGGTTATGACCGTCTCTTCGCCACTATCCAGGAGTTCGAGTTCGTGCGGCGCAAGGATGGCGTGCCGCCGGATGCGGCCATCCTGGTGGTGGCGGGGCCCATCCGTGATTTCCCGGATGCGGCATGGGGCGAGGTGGATGCATTTTTGCGCCGGGGCCGGCCCGTGCTGGTGCTCGCCGATGGCATGATGCTGCGCAACAACCTCGTGGTCCGGGGCGTTCCCCGCCAGTGGGTGCCCAATCCCTCGCTGGGCCGGCATCTGCGCGCGTGGGGCATCGAACTGGGAGAGGATCTGGTGCTTTCGCTGTCGGCGCCACAGGTGAGCGTGCGCCCGGACAAGGTGATGACGTTTCCGCTGATGCCCATGGTGGACGCCTCCCGTTCGCTCACCATCATGCCGTTTACCGTTTCCACGGTGCAGATGAAGGAAAAGGGGCCGTTTTCGGTGGTGCGCACGCTGCGCACCGATGCGGGGTCCTGGCGCCACGCGCGCGCCTACGAGGAAGACATGAACTGGCCGCAGACGCCGGACCGCGGCGCGTTTCCAGTGGGGCTCTTCCTGGAGGCGGCGCCCGGAGGGCCGTATCCGCCGCGCACGCGGGCCGTGGTGCTGGGCGATTCGGATCTCTTCCGCGACTTCAATTTCCAGACCGTGAACACGCATTCCATCTTCTTCCGGCAGGTGATGGATTTCCTGCTGGAGGACGACCAACTGGCGCACCTGCGCATGCGGGGCCGCGGCCTGCAGCGTCTGCACACGGAAAAGACGGATGGCCTGCATGGCGTGGTGGGACTGGCCGTGGGGGCGCCCGTGCTGGCGCTGCTGGCCATCGGGGCCGTCGTGAACGGGCTGCGCCGCCGAAAGCAGAGGAACAGGAAAAATGGATAAGGTGAAAACATGGTTGTTGCCGCTGGTGATGGTGGCAGGCGCCGGCATCGGCATCTTCTTTCTCTGGCCAAGGAATGTGAAGCCGCCCACGCTGCAGCAGGCCGGCGTCCGTCCGCCCGTGCCCATGCCGGCGGGTCCGCTGGAGAAGGCCGATGCGATGCGCGTGCGCAACCGCTATGGAGAATTCGTGCTCAAGCGGCAGGCGGACGGATGGCATGTGGAGGCGCCGTTCAGGGGAAGAGCCAATGACAAACTGGTGGAAAGCCTGCTGCGCAAGATGCAGACGTTCCAGTTCGGCCTGGTGATCGGGAGTTCTCCCGAGATCCACGAGCGCGAGAAGGTGGCCGGAAGGCAGTCCGTGGAAGTGGAAGTGTCCCAGGAAGGCCGGAAACTGTGGCATTTCCACCTGGGAAAGAGTTCGGAATACACGCTGTTCCGGATGGAAGGCGCCAACGACGTGTGGCAGATCCGGGGCGCCGTGCGGCAGGCTTTCGTCCGGGACGCCGCGGACTGGCTGCGCCCGGAAATCGTGGGCGCGCGCGAGCCGGACGTGGCCGCCCTGGCACTTTTCAGGGCGGATGGAAGCGAGACCTTCCGGTTCGCCTTCGAGGGGGATTCGCGTGAAGTGAAGGCGCAATTGCCGCCGGGAACCTGGCACCCTTCACGGGTGAAGCGTTCCCTGGCGCGCCTTTTGAATCTGCGGGTCGATGCCGTGGAAAGCGATGGCTCCCGGATTTCGTCGCCGGTCCTGGGGAAGGTGGAGTTGGTCCTCGCCAGCGGACGGGGCGTGCGTCTCTCCATCCACGAGGCGAGCGAGGAACGGGTGCCGGTGCGCGTGGAGGAACGCGATTCCGGCGGCGAATGGAAGCCCCTCTCCTACGTGCCGCTGGTTCGTTCCCACACGCTGCGGGACGTCCTGCTGCTCGATGCCCTGGACCTGGCCGACCCGCTGGTGCTGAAGGTTCCGGAATCCGCCGTGCAGGCCATGCGGGGCAAATGCGGGGATTTCTCGTGGGACATGGCCCGCGACGCCTCCGGAATCTTCGTGGTGAAGTCTTCGACGCGCGAATTCGCCCTGGCCCGCTCGAGGCTCGATGAATTCTTCGCCTTCCTCGATTCCGGCAACCTCTCGGCTTCCGACGTGGTAGCGCCCCTGGGGGTGGCCGCGGAATTCATGCCGCAGGTGGACGGCGATTTTCTGGAACTCGACATCCTGCCGGACAAAGGAAAAAAAATGCAGCGAGTGCGGATTTCCTGGGGAAAGCCCACCCCCGTGGATCGCGGCGGCTACCGCTTCCATTACACCACCGTTTCGGACCGGTCGGACCGGGTCTACAAGGTGATGGACAAGCACATCGCCGAAATCTGCCGCAATCGGGAAGGGTGGATGCTGCAGCCGAAGGATCCCGAAAATACGCCTGTTCCGGGCATCCGCCAGTAATGCGGAAAGCGACCGCATGAAAGGAGCCGCATCATGCAGACGAATCGTGAAACATGGGAAATGGCCAAAAGCCGCCTGATTTTCGCCCTGGACGTGCAGACGGCAGAAGAGGCCGTGCTTCTGGGAGAAATCCTCAAGGATTCCGTGGGCATGTGGAAAATCGGCCTGGAACTGTTCCTGCGCGAGGGCCGCGCGGTCGTGGAGCGCATGGCGGCCTTCGGCCTGCCGGTGTTCCTGGATCTCAAACTGCACGACATTCCCGCCACGGTGCACAGGGCCATCCGCAATCTGGACGGGCTTCCCCTGCGCTTCATCACGGTGCACGCCTCCGGCGGCCTCGAAATGCTGCGCCAGGCGCAGTCCGCCGCGGATGGACTGTCCTGCCGCCCCACGCTGCTGGGGGTGACGGTGCTCACCTCGCTGGGGGCGGAGGATCTGGCCCGCGATGGCTTTTCCCGGACGGTGGAGGAACTGGTGATCTCCCGGACGCAACTTTGCCTCGAAGCCGGGGTTGGCGGCGTGGTGGCTTCGGCGCTGGAGGTGGGTGCATTGCAGGACCGGGTTCCATCGGGGTTCGCCCGCGTGATTCCGGGCATCCGCCCTGGCCACGACGTCCAGGACCAGAAGCGTACCGCGACACCGGCGGGCGCCATCGCCGCCGGCGCGACGCATCTCGTGGTGGGCCGGCCCATCCGGGATGCGGCCGATCCCGCGCAGGCCGCCCGTGAAATCGTGGATGAAATCGCATCCGCGCTGCCGGAGGCGCGGTCGTGAAGGGCGCTGGTTCGCCCCGGGGCCGGCGTTTCGGCCGGGAGCCGGAAAAAACGGCCTGGAAGGCTCCTGCCGGTGATGTGCACCTGGTGTTCGGCGTGCATCCGGTGGAGGAGTGCCTGTCGGCCGGCTCCGTGCGGCAACTTCTGGCCTGTTCCTCCACCCCGCCGTCTCTGCTGGCCATGGCCCGGTCCGCCGGCGTGCCGGTGGAGAACGTCCTGGCCGCCGAACTCGACACCCTGTGCGCCGGCGGAGTGCACCAGGGCGTGGCGGCGCTCGTGGATGGCTTTTCGTATGCCGCTCTCGATTCTCTCCTCGACATTCCGGCGCCACCAATTCTGCCGCCCGTGCTGGTGTTCCTGGACCGCATCACGGATCCGCACAACCTGGGCGCGATCGCCCGCTCGGCCCTTTTGCTGGGCGCGCGCGGCATGGTCATCCCCCTGCATGATTCGGCACACGTCACCGCCGGGGCCATGAAGGCATCGGCCGGCGCGCTGGCGCATTTCCCGGTGGCCCGGGTTTCCAATCTGAAGAACGCTCTGCTCGAGGCCCGTGAGCGGGGCTGGTTCGCCGTGGGCGCCGCCGGAGAGGCCGAAACAGACATCGCGTCCATCGATCTGCTCCGTCCGCTGGCGCTGGTGATGGGTTCCGAGCACCAGGGTCTGCGTCCCGGGGTGGCCGCTGCCTGCGACGTGCGGGTCCGGCTTCCCATGGCCGCTTCGGTCGTGGGTTCCTACAATGCATCCGTGGCTGCCGCCCTGTGTCTGTACGAGGCGTTCCGCCGCCGCGCTTCCCAGTGAGACCCTTTTTATTGTTATTGTAATATTTAACTTCAAATAATTGTAATAAAAAATTACAATAGAAGAAACAGGATCAATACGTGGTGATCTGGATGGAATACAGGTTGGTGTCGTTGTTCGGCGCCGTGCCCTCGCCATAGACGCGGAAGTGATAGGTGCCGGCCGTGCCATTGTTGAACGAGGACGGCATGTTGAAGACCTCGTTGTCCACGGGCGTGGTTCCATCGTTGTTGGCGTAGGCGCCCGCCAGGTAGGTGCCATTGTAATAGACTTCCAGGTCCAGATCCCCGCGCGAACCCGTGAAGAAAACGGTGATGCGGTAGTTGACGCCCGACTGGCGGTTGAACTTGAACCAGTCCACGTCGGAGGCGCAGATGGTGAGACTGTCGTAGCGGGTGCCCACGGTCAGTTGGGTGGCCGACGTGGAGCCGTTGTTGGGCTCCAGGCGATCCGCCCAGCACGAGGAATAGCACTGGCTGGTGTTGAACTGGCAGGTGGAATTGCACGCGAGCGTGCCGCCCCAGGTGTAGCCCTGGGAAATGCAGGTGGCGTTGTTGAGGTTGGTGCCGTCGCACTGCTCGCCGGCGTCGATCGCGCCATTGCCGCACAGGTTCACGTCGTTGTTGCAGTTGGACGTGTTGTACGTGCAGTTGACGTTGCACGCGAGAGTACCGCCGGTATAGCCCAGGGTCTGGCAGGAGGCGCCGTTGAGGTTGGTGGTGTCGCACTCCTCGCCGGGATCCAGCACGCCGTCGCCGCAATGGGTCTGGTAGCAGAGGTTCTCGTTGATGGTGCAGTTGGCGTTGCAGGAGAGCGTGCCGCCGTCGTAGCCCAGGGTCTGGCAGGTCTTGCCGCCCATGTCGTCGCCGTCGCACTGCTCGCCGGCATCGATGGAGCCGTTGCCGCAGTTCGTGCAGCCGGATTCGTTGTACGTGCAGTTGCTGTAGCAGGCGAGCACGCCCCCGTAATAGCCGCGGGAGGCGCAGGTGGCGTTGTTGAGGTTGGCGCCGTCGCAGTCTTCGCCCTCGTTGAGGATGAGATTGCCGCACAGGGAGGCCACGCAGGCGCTCTTGTCATAGCGGCAGTTGCTCGTGCATTTTAGAACGCCGCCCGCAAAGCCGAAATCCGTGCAACTGGCATTGTTGAGTTGCCAGCCGTCGCATTCTTCCCCGGAATCCAGTTGCCCGTTGCCGCACGAGAGGTAATAGCATTCGCTGTCGTCGAGGCGGCAGTACGAACTGCACTTCAGGGTGCCGCCATCGAATCCCAGCGATTCGCAGGTGTTGCCATTGAGGTTGGCCGTGTCGCATTCCTCGCCGTCGTCGAGCAGGGTGTTGCCGCAGTTGGGATTGATGCACTGGCTCACGTCGTATTCGCAGGTGGCCGGCGAGCAGGCCAGCGCACCACCCGGGTAGCCCAGGGTCTGGCAGCCGGCGCCGCCCAGGTCCATTCCATCGCATTCCTCGCCGGGATCGCGCAGTTCGTTGCCGCATACGCCGGACGGGCAGTCGCCGGGGC
Source organism: uncultured Kofleriaceae bacterium (assembly GCA_964516435.1). Classification (GTDB taxonomy): domain Bacteria; phylum Myxococcota_A; class Polyangia; order HGW-17; family HGW-17; genus HGW-17. The sequence continues at coordinate 112,066 of CAZEZP010000025.1, read as the reverse complement.
AGTTGGACGGATTTTCCGGATACTGGCAGAGATCATCCCCGCACTTGGATGTGTCCCGCATGCAGGAAGCCGTGCAGGCGCCAACGCCCGGGGGATCGCATTCTTCCCCTTCTTCCACGACGGAATTTCCGCATACGGCGGCTACCTGGCTGGATTTTCCGGCGCACCCGGACAGCAGGGACGAAATGGAGAACACGGACATGAGAAAAAAGAGCAACCTGGTTTTCATGGAGAACCTCTCGAGGGCTCCGCTCGATGAGCAGAGCATCGTTCCTTATAGCACAAAATGTGCGTTTTGCGACCCCCGGGCGGCTCATGTTTCATCCGCCCTGAATTTTTTCCCGAAAAAAACGTTTTCCCCGTTCCGGTTTTTCTTTACGCTGGTTTCCGGGTTCTGCAAAAAATCCCGGCACGGCGGTTCGGGCCGTGTCCGTGGCCGAACCAACCGCAAGGAGGTCCTCATGCATCTTCGCGTTTTCCTGCTCGCCATTCTCTGCGTCCTTCTACCGCTTTCCAGTTTCGCCCAGCAGCCGCCACCACCGCAGCCCGCCGCCGCCGTTCCTTCCCAGCCGGTCGCGCCGCCCCCCATGACCGTGAACCAGGTGCTCGAAGCCAACCGCTACGTGCTTTATGATCACTACTACCACAAGGTGGGACAGGAATTGCGCATCACGCTCAACAATGCGGGAACGCCCTACCGCTGGACGGTCACCGGCGCTCCCTCCAATGCCGAATTCGAGCCCAACGCGCTCATCTTCGTCTGGAAGCCGCGCGCCTGGCACGTGGGCACCCACACCATGACCTTCACGGTGAGCGACGGCGTCAATTCGGCTTCCCGCACCATCACCGTGAAGGTGACGGAGGAATGGGAGAGTTTCTTCCTCCCCGGGCTCTCGGCCACCACCTACATTCCGCGAAACACGGATCTGCTGGGCATCTTCAACGGGATTTCCCTGAACTACGTGTTTCTGGCGTGGGTGCACCGCAACGAGAAGCGCGGTCCCTCGCATGGCCGTATCTATTTCAAGGTGGACATCCTCAACAGCACCGAGAAGGATGTCGAAGACATGATCTACTATGCCTTCGGCATCGATCTCTCCTTCGAGCGCAACCCGCGCCGGCCGTTCCTCGTGCCGATCTTCGGCCTGGAAATGGGTGGATCCTACACCAGCCGGCAGGTGCTCGACGAGGAATGCACCGTCTCTGCGGAAGACGACTGCATGAGGAAACTGGGCGGCGTGTTCCACATCACGCCCACTTTCGGCGCGCACCTCTGGTCGGACCGCAATTTCTTCGTGACGCTCAGCGGCGGCTACACCTTTCCCCTGCAGGATTACGAGAACCTGCGCGGCTGGCGCGTCAACCTCGGCCTGAATTTCACCATGTGGTGAGCGGTTTTCCACGGGTCCCCATTCCATCTTTTTCGTGACAGAATCCCGTCGTTGCGCTAAAAAATGCTGCCATGAGCGACGACGCCTATCGTTTTGCCCATCATTTGTCCGAGTACCGGCTTTACCGGAGCACCGGGAAGGTCCTGTCGTGGATCCGCCACGCGCGCACCATGGATATAGCCATACTGGCCGAAAAAGTCCGGGAGAGTCTGGAAAATGATCCGCCGCCCGTGGCGCCGGCCCTGTATTTCCTGGCGGTCGGAAACACGGATCGGGAGGCCATCCTGGTTCCCATCCATGCCGATATCTGCACCCAGCCCGGAAACGGTGTGGCTCCCGCCTGCCTTGCGGAAGAAGCCCGCGGCGCCGTGAGGCAGGCCTTCGGTCTCGCTGCGGCCTTCCTGCGCAATTCATTTTCCTGGAACATGGAATGCGTCCTGCCCGCCAACGAAGGCGTGAACCTGACCATCGACGGCAGTTCCCTGGGTCTGGCGGCCGCGCTGGCCTTCGTGCAGCGCGCCTGCGGGCTGCAACTCGAAAAGCCCGTCGTCGTGACCGGAAAACTCGATGCCAATGGGGTCGTGATAGGGGTTGGGTGTCTAGAACAAAAAATTAGGGCGGCGCTGGAGGAACTGGGCGACCATCCCGGGGTCGTGCTGTTTCCACCCAACGGCACGCGGAGCCTGGATCCGCGCCTGCAGCCGGTGCAGAGGTTCCAGGAGGCCATTTCTCTCCTGTGGGGAACCAATGTGCGGGTGGATCCTCTCCTTCAGAGCATAGAGGAACTCATTGCCCAGGTTGATGAAAGCGACGACTACGAGGGCAACCTGCGCAGGCTGGAACTGTGGCTCGGCCAGAAGGAGCACAGGAATCTGCAGCCGGCCGACATCATCCGGCTGCGCGTGCGTGTCATGATGCAACTGCGCCATCTGGGCCGTACGGAGGATGCCGAGACCATCCGCCACGAACTCCAGAAGGCCCGGCACGCCTACGAGCGTTATTATCTGGATCCGGAACATATCCAGGAAATCGAGGTGCAACTTCTGGCCACGACACTGGATTCGTTTCCGGACCGATGGTTTCGGACCGCCATCGACAATCACCTCAAGGACCGTATGCTGTCATGGCAGAACCGCATCCGGCTGCAGGGAATCCTGGCCACCTATGAGAGCATGGTTGGCAACGGACGGGAGGCCGTGCGGCTGCGCGAGGATAACTGCTCCATCCACCGGCAGCGAAGCGACCTGCAGGAGGATCTGCCGTTCACCCTGTGCCATTTCGCCTGGGAGTGCGCGCGTGCGGGCCTTTCAGAAAAATTCTGGCAGACCGTACGGGAACTGGAGCAGGAGACGGGCAAACTCGTAGCGGAGAAGGCCGCCCGGCAGAGGCGCTACAATTACCACGCCGTGGCGGCTGGCTGCGTGCGGCTGGGCGAAGAATCGAAACTGGCGGATTTCATCGAGGATTCCAGCAGAGCGATTCCGGGACTCGATGGAAATTTCCGCGCCTGGTGCCTGTCCGACGAACCCGTTCTGCGCCATCCGGAAATCAGCACGCTGCGCGCGCTTGTGCGCATGTACCGCAGGCTCGGCCGGCCAGAGGACGCCCTGCGGCTGTCCAGCCGCTTCGAACCCCAGCGCCGCGAGCACGACTTGACCCAGTTTCTGTTCTGGGTATGCCGGATCGAGACGGAACTGGCCGCGTGGGAGAGCGGCGTGAGGCAGCCCGAACGTCTGCGGGAAATCCCGGATGTTCTGTCGCTTTGCCACAAGCCAGCTGCCCGTTTCTATCCGGATTTGCTTGACTTTTGCCTGGAATTCGATGGCTCCCCCGATTCCATTCGAAAACTGGAAACTGAAATTGATAAATTATATTACTAGAATAAATATTATAAATATTATTAAATATTGAAATAGAAAAATAGAAAATAAAACGAAAAAGTAAAATATTTTTATTTTTCACAAAAAACACATGAAAACGTCGGTGTGGAAACGTCAGCTTGACGCACCGGGCGGCTTCGGGTAACGTGCACGCGCGCGGGGAAAGCCTTGAATGGTGAGGCTTTTTTTCGGGTTTTTCCACTTTTCAACGCGGGAGGATGCATTTTTCCCGGCTCAAGGGTTCCCGCTCCCGGAAGCAGGCGCACCCCGCGAGGAGACGAGCATGTACGAGAGTTGCAAGAGTTGGCCGTTTGCCGAAGCCGCGGCCCTGTCCGCCGAGCATGGGCCTTTTGCGCCGGATGCCGTGGTGCGCTTCGAGACCGGATTCGGACCGTCGGGCCTGCCGCACATCGGCACGTTTTCCGAGGTGGCGCGCACCACGTGGGTGCGCCGTGCGTTCGAGGCGCTCACCGGCCTGAAAACCGAACTGATCGCGTTTTCCGACGACATGGACGGCCTGCGCAAGGTGCCCCTGAACATTCCCAATCCAGAGAAGGTGGCCCCGCATCTGGGCAAGCCGCTGTCGTCCATTCCCGACCCGTTCGGGTGCTGCGAAAGCTACAGCGCCCACATGAACCGCAAGTTGTGCGATTTTCTGGACGCCTTCGGCTTCTCCTACCGGTTCCAGAGTTCCACGGCCGCCTACCGGGCGGGGCATTTCGATGAGGGACTGCGCCGGATCGCGAAGAATCACGAGGCCATCCGCGGCATCATCACGGCCACGCTGCGCGAGGAGAACCGGCAGAACTGGTCGCCCTTCATGCCCGTATGCCCCGCCTGCGGGCGCGTCTACACCACCCGCGTGGTGCAGGTGGACGGCGACGCCGGCACGCTGGATTTCGTCTGCGACGGCGCATTCGGCGATGTACGCGGCTGCGGGCATGCCGGCACGCTGCCCGTGACGGGCGGCCATGCCAAGGTGGGCTGGAAGGTGGACTGGGCGCTGCGCTGGTTCTCCTACGGCATCCACTACGAGATGTACGGCAAGGATCTCATCGAGTCCGCCAAGCTCTCGGGGCGCATCTGCCGCGAACTCGGGAAGAAGCCGCCCGCGGGGCTCTTCTACGAGATGTTCCTGGACGAGAACGGGGAGAAGATCAGCAAGAGCGTGGGGCGCGGGCTCACCGTGGACACGTGGATGGAATACGCGCCCGTTGAGAGCCTGCTGTATTACATCTTCCAGAATCCGCGCAAGGCCAAGCGCCTGTATTTCGGCATGATTCCCAAGGTGGTCGACGACTACCTCGAGGAACTGCGCCGCTATCCGCAGGCGCCCGAGGAGACGCGCCCGGATCTGGCCGTGTGGCACGTGTTCGCGGGCGATCCGCCGCCCTATGCCTGCTCGGTGTCGTTCTCCACGGTCAACAACCTGGTGTCCGCGCTGGGCACCGATGATGCGGACCTGCTGTATTCCTACCTGGCGCGCTACGACGAGAGCACCACGCAGTACCGCCGCACCGTGGAGGATCTCGTGCAGAAGAGCCTGGCCTACTACCGGGATTTCATCCTGCCCACGAAGGTCTATGTGCGTCCCGACGACGCCTGGCGGCCGCTGTTCGAGGAACTGCTGGACCGCCTGCGTTCGGCCGAAGGGCTGGATGCGGAGCACTTGCACGCCATCCCCTTCGATATCGCCAAGTCCCGCGGCATGGAGCCGCCGGCCTTCTTCTCGGCCTTCTACAAGGCGGTCCTGGGGCAGGAGCGGGGGCCGCGCTTCGGCGCGTTCGTGCAACTGGTGGGGGTTCCCACCATGGTCGCCATGCTGGAGAAGGCGCTGGCGCAATGAGGAGCCGCATCATGAAACGCATTGCACTCGCCCTCTGGCCCGCGCTGTATATGCTCGCCTGCGATCCCGGCCTGGAGCCTGGGTTTCCTCCTGTCGCCCGCCTGACGGTGACCCCGGCCTATGTGCAGGCGGGGACGGATTCCGAAATCGTGCTGGATGGGCGAGCGTCCTGTGATCAAATCGATCATCCCGAGGCCTGCGATGACGACCCCGATGGTGCGGGCCCGCCTTCCGGCTGTCCCGGGGGCGTGCGTTTTTCGTGGGATATTCCGTTTTCTCACATACTGCGCGCCGCCACGCCCAACCGCGCGCACATGCGCATCCTCGCCCGCCTGTCCCGGCCGACGCCCGTGACGATGACGGTCACCGACTGCGACGGGCGCTCGCATTCCGTCACCCGCATCATCGGCATCACCGACTGACGCGGGTTTTTCACTTTTTTCATTTCAATTCCGGTGGGTTTCCAGGTACTCGGCGGCGGCCAGGGCGGCCACGGAACCGTCGGATACGGCCGTGGTGACCTGCCTGAACCGCTTCACGCGGGCATCCCCGGCGGCGAACACGCCGGGAATGTCGGTGCGCAGCATCTCGTCCACGAGGATTTCACCGCGCTCGTTCTTCGCCACGGGCAACTGCGCCGTGTCCGGCACGTAGCCGATGAAGATGAACACGCCATCCACCGGCACCCGGGTGATTTCGCCCGTGCGCTTGTGCACGCTGGTTACGGCTTCCAGCCGCTCTTCACCTTCGAACGCGGTGATGGTCTGCTCCATCACGAAGCGGATTTTCTGATTCGCCTTCGCCTGCTCCACGGCCCACGCGTGCGCCTGGAAATGGTCGAATTCGTGCAGGATGGTCACGCTCGAGGCGTACCGGGTCAGGGAGACGGCTTCCTCGAGCGCCGAGTTGCCCCCGCCGATGACGGCGATGTCCTTGCCGGTGAAGAAATCGCCGTCGCACGTGGCGCAGTAGGAGACGCCGCGGCCCTTGAAGCGGGCCTCGCCCGGAACTCCCAGGGTGCGCGGCGTTCCGCCCACGGCCAGAATCACCGCGCGGGCCGTGAAGACGCCCTCGTCCTCCACCTCGAACACCTTGGGCTCGGCCACCAGGTCCATGCGCGCGATGTCCGCCTGCGTGAGCACGCGCGCGCCGAAACTCTCGGCCTGCATCTTCATGATCCGACCGAGTTGCGCGCCGCTCACGGCCGGAAACACGCCGGGATAGTTGGCGATTTCATGGGTCAGATTCATCTGGCCGCCGGCCGTTCCCCTATCCAGAACCAGCACCGAGCGGCGCGCGCGCGCCAGATACAGGGCCGCCGTGAGCCCTGCCGGTCCGGCACCGAGTACGATGGCATCGAAGTGTTGCGTTTCCATGGCCGCCTCCTTTCCCGACGCGACGCGCGCAGCCGTGCCGCCGCAGCTATTTCATCTTCGAATCCAGGATTTCCTTGATCTGCTGCTTGGTCTGGATGCTCGTGGTCGCCGCCGCCACCTTGCCGTCCCTGAAATACACCGTGAACGGCAGGCCGGTGAAGGAGCGCGTCTCGGGCAACTGGCGGATGGTCTTCATGGCCACCGGCGCATCGAATTCCATGTCTGTGAACCGGATGTCCGGATACTTGGAGCGCAGGGTTTCCATGGCGTCGTACACGGGGATGCACATGGGTCCCATCCGGCCGCACACGATGACCGCCTTCTGCCCGCTCTTGAGGATTTCTTCATATTGTTCCATGGTCTGAATGTGTTCGAGATTGGTTTGAAGCATTGTATTGTCCTTTCATGTATTGCAATCATATATTGCAATAATATTTATATTTATCCATCCATCAGTTTTCCGGAATCTCGTCGGCCTCGACCCACTTGGCCAGAAGATCCCCCACGTCCACGAACCGCAATTTTTCGCCTTCCCACTCGATTTCCGTGCCGGAGAACTTCTTGACCAGCACCCTGTCGCCGGCCGCGAGGTCCCATCCCGTCACCTGTTCGGAAACGGCTACCACTTCGGCCATGTCGGGTTCCTCGCGCGAGGAGGGCGGCAGCAGGATGCCGCCCGCGGTTTCCTCCACCTGGACGGGACGCAGCAGGACTTTCTCGTTCACGGGCTTGATTTTCATGTTCATCTACCTCCTCGGTGCAATCGTCAGTTCGCCATGGACGCGGCTCCCGAAAGGCCCAGGAGCCGGTCGATCTTGGGTTTGTCGAAGCCGATGACGTAATGTCCGTCGATGTTCAGTTGCGGCACCCCCGTCTGCCCGGTGCGGCGCACCAGTTCCATGGCGGCCGCGTGGTCCCGGCCCACGTCGATTTCCTTGAAGGGCACGTTCATCTGGCGCAGGTAGTTCTTCACCCGCACGCACCACGGGCAACTCTGGGTCGTGTACACGGTCACGGAATGCCCCGGCTTCTTGGATTCGGCCGCCTTCGACGCGGTGGCGGGAGAGCCATCGGCAGCCAGGAAGGCGGCTTCATAGGATGCCACGGTGGCCGTCCCCACCACGCGGTTCACCACGCGCCCGCCCCTGACGAGCACAACGGCTGGCACCTGGGTCACCTGGAAATGCCCGTGCACATCCTTGACCTTGCCCACGTCCACGAGATAGGCCGGCAGTTGCGGATGCTTTTCGCAAAAAGCCTTGAACGCGGGCAGGGTTTGCGTAGCGCTTTGCGAAAAATCTCCGAAAAAGCCGAGGATCAGGGGACCCGCCAGATGGTCCGTGGAAGTTTCGAGTTGTTTGTAACTGGTTACGACTTCAATCATGACACACCTCCTGTCGTGTGGAATCAGTTCCCGTTGCGGCGCAGTTTTTCGCATTCCCGCTGGTTTAAGGCCGCCGCCGCCACCATGCCTGAAGCGGCCTCGAGCAGGTTCTTCACGGCGCTCGCATCCGCGAGCTTGTATTCCCTGCAGCGCCCCTGCGGGTTGCACTGCAGCAGGCCGGCATCCCGCAGAATGCCGATCTGCTTGGAAATCACGGCCTGGGCATAGCCGGTCTCGCGCACCAGGTCGCCCACGATGCAGGGGCCGGCCAGCAGCCGCTCCACGATGCGCAGCCGCGGGACGTTGGTGAACACCGCCAGCATGGCAGCCATCTCTTCGGCATTGATGTTGACGTTTTCCTGCATGTCCCGTCCTCCCGCGGCCGGATGGCGGCATGACCGTCCGCCGCCGCAACATATATCGAAATCGATATATGCCGCAAACGGTATATATTCGTTTCCTCCCGTGTCAAGCCCCCCTGCGGCATTTTTTCGGCGCGCGCGTTTGGGTGCCCGGAACGGCCGGGGCCGTCTGCCGTTGCGGCTGGCCGCCGGCGGGATGCCGTTTCGGCGGCATTGACGATTTTCGCGGGAACCGGTACAAATGCGCCGGCGCAGGTGCCGGCATGCAGCAGAAAAAAAATGAAACCTTTCTCGTGGAATCGGTTCGGTTCGGCTTCCTGTGCGGATGCGAATCCTGCATCCATTTCGATGCGCCGCGCGATGCCTGCTCCTTCTTCTGGCCCAACGGGGAGCACCGCCAGGAGGCTCTGAAGGGTCGCGCCGGCACTTCCGTCACGTTCTGCAAGGATTTCGAACTGTTTTGACGCTTTCGCGCCCGCCCGCGTGGCGATGGCCGGTTCGCAATGGGAACCATCATGCATGAGGAGCCACGGATGACGAGGAGAATGGCTGGACTGGATCTGGGCGGCACCAACGTGCGCTGCGGCGCGGTGCCGATGGGCGGTGCCGGAAAGATGCCCACCTGCGCCGATGCCCGCCTGCGTCCCCTGGGAACCCGGGATTTTCGAGGGGTGGCGGCCATCCTGGCGGAGGAGATCCGGCGTGTCGGCCCCGTGGATGGCGTGGGGGTGGCGGTGGCCGGAATGGTGGACGCCGCCCACCGCCGGGTGGAGCGCGCTCCCAACCTGGACTGGACCGATGCGCCCCTCGCGCAGGTGCTCGAGGATGCCTGCGGCGTGCCGGTGGTGGTGCTCAACGACGTCAACGCCATCACCTGGGGCGAGTTCCTGGCGCTTGAGGATTCTTCCGCGCGCCATATGCTGGCCGTGTTCTTCGGCACGGGCGTGGGTGGCGGGCTCGTCTCCGAAGGCCGTCTGGTGGAGGGCGCCCGCGGCCAGGCGATGGAGATCGGACACGTCCTGGCGGATGCCTCCCCGGATGCCCCCGCGTGCGGCTGCGGCCGGCGTGGCTGCCTGGAGGCGTTCGTGGGAGGGCTGAACTTTTCGCGCTGGATCCAGGGGCGCGTGCCGTTCGCCGTGGAGCACATGGGGCATCTGGATGCCGCCGCGGCCGCAGCGGATGCGCGCGCTTCCGAAATTCTGGACCATCTGGCGGCCATGACCGCCCGTGCGCTCTGTGATGCCGTGATGCTCGCCGATCCCGGCGTGATCATGGTCGGCGGCACGGTGTGGGAAGGCTGTCCCACGTTCGCATCCCGGGTGCGCGCGCTCGTGGAGCGGCGCGTGCCTGGCGCCGTGCGCTGGGCGGCTCCGAAACTGGGCTACCAGGCCGGCATCATCGGGGCGGCCGCCTTCGCCGGCGCTCTTTTGGCAGAGCGGGAGGACGCATGAGCCGCCCCGATCCCGGATGCCTCTTCTGGGCCGGCTTCCCGGGCCCGGACATTCCCGAAAACCTGCGGCGACGGCTGGAAAAGGGCGCCATCGGCGGAATCATCCTGTTCGCGCGCAACTTCGCCACGCACGAGGAACTCCTGGAACTGACGCGGGAACTGCATGCCCGCTGGAAGGGCCCCGGGCACCTGCTGCTGGGCGTGGATCAGGAAGGCGGCCGCGTGGCGCGCATCCGCAGTCTGCCCTGGCCAGCGGCCTTCGATCTGGCTGCCGCGGGGGACCCCGCGCTCACGCGGACCGTGGCGCGCCTGATGGCACGGGAACTGGCGCATTTCGGCTTCAACACGGATTTCGCGCCCGTGCTGGACGTATGGACCCGCCCCGAGAACCGGGTCATCGGGAACCGCGCCTTCGGAACGCATCCCGACGCCGTGATCCGGCACGCGGGTGCCTTTGTGCAGGGGCTGCAGGACGAAGGCATTTTCACCTGCGGCAAGCATTTCCCGGGACACGGGGACACGCTCGCCGATTCCCACGAGCGGCTTCCCACGTGCGATCTTCCGATGGACGCCATGGAAAGCATCCACATGAAGCCCTTCCGGGAACTGGCCCGGTCGCTGGATTTCCTGATGACGGCGCATGTGAGGGTTCCGGCACTGGACGCTTCTCTTCCCGCCACGCTGTCGGCGGCCTGGATCCGGCGTGCGCGCGAAATCCCCTTTTCCGGCATCCTGGTCTCCGATGATCTGGAAATGGGCGCCATGCGGGATTTTCATCGGGATCTGGCCGTGCGCGCGCTGGATGCCGGCCTGGACATGCTCATGGTGTGCGCTTCCCAGGAATTCCTGGAGGAATGCATCGCCGGCGTGAAAAGGTCCATGGTGGAGGCCGCCCGGAAAACGGCCGTGGAAGAACGCATCGCCCGCGTGGAGCGGATGCAGTTGCGGGCGTCCTGCGCAAGGCCGTTCGAGGATCGTGAAGCCTGGCTGGAAGCGGCGCAGCGCACGCTGGAGCGCTGGGACGCCCGGGATTGAATCATGGAAAAAAAGCATTTGAATACCGAATATCAGATCCTTCGCAAAATCGCCGCCGGCGGCATGGGCGAACTCTTCGTGGCCGTGCAGCAGGGCCGGTACCAGTTCCAGCGCCAGGTGGTGATCAAGCGCCTGCATCCGGAACTGGCCGGGGATTCCCTCATGCGCGGCCTGTTCATCCAGGAAGCCGTCCTGTCGGGACGCTTCCATCATCCCAACCTGGTGCAGGTGTACGACATCGGCGAAGACGAATCCGGCCTGTACATGGTCATGGAGTACATCGACGGCATGGATCTGATGGGCATCGTGCGTGCCTCGATCGCCCGGAAGAAATTCCTGCCGCTGGAGCATGCCCTGTGCATCGTGGCCCAGGTGGCGGAGGGTCTGCAGGTGGTCCACTCGCTTGCGGATTCGCGCGGAAAGCCGTTGCATCTGGTGCATCGCGACGTGACGCCGTCGAACATCCTCGTCACCCGCAACGGTATTGCCAAACTCGTGGATTTCGGCGTGGCGAAGGCGGAATCCGGAGAGATTTCCGCGGACAGGAGCGCCGACATCGTGGCAGGAAAGGTCAATTACATGGCGCCGGAAGCCATTGCCGGCCATGCGGTCGACCACCGCGTGGACCTGTTCGGTCTGGGCGTCATCCTGTACGAGCTCGTGCTGGCCCGCCGCCTGTTCCGCGGCACGCCCCAGGAGGCGCAGGAAGCCATCCTGCACAAGCCCGTTCCCCTGCCTTCCGTCGTGCGGCCGGGCATCGATCCGGATCTGGAGAAGATCCTGCTAAAAGCAGTGGACAAGAATCCGGCTTACCGCTACCAGAGCGCGGCGGAACTGGTCGCCGACATCGAAGCCTATGCCCTGCGCCGGAAGATCAGCCTGTCCCGCATGGCGCTGGGCGCCTACGTATGCTCGTTCTCCAGTGCCGAACTGGAGGTGCAGGACGAAGCGCAGCCGGCGCCGACCGACGATGTCGAACTGGATTTCGACCAGGGGTTCGGCGAAGGCTGGGGCCGTTCGGAAGCGCAGGGGCTGGAGGCATCGAGCCTGGTTCCGGACGACCTGGACGACGAGGCCTGGCTCGAACTGATGGCCAATCCGGAAAAACTGGCCCAGCGCGCCCGGGAACGGACCGGGCGTTTCGCGGCGGTTCCGGCGCCGCGTCCGGCCATGGAGCGGGAAGGGGAGGCAGAAAGAATTCCCGCGGCCGCACCGGCGGCTTCCCATCCCACCGCTGGCGATTCCCCGCAGCCTTCGCCGTCTTCGGACGTTGGGCGCGGCGCGCGTCCGGATGCCGTGTTCTGGGTGGGGCTGGCCCTTCTGGCCGGCATGGCCGGATTCGCTCTCGCCCGCTTCCTTTTCTAGTTTCCGGCTGACGGCCCGGAAAAAGCCGATTCCGAACCCTGATTGAAAAGCAAGAGGGTCGAGATTTAAAAAATGCGGGTAACCAAAAGGCTGGCGATCTGCCAAAAGGCAGTGGGCCTTCCAAAGGCCGGCCAAAGGCGGCGGGCCGCAGGGCGAAAAACGAGGCCCAGCATCCATCGGATGCCTCGCCTTTCCTTCTTTTCTCCGGATTTTGCTTGGAGCCAGCGATCGGACTCGAACCGATGGCCTGCTGATTACGAATCAGCTGCTCTACCGACTGAGCTACGCTGGCACGCCCTTACAGGCTCTTGTTGTAGAACTTCGTCAGGCGGGAGACCAGCCGGGAAGCCTTGTTCCGGTGGATGATCCCCTTGCCCGCCACGTGCTGGATGAACGCGGAAGCCTTGCGCAGCATCGCCTGCGCGTTCTCTTCCTTGGCCTCGATGCTCTTGCGGGCCTTCTTGATGAAGGTTTTCAGCGTGGAAATGAAATAACGGTTGCGGGCATTGCGCACAATGCTCTGACGATGACGTTTTTCAGCGGAACGATGATGGGCCATGACGAACCTGCGACTCCTCGAATGCGATCTCTTCCCCGGAAAGCGGTTCTGGCCGCCATTTCCGGGCTTTCCGCGCAATCACCCGCGCGGCAGGTGCATACCATTAGCAGAGGGCGTTCGCGTTGTCAAGACTTTTGGTTCGAAATTTTGCACCTTTAGGGATGCCCGCCGGCAGCTTGTGGCCAAACTGGAAAATGTGATACGAATGCCCCCGCGGAAAGGATTCCTGCATGAAGACCGAAACCCTGCTGATGCTGGCCGTGATTCTCGCCGCGGCATTTTCCTGCGCGCGCACCCGGGCCCCGCGTTCTTCCGTTCGCCAGGACCGGCAGGACATCTGCGAAGGCCGCACTCCCGAAGCTTGCTGGGAATGGGCGCAGGCGCTCGAGGAAACCGGGGATCTGCGCATGTTGCAAGTTCTGGAAACCGCCTGCAGCCGGGGTGTTTCAGCCGCCTGCGAACGGCTGCTCGACGAGGCGGACATCACGCTCTTTCCCATGCCGGGAACCGCGGCCGAATCCTGGAAACCCTCCCTGGATGCCTTGTGCGTCAAGGGAAATACGCGCGCCTGCCGGCAACTGGACATGGTGTCGGTCCTCGATTCAAGGGTGGAGCCCGACCGGATGAAACAGGCGTTCTTCAACCGCCTGGAGGCCTGCCGCAAGGAGCCTTCCCAGTGCGTTTTCCTGGTGCAGGCGCTTTCCGTCGTGGAGCGCAGGAATGCCGCCATGTTCAAGGCCAACGCGCTTTCGGCCCTGCAGGCGGCCTGCGACGGCGGTGTCGCGGAGGCCTGCTACCAGGACCCCCTGCTGCAGGTCGAAAAGCGCGATCTGGCCTGGATGCTGCCCTTCCTGCTGCGCGGCTGCAAACTGGGCGATACGTTCGGATGCGCCAAACTGGTGGAGATCGCGCGCCGGGCGCTCTTCGAGAACATGCCACGCTATCCGCAGGCCGAACCATTCCTGAAGCAGGCCTGCTTCGACATGGACTATCGTGCGGCCTGCCTGGCATGGGCCGCCGGCCACGTCCGCCGGATCTGGACCCAGCCGGATCCCCGGGCCGGCCGCGACGAACTGCTGCGCCACTGCCGCCTGGGCGACAACGAATCCTGCACGGAGTTCGCGCGCTTTTTGCTGCGCCATGAGCCGGATCAGCGCGGCTGGGCGTTGCAGATCCTGCGCCAGACCTGCTCGGATTCCTACCAGGACGCCTGCGTGGAGTGGATCCTCGCCATGGAAAAGGGTTCCCCCGAGGAGCGCCGCGCCGCCGTAGTCCAGGCGCGCGCCTCATGCCTGGGCGCCGCGGGCGTGCAGATGCCCAACTACGAATACGAATACGCCGCCCATGGCCGCACGTATGGCTCCCTGGGCCAGAACCCATCGTGCGTGCTGTATGGCCGCTTCATCGTGGAAAGCGATGGGCGGGAAGCGCCGCCTGCCGCCGGTGAACGGCTGATGGGGCAGGTGTGCGGCCATCTCGCGCATCCCGTGTGCCTGGATTACGCGCCCAGGATGATGGCCCAGGATTCCACCACGGCCGCGATGCTCACGGCCCTGCACGAGCGCATCTGCAAGGCCGGACACGCCGCGGGCTGCCTGGCCATGGCCGCCCTGCAGCGCCGCGGCTACAAGGAACTCAAGCCCAACGAGGCTTCCGCGAAGGAGTACACCGCGCTCGCCTGCCGCCTGGATCCCCGCCTCGCCGAATGTCCCCCCTCCCGGTAGGAAAACATCTTTGAAATTGCAATTTTCGGGCTATCTATAAAAGCAATTAAAATAATTAATAAAATTAAAAATTAAATAATCAATTCGATAAAAAATTCAATAAAATTTAGTTGGTCGGGGGGATTTCCCAGTTCTGCAGGCTCATGGGAAGGGTGATGAACTTTTTTGGATCCACGCCCTCGGGAACGGCGCCCACGCGCCCGTCGCTGGTGGTTTCGCAGAAGTACAGGCGCCGGCCATTGTAGGTGTAGAAGCGCTCCGGCAGGTGCACGTGTGGCCCGCCCACGGCCACCGCGGCATGTCCCTCCTCGAAACTCACGAGCAGGTACACTTCCAGGGCGTGCTCCTTCTGCTCCTCGGGATACGCCTGAAAGAGCAGCATGCACAACGCGCACATGAACAGCGCCTTGTCCTCGCAGTCCCCGCAGCCGTCAAAAAGCGTCTGCACGGGGAATTTCCAGTATTCCTCCTGTCCCGTGCTCTCGAGATCGGTCTTGTAGGGAATGGCCTGCACGCAGGCGAGCACGTTGGAGAGCTCCTCGTAGAGCGAGTATTCCCCGGCTTTGGCCTCTTCGTGCAGCCGCCGCGCCAGCCCCACCAGGAACGTGTTGCATGCCGGATTCGTGAACAGGTGCGCCATCTTCGAGAGGGCGTCCATGTTGGAATACAGTTTGGTGATTCCCTGGCCCGGATTGACCGCCTTGGCCGCGGTCACCTCGGATTCCGGCACGAACAGTTTGACGTCGTGGGCGATTTCCTCGATGCCGCCGCGCCTGTACGTCCAGCGCAGGGAGACGTTGCTGCCGGGCGTGGCGGCCGGATCCGGCTCGGTGAACGCTGGAGGCGGAAACACCGTGGGAAATACGCGCGTGTAGGAAGCCGCCGGCCAGGGCTCGTGATTGCCGGAAACCGCCAGCAGCCAGAACGAGACGGATGCGGCCATGGCCGCCGGCATCCAGAAGAAGGCCCAGGCGGTCTGGGAACTCGCGTATCCCAGCCCGGCCGCCGAAAGCGTCGCGAAAATGGCGAATCCAAAGTCCGTGCCGGCTTGTCCAGGGCCACGTTCAAATTTTTCTAGCCGCCGGACCCAGGGTGCCTCGCCCTTCAGTTGCGGCTCGAATCCAGCCGCCATTCCCAATCCTCCCAGCACGGCCAGATAGAGCATCATCGATACGGCCAGATACCCCGCGCCATGGAATGATGATTGCAATAATGGAAACAATATCCAGGCAGGAAGAATGTAATATATGCCAATGAAGAGCACAGCAGCGCTCAACGGAAACAGACGCCGCGGCGCCTGGCTCCTGGCGGGAACGCTCGGGGGAGAAGGAGAGGCATTCGTATTTGTCATGATTCTCCTACACATAGGAAATCGGGGTGGAACCGCCATCCGGCAAGTTCGGGTCCGGCATGCCGCCGGCATGGGCGATGGGCAGCGGATGCATGGTGTGTTCCGTCTCGATGACTTCCACCTTCATGCAGACGACTCCGGGCAAACCGTCCCATGCGGGCAGTCTTTCCCTCGTGTAGCCGTCGACCAGTTTCTGCACCACCGGGTTCGCCGCCATGCCACTTCCCTGCGGATGCACGGCGTGGGCGAAGATATAAAATGGCGAGCCGGAGGTGGACAGACGCCAGTAAGGATGCGCCGCCAACTGGATCTCCCGGGCCGCTTTCGCGGTGATGGCGGGGTCTTCCGCGTGGATGAAATCCAGGAACGCTTCGATGGGCAGTTTTTCGAAATACCAGAATCCCTGTTCCCGCAGATGTTTTGCCCACTGGCTCTGATAGGGGGACTCTTCCAGCGTTTCCCAGAAGCGCGCCCAGGGACCCGGTTCCTTCTTCTCCGGCTTTTCGGGCTTCAGGCACGCCGCGATCTGTTCCTTTTCCGGTGGGCTCTGGGTTTTGTCGATGCGGTTCAGTTGCCCATTCGCCGGCGGTGCCAAAAAAGGAAAGAGACGGAGGGTCTCCTCGTTGAAGAAGGAGATCAGCCAGCGGCTGGAAGCCAGCGCCGGGACCCATGGCGTTTCCTTCAGTTTTTCGGATATCGCCTTCATGCGCGCGCGCACGACGAAGAGCCGCTGGTGGAAGTCCATTTCGATTACGGACTGCATCTCCGGATTTCTGGCATGCCGCCCGAAGGCCTTTTCCGGGTCCAGAATCTTCCGGGAAGCCGTTTCCTCGGGTTCACCCATGAGCGCATGCAGGTGATCATGATGCAGTGCGCCCTGATCCTTGAGCAACTGTTTCAGGCGCATGCGGGCGAACGCGCGTAGCGCCTCGCGGAAGACGGCCACGCCCTGGGCGCGCAGGGACTTCTCCCGGTACAGGATATAGGCACCGAGCAAACATCCAAGACCCGCCGCGCCGGCCGCCACCGCCGCATGCAGGACCAGCGGCCACCATCCCAGCGAGCCGCCCCAGAGGCCCAGCAGCAAGGCGAATGGTAAAAATCCCAGCGTCCAGCGCGCCAGGTGCGAAGGCGCCCACTTGCGCTCCTGCACCCGATGGCGCAGTTCCCGGTAGGCGCGGGCCGGATCCGGCGGCGGTTCCCCGGCATCCGGGCGTGGGGATTCGTTGGGCGGCAGGATTTCGGAAAGTGCCTGTTTCCAGTTGGTCCCAGTTGTCCCGCTCGCAGCGGGTTTCCCGGAAAATGCGGCCTCCACGGCCTGCGGATACGCGCCCTTGGCGCGCTGGTTGGCGTCCTGGATGCGCTCCAGTTGATGGCGCGCCTGGACCCAGTACAAATTCGTTCCATCCTGCAGGTTTTCGCGGATGCGCTCGAACAGGCGCCGGGCCGTGCGCGCCGTGAACCAGTGCCGGTTTTCCTGCATCCTGTCGTAGGCGGTCCCCAGGGATTCCGACAGTTCCATCATTCCCCGCGTCATCCACGCCGCCGGCATGTCCGGCCCGTCGGGCCCTTCCAGTTCCCGGGCATCCATGGCGGGCAGCCCCAGGTTGCGAAGCACATTCAGGCAGGTGGGCCGGTGCGGATCCGCGCCCTCGAGCAGGTTCTGCAGGACCCGCTCGGGGTCCAGATCCAGTTCCTCCAGTACGCCGGCGGCAGGATCCGGGCGCGCGATGGCGCCGTCCTCGCGCAACTGCTCGTCGAGGAGGCGGGCGGCCTGATGCCGGGCGCGGTACTCGCCCGCGTTCTTCAGGTCCATGACCACCCGGGCGCATCCCACCGAGCAGAAGGGCAGGCGTCCGGGCTGGACGGCGGCGCCCAGGAGGGTTTCCGCTCCGCTTTCCAGAAGGGCCACGAGGGTTTCCTCCAGATGCGTACGCACTTCGGAATCCCGCACCGTGACGCCTTCCGGGTGGTCTTCCGGATGCACGTTCGAGTTGCCCACCACGATCACCCGGCTCAGGGGCATGCGCGCGTTCTGGATCTTCCCGATGCGCTCCAGCCACGCGGAGCCGGGCGTTTCCTGCCCCTGCAGCGGCAGCCGCAGGATCAACTGGCACAGGCGGTTGTGCAGTTGGGGATACAGGTTGGAGTTGAGCCGCAGAAAGGAATCCAGCCGCTCATGCACCTGCAGCAGGACGTCGATGCATTGATCGAAGAAGCCTTCGGGCGCATAGGCCAGATTCCATACGTGGCAAAGCGTCAGCCCCGGCTTCTGCTCGCCGGTTTCGGACAGCGCCCCGCGGATGCGCCGGTGCCATTCGTCGTCCGAGAGCTTCAGGAAGGCTCCGGCCGGCTCCACGAACACGTGGGCGGCGCCGGCGAAAGGCTCCTTCTGCCAGCGCCGCCGGAACGCTTCCAGGACTTCGGCGGGATTTCCCGGTTCCATCCACAGGCAGAACGTGGGGCGAAACTGCATGGTTCACCTTTACACGTAGGAAACCGTCTGGTTGATGCCGTAATGGGCTTCGTAGAACTCGATGAGCCTTTTCAGCGTGCGGATCATCCGCAGCAGGAATTTGGCGTTTTCCACCAGGACTTTTTCATTGGGCGACACTGAGCGGTTTTCCAGTTCTTTTTGTTGGGCGACCATGTATTCCTGGCTTGCAACCAGGGACGTGTAGGATTTCTCGAGAACCGTGAGATATTCCTTCAACGCGTCATAGAGCAGGTTCGGCAAGCCCGCATTGTCGTTTTCGAACAGGTAGAGAATGTTTTCGTGGCACTGGAGGATACCGTATTCCTTGGCATAATGGTGATAAACATCTTGGCGATCCGTATAAATAGTAAACAATTTAGAATAAATATGGATAGAGGGAATCTTTTCATCCTGGGTCAGCGTATATCCATCGACGTTCCAGTAGATGGCATTCAATCCATAGTGGGGGTGATTCCGGTTCTGTTCGAAAAAGAAGAAGGTGGGATGACGGCCTTGGCACTGGTGGCACATCTTCATCGAGAGGCGCTCTTGGATGGTATTGCGGACCTGGGCATTGCTGTCCATGGCATACGTCAGCGCCCACATCTTGATGTAGGTTTCCAGCGGCGGGCGTTTTCCGATGGTCAGCGGGTCCTCGTCATCCAGGGAGCCATTGTTGAGCGAATTCGAAAAATGGGGTCGCACGTCTTCTGTACGGTATACATAGGCGGCTTCCATACCCCGCAGGGAATCGGAAATCAGATACGGGAAGATACTGAAAGTGTGAATATGGACAATTCCCTCATCCAGCAGGAATTCGCAGTTTTCATCCACCCTGACATTTTGTTTTTTTGCTTCACTGATCAGATCCTGGCTTTCAGCCCCCAGAAAATGGAGTTCCTGAATCCGTTTCTTGTCTTGGGGATGTATCACTTTTTCTTTGGTGCAACGCAATACGGGCGTTGAGTAATTGTTCAACTTGCCCATGTACTCGGCAACACGGTTCCCCATGGCCGAGAGCAGATCTTTTTTGTTTTGTGTATTGATTTCCGCAATCAGTCTCTTACCTATCCGGCTGAACCGTTCCAGAAGTTGCGAAGAATTCCACAGCGACCAGCGATCGAAATTACCGCATTCCGGTTCCAGTTCCCGGATGCGCCGGAACAGGTCCTCGAAGAGCTTCTGCCGGTCGCCCACGCCGGAAAACACCGGATACGCCTGATGATAAGGCCACAGGACCGATGAATCTTCCAGTGACTGGGTCCCGAAGATGTCCGGCAGGTAGATGCTTGCGGGACTGTGCCCCAATTGATTCAGCCGGCGCTGGAACTCGAGGTGGATATCCTGCATGTGCAGTTTCTGCATTTCGAGAATCCGGCTGTTGAGGGTATCCACCAGCGTATCCAGAATGGAATGGGTCGGATTTTTGGCACTTGCAACCTTGCCTGTATCGGGATCCACGATCTGCAGGCTCGGGTCCTTGCCTTCCGGATCCCCGGCGCACACGCGGGTCAGTTCGGCCAGCCAGGCATGCGTTTCCGCCTGCAGCGCCGCGCGCACGTACTGCTGCAGGGCATTCGTGAAATCCTGGATCTTTCCGGCGTTGTCGCCGCTGCCCACCAGCGGCTTGCGGATGGAATCGGCCAGTTTTTCCAGGTCCTCGCGCAGTTTCTCGGCTTCCCGCTTTTTCTGCTGCACCGACTGCAGGTGTACCGGGATGCTGCCCTCCAGGTGCAGGTTGTACTGGTCCAGCACCCGCTTGCAGAAGAAAAGCCCGCGGAAGTTGCCCCACGTGTTCAGGAAGGCCAGCAGTCCATTCCGGAACGTGCCGGATGCGGTATCGACGAAGGTCCCGTAGGCGCGGGCCAGATCCACCCGGGCGTTTTCCACAAGGCGCGCTGCTGCGGTGATGGCGCTCTGGAAATTGGCTGCGGTGGCTTCCTCCCAGTTGACCTTGGAGTCCGAAACCAGATACAGGTCCGCCGTGGGAAGTTTTTTCACCACGGAATCCACGACGGCGTTCATGCGCTGCTGCAATTCATTGAAGACCGGGATGCCGTCGATGAGCCCCTGCATCGAGGCCAGAACGGCGTCATGGGAAATTTCCCGCTCATCACCCAGGCACAGTTGCAGCAGGTCCCTGCGCGCCTTGAGCGCGTACCACTCCCGCAGCAGTTCCCGCGGCCGGCGGATTTCCGACACGCCCACCGCGCTGTAGCGCAGTGTGCGTCCCCATTTGGAATCCTTGGCGTTGATTCCCTCGGCATTGCACACTCTTTTGTCGAATCCCGAAACTACGGGTTCACAGAACATGGTGTAGTAAATACAGGTGCGGGTGTAGTCGAACAGGTCGTTGAGGCTGGCGAACTGTCCCACGGAGCCTTCGGGGATCACGCTGTCGATCAGGTACACCATGGTGAATGGCGGTTCCTGGCCGCGTTCCAGGCCGCGCCCCGGCTGCATGCGCCCTGCCGAGACGGCATCCATGGCCCATTCATTGAACTTGTCTGGGTTTTTTTGAAGATAGTCCATTTCCCGGAAGAAGGCGAAGGCATTGGCCTTGAGAAACTCCTCCAGTGCCGGCTGACCCCGGCAGGCCGTTTCGATGAACAGTTCGGGTAGCAGAACGAAGTCGTAGAAAGTTCCTTCCACCTTCTTTGCCTGCAGGATCAGTTTCAGCATGTAGACCACGTCGAGCATGGCCGAGGAGCCCGAGCCGCCCAGGCAGGAGTGCACCAGGATCACCCGCAGTTTGCGGGCTTCGGGCACGCCCGTGAGCGCCTGGCTCACCACCTCCAGGATCCGCTTGCGGGCCTTTTCACGGTTGTGATACAGGAAAAAGCGTCCCAGCGGCCGGCACCGGGCGGCTCCCGTATCCTCCACCTTGTTGGGCAGCATGTCGATGTCTTCCGGGGGGAACCACACGCGCAGATCCGCCATCGTCTCCGGGCTGCTCTCATAGGCCTTGTAGGCTTCCCTCGGATTGAAGCGCGACAGGCACAGGAATTCGCTCGTTTCATTGATTGTCTGGCGGACGATGGGTTCCAGGTTGGGAAAATCTTCATTGTCCATGACCAGGTAATGCACGTTCCTGGCCTTGACGCTATCTGCTCCGAACGTGCTCTGGATGGTGTTCTTGATGCGGGCGACCACCTGTCCCCCGGCGCCCCCGAGTCCGATCACCAGCGTGGCCTGCCGCTCCAGCAACGATTCCCTGTTTTCCATGTTTTCGGCCATGTCACTCTCCTTTCTGCATGTAGTTTTATTTGCTATTTCCAATTGCAATCATTTTCGCAATACGATCTTGAATTCGATCTTGCGCCCCTGCGCATCCTCGTATTCGTAGATGGCGCTGGAGGCCACGGGATAGGCGCGCCCACTCGACAGCGTGGAGCCATTGCGCGAAATCCCCGAGCAGCCCACCTCCATCACGATCCGCCGCCCGAAGATGCCCGCCGGCCGGTCGTGAATGGCCAGGAACAGCGCCGGAAACGCCTCCAGGCGCGCCTGGCAGGTGCTCGCGGAGCCCACGCGGGCGCTTCCCCTGCCTTCGAACGGCGTTTTCTCCCCATGCGGCCACTGCGCGGGCTTCGTGAGCCACTCCAGGTGGCCGCGCACGCGCCGCGGCCGCATCCGCCAGATGGCATACAGCACCAGCAATGCAAGCAATATCGCCAGCGCCATTGCAATCGTCTTGTAATAGTGAGGCCAGCGCCCATAATGCATTTCCAGAATCAGCCGCCCCTGCGCCGCGGCGGGCGCATTCGGGACGCTGCGCAAACTGGCCAGTCCAGCGGCGTTGAAGTCCGCCTCGGGCTCCAGGACCAGATCCGAAACCGTCACGGCAAAGGCAACTTCTTCGGTTTTATGCGCAAAAAAGGTCGCCGAGGGCACCCGTGCCTGCACACGGATGCCCACTTCCATCTTCTGGCCGGGCTCGAGCCGGAAGGAATCCGTCTCCAGTTGCATGCCGAATTCGGGGTCCTCCGGCTTCTTCACGGTTTCCAGCCGGATTCTCCCCTGCACCGGCAGCGTGGAAAACGCGGATTCCAGCACCAGCGTGAAGCGCTTCTCACCCTTCGTGTAATCCAGCCGGACATCCGGAATCTGCAGGCGCACGGTCCCCTTTTCGCGTTCGCGCTCCAGGAAGGCGGCCACCCGGTTGGAAAGCGCCGTGTCCACCTGCTCGCGAAAGACCAGGTTCAAATCCCCCGCGCCCGAGAACGCCAGGAATTTCACCTTGGGAATCACGCTCCTGACGTCCCGGAAGTCCGCCACGTCGAAGAGCCCGTACATGGAAAAGAGCAGCGTGCGGGAGGCGTCCCGGAACAGCCCTTCCCAGTCCGCCGCCAGAGACGTCCAGGCCTTCGACTTGCGGTCGAAGAACTCGTCCGTTTCGGGCACGTCGTGCAGCCCGTCGGTGAGCAGGTACACGTTCTGGATGCGCGGCCCGGCATTCTTGAGGATTTCCTTGGCCCGCCGCAGCGCCAGTCCCACATTGGTCCAGTTGCCGAAATCCTTTTGCGTGCGCAGGGACTGAATCAGGAAATCCCGGGATTTGGCCCCTTGCCAAGCCGAAAACACCCAGGCCGAATCCTCGACCACTTTCTCATGGAATCCGATGACCCACACCCAGTCCCCTTCCGGGATGGCATCGAGCAGCGTGGGCAGCGCCCCGAGCAGCACGTCCCAGCGCGTGGGTGCCGGCGGCTGGCCCTTGCGGGGTTTGGGCGCGGGGCCCTTGGCGCCCTTCGCGGGCGGCCAGAGCATGCTCCCCGAGAAATCGATGACGAACAGATGTGCCGACTTCTGCCGGTCCAGCCCGAAGCGCCGCGCAAAACGCCCCAGCGCCTCCAGCGCGGCATTGCCACTTCCCGCCGCTGCTCCGGCCGTCTGCGCTTGCATTTCCGGTTTCGCCTTCGAAGTCGCGGCGTTTGTTGCCCCGTCCCCGGCGGCATTCCCCGCCGCGGATCCCATCGTCCCGCTTCCGGTCCCTGCAGGATTGCTTTTCCCATTGGAATCCTGGGAATTCCGGGCTGGCGCGCCCTGAGGCGCCTGGGCCGCCGCGCCGCCGGAGGCGAGCAGCATGAATCCAAGCAGAATCAAGTAAAGTCTGCGCATTTGTCACCTTCAAAGAACCTTTTCGAGAGTAAAGGAACCATCTTCGCAGTCAAGAGGATTTTTGCAGATTTTTCCCCATGAAGGCCACAGTTTAGGTTCAGTGGCGGCGGTTTTGGAAACCACTGCGTTTTCCATATTTTTTCTCTTGACAGGATCTGGCGGTCGGGTGGCAGAATCGGGCCACGGGGGCGGGAATGGATTTCGATATTGCACAATGGTTGCATTCTCTTGGGCTAGAGCAATACATCCAGTTGTTTATTGAAAACAATATGAATACAAGGTATTATTTGAAATAAAAGATGAGGAACTGCTGCAAATCGGCGTGAAATCGCTTGGCCACCGGAAGAAGATTCTGGGAGCCATCCGGGAACTGTCGAGCCGCCGGAACGTGAAGCGCGCCATCCCGGAAGACATGCAGGTTCTCGTGGTGTCGCTTCCATCCGTGCTGGCCGTTCCACTGCGCGAATATCTGGAGGAGACGCATGCCATCATGCGCCTGCACCGCATGTGCGATGCGCTCGAGATTCTGACGCGCTTCGTCACGCTCGCGGGGTGGGCGGATCTGATGGAAACGACAGGAAACAGGCCTCCCCGCAAACTCCTGGAGGCTTTCGCCTCGAGAATCCTGCGGCCCACGTTCGGCATGTGGGCGAACATGCTACGCACCCTGGCAAGGCAGGCGCCGGATTCGGATTTTCTGCCGGAACTCGAATCATGGGTCCTGAAGGAACTGGATTCGATCCTGGGCAAAGGCGAGCAGGAGCCGGAACGCTGCGTCATCCCCCTGCGCAATCTCCTGGCGCACGGCGGCGGCATCACGCACGAAAGCGGGCGGCGGCTGCTGGCCGGGCACGAGCCCAGGGTTCTCGACGTCTGGCGCAAGGCCGGATTCCTGTGCGACGTCGAACTGGTTCAGGTGCGGGGCGGCCGCTTTCGCGTTCTGCGCGGTCCGGCAGATTTTTTCGAGAAGGATATCCCCGAATCCCTTTCCGGACTGGCCCGGCACGAGAACCGCGTGGCCCTGGTCCGCCACGGGCGCGCGCGCATCGTCTGGCCGATGTTCCACCACGGTTTCGCCAGCGTTCCGGATTCCTATTCCGGGGCATCGCAGGCTTCCGAAGCTTCCGCCTGGCTCTATATGAGGTCGGAAAACAAATACATTATCTACAACGCGCTGTGGGGAGATATCCCCATCTCGAAAAATACGGATTTCTTCGAGGACTTTCAGAAGATTTTCCTTCTGGCCGCCGTCCGGCAGGCCGCCAACGCTTCCGTCGTCGAGGATTTCGTGGACGAGATCCGCCTGGACGCCGAAAACCTGGTGGGACGCAGGAAAGAATCCGGGATTCTCAGCGCCTGCGTCAAGAATTCCCGGGATGTAATCCTGTGGGTGTCCGGGCCGGCGGGCATTGGAAAAAGCATGCTCATGGCCAAACTCGCCCTTGATATCTCCAATGCGCCCCGCAAGGATCGCCTCGTGGTGGCATACCGCTTCAAGACGGGCGATTCCCGCTGCACCCGGCTTGGATTCCTGCGCCTTGCCGTGCGCGAGATTTCCGCCTGGCTGGCGCACGACCTCCGGGTTGGGCAGGAAGAGCCCCTGCAGCATGCGGGATTGCCGGAACTGGAAGCCCGATTCTCCGATTTGACGAAGGCCGTGGCCGGGTTGATGCCATCCGGAAAGCGCCAGAAGCCTCCCCAGTTGATTCCCGTGCTCGACGGGATGGATGAAATCGCGCGCATCGATCCGAAGTTCCTCGATTTGATCCGGCAGAACCTGCGCGCCAACGTGCTCTGGGTCTGCGCCGGCCGGCCGGAAGGCCATCTGCTGCAAATCTTTTCCCTTCCGCAATGCCGCCAGGTGTTTCCCGACGGGCTGCCCGGGATGTCCATCGAGGATGTGCGCGCCATGCTGCTGGAGGGGAGCCTGAAGAAAAAATACGACCTTTTGCGCCGCGACCGGGAAACATCCAGTGGGACCATCGACAATGTTTTTGTCGAGACGGTGCTGGCCAGGGCGAAGGGGCTTCCGCTGTATGTGCGTTTCGTGCTCGACGATATCCTGCGCGGCGAAATCGGCTTTTCGGACGAATCCAGACTCACGAAGGGGCTATCTGTATATTATGCGGAAGTGATGCAGCGGCTGGGCGTCGGGGACCTGCAGGCCCTTCTGACGCCGCCGGTCGTCCTGCTCGCCTGGGCGCAGGGCTCGCTGTCCCTGAATGCCCTGTACGATTTGATCCGGTTCGGGCAGTTCGTGGATGGCGGTCCGGATGCCCGCGACCTTCTCGCGCGCGCCGTGGAATGCATCCGGTCGCTCGTGTATCCGGTCGCTCGTGTATCCGGTTCCCTCCTTCTACGAGGAGGTCGGATACATCCTCTATCATGAGACGTTTCGCGCCCACGTCCGGGAATCCGGTGCCACCCGCCATACGGGCGCCAGAATCCGCCGCCTGCTGGCGAATGCCTCGGAAAACTGGCAGTCCTTCGGGCGCGGTTCCTATTTGCGGGCATATCTGGTGCGCCATGGCATGCAGCACCTGACCGAAGCGAAGCGGTTCGCGAAAGCGCTGGAACTGCTGCATCGCCTCCATGAGAATCCGGCGGACCGGGAAGGCATGGAGGATGCCGAATTCCAGTGGATGCAGCGGGAATTCCTGACGCGGCTCGATGAGGAGCCGGATTCCAGTTCTCTCGGGGATCTGGATCCGGGGTGGCTGCTGGACCTGGTGCTGCGGGTCCGGGAGGAATTCGAAATCTACAGGGGTTCCCTGCGCCTGCTTCGCCACCAGCATGGAAACTGGGAAGAGCTCGTGGAGCGGATTCTGGCGGCGGACAACTGGTCGGCATCGTATGCCGCCTCCGTGGTCTGGGCCGAGGACGCCCTGAAGGACCCCATGCGGACCTGCACGCCATTCTTCGCCTGGCCCTGGACCCGCGCGATTCCCACCAGGAGATGGGATTGTACGTGCTCTAAGGAAATGCTGGCCCGGATGCCGCTGCCGCCGGATGCCGCCCTGCTGGCGCCGTTTCTGGCCGGCGATGGCTGGATTCGCCGCGGCATTCTGGGGGAACTGTTGATGCTTCTGGCCCTGCGCGGCTTCGACGTGACGGGAATCCTCGATGAATCCGGATTCTGGAATCCGCGCTGGGAATACCACCGCGCGCAACTGGAAGACGTGCTCGCCGTGATGGAACTCGTGGGCGCCGTGCAGCTTCCGGAGCGCGCCGGCTCGTTTCCCGGCGTTCGGCGGGCCGTGCAGGAAATCGGCCGCACGCTGGCCCTGCGCAATGAACTGGAGTCGCGATGCGCCGGCATGGACGAAAGTGTCGCCTTCCTGGTGCGGTCCTTCCTGGATTTGCCGATGCACCCGGATGCCATCGGAAAAGCCGCATTGCGCGATTCGGCCCATCTCGTATCCGTCATGCATCTGCTCTTCGGCCATCCTTCCTGGGAGGTGCGCAGCGCGGCCGGCGTCGTGGCAGGCAGTCTGGCCGCATTGCGCGACGACATGCAGTCCGCCATCCGCCAGTGGCTGAAGGATTCCGACTGGCGGGTGCGCTATGCCGCCATGGTGGCGGCCGATTCCCTGCGCACCTTCGATAGGGGCCGGCTTTTCGAGGAATCCTTGCATCTGCACGCCGCCGACCTGCATCCCTGGATTCGCGGTCTGGCCGCGGAATGCCTGCGCGGCTGGATTTTCGACGGGGAACCATCCCCGGCCGGTGAGGAGGGCTGCCGTACGGGTGAACCGCCCCCAGGCGCTGAGGAGGCGTTCCGTACGTCTGGGCCGCCCCCAGGCGCTGAGGAGGCATTCCGTACGCCTGAGCCGCCTCTGGCTGGCAAAGAAGGCCGCCCCGTTGAGCCAGTTGATGCCGCCCGCCGCCCGGGTGAACCGCCCGCGGCTGGTGAAGAGCGCCGTTCCGGTGACCCCCTTGCCGGTGCAGAGCGCTTTCACGCCGACCGTTTCGAGCGGCTGCAGGATGCATGCAAATCACTGGCGGCGAGCACGGACATCTGGGCGCTGAACGAAATGAAAGTTTTGCTTTCCTGCCTGCATGAATGCGGCGTCGACACCCGGTTCTTGACCGCCACCAATCCCCTTCTGCTCGATTTTATTGAGTGATTTTTTATAAAAATCTGATTGCTTGTTTTATTAATTAATAGACTTCCCTGTGTTTTCAATAAATTGAATGATTGTATTGTAGAAATCTTCTTCATTAATTTCATTTTTAATAAAAATATCATGCATTTTTGTTTTTATGTCATTATCTGTTAATTCCAGGTAGCGAAAAAAAGCATAGCGAAGCAGTAAACGTTGTGTTTTTGCAGGGTCATCCTTTGCAGCAACCATCCCATTTTCAAGGCTCTTTTTTGCAAAGTATCGTGCTTTTTCAAGATTTTTATTTAATCTGAATACATGCGATAAATGGGTATATGCTTCGAAAAGGTCATAAGTTTTGGACTTAACTATCTGTTCAGAACCCTGCCAGGTTTCCATGATTCCGATGAAACTTTCTAACGTAATTTGTGCGAGCCAAAGTTTTTTTGTCTGCAAAAAAATATAACCACGGGCCAGCAGGGCTTCACTTTGAATTTTCTTTAAAAATTCTACACTCTGACCTAGGATAGCTTCAATTTTTGCAGGTGAATTGAGTTTGAATATTTTTTCCAAAATTTCTTCCATTTTGTCAATATATTTCATGGCTTCCAGCGCGTCTTCAATAACTTCATTAGAAGGCGGCAAGCCTTTTATAATTGTTTTAAAGTATGCTTCGTCTTTTGAAGCCATGATTGCATTTGCAGATAGTTGACATAATTGCGCTGATTCATAACTGTTTTTCAGGGAAGTTGGATCATACTCGGGAATGAATATGCCTTTGCAGTTGGAAACGAATTCGTTAACTATTTCTGTGAGTTTCAAGTCTACTGTATTGAAATTTGCATAGTATGCTAGGGGTGTAATATTTTGGATGAGAATTTCAGAATTTTTTTTGGACACATCACGCTGATGGATGGCTTCCTGCCTCATTTTCCATGCCCAGATAGCGGACATGAGCGCCATTACGAAGAAAAAGAAGATGACGATTGAAAAAAGCATCAGGTTTCGGAAGCGTTTTTTGGATTGCCTGATTTGACGAAGTTTGTCCCGTTGCACGAGTTCATCGAAATTGACGCCCAGAATGCCTGCGATGAGTTTGAGTTTCGCTGTTTCCAAAATGACGGCATTCTTTCGGTCCCGCATCCGAATTTCTTTCCCATCTTCACCCCGTGCATCTGCACAGACAGGTTCAATATCGCGCTCTCCCGTGAGAATTTCTCCTTTTTCATTGACTTTGTATCGAAGTGCAGCCGGGAAACATTCCCGTCTGCGTACATTGGGATCATCGGAATCTGAAGCATTAGGTTCTCCATCGATGATAATTGGAAGGATTGCATTGGTTTTTCCAGTACTTTTGAAGTGAATGATTTCAGCATTGAGATATCGAGATTCTGTTGCCCGGGGAGAACAAATTACAATCAGGTATCGGGACTGATCCAATGCAGTTCTGATGCTTTCTGCCAAGTCGGCATTGGTTGGCAATTCTTTCGTGTCCTGAAAGAGCGGAAAACAACGTTCTGGAACTTTTCCATGACGGCACTCTTTGCCTACCAGTTCCACAGGGGTTCGCCAACTTTCGCATTCTTCCAGAATCCAGTCAGCCCAACGGTTTCCAAGTCCATCCCGTTGTGGATCATTGTCGATGTGTCTATAACTGATGAATGCAAAATACTTAAATTCGTTTGATAATTTATTCATTTTAAAATCCTTTTTTATTAAATTAATTATTCGTACAAAAAAACAACATCATAAGGCTTCTGGATTTTTCGAGTATAGTTCAGGATGTCGGCGGTACCGCCAGGACCTCGGGATGGTTGGCCATCCCAGAGAAAAAGCATCTGCGAACTGGCATCGACCAGCCTTTGGCCAGCGTATAGATAGGCCAGGGGGCGCTCCATTGGAAATTCGGGAAAATGCACGCAAGCCATTTCAAGCCACTTGCGGAATTCGGAAATGGATTCGGGCGACTGGAAATCCTTTTCGTATTCGTCGACAGGAAGAGGCAAGTAAACTTCCAGTTTCGGAAGAGTCCCCGACCATTCGGCGTAAACTTCCAGAACCATGCGGTCGGCGCCTTCCGCCAGGGAGGAGAGAAAAATCCAGTTTTCCGCGGATTCGTTTTTCCATTTCTGGAAAATACGGGTCAAGGATGCATGCAAGGCATTTCTGTCGACGGGGATTCGACGGTGACCGCAAATGCCGATGCGCCTCAAGGGCATTCTCCATTCCATTCAGCAGGCAGGAAACTCTTCGTTTCTCCGGATAGCCCCAGCGCTTTCAGATTGCGCTCCAGTTGGATGCGGGTCGTGTTCGCCATTCCGGGCTTGTCATGAACGCGTGAAAAATATTGACGGTACAGGATGCGTGCATGTTCCGTCTGCCCCGCCAGCAGGGCCGCCTCTGCCAGGGTGGCCAGTGTCCATGGCTCCAGGTCTTCAAAAGCGACGTTCAGGCGGGTCGCCTGATGCTGGAGCAATTTCAGCAATTCATTCGCCAGGCGTTTTGATTCTTCCTGTTTTTTCAGATATAGGCAGGTCGCTGCCAGATTGATTCCCACATAGGTGCTTTGCGTGCCTTTCCAGTTGTGTCGATATTGCAGATAAGCTTCTTCCAGAAATTCCTTTTTGCCGGTTTGCAGCCATTTTTCCCGCCAGCAGGAAGCCAGGATCCCTGCGGCTTCCGGGTCGTCTACCTTTCCCGAGCCGTAAGTCGTCTGTAATACATGAATAGCCGTGTCTATATCCCCTGTTTTTTTGTAAGCCAATGACTGCAATTGAATCAGACGTGAAATTTCATGCTTGGGTAAATTTTGAATTGCGAATTCCAGTACATTCAAAACATGCCGGAGACTTTCCGGGCGTCCTTCCCAAATCCGGCTTTCTGCATACAGGGATACGAGCGTGGCGGTGTGAAAAATGCTGCTGTCCGGTTTCGTGTCGGGATCCGGCAGGCAAACTTCATTGGCGCGATGTTCATAAAGGCGCCTGTACAGATCGAATACGGGCAACTGTTTCCAGGTTTCAAAGAAGGTTTCCCAGTTCTGCCAGGAAAGGTTCTGGATTTCCTGGATCATGCGTTTCAGGAAGAAATACAGCAGCATCGCGGCCGTCTCGGCCTGGTGCTGACCGGCACGCAGGAGGGTCAGGTGGCGTACCCCGTTGCCCAGCCTGCGAAGGGCGTGTGCGAACCAGAGGAATTCCCGGGAAAACACGTTGAATGGTTCAAGGAGTTCCAATGCCTGGAACAGGGTTTTGCTGGCAATTCCGAATTTCTGTTCCACATGCGAGCGCAAGAGGAATTCCTCGATCCGGACAGCATGGAAGACTGTGGAATCGAAAATCCTGGATTCCCAGGTCCTCCAGAGGAAGATGATTTCTTCCCGGAGCCATTCATCGAAACGGACAAAATCGTTTTCCTGCATTGGCCGTACGTTCCTGTTCCGTTTTTTCAGTTGTCCATGGCGACCCGGATTCCAATGTCATCCTCCCGGTATTCCGGCGGTTGCTTGCCGCGGCGCGCGGAACGCAGGAATCGTGGCGTGATGTTCCACGAGCCCCCACGCAGCAGGCGTTTCTCGCAAAAAGCAGTCGACCAGGCATCCGCCGTCGGAGGAGCGCCGTAATAATTGTCATGCCAGCAGTCCTGCACCCATTCCCACAGATTCCCGTGCATGTCGAACAATCCGAATGGATTGGGGGAAAAACTGCCCACGGGAGAAGGACGTTGAAAACTGTCATTGCAATGGTCCATGGAACAGTTCATCCGGTTGTATCCAATATTGTTTCCCCATGGGAACAGATTCTGATCATTACCGCCACGGGCGGCATACTCCCATTCGGCTTCCGTGGGAAGCCGGTACGGCTGGTTGGTTTTCTTGCGCAGCCATTCGACATATGCCATGGCATCGTCATAACTCATGCAGTTCACGGGATGTTCATCCATGATGGGATACCCTGGATTTTTCCAGGAGGCGCCATATCGATCCGCGCATTTTCCCCATCCCGAATAGATGCAGCACGTGCCTTTCTGTTCCGCAGTCGTTTTGTATTTCGTCTGTTGAACAAAATATTGAAATTGCTTGACCGTGATTTCCGTTTTGGAGATTTGAAAGGATTTGACGGAGACGCGGCGCGCTGGTTTTTCGTTGTCGAAGCAGCCGCCAATCAAATCATCCCGTCCTTCCACGCACCCCATGGTGAAAGTGCCCGCCGGAATGACGACCATCTCGGGAAGCAGACCTTCTTCCACCTCCTTGGCGAGATGGGGATCCACGGGGGCTGGCACAGCCGTTTTCTGGACTCCATGGGTTGGATCGGATTGCTGACTTTCCTGCATATCGGATTGCGTATTGCTTGCATTCGTTTTGGTTTCGGTTTTGGGTTCCGACGATGTTACCGTATCTGTCATGGAGGGATTTGCAGGCGGGGGTGTGCGGGATGGTGCTGACACGGATGGATGCACGTCGGGAGCCGGCCTGCTGGAATTCGCATTGAAATTTTGAAAATAAAAAAGAAAGGCAATAAGAATGATAATCAAAGGAATCAAATAAAAAGCATACTTCTTTGCGCGATACCAGCGAAGGCGTGATAATCTCAATTTGCTGGCAGAGGCAGAAGGTTTTCCTCCCGCCAGGGTTTCTGCTGCCAATCCGCGCTGGATGGCTTTCCATGCGGTTTCATCATCCATTTTCCATGCCATGATGGCTTGAAAACTGCCCATTTGAAGCGACAGCCCTTCTGGAAGTTCTGTTTTTTCCAGGTGAATGGCCAAAAAAGATTTCTTTTTGCTCAATGCATAATTGATCTCGTTTCGTACGTTTTGCGATTGGATGGATTTGGGGGTGATGAGTACTACGAATTGAAAGCAACGATTCAGAGCGTTGGCAATGGCATCTGGCCACTCGTTTCCGGGATCGATACCCTCGTCATACCATATGCGATATCCATGCTCGTGCCATGATTGAATGAGCGGATATACGATGTCTTTATCTTTATGGGCATAACTGATGAAAATGTAGGGTTCGGAGCCTTGATAGGCTTCAAATGGAATGCTGGATGCCATGCCGGTGACTCCCATGCAGCGGGTTCAATCCATCCGGGTTTTGATTTCGATGGTTTTGTATGTCAGGAGCAGCAGCAGGACGGTCACGATCAGGGCGACGGGGAAGAAGATGCCGTAGGGTTTCCAGGAGAACAGCAGGGCGCCCAGGTAGTCGGCCAGCAGGGTGAGCGGCAGGATGAGGAGGGAAATATAGGCGATTCGCCGCTGGAACAGCATTTCCTGGCGGGAGGTGAGATACTCGTCCAGATCGTCGAGATCCTCGAGCAGGCGGTTGCGCAGTTCGTGGTGGCCCAACTGCGCGAGGAAGCGGTGTTCCAGGAGGTCCACCAGCGCCTGGGGACTCTGCGCCGAGGGCACCAGTTGCGCATCCATCTGCAGGGCCCTGTGGCGCAGGGCATGCAGGCGGGAAAGCGTGATTTCAGGCTGCTGCATCAGTTGCACCAGTTCGGTTTCCATGTGCCGCCACAGGCTGTGCACGAGCGTGTGGTAGCGCACGGTGACGCCCATGCACTGGAAAATGTCGGTGTGCTCCTGGATTTCCTGGTCGTCCAGTTGGGGATCCGGGTCGTTGAGGAACAGGAACAGGCCGCCGCGTCCGGCGAGCATGCGGCCGCCGTCGCCGATGCGCTGGGCCTGGCGCAGTTCCCGCTCGTCGGCGTGCTGCACGTGGTCCAGTTTGGATACGTGGGTGGCGAAGGCGGCGAAGAGCTTGTTTGCAAAACCCGCGTGGCGGCTTTCGTGCAGGGAGGCGAACAGCAGATTCCAGTGGGGCGCCTCCATGACGACTTCGGAAATTCCCAGTTTCTTCAAAATCTCCAGGAGCTCCTGTCCTTTCAAGTTGGCCATCTGGAGAATTTCTTCTGTTTTTCTCGTGAACTCGTTCAGGGAATCGAGGTTGAAGCCGTTTCCGGGAACCAGTTCCCTGTTGAAATCCAGCAGTTTCTGGGTGGCGTTCTGGCTGCTTTCGAAATCGTGGCACCGGGGCTTTTCGCCCCCCGGAAATCGGAAATCCAGATGGATGGAAAGAAGCCCGCTGCCCGATGCATGCAAAAGAATCCGGAAGGGGTCCTTCTTCAGCATGCAAAACGGTCTGGACCGAAGGGATTTGTAGTCGGAAGCAAACATTTCCTTCAGGGCAGGGCCCCAGTGCTGGGCGGGATCGAGTTTCGGCCTGGCCTTGCCGGATGCTTCGGACGCGGGTCCCCAGAAAGCAGGTTCATCCGGGGCAACCAGTTTGAATCCTGCATTTTTCAGTTTTTCAATGAATGCCCCATGCGGGGTATCCGAAGACGCTGGAACCGGGGGCGGGGAAAAGGAAAAGACCAGGTCGCAGGAAGCCCGGTTCAGGCGCGTGTTGTAGAGGGAATCCTCGACGGTGAAATTCTGGAGCGCGGATTCGATTTCCTTCTCGGTGAGCACCGTGCCGGCGCGCGGGGTATCCACGATGGTATCGTCGTGCCCGCGCCCGTCGTACCAGGGATCCGAAAGGCCGACGTTCGGCCAGCGTTCGTTTTCGCCGCTGGCAATCAGGAGCGAGACATCTTTCTTGTCCTGATCGACCAGTTCCTGGCGGCGCTGGCGCTCCATGCGGTTGAGCCACTTGCCCAGCCCGCGCAGGTTCAGGCCGGAATTGGGTTCCACGCTCAGCACATGCCGCAGGAAAAATTTTGGATTCTCACGGGCGCGCTGCGCGGATTCAATGGGTTGGATTTTCGATTTCTCCGGATCCACTGGATAGGTGACCCAGGTGAAAATGAATCCCTTGCCGCGCGGCGAGCGCTGCGTATCCATACGGGCCCAGACCTTGATCATCTTGACTTTGGGCTTCTGATTTTCGGAGTTGTTTTTCTGGTGGTCTACCCCTTCCGGATCGATGACGCGCAATCCATCCACCCGGCAGGGGCGGCGCGAACCCTGTTGCTGCACCCAGACGTCGAAGAGGCGCACCCGCGAGACATCATCCATGAGAATCCTGTAATTCATGGAGTCTTCATGGATTTGCTTCTTGATTTCGCTGAAGGGGCTCTTGTCCGGAACTGATTCCAGCAGTTTGTAGTCGAACGGTTTTTGTTCCAGTGATTGAACCACTTCGGCAAAGAGTTGAAATGAAAGGTCAATGAAGCCGTTGAAAGTTTTGATTTTCCATTCAGGGTCGGACTTGTCTTTTCCAAAGGTTTCATCGGCATATTCCCACAGGAACTGGAAATAGAAATACGGGGTGAGTTTGTATGGTTCGTACGGAACCACGTATCCCTGGTCGTGATGAGTCACGTGGTCCACCAGCGGTTTCCAGGCCGGATTCAGTGCGCCGTTTTCCAGCAGGTGCACCGTCAGGAACACGGCGGCCATGCAGTCGATGTCGGGATTGTTGTGCACCACCAGGGTGATTTTTTCCGCCGAACGATCCACCCAGTCCAGAATCAGGCGGGGGTTTTCGAACACCAGTTGCGTGGCGCTGGTGCTGGAGCGGAACTGGTGATGGTCGAGTACGCCCGGCTCCAGCGCGTTGCCCACGTCGAGCACCACGTGATGCTTCGTGATTTCGATGAATTCTTTTTTATTTTCCGTCTTTGGCAAGAGGCGCCAGCCATCCGGTGCTGCAGGCGGCTGGAGTTTGCTTCCATGCGGTACGGTGGCGATTTCATAGCGCTGAAAAGGGAAATGCTCATGAATCATGAAATGCCTCACGGAAAAGGATGCGGTTGCACAGGGCGCATTCGAGAATAGAAAGATTGAGGCGGCCCGTCAAGACAGGAATCGTTTTTTTTCATACATGGAATGAAAAAATTGAAAATCCGGATTGTATGTTTCGTGTTTTTGCTGGAGAATCGCCACACGGTTCCCGTATCCGGAGGCCTTGCATGTTTGGATGCATCAACTGCCTGACCCATCGACTGGATCCATCTTTGCTGGAAACCCTGGAAAAAGATGTTCCAGAACGGTTTCTCCTGCAGAAAGAAAGGCCGGATGCCGAGGAAATCGAACGCGTGTTCAGGCCCGGGCGAAAACCCATGCGGGTGCTGGTGCTCGCCGACGATCTCCAGAAGGAATTCCGGCTGGTACGCCTGCTGCTGCAGTTGGGGCACCGGGTATTCCTGGCGGATACCGAGATTTCGGGAAAAAAGGCCGTCCTTCGCGAGGATTTCTGGGAGCATCCGCTGAGCGTGCAGTATCACCGGGCCCGGCAGGCCGGCCGCGATCAGCGGTCTCTCCTGCTGGAAATCGAGGATTTCATTGCCCGGCAGGGTGACGGGGCGGCTCCGGAGCCGTCGTCCGGGACGAATGCCGTTCCGGAATCCAGCGCGCCTGCGGGGGTATCCGCATCGCTGGTGCAGCACCTGAAGGCGAAGACCCTTCTGCAACTCAAGCCGTGTTCCAAGTGGTGCGTGGTCATCGACGAAACGGGAGATTTCTATTGGGACCCACGGTATCCCGAACAGAAAACCACCGGCGCCATCGTGGCGCTGCTGATTCCCTGGAATTCGAAACTGCTTCCTCTGCCGGATTTTCATTCGGTGGAAAACAAGCCGCGCAGGGTTCTGAAAAATTTTTTGCGTTTATTGAGATATCCCATTGGAATTCTGGTGGTGGATGTCAATTCGATTCCCGGGAAACTGCGCAAGAAGAAAATGCTGTATGAATACACGCTCATGAGCGTTCTCGAATTGATCGCGCGGTTTGTGCCCTGTGAAAAAAAAGTCCGGTTGAACGTCTACTTCGAGAACCGGGGAAGCATGAGAAGAGGGTCCGTCTGGAAACCCGTCGAGGTCTCCCTGCTGCAACGGCTTTCGTGGACGATGCCCGAGCGCGCGCGCAGGATGTCGCTCGAAATCGAGACGGTTGCCAAGGGGGAGCATCCGTGGCTCGCCTATGCCGATGTGGTGGGATACGTGCTTTTCAGCCGGAAACCGGAATTTGCGGATTACCAGGAAATCCTGCGGCCCTTTCTCTGCTCGGGGGAAGAAATCACCCAGTATGTGCACGGCTGGGATCTGCTGGCCGTGGATCGCATGCCCGAACCGTCCCTGTGGCGGGAATGGGTGGGAAGGGAAGGCGCCGATGACGGCAATACCCTGGCGGGGCGGCTGCTGCAGGATTTGATGGGGAACTGCAGAAAGTCCCCGGAGGCCTGGCAGGTGTATTTCGAGGAAACCCGGCGGCATCTGGAGAGCAAATCCGTGAATCTGATGCGGCTGGGCCGGGAGATTTCCTGGCTGCGCGCGTGTGCGCCGGGCGCGCTTTCTCTAAAGATGGAACTGGCGTTCCGTACCGCGCAATTGGCACAGTCCAATCATCTTGGGTGTTCCTATCTCGAGGATTTGAATGCCATACGCAAACTTTCCTCCCAGTTGACCGAAGAAGACCCGGGGTTGTGCTGCTGGGCGGATTTGCACCTGGCGGTCAACCGCATCGACCAGTACGATTTTCTGGCGGCTGCGGATATCCTTTCCCCCTGGATGTTCAGCGAACCCGTGGTCCCCGGGCTGCAGATGTGGGGCCGGGCACGTAGCCTGATGGGGCAGATTTACGCGTTTTCAGGGGCCGGTGGCCAGGCCGTGCGGCTCTTCGACGAGGCGCTCTCGGCGTTTGCGCATCTGTCGGAGCCGGATGTGGCCCGAGGGGAGCGGCTCCAGACGGGCGTGTATCGCGCCATTGCGATGATGGATGACCCGCGCGCGCGCCGGGACCGGGCCGAGGCAGCGCTCGAGGCCATTATGGGCGATTTGCCGCAAGCCGTGGGCCGCCTGGCGAAATCCATGGATGACAGCGAAAAATATCTGCACCACACGCTGCTGCGCTTTTTGGCGCTGCATCCGGCGGGAAACTGGAGGGCGGCGTATCTGGAGCAGAGGGAAGCCTGGCAGACGGGTATCGGGCACCCATGGCAGTGGATCGAAGCATACCGCGCCCTGCTGCTGCACTTTGCCGGGAAGACCGATGCCGCGCGCGAACATGCGCAAAAGGCGATGCAGATAGCGACCCAGGGCGGCCAGGGCGCGATTCTGCACTGGATGGCTCTGGTCATGCAGCGGCTCTTCGAGGCGCAGGGAATCCAGGTGGAAGCCTGGAATCTGATGCCGCGCGAGCAGATTCTGCAGCAGATTCCCCGTCTTTCGAGCCGGATGTCCGCTCTGGATTCCATTTCCTTCCGGCATGTTTCCAGGGCTTTGAAATACCTGGTTCCCTTCAATCATCACTGACACTGATATCGACATGAAACGGAGAAGGAAGGATGCGAAAGGTTTTCATCAGTTTCGTGGGATTGGGAAATGAGCAGAAGACTCCCGGATATGACGAGGTGGCGTACGCATGGCAGGGGAAGACACGAAAAACCTGCTTCGTGCAGACGGCCATCCTGTGCGCGGAGGGGATACAGTCCTGGGATGCCATCATTCTCCTGTTTACGGAGCAATCCGCCAAAAAACACAGGGATTTGCTGCTGGATGAATTGCGTCGCTGCGGCAGCCGGGAATCCCAGGTCGTAGTGCGCGAATATTTTCCTGCGGATGAAATGAATCCGGAAGAGCAATGGTCGTGGTTCGAATCCCTTCTGGATCTGGTGGATTCCGGTGACCGGGTGACCTTCGATTTCACGCATGGGTATCGTTCCATCCCCATCCTGTTCTCGAGCGCCATTTCCTTTTTGCAGGTTGCTAAAGGCATCGAGGTGGCGCATGTGCTCTATGGCGTATACGACAGGAGAAGGCAGGAGCCGTATCCCATTGTGGACATGCGGCAGTTCTATGTCATCAACCAGTGGGCCGAGGCCGTCGTGCGGCTGACGGAAGATGCCGACGCCCGGAAACTGGCCGAAGTGTCTTCCCGTTTTGCCTTGCCGTATATGAAGGTTTTATCCGATGGGCGCCTGCAGGAGGCGCTCGTGGCGATGACCGACTGCATCCGCAATGTGGACGTGCATCATGTTTCCGCAAGCGTTTCCCGGACACTGGCCATCGTTGAGGAACTTTGCCGGAGCAGTTCCGGGATGGAAAAACTGCTGCTGGATCTGGTGGTGCGGAAATTCACATTCCTGGCGTTCGAAGATTCGGCGCCAGATGCCTACTCGGCGGGTTACTTTGAAATCCAGTTGAAAATCATCGAAGTGCTGCTGGAGCACCGGCTCTACATGCAGGCGTTTACGGCCATGCGGGAATGCATCGGCTCCATCGGCATGGTGGGGCTGAAGCGTGCAGGGATCAAATGCAAGGGAAAAAATCGCGATGCCGCGGAAGTCTTCATCAAGATGATTCAGTTTCCAAAAGAAAAATGGGATTTCAGCAAGGTCGATGAAAGATATGAAAAACATGTCGATGGCATGGCAGAGTGGTATGGAAAATTGGATTCACTGGGTGTAATTGAGATTCTCAAGGAAATTGGCGAGCAGAAGGATGCCGCGAAAGACAAGAAAGCAGGGAATCAGGCTTCGAGCGCCGAGTCTCCGAACCTGTTCGATTTGCGCAACGGATTCGATCATGCCTGGACCACCAAGAACAGCCCCGGCAATCGACGGATTGAAGAGGCGGGAAAAGAGTTTTTCACGAAACTGAAAGAAGCGATGGAAAATATGAAAAAAGGGAATCTCCTGTGATGGTGGTTGTGTGTCCACGATATGGAACTGACTGAAAGAGTTACGAATCAGCACTCGAAAAAATCGGCAAAGGGGGAGCGATAAACTGGGGCAACTCGGGAGAAATTGCGGGAAGCAGAATCATGGCAAATGCTGACCGAAAACTTCCAGTATGAAAATTTCTTCATTGAAGTTGTAGGTTCCCACTTCATTTTCGAGATAAGGAATGTCAAAAATCTTCACACTGCGGGTAGAAGCAGAAGCCGTGGTTGCATAAATATATTTTTCAGATGCATATAAGTATCTTACTTCGTTTTCTTCTATGCTTTTTGTATATTGAATAAATGGTGAAGCGAGTATATTGATGGCCAAAATCCCTTGTACGCCGTTGGATACATAAGCATATTCGCCGTAAATGAAAATGTTTCGTGAGTGATAAATAGGATATTCTTCCCGAAGACTACAAAAACCGACTTTCACAGGGGATTCCGGGACGGACACATCCAGAACGTGAAACCCCTCTCGCGTGTCCGTCAGATAGGCATATTTTCCGTTAACAAAAAAAGATGAAAAGAAGTCCAGGGAATAGGTGCCTTTCAGTACTGGAGAGGAAGGATTCGAAATATCGAAAATATAAAAATTGCTGCCCCCTGATGCATAGAGATTATTATTTAAGACTTGAATTTTCCCAAAAAAGGTTCCAGTATATGAAGATACGAGCCGTGGTTCATGGGGAGAAGTGATATCCAGGATTTCCATACTGTTTTCTGTAGCGATATAAGCGTGGTCTCTAGCAACAAAAACATTGAAAAAATAACTTCCATTCTTATAATTCGCTATTTCCTTGAGTTCGTAAGGGTTTGAGATATCGAATATCTTGAGACCCTCATAGGCAACTGTTGCATATAAAAAATTATTGTGAATAAAAATGGAAGAGAAAAAAGCACCATTATATTCCTGCTGGTCTACTACATATTGATTGATTTCCCTGATGTTGGAAAAGTCTCTTGCATCCAGCACCTTGATTCCAGATTTTTGTCCCTGGGTAAAAAGTACATACAGGTAAGAAATATTATGTGATTTTGCCGGGATTATATTATTATCTGGATTTATTTCTTCTTCTGTGCTGGAAATGCAGGACGAAAAGAGAAGAAGGAAAGATAGAAAAAGAAAGAAAGATATTTTTGAAGAAAGATTCATTTCAACACCTCATGGATGCATCTATTCGGCAATGAGATTGGAACAGCCTTTCACATATATTTTGCTGACAGTTTTGATTTTATATGGGTCTGAGATATCCAGAATTGTCAATCTTCCATAATCCTGGCAAAGATAGGCATACCGGCTCTTGGCAAAAATGGACAGGGGCGTATCCAGAATATACAGATCGCTTGTGACATGGAAATTGGGCAAATCCGAAATATCTACGATATTCAGTTTTGCTCCATTGATCGCATAAAGGTAATTTCCAGAAATATGAAAGTTTTGTACGATATCATAAGTGTTGGGGCGATAGAATTGCACGGTCATTCTCGGTATTGCCGGATTCGAAACATCGAATACATAGATTGCGGAATTGGAAAGAAGAAAGAGATTCCTGTCCTGCATCCTCACTTTTGTGGAATGACCAATATCGGAAATCGAGAGGACTGGCTGCGGAACCTGGGGATTCGAAATGTCCAGGACGAGCAGGCCCGAATCGCCGTTCGCCAAGTATGCGTAATTTTCATTGACGACTACGCTTTTCGTGTCCGCATCTTCCGGCACGAAATAGCCGATTTCCTGAATGAAATTGAGATTCGAAACATCCAGAATGCGCAACCCGAGATGCCCGGCGGCAACATAGAGGTAGGGTTTTTTGAAATCGAATGATTCGATGTATCCAGGGGCTGGGTATGAAGTAATCTCTTTGGGGAACAAGGGGTTGGAAACATCGAGGATCCAGATTTTTTTGTTTACGGAGGCAAGGTATGCCAGATTTTCTCTTACCAGGATGGAGTTGGCGACATCGAATTCTTCCTGCACGCCGCCAATCGGTAAGGGAGCGGCGGGATTCGAAACGTCCACGATGCGAAAGCCTCCATAGCCTGCTGCAAGATAAAGGAGGGAAGCATCCCCTTCCAGGACGGGTGTTTCTTCCGTGCAGGAAGAGAGCAGTGCAAGGAAAAGAGAAATCAGGAAAATACGCATGTTGCACCTTGGGATTTTGGCGGGCTTCATGGAAAAAGCCTAAAGGAATCTGCAATCACTCTTTTTTGCATGATAGGAAAAACTTTCATGAAGTCAATCAAAAAATCTTCGTTGATAGCGATAGTGATATCGGGTTCGAACAGAGAGGGGGCGCAGGGCGAATTGGATGGAAAAATCTTGGACTGGCATCATTTGTTTGCTTTAAAGTTCTAAGATTCAATAGCGATAGTGGATGGCGAGAGTCGAGGCGGGGGGGAGGGAATGCAGGCGGGCGTAGGCGAGTTGACGCTGGATTTCGGCGCCCTGGGAACTGGCGGATAAGGCATCGAGCAGGATGTCGGGGCTTTCTCCGTTTTGCCTTCTGGCTCCTTGCCGGGAACTTGCGGACGACTGGCCGGGGATGGGTTGGCTGCCGGCATGCAGGGCTGCGTCGAGCCGGGCCAGAAGGTGCATGACGTTGATGATGTCGTGCTCGAGGGAACCAAGCACATCCAGTTCGTGGCGGGCGGCCCGGGCGGTATCCGGAAGCGATGCGGCTTCGGCGGCCCGGGCTTTCCAGCGCAGGCGCGAGGCCTGGACTTCGAGAGGGGAGACGGCCCAGGCGACCCGTGGGGAATCGAACCAATCCAGCGCGAGGTGATGTTCGTTCACCAGGCACAAGGCGCGCCCGCAGGCCAGATGCAGATAGGCGCACGAGACGGGGGATGTGTTGGGGTGTAAAATAATTTTTTCTGCAAAACAATCAATAGCGGTAAACAGTTTTGCTTTGCGTTTCAAAAGTGCCAGCACGCGCAACCACTCGCAAAGGGGAATACTCGCATCGGGTTCGCGCAGGAGTGAGAACCAGCCGGCCACGGTCTGGGAGAGCAGGCGTTCAGCGGCCTCGAACTCGTGGCAGGCGGCCCAGGCGCGGCCCATGGCGCCGCGCAGTATCCAGTCGCATTCGCTGGATTCGCGCGGGGAGGCCAGATGGCGT
This sequence comes from uncultured Kofleriaceae bacterium, assembly GCA_964516435.1. GTDB lineage: Bacteria > Myxococcota_A > Polyangia > HGW-17 > HGW-17 > HGW-17. The sequence goes on along the minus strand of CAZEZP010000025.1, from coordinate 69,848 downwards.
TCGGCTTTGCGGATATGCATCTGCAAACTTTTTTTATATTCGGGGTATTCCAGATGACTATCCGCAATGGATTGCAATGTGTGAGACATCCATTGCAATCGAATGGGGCGAGGCAATTTCATGGGGTGATGCAGCCATGGCAGGATGCAGTTTTCATCGCCGGCATGCCGGCGGGCTACCTGCCGCACGAAATGGGCGCGCTCTTCTTCCTCGGGATGGTTCGCAATGGCCGGGATTTCCATCAGAATTTCCGCCGTGCGGGCCACCTGGGACCACTCCAGGAAAAGATTTTTGCGTGTCAGGCACGCCTCGAAGAGATGGCGAAGTTGGCGGCGGGCCTGCGCCGGATTGGATTCCCAGAAGGATTGCAGGGGCGTAAAGGGATCGGGAAAGGCGATGGCGATGGCCTTCTGGAGGGAATCCACTGGAATTGCATCCAGCCTCCGCGGCGCGGAAGAAAGCCAGTTTTCGAAAGCAGGCAGTTGCTGGGAGGAAACCAGCACGCGACAGACGGCGGGCGCGTTGGCGGCGATGCCGTCGAGTTTGGATTCGAAGGCATTTACGGGACCGGTTCGTCCTTTTTCATCCACGGTGGCCAGCGCACACAGATCGGCGGGCAGCGGCAGGTTCAGCCGCTGGGAGACGGTGCCCAGCGCCAGGGCCAGGCCAAAGGAATCGCCATCGAGGAGGGGGGCCGGCGCGCCCCAGACGGATTCCACCTGCAACTGGGGATGGGAGGGCAAGACGGCGGAAAGCGGCAGAAAGAAATCCACCGTGTGCCAGATGCACTGCACGAGTTCCTGCAGGGATGTGGAGAGGGGAAGGGGCGAGCTTTCGTTGCGGCGTTTTCCATGGTGGGCCGCGTACAGATGGGATTGGTCTGCATCCACGGCCACCAGAAGCGTCATGCCGGGCTCGGGGAGGAATGGCGGCGGATTCTGGCGGTCGTCAGAACTGGAATCCGGAATCTGGCACCAGGGAAAGCGGCGGGCCCTGCGCAGGCGGTTGCGTGCAACGGGGTCCAAGTTGCCGGTTCGTTCCCGTTGGAGAAGGTCGGCAATCGTATCGGATTTGCCAGACATGAATCAGATTCCCCACCAGGCATCCGGGAATATCCAGTGCACGGCCGAAAGGCGCCGGGGGTTGCGCGAGCCGGCATCCGAAAGCAGGAAGAGTTTGGATTCTGCCTCGACGTCCAGAGTGCGCAGGTGGGCCTGCAGGGACTGCATGTCATGGCCGCAGGTACGCAACACTTCCTCCAGGCAGGCGAGGTCATCGCGCAGCAGGCGCAGATGGTCGGCATGTTCCATTTTTTGGGCGGATGTCATGGAAAAGGTGTCATCCGACCAATTCTGGAGTCTCGACTGGAGAGCGGTAGCGCGCGTCTGGATTTCTCCAGTTAACTGGATCTTCCCGGAAGCGTCGATTCGCTCGGCGTATTCCTGCAGAGCTTGCACGATGGGGTTTTGGCCGCCGGACAGCAGGGCCTGTACCAGTCGCTGTTTGGATTCTTTGCTGCCGGGTACCCACAGGCGGGCGAGCATGCCCAGGGCCAAGTGTTCGCGAAACGGATCCGCCGAGGAAAGAATCCGCTCGGTTTCGTCGTGGATCCAGGGTTCGCCGGGATGCATGTGCAGCAGGTTCCGGATGTCGATGGGGGGCATCGGTATCCGGAAGAAGATGATTTCCGGTTCATCCGGTTCCGATGCCACGACGAGATTTCCCTGTGGCGTGGTAATGGGTAGCACCCGGTCTTGCCGGTCTGGCAGGAGATTCCATACGGTAATAGGAGCTCCGCCCTCTTCCAAATTCAGGGTATTGGGGACCGGCTGCAGAAGTGAATGGGGACCCATGATAAATATGAGGGGATACCGGCTGGCTCGATAAAAGACCAGATCGTGCAGTCGCGCCATTTCCTCGACTTCTGCATCCGCCCAGATGGCATGGATATCTTCTTTCCGGGCGGCTTGCGCTCCCTGATGCACGGGAAGGGGGGGAAGGGAAATTCGGGCGATTTCTTCGATGGGGGCATCTGGCGAAAGACCCAGGGCCGCTCGAATGGATTCCATGAGATTGAGATTCATGAGAACACCTCCTGCCGTTTACACGGATTCATCCGGGCTTTCTGACGGGCGGGACCGCTGTTTTTTCATCAGGCGTTCCAGAAGTTCCTGCATGTCGGCGCGCTCTTCCGGGTGGAACTGGCCTTTCTGCATCTTCTCGTCGAAACATTTTTCCAGGGATTTTCGCACACGGCTCATCCATTGGCTCACCCGGTCCTGGCAACGTTTCCATTCTTCGGGTTGAGTGTCGCGGGAAACATGGAAATAGTGCTGGATGATTCCATCCATGCTCGAAGGATGCGAAGCATGCGTGGAAAATTGGTAGTAAGCCATGAAGATTTGAATCCGCTGGTGCATCTCGTTGGAAGAGCGAGCCAGTTGCTGGAGACAGTCATAAAAATGTCCAATGTAGAATATGGCATCCCCTCCATTCAAGTATTCAAGGGGAGGGAGTTTCATGTCGCGAATGTCGCCTTTGCGGGGGCCAAATTTTTCCCACTCGGATTTACCGATGATGTGGAGGATTTTCGTCTGCATGATTTTTGATAGTTCATCCGCGACGCGATTGTGCACCATCTGCGTAATGTAGGCTTCCACGGAAGAGGCTGTTTCCATGGAGGAAAACGTGCCGCCTCGGGCATGTTCAAGGACCTTGAAGAAGACTTCACTTGCGATGTCTTCTTTCTCTGTATCATTAAATTTAATATCTGTCTCCATATGCCATTTTCGAATGTATATTTTTGCTCGATTTTTACATAAGCCTAATATGAGGCAGCCCGCCGCATTGGATTGGGGATGTCGAGGGATGGCCAGTATGCGCACGGCTTCGAGCAGATCCATGGAGACCTCCATTATTTCTGACGCTTCGGAATGGGGAAACACGCCGAAGTTCAGATTATCGATGAAATGCATGATTGCAGAACTCGATGGATAAGTCAACTCTATTTGTATTTTTTTATGCGACATATGAAATAAAATCGTATTTTGGAAATTTAAATGATAAATTTAAAAATTAAATTGATTTCCAATAGGTTTTTTGCTATATTTAAATTCACTTCAATTCAATGAAAAGGGGGTTGAGTGCATCAAAAAATATAAGCAAGATTTCATTCTAAAAAATGCAATTGTTGCAGAGAGATTATATTAGAAGAGATTGCATGCAGGATGACCCGCATGTGGAAAAATTACATGCCGGCGATGAAGAGCCATTTGTCCTCGTATTTTTCGAGGGTCAGGCGCATGTAGTCGGTCTTTTTCTCCCAGCGGGTCTCCTCGGCGGCCTCGATCTGGAAGGAACCGTCGAGGTAGACCTCCACCGAGACGCGCTCGGGGGATTCCCACTGGATGCGGCGGTACTGGATCTCCAGGCGCACGGAGCGCAACTGGGCGAAGCGCTTGCGGGCGTTCTCCACCAGGCCTTTGTAGTCGTAGGCCTTGCTGTCGGCGGTGGTTTGCGGCTGGTGGTATTTGGGATGGATCAGTTTGATGAACGCCTCGACATCCATGGCCATCAGGCTGTGCCGGTAGGCTTCCACCACGTCGATGATTTCGCGGTTCGCGCGCGTGGCGGGAATCTGGGTGCCCGGGATGTACTTGGGCGAACTGCAGGCGGCCATGGCCATGAATGCAAATGCCGCGAAAAACCGGATCCGATGGATTGCGTGATTCATGCGTCACCTTCCCGTGCGGGTTTTTCGAACACCAGCAGCCGCCATTCATCCTCGGCGTCCTGGTCCACGAGCGGCAGGGCGGTCTTTTCGATGATTTCGGCGGCCTGATCCTCCAGGATGCCAGAAAACACCATGCGTCCGCCGGGCACCAGATGGCGCGCGAAGAGCGGATTCAGTTCCAGGAGCACATCGCGCTGGATGTTGGCCAGAATCAAATCCACGGGGCGCTCCTGCCAGGACTGCGATACGCGGATGCGGGCGGAAAGGCCGTTGTTCTGCACCACTTCCAGGGCGGTCTCCACGGCATCCGGGTCGTTGTCCACCGCGTCCAGCACGGCGTCCGGATACAGAACCGCGCAGGCCATGGAAAGAATTCCCGTGCCCGTGCCCATGTCCAGCACGTTCGTGCAGGAAAAGCCGGAGGCGTGCAGGCGCTCGAGCGCGCGCAGGACCATGCGCGTGGTGGCGTGCAGGCCGGTGCCGAACGCCATGCCGGGGTCGATGACGAACACGGTTTCGCCGGGAGCCGGCGCGACTTCCTTCCAGGAGGGACGCACCACGAAGCGCCCGATGCGCTGCACGTCGAAGGTCTTCTTCCAGAACTCGTTCCATTCCTGCCGCGTGACGGGTATGAAGCGGAACAACTCGGGCACGGATTCCTCCGGCACGTCCAGCACCGTGGAGAGCACGGGCTCGAGGCGGTTCACGAAGGCCGTCTCGGCGCCGCGCTCCACATAGGCCACCACGCGCACCCGGGAGCCGGATTCCGCGGACAGGGTGGAGGCGTCGCGCACCTCCACGCCCGTGGCCCCGGCCCAGACGAACAGGGCGGCGGCCTCGTCTTCCATGCCGGCGTCCACGGCCAGCGAGACTTCCACCCACTCATTCTGCATGGCGGGACTTGTCCTTTTCCAGCAGGTGCTTGACCACGTGGTCCACGCGCTCGAAGCGGGTCAGCAGGATCATGGCGGCGATCACGAACGGCTTGTAGGAGGCTTCCATGTAGGTGCGCAGACGGTATTTTTCGAATACGTCTGCGGAAACCTCGCCCTCCTTGCAGGAGACGCCGGAGATGTCCGCCGGAAGGCAGTGCATGTACAGGGCATCCCCGTTGCGGGTGAGTTTCATCATCTTCTCGTTGCACTCCCAGTCCTTGTGGCGGGCGTTTTCGGCCAGCGCGGACTTTTCCAGTTCCTTGAGGGCCGCCGCCTCGCCGGCGCGCAGGAGCCGGGTACGTTCTTCCATGATGGCCATGGGCGCCCAACTCTTGGGATACACCACGTCCGCATCGCGGAAGGCTTCCTCCATGGAGTGGGTGTGCGAGAAACGGCCGCCGGACGCCTGGGCGTGCTTTTGGGCCACGTCGAGAACCTCGGGCATCACGTCGTAGCCTTCGGGATGCGCCAGGACCACGTCGGCGCCGAAGCGCGTCATGAGGGCAATGATGCCCTGGGCCACGGAGAGGGGCTTGCCGTAGGAAGGCGAATACGCCCACGTCATGGCGATGCGCTTGCCGCGCAACTTGTCCAGGCCGCCGAACATGCCCACCAGGTGCGAGAGATCCGCCAGGCTCTGCGTGGGATGGTCCATGTCGCACTGCAGGTTGATGACCGCCGGGCGCTGGGCCAGCACCTTGTTCTCGAAGGCGTCGTCGAGGGCGCGACCCACTTCCACCATGTATTTGTGGCCCTCGTGGATGAACATGTCGTCGCGGATGCCGATTGCCTCGGTGAGGAAGGAGATCATGGCCGCCGTTTCGCGCACGGTTTCGCCATGGGCGATCTGGCTCTTGGTTTCGTCCAGATCCATGCCCTGCAGACCCAGCATGTTGGTGGCACTGGCATAGGAGAAGCGCGTGCGCGTGGAGTTGTCGCGGAAGATGGAAACGCCCAGGCCGGACTTGAACACCCGCAGATCCCGCCCCGCGCGGTGCAGTTCCGACAGCATGCGGGCCAGTTCGACGGTGGCCTGGATGGTGTCCTGATCCTGCTCCCAGGTGAGCAGGTAATCGCGGTTGTACAGTTTTCCTGAAACCTTCTTGAGCAGTTCGAGCGTCTTTTCGTATTTCTTTTCGTGATCGTGGGAACTCATGTCCGTCTTCTCCATTTCGTTTGCGTGTCTTGTCGTCTCCGTCGAAAAAGGGACAGCTGATCCACCATATGAAAAAGTCATCCGGTTGCAAGCTGCACTTCGATGCCGCGGCGCAGAAGCGTGCGCACGTGGCTGACGCCGAAGTGGTATGCGAGCACGCCGTAGTGGAAAAAATTCCAGATGACCAGATCCGCCGGCGCGCCGGGGCGGATGTCGCCCCTGTCGGGGAATCCGGCCGCCCGCGCGGCGTGCAGGGTGAGCGCGCTCCAGGTCTCCTCGACGGTCAGGCCCATCTGCATGCAGGCCAGCGTGCCGCACAGGGGCAGGTTTTCGGTCATGCTGGTGCCGGGATTGCAATCCGTGCCCACGGCCACCGGGATGCCGCGGTCCAGGAAGGCGCGCCCGGAGGGAGGCGCCAGTCCCAGGGAGAGGGCGGCGCCGGGCAGGAGCACGGCCACCGTGGCGCGGGACTCCTCGAGCGCCGCGAATTCCGCATCGCTGACGCATTCGAGGTGGTCGACACTGAGCGCGCCCAGACGGGCGGCGGCAGCCACTGCTCCCAGGCTGGAAAACTGGCCGGCGTGGGCGCGCGCGTGCAGTCCGGCGGTCCGGGCGGCTTCGATGATGCGCACGGTTTCCTCCAGCGTGAAGGCATTGTGCTCGCAGAAGACGTCCACGGCCGTGGCGAGTCCTGCGCTTTGCGGGATGAGGTCGCGCACGATGCAGTCCACCCAGGCGGCGCGGTCGTGGGCATATTCGGGAGGCACGATGTGCGCGGCCAGCAGGGTGGGGGAGACGTCCACGGCGCAGCGGGCGCCGAGGCGGCGCAGCACACGCAGCATGCGCATTTCGCCCTCGGCATCGAGCGCATAGCCAGTCTTGCCCTCCACGGAGGTGGCGCCGAAGGAGGCCATGCGGCGCAGGCGGGTGGCGGCGCTGGTGAAGAGCTCTTCCTCGGAAGCCGCTCGGGTGGCTCGCATGGTGGACAGGATGCCGCCGCCGGCCGCCTGGATTTCGGCATAGGTGGCGCCGGCCTTGCGCATGGCGAATTCCCGCGAGCGCTCGCCGGCGAACACGGGATGGGTGTGAGGATCGACGAGGCCCGCCGAGACGACACTCCCCTGCGCATCGAGGATTTGCGCGTTGGCCGGCGCTGATCCCCGGCGCGCGCGGACGTCTTCGCGCTTTCCGGCATCGAGGATGCGGCCCGCGCGAATCCAGATCTCGGCGTTCTCCTCCACGAAAAAGCGCCCCTGCGCATCATGGCGCAGCAGTTGCCCGATGTTGCGGATGATTTTTTCGGGCGGTCCCTGCGGGTCCAGGTCGGCCTCGTTCAGTTTTACGGAATAACCATCAGCAAAATGCAGGTGAAGCGTTTCGGGGTCCGCGATTTCGGCGGCTGTCAGGGGCGGCGAGAGGAAGTCGCCCTGCCTGCGCAGAAACCATGCCGTCTCCGTATGCGCACCGAAGCGCGAACTGGTGAAATGCAGGCGTTCCCCACCCTCTTCGATGCTGCAAGCAGTGAACATGGCTGCCCCTCAGGATATGGATGTCATTGTGGATTCTTGTTTATGAACTGGACATACTTGAAACGCAGGTCGAACAGGATGGAATCGATGAGCTCCTGTTCGCCTTCAGTGAGATTGCCCCGCGTCTTTTCCTGCAGCATTTCCAGGATCTGGATGGTCTGCTTGGCGAAACAGACGTCCACCGTCTTTTCGTTGGTGTCCGGATGCGGGATCTCCCCCAGGGAGATGAGCACGGAAGAGGACAGGGAAATGACGAAACTGGAAAAATCGATGGGGGAATCGGAGAGGTCCGTGTTGCACTTCATGCGTCCTGACCGCCTTCGTTCTGATCCGGTACGAGCCCCAGCGCCCTGGTGTCCAGGGGAACGCAGGAATCGGCCGCATCCGGAAGGGATTCCAGATGCTTTTCCAGTTCTTTCCGGGTGATGAATCCATCGCGCAGGTTGCGCTCGATCAGGCGGACATCGAAGAGCATTTTTTCGGGGATGTATCGGCGGGCCACACGTTCCATCGATCGACTCCTGTTTTTCGGGCATCACACCCGTTTCAGCTACCGCAAAAATAGGTGCAGACAAGGCTTTTTGTCAAGCTGCGGGCAGGGAATCCCGGAAAACGCCGGGCCGGAAAGGATCGAATCTGTCGAAAATCCGAAAATTTCAGAAAAAAACGAACTGAGGTCGAAAGCGCGTCAGGGTGTGACGGTGATTTGCAGGCGCCAGGAATTCAGCGTGCCGGTGTCGCGGGCGGCGCGGTCGATGACGATGAGCCGCCAGTCGCCGGTCACGGACTGCCCGTTGAGGCTCGTCACCGTGAAGGAGCGCACCAGGTTTTCCTCGTAGTCCTGGTCGTTGTCGAAGAGGACGGCCTCGGTGCCGCTGGGCGCGCGCAGTTTGACCACCAGGTCCGGCCGGAAGGTATGCGTGATGTTCACATCCACCGTGATGCCGGCGACATGCCCGCCCGTGGGAACGGAAATGATGGAAGCGACGCCGGTGGGGTCGTTGTCGGGAATGGCCACGGCCGTGGTGTTGGAGAGATCCACGTTCTGCACGGAAGCGCAGGCCGCATCGCTTTCGCAGGCGGCGTCGGCGCAGTCGATGGTGCCATTGCCGTCATTGTCGATGCCGTCGTCGCACACTTCCGGCGGAACCTCTCCGGACAGGATGATTTCGAGTTTCCAGGAATTCAGCCGGCCCGTATCGGAAGCGGCGCCGTCGGAAACGCGCAGCGTCCAGTCGCCGCGGATGGATTTGCCGGTGAACTGGGTGACGGTGAAGGTCTTCTTGATGTCGTCGCTGGAACCGCCCTCGCGGTTGTGCAGCGTGGTGGTGGTGCCGTCGGGAGCTACGAGCGCCACGGTCAGATCCCCGATGTAAGGGTGCGTGATGTCCACGGTCACGAACAGTTGGCCCACGGTGCCGGGCTGGTTCACGGTGATGACGGAGGAGAGTCCAGCCGTGTTGTTGTCGGGAATGGCGGCGCCATTGGTGTTGGAGAACACCAGGCCAGCAGGACGGCAGGCGGCATTCTCGGCGCAGTCCGTGTCATCGCAGTCGATTTTGCCGTCGTAGTCGTTGTCGCGTCCGTCGTCGCAGGTTTCCTTGAGATCCAGTTTGGGTACGCCGGAACCGTACACCGTGGCGTATTCCTCGACGTAGCGGTACGACAACCAGCCGTAGCCGGCGCCGAACTTGTTGCGGATGCCGAAGCCGGAGGTGCCCCAGGAGTTCTTGAAGAGGAAGAATCCCTTTTCCATCATGGGATTGCCGTTGGCGTCCTTGATGATGTTGCCGTCGCCGTCGCGCATGGGGACTTCCAGGTTGTCGTCCCAGCCGATAATGAGGATGGCGTGGCCGGCCCGCTTCTTGAGGCTTTCTTCCTTGTCCTTGTCGTTTGGATAGGTGACGTAGCCCTCGCTCCAGTAGGTGGAGTTCACCGGCAGCGTGCTGCCGCGGTGGTTCCATGCCTGGTAGAAGAAGGTCATGCCCGCGATGACGCCCGCCTGGTTTTCGGTGAGGAACGCCTTGATGGAGCGGGTCTTGGAGTTGACGTAGCGGCCCGGGGGCAACTTGAAGCGCGTGGCGCTCATGGCGGATTCCGGAGGATTGCCGTTGGTGAAGCATTCCACGGGGCGGGTTTCCTCTTCACCCGTACAGCGCGGGTCGTCCGCGGTCGTCCAGGGACGGCTCTGATACGGCCATGCGCTTTCCTCCACGATGCCGTAGCGGGAAATGGCCTGCAGGTTTTCACGGGCCGAGGAGCCTTCGGTATCGGTGAAGGCGCCGACTTCCTTCTTTACGGACCACTGGAGGAACTGTTCCGAGAAGTCCGGGTTCCGGATGGTGCCTTCCTTGATATAGAGGTGTTCCATCAGGGCCACGGTGGCGAAGATGGAGCACACGCCGCGGCTGCCCTGGCTCTTGACCGGGCTCTGGGTGGCGATCAGGTCGAACGTGGCGGGATACGTAGCGTCGAATTTGCCATCCTCGGGCAGTTGATCGTTGGATGGCGCCCCGTCGAACAGGGCGGCTTCACTGGTCAGCGGCGCTTCGCTGTCGTTGGGATCGGCCAGCGGCAGGCTCTTCTCGTCCTCGCAGCCGAACTGCGGGAGGAACAACGCGAACATCATCATGAAAGCCAGGAACATCCGTGTCGTTTTCACTTTGCACCTCATTGTCGCAAATTTTTTGTGAAGCACATCATGCGCTCACCAAAGCACAGGCATCTAGCAGAAAAATTCTTTCCTGTCAAGATGGAGAATCTCCGCATCGCCGGATCACGGGCCCGGCGGCATGGGGGGGACGGGCGGTTCCACCGGATTCGTGGGCGTGGCGTCGCCGGTGGATTCCGGAATCACCACCACCCGGCCGGGATTTTCGCGGTCGTCCAGGTAGATGATGCGGGTCTTTTCCAGGGGCGGGTCCAGCCGGTCCCAGAGGGAATCCAGCATTTCCATACGGCGGCGGGCATCCGATGGTTCCAGATGGATTTCACAGGGCACATGCCGCAGTACCAGGATGAAGATGTCGTCGGCCACCTGTATCTCCCCCAGCGGGGGACGTGCGGGATTTTCGGCCCACAACTCCGCCAGGTCGAGGCTTCGGCGCAGCAGGCGGGCCACGCCCTGCGGATTTTTGCCGATGTCCTCGCGCGCGATGCCGCTGATGATCACCTTCTGCTGCATTTCCTGCGGCGTGGCACGCTTGAATAGTTCGGCATCCGTGTTCACCAGGTAGAACGCCGTGGCGGGCGGGGGACAATCCGGCCGTCCTGCGCAATCAGATTTTTCGCTGAATGCTACTACGGCCGCGGCATCGTGCTCTGTCACGTCGATCTGCACGGTGTCGGGGAGTTTGCGCGTCACCTGCACGCGGCGTACCCAGGGATGCGCAAGAATTCGCCGCCGCACCTGCGCGGGAGAGATGGAAAAGATGTTCTTTCCGTATTCCAGGCCGGCCATGGAGAGCAGCGTTTCGCGGTCCACGTGGAAGGTCGGGCTGATTTCCACATGCTTGAGGCCGAAATTCGGCGAGTGGTGCAGGTAATGGTACGCTTCCCACGAGCCCCAGGCCACGAGCACGGCGAAGAGAGCGCCCGCCAGCGTGAAATGCAGTCTCCGGGAAGCCAAAAACCGGAAGAGGCGGGTGGAGCGGAAGCGTTCCATGCGGGTGGGGCCGGAAGGGGAGTCCGAACCCGTTTTTTCCTCTGGCGCTTCCCGGGATGCGCTGGCTTCCTCCGGCTGCGTATCCGGCCGGGACACGGGCCGCACGGGCACTACGCCGCGGGTCGGACGTTTTTTTGTTTTTCCTGATTCCTTGCGGCCGAATCTCATGGCGTGCGCAGGCGTTCCACCAGCCTGCGGGCCAGGGTCGTGATGGAGCCCGCCCCCAGCATGAGCACGAGGTCGCCAGGCTCCACCCGGGAAGCCAGATAATGGAGCGTGGCATCGAGATCCCCGGTCGCCACCGCTTTCTTGTTGCTCAGGCGGCTGATGCTTTCGGCCAGCGACTGGGCGTTGACACCTGCGATGGCGGCTTCGCCCGCGCCGTAGATGTCGGTTACGACCACTTCGTCCGCGGCGAAGAAGGCACGGCCGAATTCCGTGAACAGCGCCTGCACGCGGGTATAGCGGTGCGGCTGGAGCACGGCCCACAGGCGGCGCTGCGGATAGCCCTGGCGGGCGGCTGACAGGGTGGCCGAGATTTCCGTGGGGTGGTGGGCGTAGTCGTCGACCACCAGCACGCCGCCGGCTTCTCCGCGGATGGAAAAGCGCCGGTCCACGCCCTCGAAGGATTCCAGCGCCGCCGCGATTTCAGGAAATGGAATTCCCATTTCCATGCCCAGCACCACGGCCGCCAGGGAATTGAGCACGTTGTGCCGGCCGAGCATGTGGATGCGCACGTCTCCCACCGGGGTTCCGTGCCGGACCACCGTGTAGCGGCTGCCGTGCCCTTCCAGGCGCACATTGACCGCCTGGTAGTGCGCCTGGCGCGAAAACCCGTAGGTGATGTTGCGCCGGTGCACGCGTTCCACCAGTTCCCGGCAGTTCTCGTTGTCGATGCAGACGATGTTGAATCCGTAGAACGGGATGCTGGAGCAGAACTGCGTGAAACTGTCCATGATTTCATCGATGGAAGCGTAGTGGTCCATGTGCTCCTCGTCGATGTTGGTCACGCAGGTGATGAGCGGGCGCAGGAACAGGAACGAGCCGTCGCTCTCGTCGGCTTCCACCACGATCAGGCCGCCGCTGCCGCGGCGCGCATTGGTGCCGATGGCATTGAGTTTTCCGCCGATGACCACCGTGGGGTCCTGGGGGGCGAGCAGGGTGGCGAACAGGGACGTGGTGGTGGTTTTTCCGTGGGTGCCCGCCACGGCGATGCCGTCGCCGAAGCGCATCAGTTCGGCCAGCATCTCGGCGCGCGGAATCACCGGGATGTCCAGGTTGCGCGCGCGGATGAGTTCCGGGTTCTCCGGCCGGATGGCGGAGGAATACACCACCACGTCGGCGCCTTCCACGGCGTCGGGATCGTGCCCGACGTTGATGACGGCACCGTGCGCGCGCAGGCGTTCGATGTTTTCATTCTCACGCAGGTCGGAGCCCGTGACGGTATACCCCAGGTCGATGAAGATTTCCGCGATGCCGCTCATCCCGATGCCGCCGATGCCCACGAAATGGATGCGGCGGACGCGCTCCCGAAACAGCAATCCAGGTTCTTTCATGAAAATGTCTCCATTGGAACACCGGCCGCATGCCGGTGGTTCTACTTGGTGGGGTCGTCCCAGATGTTGCCCTGGAATCCGGGACCGGTTCCAGGCGTGTTGTTGGACGGGGTGCGGATGATGACCGGATCCTTCGGACATTGCCACGTGAAGTTGGGCGTGTGTCCCTGCACGATGCGTTCCTCGGGTTTCCAGTACTTGCAGGTGATGGGAATCGCGCAGACCCGTTTCTCCTCGCCCACCTTCTTCTCGGCCTCGAAAAACTTCTCGAAGTCCGAAGCCACCTGCAGTTCGTTGTTGCCCACGTGGGTGACGACCCAGGAAGGCTTGAGCAGGGCGTTGAACTTGCTGTCGGTCTTCATGGAGAGCACCACCAGTCCTTTGGCGGTCTGGCGGAAGGCCCAGTTCAGGCCAGGGAAGAAGCGCACCAGCGTCATGCCCTCCACTTCCTTGTGCTCGGACATGGAAGCGATCATGTTGTCCACGGCCTTGAGGGGGAATTCCATGCGGATGTACACCTTGTAGAACTCCCGGCGGACCAGTTTCCCCTGCCGTTCCTCGTATTTTTCCCAGTATGTCTCTTTCGCTTTCAGTTCACGCCCGTAGGCGATCTTGAAGGAAGTTGCGATGTCGCGCTGGATGTCCCGGATCTGGTTCATCACGTCCCGCTGGCGCTCGCGGTTCTTTCCGAGCGAATTGTAGCGGTTGAGCAGATCCTCGCGGGGCTGGTAGTACAGTCCGCGCACCACGGCCTTCCACACGCCGTCCTTTTCGGCGATGCGGTTGCCGATGTGCTCCACGAGCAGGTCGAAAGCCCACCCTTCGGCATCGGTCACGCCGCCCTTCTCATCGTCCGCGTCCAGCACGGCCGTGAAGATGTGGAGATTGCCATCCTTCTCGACCACGGCCGGCTTGTCCTGGACCCATTCGGGGCGCGTGTCGCCGCTGGAGGCCACCTTGACCACGGCCACCTCGTCGGAGACTTCCTTGTGCGTGATTTTGTTGTACAGGAACCACCCACCGAAGCCCATGGCCACCACCAGGAGGACCACTGCTATGGCCAGCCCCACCAAACTGCTTCCCACGGCCGCGGATTCCGCTGCGGGCGCCGCGGCGGCAGAACCGGCGGCGGCGGCCTTGCGCAGTTCCTCCCGGACGTTTTCCACGAACTTCACCAGGTTTTTCCCGAAATCGGGCTTGGGCAGGACGGCCAGTTTCGCCAGCAGCCCCTCCTCGGCCTGGGCGAAGGCTTTGCCCTTGCAGTCCGGACAGGTCAGTTCGGGCGCCGTGGCGAACTTGAGGACCTCGTAGTGCTCGTCCACGGGAACGCGCAAATCCGTGCTGGTGTTGCACGCCGAGCAGGTGTACGGCAGGAAGAAATCCACGATGCGCGCCTTGCCGCCCGCCATGGCTTCCGGAATGAGCAGTTTTTCGAGGAAGGAATGGGGAACACCCAGCAGATAGATGGTCTGGACCACGGGCTCCATGGTGCGCATCATCTGGATCCACGCGGCCGCGCCCTCGTCGAGGATTTCGCCGATGCCGTGCAGATCCATCACCACCACGCCCTCGACGCCCTCGGCGATCTTGCGTCCAGGGAACGAGCCATCGAGATCCCCGATGAAGCGCATGTAGGTGGCTTCGCCCACATGCTTGTCGATCTTGAGCTTCTGGCGCTTGGATGAAACCTTGTAGCGCAGGCGGTGCGCCAGGAAGGAAAGCACCTCGGGCTCGGGCTCCGGCTTCTCCTGCGAGGCCAGATAGGACAGGAAGGTTTCCGGATCCTCGTCGAGGTACTCGGCGTTTCCGCATTTTTCACAGGGCTGGTCGGGAATCTTCCTGTCCTTGATGAGATCGTAATGGTCGGCGACTTCCAGCAGGATGTTGTCGTCGCGTTCGCAGTAATCGCAGTGGTAGGGAGCGAAGAAACTCAGGATGCGCCCCTTGCCGCCGAAGTTGGCCACCATGTTGAACTGATCGATGATGCGGGGAGGGCATTTGATGAAATAAATCGCGGTGCATTTTTCGTTCGCGATTTTCAGGAATTCCAGCCATTCCCGGATACCGAACGAACTGATGCGTTTGACCCCCGACAGGTCGAGGATCAGCGTATCCTTGATGCCCTCTGCAATCTGCTTGGCGTTGAAGCCTTCGTCGATGGTGCCGTTGAACTGGAGGGCGATGATTTTTTCCTCCACGATTTTGCGGACGTCCAAGCGGGGTTCTTCAGCCATGATGTCTCCACTCCCCGGCCGGGGGCCGGTTCCTCATTCCTCGAAGAAATGAACGGACCTCGGCATGACGGAAAATTCACGCCGGTTCAGGTTCAGGTCGTAAAGTACCGTAACTTCCGTGCTGATTCCAGGCTTTATCGTGAAAAAACTGGCCACGCCGTGCTGATAGATGTACATCATCCCCAGACCGGCGCCGCCGCCCTGCGTATCCATCTGGCCGTTGGCGGAAAGCGCCCGGTGCATGCCGCCGAACACGTGGTGGCGCTTCAGGCGGCCGAACGGGTCGCGCACCGAAACGGCCAGCATGTCCCCGTCGGTGCCGATAGAGAACGATGCCGCCTGCTCCGGCGAGAGTTGCACTTCCTGCTTGCGGTCGTGCGCATAGAGCGGCTTTCCCTCGCCGTCCACGGGAGCGTCGTAGACGGCGTTCATGAGCAGTTCGTGGGTCAGTTCTGCGAAGGTCTCCTGCACCTTGGGGGGAGTTCCCAGTTTTTCGCAGAACGAGGGCACCCACTCCACCACCTGGTGCAAATCCTCCGAGGAGGTCACCAGCGTCTCGTGCATGCGGGCGCCCCAGTGCAGGAAAGGTTTGAGTCCTTCCAGATCGTAATTTTTCACGAGGCGCCGCACCACATGCAGAAATTCCCATCCCCGAAGGGGGAAGCCGGATTTCCGACCGAACACGTGATCGATGCGGGCATCCTTGCCGGCATTGCCCAGCACGCCGGCGATGTCCTCTTCCGCCATCACGAGGATACGCACGTCGGCCGGCGCCGCAATCAGGGCGGCATTGACCCAGGATTCCCCCACCAGCACCAGACGGACGTCCTCGGTGAAATCCGCCTGTACGGGCGCTGTTTCTTTCGATTGGCAACGAAGGCCGGCAGCAAAGAATATTTTCTCGAGGCGGCGCAGCGTCATCACGTCCTTGTCACACACGAGAATGGCCGGTTTCGTCGAATTTTCGCTCATGGATTGTCCTGCCCGCCGGAGTGCCGGAACCTATTTTTCCGGCACGAAAAGCTGAATCAGTATAAGTGACTCTTCCAAAATCCTCAAGAATCATCTAGTATGCATCGACGGGAAAATTTCGCTGCATCCCATTGGAGCCGACATGACTGCATTCTTCATCACCCTGTTCCTGCTGACCGCATCCGATCCCAATGCCGCCGTCCTTCTGGACGAGGGCAACAAGGCATACAACGCGGGGGATACGTCGCGCGCCGCCACGCTCTACGACGCCTACCTGCAACTCAACGGTCAGGATCGCGACATCCTGGTGCGCCTGGCGGAGTTGTACCAGTCCCTGGGGCGCAACGACCAGGCGCTTCCCCTGTTCCGCCGCGCCACCGAGAAATTCTGCGCGCCGGCCTGCACGGGCGGCGGCTGTCTGGTGGAAGCCGACTGCCGGCGCTACCAGGAAATCCTGAAGAAGATTTCCGCGGATTCGGCCGATGACGATCAGGTTCCGCTGACCGTCCGGGTGCCCGAAGTCGCCTCCAAGATGTTCGCTTCCGCCATGGAACTGAAAAAGGCCCGCAAGTTCGAGCAGGCCCGTGTCCTGTTCACCGTGGCGCTCAAGCTCGACCCGGATCTGGTGGGCGTCTACCGCCATCTGGGCGAAGTGTATGAGCAACTCAAGGATCAGAAGCAGGCCGACGAATTCTACCTCTGGTATCTCCGGGTGCGTCCGGCGGGCCCCCTGGCCGCGCAGGTGCGCAAGAAACTGAGCCCGCAGGCGACCGGACAACTGGCGAAACTGACCATCACTTCCTCGTGGAGTTGCTACGTCGTCATCGGTTCCGAGCAACTGACCGACGCCAGGGGAAAACCGCTCAAGACCCCGGTCAAGGAACTCACCCTGCCAGCGGGGCGCTACGCCGTGGGATACGTCTGTCCGGACCAGCACGTGGCGCGGCGCGAATGGGTCACCCTGGCGGCCCGGGAATCCGCCACCAAGGATTTCGGCTTCGGCGTGATTTCCGTGGATCTCAACCCGTGGGCCCGCATCCTGGCGGCCCGCAACGTGCCCGGCCAGAATCCCCAGTTCATGGATCTGGGACTCTTCGACACCATCGGCCTGCCGGCGGGATCGTACACCCTCAAGTTGACGGCCTTCGACAAATCCAGGACGAAAACCCTGACCATTGATATCAAGAGCAAGGAAACCATCAAAATCAATCAATGGTAAGATTGCAACAATAAAAATCAAATTTTAATAAAAACTTCCTTAAATTATATAAAATCCAATCAACCATTGAATTCCGGAGGGAAGAAAAAAAGCCGGAGTCCGGGGTCTGTCAATTCGCATGGAAAACGGTATATTGCGCCCCATGAAGGCGCTTCTGGATTCCATGGGATTTTCGTATCGCATATGCGCAGCCTGCCTGCGTCCGACCGTGGAGGACGGACCGTTCTGCATGCATTGCGGTGCGCGGGGAGAAGGGCTGCAGGGCGGACCGGCGAAAAAGCGCCCAGAGAGCGGCGCCGGTTCGGACGAAGCGCCCGACGGGACGTCGTCCGGTGGGCATCCGCCTGCCGCCGGCGGCGATCTGCCGGGTTTCGCCTCTTCCTCGGAGATGGCCGCCGCGCCCGCGCTGTCCTGGGAAATCGCGGAAAAGTTGCAGCAGGAAATGCAACTCAAGAGACACCGGACATCGGACCTGTCGGCCTTCGAACGCCGTCTGCTGGCGTTTTTGGCCTCGGCGCCATCCGCCAACCGAATCCAGTTGCAGAGCCTGCAGGTCATTCCCATCGAGCCGCGTCCCTACCAGATCGACAGCGCCCTGGCCATCCTCGAGGACATGCGCGGCAGCGGAATACTGGCCGACGAGGTGGGCCTGGGCAAGACCATCGAGGCGGGGCTCATCATCAAGGAGATGCTGCTGCGGGACATGGCCCGGCGCGTGCTCATCCTGGTGCCGGCCTCCCTGGTGATCCAGTGGCGCGCGGAACTGGAGGAGAAATTCCTCCTGGACGTGGTGGAGCCCGAGAATCCGGAGGATTTGTCCGAGAGCGACGGCATCTTCCTGATTTCCCTGTCGCGGGCCAAGTCCAGCCGCGTCCAGGAATCCCTCTCGCGCATCGCCTGGGATCTCGTCGTGGTGGACGAGGCCCACGCGCTCAAGAACCACCTGACGCAGTCGCACCGCTTCGTGTTCCGGCTCCGGCGGCGCCACACGCTGCTTTTGACGGCCACTCCCGTGCAGAACGATCTGCGGGAACTGTACAACCTGGTGAACATCGTGGCGCCCGGCTTCTTCCGCTCCATCCGCTGGTTTCGCCGCAAGTTCATGATCGACCGCTACAACGTGCGGGAGCCCGAGTTGCTGCGGACGGCCTGTTCCCGCGTCATGGTGCGCCACCGCCGCGGCGACACGCTCATCCAGTTGCCGCCGCGCAAGGTGGAAAACATCGTGGTGGAGCCTTCGCAGGTGGAAAGCGAACTGTTCGACCTCACCCTGGAACTGGCGCGGCGCACCATGCACGCGAGCCCCGGAGAGGGAGAGCAGACGGCGCTGATCCTCTCGATACTGCTCAAGGAGAGCACGTCGTCTCCGCAGGCGCTTCTGGCCACGCTGGAAAGCGCCATCCTGCCGCGCACCGTCCGCGAGCGCGAGCAGGTGCTCATGCGCCGCGTCATCCAGTTGGGAAGGCAGATTCCCGTCACGGCCAAGATGCGCCGGCTCGTGGAATGGGCGAAATCCGACGATGCGCCGCTCATCGTGTACACGGAATACATCGAGACGCTCAGGGTGCTGCGCGTCCTGCTGGAGGGCGCGGGGTTGCTGGTGCACACCTACAGCGGGCAGATGCGGGGCCGCGAGAAGAACCAGGCCATCGAGGACTTCCGCAACCGCGGCGGCGTGCTGCTGTCCACCGAAATCGGCGGACAGGGCCTCAACCTGCAGCATTGCCACCGCATGGTGAATTTCGATCTCCCCTGGAATCCCATGCGCCTGGAGCAGCGGATCGGGCGCATCCACCGGTTCGGGCAGAGCGAAACCGTGCACATCGTCAACATCACGGCCGCGGGAACCTTCGAAGAAGTGCTCATGCGCGTGCTCCTGTCCAAGATACGGCTGTTCGAACTGGTCATCGGCGAAATCGATTCCATCCTGGCCTATCTGCAGAATCCGCTGCCCATCGAGCAGCGCATCGGCCGCATCATCCTGGAAAGCCCGGACATGGCGCAGTTGAGCCGCCGCATGGAGCAACTGGCCGACGAGATCCAGGCTGCGCAGGCCGCGATGGAGCAGGATCAACTCATTTCGGCGAAAATCCTGGATTTGCCGGCGGAACGGACGCCTTCTTCCTGAATCGCGAGTTTTTCCATGAGTGACGACTTGCTTTACGCAAAACGTTTGTTATCCTTGCTGGCCGCCGCGGGCCGGCTCTCCGTGGAGGAAGAGCAGGTTCGCCTGGGAGAAGCCCTGCAGCCCTGGTTTCAGGGCGAAAAGGTCGTTTCCCTGCCGGCGAACACCACCCGGGCATACTTCTGGCAGCGTCTTTTCCGGGTGGTGGCCGAGACGGAGCCGGCCCTGTACCGGCTGGGCGTGCCGGAAGCCGCATGGCCAGCGGAACTCGCAGATTTCCGGCCGCCGGTCTGGGTGTTCTGGGCCATGGCCCAGTTCACCGCGCCCCGCCTCATGGAGGAGGCGATAACGTTTGTCATCGATGAAACCAGAGTGCAGCGTGTGGAGCCCGGATTCATGATGAATTCCCTGTCAGGCCTTGCACCCGCGAAAATCCATGTGACGCCCGAAATCGGCGCGCAGGTGATGCAGCGGGTCCGTTCGGCCGCCGAAGATCTCCTGAAACCCCGCATGGATCAGGTTCGCGCGGAAATGGAGCATATGCTGCACGCCGAACTGGAACGCATCCGCCTGTATTACGAATCCATTCTCAAGAACCGCGCGCTCTCGGAGGAAACCCGGTTCCTGCTCCAGGAACGGGATCACCTCGTGCGGGAGCATCACCGGAGGCTGGCGCCGGAAAATCTGCGTGTGACCGTCCGCGTGGAATTTGGCGCCCTCCTGATACCCCTGGCGTCATGAATCATCGACACTTCCCGTTTTTTCTCGTTTTTCTGATTTTTTCATCCTGCGCTCCCGATCTGGGGTTCGACGCCGATTCCAGCCGGCCCGTGAACGTGGAGACGTTCCACCTGCAGGAGGGATCCCTTCCGCGAAAAAGGACTTTTTCGGCTTCCACGCTGCCCTGGGAGATGGTGGTCCTCTCGTTCAAGACGTCCGGACGGCTGCTGGAGGCGCCATTCGAGGAAGGCATGGTCGTCCGGAAGGGGCAACTGCTGGGACGGCTGGACCCCGTGGACCAGTACATGGCGCGCACGGTCGCGAAGGAAAAACTGCGCTCTCTCGAGGCCGACGTGGCCCGCGTGGAGAAACTGGCCCGGCAGGGGGCGCTGGCCGATGCCGAACGCGAGCGCATCCTGGGCTACCGGGAGGCGCTCGCCACGCAGTTGTCCCAGGCCGACATCCAACTGGAAGCCACGATCCTCCGGTCTCCGATGGACGGTGTCATCGGGCGCAAGATGGCCCAGCCGGGCGAGATGATGGAACCGGTCAAGCCCCTGGGAGTGCTGCTGGTGACGGATCCCGTCAGGATCCAGGTGGCCGTGCAGGAAACCGACCTGCCGCTTTTCGTCCAGGGGGCCCCGGTCCGCATCCGGATCGGAGAAAAGACGTTCGAGGGAAAGGTGCACAGGATTCCCGCTACGGCAGACGAGGCAACGCGTACGTTCACGGTGACGCTGTCCGTTCCCAATCCGCCTTCGGCGGCGGTTCCCATCCGTGTGGGACAACTGGCCCGGGTGGAGGTGGATCTGCCGCCGCTCGCCGGTTTCTTCGTGCCCGCCAGCGCGCTGGAAACCGGTGCGGCCGGGCAGGCCCGCATGCTCGGCGCGGTCGGCGGACGCCTGCGGGTGTTTTTCGTGCAGACCCATGAAAAGGAAGGGGATTTCGTGCGCGTCACGGGAGATTTTCCATCGCCTCTGAGCGTGATACTCGGAGGATTCTCCCTTCCCGACGGCCAGCCTGTCACCATCCGCACCGAGTGGACGCTGGAGACGTGGTCCGGCCGCCGGCTCCCCTGAGTACGCCAAGAGGAAATACGCGATGAGCATTCCCGAGACTTCCCTGCGCAAACCCGCCATCGTGTGGCTGCTGGTGCTGGCTTTCACGGCATGGGGCACGTGGACGTTCTTGACCATCTCCCGGCGCGAGGATCCCAAGATCGAGATTTCCTGGGCCGCCGTGCTCACCATCTATCCGGGGGCTTCGGCGGAAGAGGTCGAGAAGAAGGTCACCAAGCCCATCGAGGAAGCACTCTTGACCATCTCCACGCTGGAGGAGGTGCATTCGGAATCCCGAAGCAACGTCTCCTTCATCATGGTGAAGGTGGCATACAGTTCCAATTTTTCGCAACAGTGGGACCTGGTGCGCGCCCGCATCGAGCAGATCCGGCCTTCGCTTCCGGGCACCGTGGTGGGGCCGCGCGTCATCGACGATTTCGGCGACGTGGTGGGCATGATGATCACCGTCCACGGCAAGGACGCCGACCCGAAGCGCCTCTATGAAACCGCGAGGGCGCTCAAGGAGCGCCTGCTGCAGATTCCCTCGGTGGGCAAGGTGGAGATTTCCGGCCGCTGGGAGGAGGAAATCGTCATTTCCGGAAGGCTCGACGATTTCATGCAGCACGATTTCACGGGCATCACGGCGCAGAAACTGTTCACCGCGCAGAACATGGGCCTGCCCGGCGGCGTGCTGCATACGGCGGACATGGACGTGCGCATCGATGCCCCGACGGAATACCGTTCCCTGGATGAGATCCGCAACCAGATCTTCACCGTGAGCCCCAACACCGGCGAACCCCTGCGGATCGGGCAGGTGTTCGCCGTCGACCGGCAGTGGGCGGATCCGCAAAACACCTACATTCGCACCAACGGGGAAAACGCGGTGATGCTGAGCGTCACCATGAAGACGGGATACGACATCACCCGCATGGGGCGGGACGTGCGCGAGCGCCTGCAGGATTTCCGCGCCAGGCTGCCGCCGGGAATCGGCGTCTCCCTGGTGCACGACCAGCCGCGCCACGTGGACGAGAACCTGGGGAACTTCCTGGAAAACCTGCTGCAGAGCCTGGGGCTGGTGGCGCTGTCCATGGCCCTGCTGCTGGGGATCGGTTCCTCCATCCTGGTGAGCCTGGGCTTGCCGCTGGCCATCCTCATGGCGCTGTGCTTCATGCCGCTGGTGCACGTGGACCTGGAACTCGCCTCGGTGGCGGCGTTCATCATCGCGCTGGGCATGCTCGTGGACAACAGCATCATCGTGGTGGACCACATCCACAACCTGGTGGACGAGGGAGTGGATCTCGAAACCGCCTGCATCCGCGGGGTGACCGATCTGCACATGCCCATCCTGTCGGGCACGATCGCTTCCGTGCTGGCCTTTTTCCCGCTGGTGCTGCTGCCCGACGAGATGGGCGCCTACATCCGTTCCCTGCCGTGGGTGCTCACCCTGAGCCTGGGGGCGTCGTATTTCATTTCCATCTCCTTCACACCCCTTCTGGCGTATGGATTCTTCCGT
Organism: uncultured Kofleriaceae bacterium; assembly: GCA_964516435.1. Classification (GTDB taxonomy): domain Bacteria; phylum Myxococcota_A; class Polyangia; order HGW-17; family HGW-17; genus HGW-17. The sequence continues at coordinate 47,434 of CAZEZP010000025.1, read as the reverse complement.
ATCGGACGCAAACTGCGGCCCGGCCGGCACGCCCGGAAGGAAGAAGAGCGGCGCAATGCCGGCGATAGGCCCGTTTCCCGCAGCGCCCGCGCCTATCGCCGCATGATGGCCGCTTCCCTGCGCTTGTGGCCGGTGGTCATCCTCGTCACCGGGCTCGCGTTTGTGGGCACGCTCGCCCTGTTCAGGAAAATCGGGATCTCCTTTTTCCCGCTGGCCGAACGCGACCAGTTCACCGTCGACATCTGGACGCCCGAAGGGTCTTCCATCGCCAGCACCGACGAGAAGGCGCGGGCCGTGGAGCAGATTCTGCTGAAGGAGCCCGGCGTCGAATCCGTGACGACCTCCGTGGGTGTGGGCCTGCCGCGTTTCTGGATCGCCATGATGCCCCACAAGAACGCCTTCAACCTGGCGCAGATCCTCGTGAACACGAAGAGTCCCGCGGACAGCAGGCGCCTGGTGGCGCAGATGAAGGATCTCACGGCCGGTATCGGTGGAGCGCGCATCGTGGCCAAGGAGCTCCTGCTCGGGATCGCCATCGAGAGCCCCATCGCGTTCAAGGTGTATGGCGACGACATCACGGAACTGATGCGCATATCCCGCCGGATCCAGGAGATCCTGGCCAATCATCCCGGCGTGCTTTCCACCCGCGACAACTTCGGCACGCATTCTCTCGCCCAGCGCGTGGTGGTGGACGAGGAACGCGCACTGCGCCTGGGCATCACCCGACTGGATGCCGCCGTGTCGCTCATCACCGCATCGGCGGGCATTCCCGTTGGCACGTTTCGCGGCGATGACGACCCGATTCCCATCAAGTTGCGCCTGGCGCCCGGCGAAATCGCCCGGCCCGAGGAGGTGCTGCACATGAGCGTGCGCTCGCAGGCCACCGGGCAGGCCGTCCCGCTCTCCCACCTGGCGCGGGTGGAGCCCCGGTGGGAAGTGGGCAAGATCGTGCGGACCCACAACCGGCGGTCCCTGGTCGTGCATGGCTATCTGCGCCAGGGCCGACTGGCGTCTTCCGTGCTGCGCGACATTCTGCCCGAGGTCCGCAAGGTGCAGTTGCCCCCGGGCTACCGCCTGGAAATCGAGGGCGAGGAAAAGGAGCGCACCAAGACGTTCGGAGATCTGACGCGCGTCTTCGCCGTCACCATTTTCGCCCTCTTCTTCGTGCTGGTGCTGCAGTTCGGCACCTTCCGCCAGGCGCTCGTGGTGCTCGGGTCGGTGCCCCTGGCGCTGGTGGGCGGCACGCTGGGGCTGTTCCTTACCGGAAACACGTTCGGATTCTCGGCTTTCATCGGCATGATCGCGCTGGCTGGCATCGTCATCAAGAACGCCGTGGTCTGGGTGGAGTTCGTGGAGAGCGCCGTGGCCCGGGGAATGCCCTACCGCGAGGCCGTCATCTCGGCGGGTCTGGCCCGGCTACGCCCCATCCTGCTCACGGCGGGCACCACCATCGGCGGACTGGTTCCGCTGGGCATCGACGGCGGGGTCATGTGGAGTCCGCTGGCCTGGACCCTCATCTTCGGCCTGGCGGTATCCACGCTTCTGACGCTGGTGGTGATCCCGGTGTTCTATTACCTGTTCATCCGCAAACCGGCCGCCGTGCAGGCGCCGCAGCCGCAAGCCGGCCCGGAGGCAGGCTGATGCTGTTCCTTTCGCTGCTTTCGCTGTTTCTGGCGGTGACGCCTCCCGGAGAACGGGGGACGCCGCCTGCGGTTTCCCCGGCCCCTGCGCCGGCCGTTTCTCTCGTGCCGCCGGCCCCTGCGCCGCCGCCTGCCCCTGTGCAAAAGGAGAGTCCCGCCACCGGCGAAAGGGAGAAGGAGCCGGACCTGTCCCGGATGCATGCGCGCGCCCAGGCGCAGGGACGTTCGATCACCCTGCGCCAGGCCGTGGAGCGGGCACTGCGCACCAACGCCGACGTGCGCATCAAGAGCCTGCGCATCGCCGCCGCCCGGCTGGACGTGCATTCCCACAAGGCCAGAATGCTGCCGCTGCTCAAGGTGGAGAGCACGGCCCTCTTCTGGAACGACCGGCTGGCCATCCAGTTTTCGCTTCCCAAGGACCTGCTGGACATGCTGGCGCTGATCAATCCGAACCTGCAGGTGTCCGTGCCTCCCATCCTGGTGCGGGAACGGTTCACCTGGCAGACGGCCGTGACCGTGATCCAGCCGCTTTCTCCCCTGCTGACGCTCTCGTCCCTGCTGGATCTCAAGAAGGCCGAGGTGGAAGCCGCGCGCGCCGAGACGGCCATGGAGAAGCGCCGGGTGGCCGAGGAGGTGGAAAGCCTGTACCTCAATGCGCTCAAGGCCGATGCCTACCTGGCGGTGCTCGAGCAGGCCCAGGCGCTGCTCGACGCCCAGCGCGCGCGCGTGGCGGCCCTCATCGAGGCGCAGGTGGCCACGCCGGCGGAAATGGCCCGCGTGGATGCGGCCGATGCGGATCTCGCGGCCAAGCGGGCGCGTGCGCTCTCCGCCATTCTGCTTTCCCGACAGGCCCTGGCGTATCTGCTGGGAGACCCGCTGGACACTTTCTACCGGCTCATGCCCCCGGAAGCCGACGCGCAGTGGCCCGGCGTGGATGCCTGCAGCGCGCGCGCGATGCGGGAACGCCCCGAATTCGAGATGATCCGCGCCCGCCGCCGGCAGGTGCACGAGGGACGCCAGGCGCAGCGCTACGATCTCTTTCCGCGGCTGGCGGTGCTTTCCCAGTACAAGTTTTCGGAGGGTTTCGGGGATCTCGAGCCGCGCAACCAGTGGTTCGCCGGGCTGGCGCTCTCGTGGGAACTGCAGTGGAACGAGAAGTGGCGCGAACTCGAGAAACTGGAGGTGGCCGAGCGGGAACTGGACGTCCAGACGCAGAAGGCCGAACGGGGAATCCGCCTGGAGATTTCCAAAAAATACCTGGAATGGCAGGCCGCCCGTTCGGTGCTCGCCGCCCGCCGGGCCGCAGAGCGGGCCGCGCTGGTGGCGCACGAGATCCAGGTGAAGTTGTTCAATGAGAAGATGGCCACCAACACCGATGTGCTGTCGGCCCAGACGCAGTGGCTGTCGGCCCGGGTGGAGCGCGAAAACGCCCAGTGGGACGAACTCGCCGCGGCGCTGGCCTACCTGCGCGCCTGCGGCCCGTGAAACATCCAGAGCGGCAGGATGCCTGCGCGGGTCGTCGAGCGGGAGGTCTGCGCCGGGATTGCCGTCCCAGGACCTGCTTTTCCTGCTTGCGTTTCATCCGGCGTTTCATCTGCCCTTGGCGCAACGACGCCCGTGCATTTTGCCGCAGAAAACGTTTACGGCACAAGATGTTCGATTCTGGCTTTGTGTATTTCGTGATTTTCATGGAAAACCGGCGCTCCGGGGTTCATCTTCGAGGTTTGCCCTGCGATTGACGTTTCACCGGGGTTCATCTTCGAGGTTTGCCCCGTGTTTGGCGTTTCACCAGGGTTCGTCCATGATGTCGGGCAGACAAGGAGCGTTTTTTCAGCGGGGGTCGGCGGGAGCCGCGGCCTTCTCCTCCATGATGCGCAGCATCGTGTCGTCGGCCATGGCCATGCCCAGATGCCCGATGGTGCTCAGGTTCCAGATGGTTTCCTCGGCGCTGCGGCCCACGAAGCCCTCGGTCTCGTCGATGCCGTGCCCGGATACGGCCATGTAGGCCGCCAGGATGGCGGATTCCGTGGAACTGGCCACCTTCAGGGCGCAGCCGCTCTTGGCGCCGTCGCACAGCATGCCGCCCAGATCGCTGACCACGTTGTTCACGGCCAGCCGGATGCCGCGTTCGTCGGCGCCGGCCAACTGGTAGACGATGGCCACGGCGGCGCCCACGCCCGAGGCGATTGCGCAGCCGCACAGGGGGGAGAGGCTGCCCGTGTAGCATTTCACGTAGGCGTTGACCAGGTGCGAAAGCGCGATGGATTCCAGGATGCGCCGCTCCTCCACCTTGAAATAGCGGCCCACGTTGTACGGGACGAGGACGGCCACGATGCCCTGGTTGCCGGAGGCGCCCGAACTCATGACGGGCAGGCCCACGCCGCCCATCCGGGCGTCGGCCGCCGAGGCCGTGAGGATGCGGGTGGAGGAGAGGACGTCGTCGATGAGGTAGCCGCGCTCCCGCAGGTCGGCCAGGTAGTGGCCCACGCGGCGGCAGCCGAGCCCCGCCTTGGCGATCTGCATGTTCATGAAGATGCCCTCGCGCAGGAAGGCTTCGTCCTTTTCATCGATGGTGCGGGCGATTTCCACGAAATCGAGAAGTTTCATGGACTTGAGTTTTTCGCGGTAGGCCAGGGCCACGGTGTTTTCGCCTTCCGCCTCCGCGTGCAGTACGCGGCCGTCGCATTCCAGATGGCTCAGACGCCGGTGCGAGCCTTCCAGCCGGGCCATGGCCGCGTGCCGTTCCCCGCGCACCTCGGCCTGGACGAAGAGCCCGCGCCGCTGCCGGTCCAGATGCACGCGCGCGCGGCCCTCGCGGATCCATTCGTCGGCCTGCCCGACCTGCAGGGGGGTGACATCGCGCAGGATCTCCATTTCCAGGCCGGGATCGCGGATGAGCACGCCCAGGGCCGCGGCCACGGCGTTGCCGCGGCGTCCGCCCGTATTCGGCACGGTGACGGCGAAGCCATTCTTGTACACGCCCGGATCCACGGTCACGGACACTTCCCGCGGCTCCTCCGGCAGGCAGGCCGCCGCGTGCGCGCAGGCCCAGGCCACGGCGATGGGCTCGGTGCAGCCGAGGGCCGGAAACACCTCGTTCTTGAAGACTTCCTGAAGCAGATGCATGGTGGATACTCCGGTGCCGCGGACCGGCCGGGGCCCGCTGCGCCGCCCAGAAGAACCACGTGTGGCATGTTTTGGCAAGAGGGTATGCAATCGTTTGTTTTTTTTGCCTTTTCCTGCAGCAGGGACTAGGGTGGCGGCTCATGAGCGAGACGAAAGACACCCCCCTTCGCGTACTGATCGCCGGCGGCGGGACCGGCGGACACCTCTTTCCGGGAATCGCCCTGGCCGAAGCGTTCGCCGAAATCGGCGCGCAGGTCCATTTCGCGGGTTCCGCGCGTGGCATCGAGGTGCAGGCCGTGCCGAGAGCCGGCTATCCGCTGCACCTGATTCCCGTGCGCGGGCTCAAGGGAAGCGGCATCTGGGGCCGTCTGCGCGGGCTGGCGCTGCTGCCGCTGGCATTTTTCGCCTCCTGGCGGCTTGTGCGGCGCATCCGGCCGCATCTGGTGGTGGGCGTGGGCGGCTATGCCTCCGGCCCCGTGGTGTTCACGGCCGCCCTGCTGGGCCTGCCCACGGCCGTCATGGAGCAGAACACCATCCCCGGCATCACCAACCGCAAACTGGCCCGCCGCGCGCGGCGCGTGTACGTTTCCTTCCCGGAATCGGCGGCGTATTTCCCGGCCGGAAAGGTGCGGGAATTCGGGAATCCCGTGCGCGCCTTCATCGTGCAGAACCTTTCCGGCGCCGGTTCGGGGTCTTCCGAAGCCATGCCGGATGGAAAATTGCGCATCTTCGTGTTCGGCGGCAGCCAGGGGGCGCACGCCATCAACGAACTCTTCTCGGCGGCCGCGCCGCGACTGGCCGAATGGGGCGCGCGCGTGCGGCACCAGACGGGCAGGGCCGACTGCGAACGGGTGCGCCGCGCCTACGAGGAAGCCGGCCTGCAGGCGCAGGTGGAGGAGTTCATCCACGACATGGCGCAGGCGTACGCATGGGCCGACGTGGTCGTGTGCCGGGCCGGGGCCACCACGTGCGCCGAACTGGCCATCGCGGGAAAGCCGGCCGTGTTCATCCCGTTCCCGCATGCCGCGGACAACCACCAGGAGCACAACGCCCGATCGCTCGTGGAGCGCGGCGGCGCGCTGCTGCTGCGCGAGTCCGAGGCCACGCCGGAACGGCTGCTGGAACTGCTGCGGGGACTCTCGCCCGAACGCCTGACTGCCATGCGGCAGGCCATGCGAGAGGCGGCCCGGCCCGATTCCGCCCGCCTCATCCGCGATGATCTCCTGTCATTGCTGTGATGGGGATTTCGATTCCCGATGCGATTTGGAAAGGCGATTCCGATTCGTGGTGGCCATCGTGAACCCTATGGCCGCTGGACCGGGGTTTCGTCGGCCTTTCCGGGATCCAGGACGATGGTGTCCACCCGGTTCCCGCCGACGAACACGTCTACATAGGCCCGGCCCGTGTCTTCGTTGCGCAGGGGTTCGATCCGGGAGAGATCCACGAGGATGCGTCCGTCTTCCGGCATGGTTCCCAGCGGGACGTGGCCGATGCGCGTGAGCAGTTCCACCCGCGATCCCGCGGCGGGCAGGGATTTCCCGCAGGTGAACGTGGTGCTGCGTATTTCCCTGCGCACGTTGCCCGCGTCTTCCACGCTCGTGCGCTCCTCCATGCGCTTGAAGAGGCCGTAGCCGCCGATGGCCAGGCCGGGACCCAGGAAGATGCCGGTTCCCACGGAGAAATGGATGGCCCGCGCCGTGCCTGTGGAGCGCGCGAAGCCCATGTAGTACGAGGGAATGGACAGGGCCGCGATGAGCCCGCCCAGCATCATGTAGTACTGCGATCCGGGATTGGACAGGGAACGCACCAGTTTCATGCGTTCCACGTCGTACTGTACGTGCCGGCAGAAGCGGTGCTCCTCGAAGCGCAGTTCGAGCCGGTCATCGGAAACCTGGTGGGTGACGCGGATTTCCCTGCGGATGTCGCGCTGTACCTCCACCTCGTAGTGCAGGTGCCGGTGCTGCGTCGTGACGTAGGTGCGGCTCTCCAGGCAGGAGGAAAGGAGCAGGAGCGTGCAAAGCACGGGCAGCTTCATGGCCACCCTGGACACGCGGCATGCCGGCGGGTTGCACTCGGATCGCGGCTGCCTAGCCATGGAGGATCTCGTGCACCAGGGGCGCCGGGCGGGCCGGCTCGTCACCGATGACGTAGGCGCGGCGGATGCGCTCGACGGCATCGGGCAGGGAGGATTCATCGTCGTAGAGGATTTCCACCAGCGGTTCGCCGGCTTCCACGTGGTCGCCGGTCTTCCTGCGGATGAAGAAGCTCACGCCCGGATTCACGGCGTCGGTCACCGCCCGGCGTCCGGCTCCCAGCACCACGCCGGCCATGCCGATGGCCGTGGAATCGATGGATTGCACGTAACCGGCGCGCTGGGCGCAGACCCGCGTTTCCCTGCGGGCGCGCGGGAACAGGGAGAGATCCTCCACGCAGGCCGGATTTCCACCCTGGGCGGCAATCATTTCCTTGAACTTGGCAATGGCGGAACCGTCCTCCAGCGCCCGCTCGCAGAGCCGGCGTGCTTCCTCCACGCTGGCGGCGGCGTTGCCCATGACCAGCATGTGGGAGGCCATCAGCAGCGTCAGTTCACGGACGTCCTGCGGGCCGCGTCCACGCAGCACGTCGATGGATTCGATGATTTCGCAGGCATTGCCCACCGCCTCGCCCAGCGGGTCGTCCATGCGGGTCAGGAAAGCCGTCACCCGCTTGCCGGCCCGGCGTCCGATGTCCACGAGGGTGAGTGCCAGTTCGCGGGCCTTTTCCAGCGTGGGCATGAACGCGCCGGTGCCGACTTTCACGTCCAGCACCAGCGCGTCGATGCCTTCCGCCAGTTTCTTGCTCATGATGCTGGATGCGATGAGCGGAATGGAGGGAACGCAGGCCGTGGCATCGCGCAGGGCGTAGATTTTGCGGTCCGCCGGGACCAGTTCCTGGGTCTGGCCGATCATGCACACGCCCACGCGCTCCACGATGCGGGCGTACTCGTCCAGGGAAAGGCGAACGTTGAAGCCCGGAATGGATTCGAGTTTGTCCAGCGTTCCGCCGGTGTGCCCCAGGCCGCGCCCGGAGACCATGGGCACGCGCACGCCGCAGGCGGCCACGAGGGGCGCCAGCGGAATGCTGATCTTGTCGCCCACGCCGCCCGTGCTGTGCTTGTCGACCTTGACGCCGGGGATGTGGGAGAGATCCACCACGGTGCCGCTGTGCAGCATGGCATCGGTCAGGTGGCCCAGTTCCTCGCCGTCGAGTCCCCGGATGAAGATGGCCATGACGAGGGCCGCCGCCTGATAGTCCGGCAGGTCTCCCCGGACATAGGAGCGGATGAAAAAGTCGATTTCTTCCCGGGACAGCCGGCCGCCGTCCCGTTTTTTTGCAATGATGTCCTGAATGAGCATTCCAAACCTCCCGCGCCTTTGTAACGCAAAAGCGGGGCGGTTTTCCAGAGCCTTTTCCAGCAAAAGGTTCCTGTTCGACCGTGTTTCTATATTTTTTTAATTGCCCCTTTCAATTCGGTTCTGGGGGGGTCCGGAATGTAGATTCTCCCGAAAAAGTAATCCAAGGTAAAATTTTTATATCCATGCGGTTCGAGTATTTTCGAGGAATTCGATGTCTAAGAACATAAAAAAGATTTGGGTTTGACTTGGTGCAATGTGGATAGTATATATGAGCTGCATCCAGCCGGTTCACCGGATGATGAAACACGAGACGAGAGGCACCATGAAAAGCATTCCTTTCTCCATTGTACTTTCTTTTTCTCTCCTGCTCGCATTCGGTTCCTTTGCGCAGACGCCGCCGGCTCCCGGTGCTGGGACGCCGCCGGCTCCGGACACGGCGACGCCGCCTTCGTCTTCCGCCGCAGTGCCCGTGACGGTCGGAACCGATGCCAACCGGGACACGAATCCTGCCCCGGACAAGGTGCAGTCCGCGGACGTGCCTTCCAACGAGTTGAAATTGCGGCAACTGGCCGAACTGGTCGAAGACCTCAAGAACAAGGTCACGGCCACGAAGTTCCGCCTGCAACTGCTCAAGGAAGCCATGACCGCCGAGAAGGAGACCATCGGCGGGGCCAGGATCACCATCAAGCACGTCAACAAGATGGGCGGGGCGTTCAAGATGGTGCGCCTGCGCTACATGATGGACGGCAAACTGATCGCCTCCTACAGCGACGCCGGCGAGAAGGACCGCGAGGTGCTGGCCAAGAAGGAAATCACCATTCCCGTGGGGCACGTATCGCCGGGCAACGTCCGGGTCACGGTATTCATCACCTATCAGGGCAATGGATACGGCGTGTTCAAGTACGTCAAGGAATGGAAGTGGGAAGTCAACAATTCCTATTCGTTCAACGTGGAGCCGGGCAAGGACTACACGCTGGAGGTGAAGGGCGTCGAGAAGGGCGGCTGGACCACGCCGCTGGATCAGCGTCCCGGCATCGTGTTCCAGTTGCAGTCCGGGGCGCTGGTTCCACAGGACAAGGACAAGGCCAAGCCCAAGTCCAAGTAACCGTCCAGAGAATGGCCCCTGGGGCCTTTTTCCGAGGGATCGCATCATGAAAACTCGGCTGATTGCAGCGGCATTCATATTGTCCACCGTTTTTCCACTCGTGGCTTCGGCCGATCCGCTCGCCAAGGTGAATGACACGTTTTCCACCATCGACGCGGCCGTGAAGCGTCTCGAGGAATCTGTCGCCAGCGCCCGCAAGATCGCGATGGGCAAGCGCCATGACGACATGCAGCGGCTCGTCAACGGCATCTACCTGCTCAAGAACGACCGGCCGCAGGATGCCGCCGCGCTGTTTTTGTCGCTCGTCGAGCATCCAACGCTGGGCAAGGAGGCCACATTCTACCTGAGCGAGGCCATGTATCAGAGCGCCAACTACGTGGTGGCCGCGGATTACTACTGGATGGTGGTGGAGCAGCGCTGGGACCCCGTCTTCCGATCCAAGGCCATCAAGCGCCTGCTGGAGATTTCCATCCGCACCCAGAACTACCAGGGCATCGACAAGCTCGTGGCCCTCGTGGAGCAGATGCCCGACTTGAAGGATTCCCCCGAGGTGGCCTACGCCCGTGGAAAATATTCCTACTACGTGGCGCACCAGGAGTTCGCCAAGCCGGTGACCGAGCGCCGGGAAGCCTGGGCCATCGACCGCTTTCTCGAGGCCCTGCGCTTTTTCGACGGCATCCGGCCGGCTCCCGGCAAGGACGGGAAGCCCGAATTTCCCGCCCTGTATCCGCAGGCGGTGTATTTCGCGGGCGCCACGCTGGTGCGCATGTCCCAGGTGGGCGCCACGGCGTTCGTGCGCGATGGCAAGACCATCCAGTTGACGCAGTTCACCACGTCGCTGGCCGAGATGCGGGAAATGCTGCTCTTCGAGGCCGTGCGCCGCTTTTCCGTGCTGGCATCCGATTCGGTGATGCGCAAGTGGCTGGACAAGGTTCCCGCATCCGGGGAGGCCGCCGGCGTGGTGAAGTATTTCGAGCCCCGCAACGACGAGGAGAAGCAGATCCAGGAACTGGCCCGCATGGCGCTGGGCCGGATTTTCTACGAACTGGGGGAGACCGGCGAGGCCATCCGCTGGTACAGGATGATCGGCGACAAGTCTACGCACTACGAAGACGCCCTGTACGAGATGGCGTGGGTCTACGTGCGCGAGGAGGAATTCGTCAAGGCGGCCGAGACGCTCGCCATCATGGAGGCGCGCAACCGCAACAGCGTTTTCCTGCCGCGCGCCCGCCTGCTGCTGGGCTATCTGCAGGTGCGCAATGAGAAGTGGGACGAGGCGCGCCGGGAGTTCGAGAACACGGCGGCCCGCTACAAGGGCGTGCACCAGCAGGTTCAGGAGTTGCTCAGGAAGGACCTGGACATCAAGGTGTTTTTCGATCAGGTCACGCGCAAGAAGGAGGAAACCACGGCGGGGTCGAAGAAAGCCGCGCCGGCGGCCCGCTTCGAGTATGCCATTCCTCCGGAGGCGGTTCCGCTCTTCCGGGATGACGAATTGCTCATGAAGGCCGTTCTCGTGACGGGCGACATCACCGAAATCGGGAAGAACTTGGAGGAAGCCCGGGAAAATCTGCTGCTGATCAAGCGCCGCCTGAAATCCGCCAGCAAGATCGGCCTCTTCCCTCTGCTGGCCGATTCGCGTGCCAAATCGTACGAACTGGAAATCAAGACGATGGAAGCCCGGGCGGAACTGCTCAAGATAGCTGCGGAGCAGTTCCAGCGGCATGCGACCGGGGCGGCGGCCGAGCAGTTGAAGAAAACCCGTGAGAAACGCCAGGCCATGGAAAAGACGATGGCGGCGCTGCCCAAGACTTCGGATTCCCTGGCCAACCGGCTGGCCGCCAAACGCAAGGCGTATGATGAAAAAATCCTGGAGGTGGACAATCTCGTCAAGGACCTCGAGGGTTACCGCGAACTGATTGCCGGCATGTTCGAGTACTACCGCAAGCAGAAACCGGAGAGGCAGGCGAAACTGCAGCCCTACCTCGAGCGGCTCCAGAAGGAATCCGAAGAGGTGGATGGTGCCCTGGAGATGGCGCGTTCGGTGCGCGCCAGGATTCTGGAGGCCAGCCTGACCGTGGGCGTGGATGACGCGGACATGGAGGAGGAACGCCGGGTGCGTGCCCAGTATCGCGATGCGATCGCCGCCGAATTCGCGGTGTGGTCGTCGCTGCGCTCCCGCTTTTCCCCGTCCGAGATGGCTTTGTACGACCGCATGGTGACGCTCATCCAGGGTGCCGAGGGCGTCGAGACCCGCCTGGACGATCTGAACCGCAAACTGCAGGCGCTGGCCGACGAGCGCCTGGAGAAGATCCAGAAGGAAGTGGCCGTGGAGGAAGCCAATCTGACGGCCTACGAGATTCGCTATGCCCAGTACCGGCAGCAGTCCGGTGTGCTCAACACGGACATCACGCGGGAGAGCATCCAGTCCGTGGCCAAGCGATTCCGGGACATCGTGGTGGAATCCGAACTGGGTTCGGCCGACGTGCAGTGGTCCCGGCGCGCCAAGACCCGCATGGAGTGGAGCCGGCTCAATGACCGCAACAAGTTGATCACCAACGAGATGAAGACCCGGTATCGGGAAGTGGAGGAGTCGGGCGTGGAGTTCGATGCCAAGCGCTATGCCGATCCGTTCGAGGCCAGGGAAGAGGAAACCAAGGACGAGAAAGGCAAGCCGGCACCGGAGAAGCCCGACCAGCCCAAAGCCGGAGGGAATCCCCAATGAGAATGTCGCGTTCTTTTCTTGCTGCCATCCTGATCTGCGCGGTTCCCGCCGGGGTTCTGGCCCAGAATCCGCCGAAGAAGGATGAGAAAACGCCCGCGAAGGATGCCGCGCCTGCCGTGGAAGCCCGTGAAAAACCTGCGATCCAGAAGGAAATCGACCTGCTGCGCAGGGATTACCTGCTCTACAGGGAAGGCATCGTCCGGTTTGCCGAGACCACGGACTACCTGGTGCAGCGGCTCAAGGGCAACGACGAGATGTTCCTGCGCGCCGAGGTGGACCGCGACAGCCGCGTGGCCAAGGCCAGGGACATCGTGGAGCGCGCCAAGTTGCTGCGCCTGCTCGAGCAGAAACTGGAGCAGTACGAAAAGAATCCGGATCCCATGTGGACGCCCGAACTGCTCTGGCGCACGGCCGTGATTTATCAGGAAATTGCAGAAGAGTTGTTCCTGTATTTCGTGCGCCGCGACGAGAAGACGGGCAAGGACGTCTACGAGGAAGAATACAATCTGATCATGGCCAAGGCCCGGGAACTGGCCCAGGGCTCCGTGCGTCCGGCGGAAGCCGACTTCGGCGTGGATTTCTATCACCGCAAGGCCGAGGCCAACCTGCGCAAACTGGTGACCGCGTATCCCAATTTCCGGGACATCGGCTCGGTACTGCATCTTCTGGCCCGCATGTATGAAAAGCCGCCCTTCTCCCTGGAGGATGCGGACGGCTCCATGCCGGCGCGCCTGTCCATCGCCTCCGTTTGCGCCAACTGGGGATTTTCCCCGTTCACCGACGACCTCAAGGCCTTCCTGGTGCGCAAGGGCCTGGAAGTCATGCCCATGACGGCGCAGACCGACTACGTCAACTGGACCATCACGGATTTCCCGACGCAACTGCAGTTCGACCCGTTCGCTTCCTGCCGGCCCGTGAACGGCAGCCTGGAGTTCCTGGGCACGGCGTGGGCCACGCTGGGCAAGTACCTTTCCGCGGACTACCGGCTTCCCTTCATCGCCAACGAGACATCGGACAAGGACAAATTGTTCAACCTGGCCATGACCAAGTGGTATTCGCTCTCGGCGTACAAGCAGGCGCTGGGGCCGGAATACCGCGCCCTCACCACGCGCGGCTACGTGATCTACTTCGCGGGCCTGATGATGTACCAGAACGAGATCAACGCCGCGCTGGCGATGAAACTGTTCGATCAGGTAGTGGCGATGGGCCAGAACCTGGACGAGAACAGCCCGCATGAAGCCGCCATCAAGTACATCGGCTTTTTGCTGCAGGAAGAGCGTTTCGTGGAAGGCGGGGATCAGGATCCCGCCAAGCAGTTCAGTTGGACGGCTCCGGTGCCGGTTTCCTGCACGGACAAGTGCCCCGCGAAGAAACTCCTGACGTTCTACAAGGGCCGAGAGAACGAGCCCCACGTCAAGCGCATCTGGAAGGGCGTGGCGGACTTCTTCATGGGTTACGAGGAGAACAAGACATACCAGCGCTCGGAGAGCGATTACAATTTCGCCTACGAACTGTACGACTACATCTTCCGCAAGATGGATGTGGATGGCGGCTGGCGCTACAACCCCGACAAGCCGGCCATCTTCTGGAACATGATTTCCCTCATCGACATGAAGATCAAGAATGTCGAGCGGGAAATTTCGGAAGTCAAATCGGAGCGCGACAAGAACGTGCTGCGCGAGCAGATGCGCGCTTGGCAGGAGAAGAAGCGCGAACTGTACGAGTTCGCCGTGAACAAGGTGTTCACCAACGAGGAGATCCAGAATTACCTGGTGCAGCACCAGCGGTTCCTCCAGGAGAACCAGCGGCGCAACATGCGCCTGCGCGCAGCCAGCATCGACAAGTTGCGCGAGGATCTGCTGGGGATCCGGCAGTTCGCCCTGCTGGATACGGGGCAGGCCATGATTGCCAAGGCCGTGCAGATCGGCGACCAGGCCAAGAATGCCCAGGGTGCGGAAAAGGCCCAGTTGGCGAAAAAGGCGCTGGACGAGTTCCAGAAGGTGGTGGAGTACTACCAGGGCATCATCCGCGATTTCCCGAACTCTTCGCTGGAGTACGATGCCAGTTACATGATTCTGCTGGCGTACCGTGATTACATGATCGACCTCGCCGAAAACGAGGCCCAGCGCAAGCAGTTCATCCAGACCACCCTGCAGTGGGGGCGCAAGGTGCGCGATTCGCATCTGGGCAGCAAGCACCAGAAGGAAAGCGCCGCCATCATCTACGAAGTGTATGACAAGAAACTGGATCTGCGGATTCCGCCGCCGCCCTTCGACGTGAAGGACGAGGAGAAGCGCATCCGCTACACGCCGAAGGAAGTCACCGAGGATTACAAGAACTACATCCAGGACGCCTTCGAGTACATGAAGATCTATCCCAAGAGCGACAACGCGCCCATCTTCATCAACAACATCGCGGACATCTATCTGCACTTCGAGCAGATCGACGAGGCCCGCAAGCATTACTGGCAGATTCTGGAAAACTACTGCAATCACACGGTGGCCATCAATGCGTCCACCAAACTGTTCCTCACCTACAAGTTCCAGGACGTGGACCCGCAGAACCAGGCGGCGTTCGTGACCGAGCGGGATGCCGCCATCAAGCGGCTCGAGTCGAAGAAATGCGGCGGCGACAAGGAGCATCGCGAACTGATGCTCATGATCTCGGCGCTGGAATTCAATGAACTCGTCAAGAAGGCCGAGGCGGTGTACGCCGAGGCCGAGAAACTCAAGGCCGCCGGAAAGAGCGATCCGAAGAAGTGGCAGGAAGCCCAGTTGATGTTCCGGCAACTGGAAAGCCAGATGAAGGATCGCCGGCCGGACGACAAGGAGACCAAGAAGCTCGAGGAGTACGAGAAGAACCTCTTCGGCGTGTACTGGAAACTCTACAACTGCACCAAGGAACTCGGGGATTATCCGGGCGCCATCGAGATCCTCCAGAAGAAGATCTACGAGGAGCCAACGGGCCGCATGATGGCCATGGCGCATCAGGACGGCTACAAGGAATTCCTGATCTACGAGCTCGCGGAGGCCGCTACGAAGTTCTTCATGGAAGATCTGGCCATGAAGATGTGGCAGGAACTGACGGTGGTCAAATCAGGCGCCTGGCGCATCAAGAAGGACAAGAAGATCGAGGTCAAGGACGAGAGTTCGTACCGCGTGCTGGCGGAAGAGAAACTGTTCTGGATCTACAAGGCGGCGGGGCCCAGGTACCGCGCCAAGGCCATCGCCCAGGCCCAGCGGCTCTTCGACATCTTCAAGAAGGCCAAGAAGATGTACAACCGCGAGTTCGAGGTGGACGAGGCCGAATTGCTCAAGCAGTTGGGCGCCAAGATGGGCCTGCCGGAAGATTCAATTGAAAACTATTATAATGTTTCTCCTTCTTGTCAAAATGGTCGCTGCAAGGTGATTGTTTCTGATAAAACGCTTTATTATAATGATATTGTTTTCAATATGGAAATGGACGACTTGGCGCAGGGGGGCGTCAGCGAGGATACGGCCCGTTCCATGATCAGCCGGATCGAGGCGTACGAGGCATTTTTGGAAGGCTACGTGCCGCTGTCCCGGGTGAAGACCAAGGAAAACGAGGGCATGTGGAAGGCCCGGCTGGATCTGGTCTACCGCAAGGCCGGTCTGATGAGCCAGGTGCAGGCGGCCGCGGCCCGCAACTCGGACAGGTTCAAGAAGGCGTCCGAGGTGTATGAGCGCTACATCCAGGAATACAAGGATCTCTATGATTCCGGGGTGAAGGCCGGCCTGGATCCGGGTGTGCACGTCATCAACTACGCCACGGCGCTCATCCAGTATGCCGAGAACTCGCTGGTGAAGACCTTCGAGAATCCGTTCAAGGAGAAGTCCACCACGGAAATCGACACCTTCGAGAAGGCCAAGATCGCCTTCGACATGTGGAAGAAGCAACTGGAGGGCAAGGGGGAGGAACTGACCAAGCGCTTCGAGAAACTCAAGGAGGAACTGGAAAAGAAGCAGGCCGAATGCGTGGCGGAGATCCAGCAGTACCTGGCCGCTCTCCAGACCATCCAGAAGCACCAGCAGCAGCCCGGCAGCGTGCCCGAAAAGGAACTCATGGCGGCGGTTTCCACGTATCAGACCATGAGCAAGAAATATCCCAATTTCATCAAGGATCTGCAGGCTCTCGGCGATGTGGCGAAGGCCATCACCAAGACGCTCACGGAGCGCAAGGACATCGCCGCGCTGATCAAGGAGCAGCAGGCGCTGATGCAGGCCGGCGAAAAGATGGGCCCGGAAAACATCAACAAGTACATCAAGGAGCAGTTGCCCATCGCGCAGAAGGCGCTGGCGCAGGCCAAGAAGCGCTTCGCCGGCAAGAACATTCCCGCGATCACCGAGAGCGAAGCCATTCTCAAGGGCATCCGCACGGATTCCACCGATGCCAACGACATCGGCAAACTCATCACGGTGATGCAGAACCTGGCCTGGCTGAGCGTGCTGCAGCCGGCCACGGACACGGTGACGGTGATGCTCGTCAACGGGCGTTCGCTCGAGAACCTGGCCCGCGGCTACGACTGGTACAAGAACCAGAAGGGTGTGTTCCGCCGCCAGGTGGCCCAGATCAAGGGAGACCTGCTGGCGCTGCGGATGCAGTTGCTGCTGCGCGGCATCCGGGCCTTCGAGGAAGCCCCCTACCTGTCCATGATCGCCCGCGAGAACCTCAAGAATCCGGAAGAGGTGCGAAAATCCGGCTGCACCCAGACGAAGCCCGATGAACTGGAGACGTGCTTCTTCAACTGGAGCCGCAAGACGTATTACAACAGCACGTACCGCGTGGCCCTGGACGGCCAGGACCAGGATCTGAACATCATTCCGCTGGACCGTCTGACCGACGAGTACAACCAGACGTTTGCGGCGCTCTACGAGATCGTGGAGGCCGAGCGTCTCTCGTCGGCGCTCATCGAGGAGGCGCTGGCCGGGTACGCCGAGTTTTCGAAGAAGAAGTTGCGCCGCTTCTATCAGCCGGAAGTGGAACCGCTCTCCCGCTGAACCGAAGGAAGGACGAACATGCCGGTGACATCCAGCAGAACGTTTCATTGGTTGTGGAGCCTGACGTGGATCGTGCTGAGCCTGGTGCTCGTGTCGGGATGCTCCAAGAAAAAGAAGAAGACGACGCCCGAGAAGGATGCGGCGGCGCAGACGGACAAGACCGGCAAGACGGATGAGAAGGCGGCCGATGATGGGAAGAAGCCCGCCAAGGACGTCAGCGTGAACAATTCCGTGACAGACGGCCAACCGGCGGATGCCGGCGCCGCGCCCGGCAAGGATGCTCCGGATGCTGCGGCTTCCGGGGATGCCGGCACGGCCGCCAAGCCCGGGGACGCCGGTGCTGCGCCGCCGAAGGAGCAGACCGAGGCCGAGAAACTGGCTCAGAAGGTGGCGCAGGCGGCCTCGCTGGCCGCGAAGAAGACGGACGACGCCTATGCCGAGGCGTTTCGGCTGATCACCGAGATTCTCAAGCAGGACTATGCCAATTTCGATGCGCTGGAAGTGATGGCCATCATCTACTACCAGCAGGAGAACATGGAGAAGATGCGCTCGGTGCTGGAGTACATGCAGGGCCTGTACAAGAAGCGCAATCCCCCGGTGGAGCCTTCGGCCCGCTGGCATGTGCTGATGGGAAAATACTATTTGTTCCTGGCTCAGGGGGCCGAGAAGAAGGGCATGAACGTCACGGTGCTGGGGTACAAGTCGCAGGCCGAGAAGTACTTCGGGCATCCGTCGGCCAGTTCGGATCCTGAAGCCCTGTTTTCGATGGGCGTGCTGCTGCTTGAGCGCGGCGAAGTTTCCCAGGGCGTGCAGTTCCTGGAGAAGGCTGAACAACTCGGGTCTTCCGGCGTGCTGCGCAAGGAGTGGCGCCTGCCGCTCAACCTGGGGACGGGCTATTTGCTGCAGAAGAAGCCGGAGGCGGCGCTCGCCAAGTTCGAGTATGCGCTCACCCTCAACAAGTCCTGTGAAATCTGCCAGTACAACCTCGCGCTCCTCTATGCCAGTTGGGATGAGTTCCCCTCCATCGGGAAACTCACGGAGAAGGAGCGGGCCGAAAAACTGCTGGTTCATGCGAAGGCCTATGCGGAAATCCTCAAGAAGCGCAAGAATCCGGATCGCGCGCAGCAGATCCGGGTCGACGACTGGATGGCGCAGGCGCGCGAGCGGATCGCCGGAAAGGGTTCGAAATGATGAAGAACATTCGTTTTTTTGCCTTTTTCTGCTTGATTCCGATGGCGTTTTTCGCGGCTCCGGCCCGCGCGCAGAATCCCAAGGAAGCGCAAGGCGACGTGCTGGAAGTTCAGATCCCGCGTCCCAAGTTCGAGATCTTCAAGGCATGGGAGTATGGCGGCTTCTGGCGCTGGGATGAGAAAGATCCACGATTTTACAGGGATTTCCTGAAGAAAATCCATGACTCGCTGGCGACCGGACCATTTTGATGAGGAGTCGCAATTTTTTCTTCCCCTGGGAGTGCAAAATACGTTATAAAGAGCTGCACTCGGGGGACGGACCCCGGATGAAACGAGGAACAACCGAAATCACGACCCGATTCGGAAAGGCTTTTTGGAGTTTCACACTTTAACCGGGCCTCGAGCCCTACCGGAGGAATGGAAATGAGTGGTCTTGCAAAGGCATTTGTTGACGGCGGCGAATTCATGTATGTCATTCTTTTCGCAGCGGCGTTCGGCATCGCCATCATGATCGAACGGTCCATCTTTCTGCTGTTCCGCTACAACATCAATGCGGAAGCGTTCATGAGCCAGATCATGCAGTTGGTGGGCTCGAACAACATCGACCAGGCCATCAAGCTCTGCAACGCGGCCCCCACCGCGGCGCTCCCCCGGGTCATCAAGGCCGGTCTCTCCAAGTACAGTGAAGGCCCTGCGGCCATTTCCGCCGCCCTGGACGAAGCCAAACTGGAAGTGTCTCCCGAAGTCACCCGCCGCACCCCGGCCCTCAACGGCGTCGCCAACATTGCAACGCTGGTCGGTCTGCTCGGAACGATCATGGGTCTGATCCAGGCGTTCGACGCCCTCGGCACCGCCACCCCCGAAAACCGCTCCGCGGTTCTGTCCCATGGTATCGCCGTGGCCATGAACACGACGGCGTTCGGCCTCATCGTGGCCGTTCCCTGCCTGACGGCGCAGTTGCTGTTGGGTGGCTTCACCAAGAAAATCATCGACGACATGGAACTGTATTCGACCAAGTTGGACAACTTCCTGAGCCGGCGCCTGACCCGCGCCCGCTAGGATTGCCGGTGTCCTGGCATGGTCGGCGGCCGTAAAAGGCGCCTGCCGTGACGCAATCTGGACTGAAATGAGGAGTCTGTAGTCATGGCAAAGAAATCGAAAAGACTCGAAGTCGACATGAAGATTGAAGATGTCAATCTGATGCCCATCATGAACCTGATGTGCATGCTGATTCCGTTCACACTGCTCAGCGCGCAGTTCGTCCAGATTGGCATCGTGCTGGTGGACACGCCCCGCCAGTCCCGTTCCCAGCAGCAGAAGCAGGACGACAACCAGAAGACGCTGGGCCTGACCATCAACATCAAGCAGGACGGGTACGACATCTCCACCAAGAGTGGCGGATCCGCGTGTCCGCAGCGGGCGGCCATGAACCAGGTCTGCATTCCGGTGACCATGGCGGGCGGCAAGAAGGTCTACAACGCGGCCGCCCTGCGCAAGTTCCTGTATGACAAGTTCTACAAGCCGCACTACAAGAACAACACGCTGGCGGCCGGCAAGGATGCGCCCAAGTCGGCGGGCGCCTTCAGCGACTGGGGCAAGGTGACCATCGTGCCGGAAGACACCATCCCCTACGAAAACGTCATCGAGACGCTGGATGCGGCGCGGGAACTGCCTCCCGAGGCGAAGAACGAAATCCAGGATGTCAAGGGCGGCACGCTGGCGTGCGTGTTCAAGAAGAAGCCTGGCGAAAAGGACTGGCAACTGGAAGGCAACTGCATGTTCCCCCTCGTTGCAGTGGGTCGTCCCTAAAGGAGAAGGCACATGGCTGACGTGAAAATGGACGAAACACAGTTGGAAGAAGAGGTTCCCCGCAAGGCGCGCAAGCCGTTTACGCCGGCGGAAGGCGGCCTGACCATCACGTCGCTGATGGACGCCCTCACCATCATCCTGATCTTTCTTCTGAAGAGCTACGGGTCCGACCCGATGCAGGTTCCGCAGAAGAAGAACGAGTTGATGATTCCCAAGTCCGACTCCATGAGCAACATGGGGGACTGCGTGGACATCCAGATCTCCCGCACCACCATCGTAGTCAAGGGCAAGAAGATCGTAGCCGTGAACAACGGCGCGGTTTCCTCTTCGGACACCCCGGACGGATTCACCATCAAGGCGCTCAAGGATGCGCTGGATGAATACCGCCAGAAGGAAATCGAGTCCAAGCCGAACGCGGGCGGCGAGAAAGGCTTCCAGGGCGATGCCTTCATCGCGGCCGATACCACCATCCCGTGGAAACTGGTCAACCAGGTCATGATGACCTGCACCCGCGCCAAGTACGTGCGCTTCAGTTTCGCCATCGTCAAGACCCGCGGCGGCTGATCGTCCGGTTCGTTTTCTTCTTCGCTCTCCTATCGGCTTCCCATTCAAAATCAAATAGCAGTTCGCATTGAAGTTGCAGTTTTTGCAGCAGGAAATGCAATTCGAAAAATGCATTCCAATATTGACCGGGAGAATGCCTTTCGGTATCAATCGGCCCGCAGGCGGTGGAGTCCGCCTTCAACCGCACACGTGTTTGCGTGGGCCAATGACTCCTGTGGATTTCAAGGATGAGTCATTGCGCCGCTTCCTGTTGAAATCCATTTTTCCCGCAGGGCGCATTTCCGGGAGGAGGAATTTTTCATGGAACATGCCTATGCCTTGGCGACCCTCTGGTTCGGGCTGGCGCTGCTGGCCACGTTTCTGGCATCGAAACTGAAGATTTCCATGGCATTGATGGAGATCATCGTCGGGGTGGCGGCCGGCTACGCGGTGACGCGGTTCTGGGGCGCGGATGCCATGGGCACCCAGGAGCCGTGGATCCGGTTCCTGGCCGGCACCGGCGCGATTCTGCTGACGTTTCTGGCCGGCGCCGAACTGGAGCCCGCCGTGATGCGCCGCAAGTGGAAGGAAGTCACGGTGGTGGGCATCATGGGTTTTTTGGGGCCGTATCTCGGCTGCACGCTCGTGGCGCGTTACGTGCTGGGATGGAACTGGTCTGCTTCCTGGCTCGGCGGGATCGCGCTCTCGACCACCTCCATGGCGGTCGTCTATGCCGTGATGCTGGAAACCGGTTTCAACAAGAAGGATTTCGGGAAGGGCATCCTGGGCGCGTGCTTCATCAACGACCTGGGAACAGTGCTGGCTCTGGGCATGATGTTCGCTCCCTTCACCTGGAAGACCCTGGTTTTCGCCGGAGCCAGCATTGCGGCGTTCTTTTTGCTGCCCATCGTCACGCCACGCCTGATGAACCACTATGCCAACCGCACGGCTGCGTTTCGCACCAAGTGGGTGCTCTTCATCCTCTTCGGCCTGGGCGCCCTGGCGTTGTGGTCGGGCTCCGAAGCCGTCCTGCCAGCCTACATCGCCGGAATGGTACTGGCCACCACGCTGGGGAGTGATCACCAGTTCGTCCGGCGACTGCGCACGCTCACCATCGGTTTTTTGACGCCCATCTACTTCCTGCGCGCGGGATCGTTCGTGTCCATCCCGGCGCTGGCCGCAGCCCCGCTGGTTTTTCTCGCCCTGTTCGCAGGCAAGGTGGGAACCAAGATCTTCGGGCTCTATCCTGTCATCGGCGGTTTCCGCAGGGAGCGCAACGAGCGCTGGTACTACACGCTCATGATGTCCACCGGTCTCACTTTCGGCACGATTTCCGCCCTCTACGGATTCACGCACGGCATCGTGTCGCAGGAGCAGTATTCCCATCTCGTGGCCGTGGTCATCGCCAGCGCCGTCATCCCCACGCTGATTGCCAACCACTGGTTCATGCCGCGTCACCTGCTGCAGCCGGGAGTGGATGAAGCCTTGCCGGCCCCCGCCGGCAACGAGCCCATCGAAGAAGGCTGATGCCGGCAACGAATCGAAAGAGGAGAAAATCGGCCACCGGGAGGATGGCACGACGAATGTCCGTTCCCACCGGGAAACCGCCTAGAACTGGAAATAGATGAAGGGCACCACGGCGCTCGATGCCGCCTGCTGCAGCAGGTATGCATAGGCCAGGAGGAGGGCCGCCTGGACGGATGCATGGAGTCGCCCGAACAGCGCGGCCGCACGGGAGGTCCAGGCGTCGGGCGTTTTGTGCAGGAGGAATCCGGCCGCCATGGCTGCCGCCGCGGAAAGCGGCAGGTTGGTGATGGTGGCTTCTCCGTCGACCACCCGGGACAGCACCTGCAGGGCTGCCGAAAACGAGGGAGCCCGGAAGAAGACGAATGCCAGCACGACGAAGTGGAAGGTCACGACCGTGCGCAGAAGGCGCCGCGCGCGGTCGGGGGCGGGCTGCACCCACCCGGCCAGGCGCATGGCCACGAGGCCGGCCCCATGCAAGAATCCCCAGAACACGAACGTCCAGGCCGGACCATGCCACAGGCCGCCCAGCAGCATGGTAGCCATCAGGTTGGCGAGGGTGCGCGCGTGCCCGCGGCGGTTGCCGCCAAGGGGGATGTACAGGTAGTCCCGCAGCCAGGAGGACAGGGAAATGTGCCAGCGCTTCCAGAACTCCGAGAGGTTTTCGGCCAGAAACGGCGCGCGGAAGTTTTCCGGAAGCGAAAAGCCCAGCAGCAGCGCCGACCCGATGGCGATGTCGCTGTAGGCCGAGAAATCGCAGTAGATCTGCAGCGTGTATCCATAGATGCCCGCCAGCGCCTCGAATGACGACATCATCTCGGGCGTGTCGAAGACCCGGTCGACCAGGTTGATGGCGATGTAGTCGGCGATCACGATTTTCTTGAACAGCCCCATGGCGATGCGCACCATGCCCTGCGCGGCGGCGTCTTCGGACAGGATGGGCGGCGTCTTCAACTGAGGCAGAAAGTCTACGGCCCGCACGATGGGACCCGCCACCAGTTGCGGAAAGAAACTCACGTACAGGGCATAATCCAGGAAGGATGGTTCCGGTTCCAGGTGGCCGCGGTACACGTCCACGAGGTAACTGATGGATTGGAACGTGTAGAAGGAAATGCCCACGGGAAGCAGGATCTTCCTGGCCAGTCCGAACGATGCGGGCGGAACCACGTCCAGGTATTGCAATGCCATTTCAATGGTGGAAACCATGAAGCCTGCATATTTGAAAACCGCAAGCACCAGCAGGGAGGAGGCGATGCCGGCCCAGAACCAGACCGGGCGATGCTGCGGCCGGCTTTTCATGCGCGCGGCGCACACCCACGTCACGCCGATGACGCCCAGGATCAGGGAGAGGTAGAACGGGTTCCAGAAGCCATAGAAGAACAGGCTGGCAGCGAACAGCCACGGCTTCTGCAGGCGATGCCGGCCCGAAAGGGCCCAGAAGACCCAGAAAACGGAAACAAAAAACAAAAAATATGGAATGCTGTTGAATTCCATGGGAAAATCACCGGGCCGCGAGGAATTGCAGCAGATCGCCGTAGATCAGATCACCCAGCAGTTCGCCACCCTCGCTCGTGATGTGCGTGAGATCGCCCATGGCCAGGCGCGGCTTGTGCTCGTACCACTTCACGATGGCGGTTTCTCCGCCCATGGCGGAAAGCGTGTCGAAAAACGCGCATCCGGCCTTGCGGGCGGCCTGCTGCTGGAGCCGGGCGATCTTGCGGATGACGGGAAGCGTGCGCCATTGGCCGTTGAACTTCTGTACCTTGTCGGTGGGGCTTACGATCACGCACGAGGCGCCCGATGCCTTCCGGATGCGCGCAACGAGTTCCGCGATGCGCTCTGGATAATCCGCTTCGACGTCGGTATCGCTTTCGTTGAGCCCGAAGTGGAACAGCACCAGGTCTGGGCTGCGGGCCGCCATTTCCGCGTGCAGATGGGCCGCCGGCATGGAATACCAGTTCTCGAAGCGGGCGCCGGTCAGGCTCACGGCGTCGAGCACCACGCCCGGTCCCGGGTTTTCCAGGAACACGGCGTTGATGCGCACGAGCCCGCCCGAAACGGTTTCGATCGCCAGTTCCTTCGTTTGGCCGAAGGAGATCCGGATGAAATCCTCCCTGTACTTTTCACCGCGCGTATCCACGTCGCGCACGGCCTTTTCCCCGGCGATCACCCGGAACGTGCCGCCTTCCGGATGGCGCAGGAAGTGGATTTGCGCTTCCCGGAAAGCCGCCGCGGCGTTTTTGGCCCGGAAGCGGATCGTATTGCCGCTTCCCTGGTGTCCCGCGCCGATGCCGCCGAAGCCGTAGCGCCGATCCGCGCTGGGATGGCCGATCGGGCAGTACGGCTTCCAGCCGTCGGAGAGCGCCAGTTGCACCTGGGCGTGATAATGCCACGGGCGCAGCGGGTAGACGGGCACGTAGCCCGGCCCGGCATTGCCGAAGCGCTTCTGGAAGCGCTCCCGCAGGGTGGACGTGATCTTGTCGCCGGAACCGATGGAATCCGTGAAGTAGGCGATGCGCACCACCCTTTGTTCCCGGTGGAAGGTTTCCATCCGCCGTGCGAAGTGCTCCAGCGCGTGCGCCGAACTGGACAGGCATGGCACCGTCAGGTGCCCATACAGCAATTCGGTTTTTCCACCGGCGCAGGGGTGGGCGGACGCATTTTTTTGAACGCGGTCATCTTCCGGGAGCGCGGCCAGTTTTTTTTCCGCTCGGTCGATGGCCTCCCGGGCTTCTGCGGCTTTAGGGACGTGGACCTTCCTGGGGGCGGCCTGCAGGAAGAAGGCGCGCCACGAGGGGAAAGGATGCATGGATGCCGGCAGAAACAGCGACAGGGCCAGCACGGCGCACACGAGGTAGAGGACCTGGAAGGGCTTGGTCGCGAGTTGGCCGGGCAGACGCATCATGTCACCATCGATTGTGCGGCAGGTCACGAATGCCCGCCGGCGCCGCCGCAATAGCACATTTCGGGGCGGCTTCCAAGTAGGGACGCTCTTCGGATTCAGGGTTCTTCAAAAAAATTCAAATAAAACAATAGTATATGAAACTTATTTTTATTTTGTTTTTATTAATGAAAATAACAGTATAAAGAAGAATTCAAGAAATACTGCCACACGGCCAGGACGCGCCTCCCGGGCAAAGATGTGATGAACGTCACCGCAAATCCAGCCAAAGCGCCCCACTTTGGAAAACCAGGGAAAAATGCTTGATTTGCAAAGGGAAAACCAATTTTCTTCTGGACGTTGGATCTCCCTTCGTGCGGCAGGTCACAAACGGGGAAGACATTTTCTTTTCCCGAGAGCTGAGAATGGAGGAATAATCTTGACTGCCTTCCGGAACTGTTCTATCCCAACGGGGTGCTTCGCGGGTGCGGAGCGTCTTCCCAAAGGAGCTGGCCGTGAAAAACCTCAAGGCATTCATACCATTTTTCCTCATGCTTCTCGTCGCGCGACCCGGCTGGTCGAACTCCGAATCCGAGGAAAACATTTCCACCACGGAAGAAGGGGGAACCCAGGTGGAAGTGAAAAAGGAAGTGGACAAGTCGAAACCCGAAAAACCCTTGTGGAACGGCTTCACCCTGAATCTCGGAATGACGAGCAACCACGTGCTCAACGCCGAGCCTGAAAACGTCAACTGGGTGACGTCCTATTCCATCCGGGCCGGCTGGAAGATGGGCCGGGTGCTGTTTCCCGAAAACAAGCATCTCAAGCCGCTGTCACTGTCGGCGTCGTTTTCGCTGTCGAACGAAATCATGGGCAACGATCCCCGCTATCGCTCCCAGTACTTCAACGACACGGATCTCTACAGCCACAACCTGAGTTATCTCGGCGTGAGCGATTCCATCCTGAGTCGTTCCGAGGCCGAGAGTCTCGATCGCCGCGTGAGCGGGGCCCAGCGGCGCGTGGACTACAGCGACATCAACCTGCGGCTTTCGCACGGAAGCCTGTTCACCATTCCGGGCGCGGACATCAAGGTCTCCGGCACCATGGGCTTCCTGATTCCCACCTCGCTCACGTCCCGCAACGTGGGCCTGAACACCAAATGGGACACCAGCCTGAACTTCGCACGCTCCTTCAAGGTGGGCGGCCAGGATCTGAGCCTGAGCTACGGGCTGACGTTCACGTATTATTTCTACAAGTACAAGACCGCCTACATCGAGTCCATGAGCGACCCGGTGCTGGTCAACGGCATCCCTTCGGAAACCATTCCCAATGAATCCGTGAGCCGCACGAACGAATTCGGCTTCACCAACATGTTCGGCGTGGAGTACGAAGTCATGAAGAACGTGAGCGTGTCCATGTCCTATGGCCTGCTCACGCTGCGCACCCACCAGTTCGACAACTGCGACTACACCACGCCCACCGGCGAAGTGATCGATGTTTGCCAGACCACCAACGACGTACGTGGCTACGACCCCGGTTCCCGCGGCCGCCGTGATTTCCAGATGTTCTCGGCGGGTATCTCCTACAATCCGCTGGACTACCTGACGCTGGAGTTGTCCCTGAGTTCCTTCACGCCGCAGCGCAAGCCCAACTCCGAGGACTACCAGCAACCGTTCCTGAGCTTCGACCGCAACAATTACAGTTCCCTGATGTTCAATATCAATTATTCCGTGGACGCTTTCTACAAGAAGGTTGTGAAATAACAACACCACATGGGAGGTAACGTCACTATGTTCCGCAACCGAAAACTCATCACCGCATTGCTCATCACCATGTTCACGGTGGTCATGGGATGCGCCGAGGAGCGCCCGCCGCGCTCGTACGTGCAGCCCCATGTACTCGCCAAGGCCGACTTCACCGGAGAGTGGTACTACGTGCCCACCGTGGTGGATGTGGGCTTCGCCTCCACGGTGACCTTCGTGGGCGAAACGTCCATGGACGTGGCCATCATCCGCTGGGACATCCAGGAAGACACCATCATGGCGCGCCTGGCCTATGACCGCATCAACGGCGCCGAATCCACCTCCCATGAGAACTGGAAGGGCGAAGTGGTGGCCGCCTGGGGCGTGCAGCACTTCGACATCATCCGCGAATACAACGCCACCACGGGCGAGGAGACCAACATCATCCGCGAGACCACGGAGCGCCCCTGGTACGAGCGTGAATTCATGCGCATCGACTGGTCGCAGAACAAGTCCACTTCCTGGGCGATGTTCTGGCCGCATGTCGTGAAGATCGAGCCGGCTTCCTACTTCCCGACCGATCCCAACGACCCGTACTATCCCAAGTACGTGCGCAATGCCAAGAACGAACTGGTCTACATCGAAATCACCGAGAACGTCGTCATGGCGCCCGAGATGCGCGCCCTGGACGACTGGGATTTCATGGGCTTGACGTCGATTCCGGACTGCTTCTTCTATGGAACGTCCACGTCCTGCAACGCCTCCGACATCCTGGTGCGCCATGCGTTCCGAAAGCTCGACAAGGACAACGAGTATGCGCCGCACGCCTACACCCAGAAGGAACACGACCGGTTCGGCTATTTCATGTCCAACCGCCTGACCTACAACCGCCAGTATGGCATCCTGATCCAGCAGTTGAAGCAGTATGCCAACAAGTGGAACTTCTTCCAGGAATCCTTCGTGAAGGCCACGAGCCCCACGCAGGCCCAGCAGTATGCCGACACCATCAAGCACAAGCCCAACGCCAAGGGTGAACTCTTCACCTGCCCGGGCGGCAATGAACCCTGCCGCTACACCGACGACAACTCCAAGGTGTACGTGATGGGCTTCCGCGTGTACGAGACCGCCAACGTGCTCGCCGCCGACCGCGACCTGGTGCACTGCCCCGGCGACAAGGACGAATATGGCAAGACCCGCCCGTGCTTCTACAAGGACGACGGCATGGTGTACGTGGCCGCCAATCCGGACTGGCTGCAGAACGCCGAGGACGCCGAGCCCGTGCAGATGCGCTACAACCAGCGCAAACTGCGTCCGCTCGTGTACTATGCCAACTCGCTGACGCCCGAATCCATCGCCAAGTGGGAACTGTCCGATGGCAACCCGACCGGCAACGTCACCGGCCCGCTGGCCACGGTCATCGACGAATGGGCCAACGCCCACAACCAGTGGCTGGACAAGTTGGGCGTGAACCGCAACGGCCCCAACGGCCAGCCCATGCAGTCCGTGATGCTGTGCCCGTATGTCGCCAAGGATGACACCCGTACGTGGTATGCCTATGGATCCAACCGCCAGGTCGTCTGCGAAAAGGACGTGCGCCTGGGCGATATCCGCTTCCCGCAGGTGGTGTGGGTGGATGCTCCTCAGCAGTCCTCGCCGCTGGGCTATGGCCCGCCGTTGCCGGATCCCCTGACCGGCGAATCCATCTCCATGGTGGCCAACATCTACGGCGCTCCGCTGGATTCCTATGCCGCCTATGCCCGCGACGTCGTGCGCCTGCTCACCGACGACAACTTCGTGTGGGATCCCTTCCTGCGCGGCGACTACCAGGCGGTGTGGGCCGAGATGCACACCCTGGGCGTGAAGGGCAAGAGCGTCACCGGCGGACTGAAGGAAAAACAGTACAACTGGCAGCGCACGGGTGAAGTCTGGACGCAGGATCGCCTGCGCCACCTGTTCAACAACATGGATACCTCCTGGTCGCACGGCCTGGCCCCCGAGGCCCCGCTGGTGCTCAACCAGGGCGATGCCGCCTTCAAGGCTTCCGTCGACCGTCGCCTCAAGGCGCTGGCCCAGTCCGGCGCGTTCGGCGATGGCACGGGCTACTATCCCGGCTATTCCCGGCTCAACCGCCTGCGCAACACCCCGATCGAGGATCGCCTGATGACCCGCGACGTGCTGCTCAACTCCGCTGCCACGCTGCAGGCCGCCGGCTATGATCCGCTCAACACCGACGCCGGTTCCCTGCCGTATGGTTCCACCATCCGCGCCAAGGTGTCGCCGCTGACCACGCTCAACCTCAAGTATGCCCGCGCCATCAACAACCTGAAGTACAAGCACTTCGCCCAGCGCGGCTGCGTCATGTACACCGAGTTCGTGCCCTTCGAGGATCCCGCTTCCTACGGCGTGGCCAAGGAACTGCTCGACACGCATTGCGGCGGCACCTGGGACGACGGCCAGGGCGGCTGGGAATGCGGCCAGAAGATCTACGAAGCCCTGCGCGCCGAGGTCTACGTGGGCACCACGGTCCACGAAATGGGCCACAACATGGGCCTGCGCCACAACTTCAAGGGTTCCTACGACGCGATGAACTTCTATGACCGCTACTGGGAAGTGCGCCGCCACGACGGCACCACCGGTCCGCGTACGACCGACCCCATCACCCAGTATGAAATCGAGAACCGCCTGGAAGACTACGCCTACACCTCCATCATGGACTACGGCGCGAAGTTCAACTCCGACTTCATGAAACTGGGCCGCTACGACTATGCCGCGATCAACTACACCTATGGTGGCCTGCGCCAGGTCTTCAAGCAGGTGGGCAATGACATCAACGGTCTGCGTGCGGTGCAGAACTTCTCCGAGTGGGGCTGGCCGACGGCCATGATCTGGACGATGCCGCCCCAGGCCGTGCACTACACCCGCTTCCAGGATTTCGCGGACTTGTCTGAATCCAACCGCGACTGGGTGCCCAACAACTGGATCATCTACAACTCCCTCAACGACCTGCGCCACACCGACCAGCGCCTGGACACCCAGGGCCCGCGCCTGATGATTCCGTACGGGTTCTGCTCTGACGAGTTCCGCCAGTCCCAGTTGGGCTGCAACTACTTCGACAAGGGCGCCGACCTGTACGAGATTACCGAAGCCCTCATCGAGATGTATGAAGAATATTACATCTTCAACAACTTCTCCCGCGGCCGCTACACCTGGGGCTGGGACGAAGGCGCCTATGTGGGCCGTATCGCGGAGCGCTACTTCGACGTGCCGCAGAACCATGCGCAATACTATGCCCTGTACCTGGGCCTGTTCCAGGACATCTACGGACCCATCCTGGGCGGCGACCACGTGGTGGAGCAACTGTTCACCGACCCGGTCAACGGCTGGGGCTTCTGGACGGCCGCCGTGGCGGACGCCTTCTCCATGTTCATGCGCGTGCTGACCATGCCTTCTCCGGGCTACTACCAGCAGGTGACGTCGCCCTCCGGCGAGACCTACTACCAGCTCAACACGGATGAGCAGCAGTACTGCAGCGGCTTCGGCCCCGGCTCCGACTGCGAATTCTTCGTGCCGATCATCGCCGGCAAATACATCGACGACACCTGGGACTTCGACTACGGCTACGAGTGGTACATGAAGATCCTGCGCCGCGGCCAGTTCTTCGATCGTCCGCTGGCCATCCAGTACCTGGCCGAGGCCACCAACAACTTCATGGGCCGCGACACCCAGGAAGACAAGCGCATGTACACGATCAACTTCGCGCGTCTCTTCCCGAACCAGATCCTGGACTACTTCGCGGGCATCCAGACCAACGACTTCGACCGCATCGCGCCGGTGGTGTGCCAGATCCAGACCATGAACGTCAACGGCACCAACGTGCCGGTGGCCACCAAGGTCGAGCATCCCTATGCGGCCGACCTCGGCGCACCGCGCTGCTCCACGGTGGGTGGAACGCCGCTCGCCACGCTGTATCCCAACAACACCTTCACGGTGCAACTGTACGCGGCTGTGCTGGGCATGGCCATGTTCCCCATGAACTACAGCCAGGCCTTCATCGACAAGTCCCGCATCTACGTGAAGGGCGAGGGCGAAGGCATCGACTTCTCGCACCTGAACCCGAACATGATCGTGGAGTTCGAGGATCCCATCAGCCACAAGGTCTTCGTGGCCCTGCGCTACGACGACGAGGTGCAAAATGGTGCCACCTTCCATGTGAGCATCGGCTCCCGGATGCTGGATTACGCCCAGTACCTGCTCAATCGCTTCCAGGCGGCCGAGACGGCGTACAACAACAACCCCACCACCACCAATTACGATGCTCTGCAGGTGGCCCGCCGCGCGTACGTCAGGTACATCGACAACCTCGAAATGGTGCGCGGTCTGACCCGCATGCTCGAGTGGGCCGACTACACCGACCTGTAGTCCTGTCGTAACCGCGCGGCTCATCCCTCTTTCATCCTTTTCTCCATTTCCCATTCGAATCGTCTGAAAAACCCGGCAAGGGAATGACATCCGTCCTTTTCACGCCCGGCAGTTTCTACTGCAAAGGGAAGCGGAGACGGGTGGTTTTCCCCTTTTGCAGGTGCAGAGCGGCATTTTCACCCGTCAGGAGGGCCAAAAGAGCGGCATGCATCGTGGCCGGCCAGCGGTGCATTTTTTTCCGAAAGGCAATTGTCTTGGTGTTTTCAGCATTTCGGCAACCGCGGGAAACATGTTTTTGTAAATAGCCTACCGCGGGAAACTGATTGATTTTGGAGATTTCAATATTGATACTGGCGGATTCGTGATGGTTTTTCGATGATGAAAGGAAATGAAAACGGGCGGTGTCGGGAGGTCAGGGGGAAGGCACAAATCCCAGTTGAATTAGCATCTCCAGGAAGCGTTCCCGCCAGAGCGCCACACCCAATCCCGACATGTTGACGACGACATCCTTCTGGAAATACAGTCCATGGCCGTCGATTTTGAAGGGGGTTCGGGTCAGTTCTTCCCACGAGAGGCTCTGGCGGCGCGTCGGGACCTGCTCGATGTTTTTCCAGCGGATGCCCCACGAAGTGATGGCAAGCCCCAGTTTGTTGCTGCCGAAGAACGTATCGTCGTACAGCAGGAAAACTTCTTCTTCTGCCGGTATTCCGAAATGCTCGCGGGCATTGCGCATGCGTTTTTCGGAGATGTCGGGGGCTATATGAATTTTTGGCATTCCGCGCATTCCCTCGCATGCGCGGAGAATCCGGCGAGCGGCATCCATGCTTCTGGATGGTTGCTGTACAGAAGCCGTCCCTTCCGGAGCCGGGAGGCTGGCTCCGCAGTTGGGGCAGAGTTCCATGATTTCAAAAACCGTCCACTGGCAGGCAGGGCAGGTGATACGCATGGCTTTTCAGAGCGTCGTTTCGAAGGAAATCATGTAATTGGGATTTTCGGCATCCAGGAACCCTTCGACCCGGACATAATAGGTGCCGGCGGCGGGCGCCTGGAACAGCAGGGATTCGTTGGGTGTCGAACTCTGGCCGTTGTTGGCATTACAACAGGGCGTCAGCACGGTGGAGCCGTTGGGGCCGATGACGTAGACATCGATGTCCTCGCTGTCCGAACGCTGGTCGAAGAGCATTTCCACGCTCAGGTATTCGTTGGCGCGCAGGCTGATGGAAAACCAGTCGGTGTCCCACATGCAGATGGACAGGTTGTCCAGAATGTCCCCGGATTGCACGGGAATGGCGTGGGCCGCATCGTCGTTGGGCTCCCATTCGTCGGCCTGGCAGCAACTGTCGGGCGCGGTTTCATATACCAGGCTGTAGGGGACTAAGACGTCCTCGTCCCAGGTAAACACTTCCAGATAATAGGTTCCCGGGGTCAGACAGGTCACGATGGTTTCGTTGTTGGTGACCGACATGGAACGGTCCAGCACCTGGTTCTGGGAGTCGCGCAGGCGCATGTCGAGATCCCCCTGGGCATGCATGAACTGGATTTCCAGCAGAACCAGCGAGGACTGGCTCAGCACGAAGCGGAACCAGTCGGGATCGGCCTGAGCCGTGAGCGGGTCCATGCACATGGTGAGTTCGTTCAGCGTGCCTTCTGCCAGAGCCGGCAGGGAATTCGACAGGGCGTCGTCTTCCTCGTGGGCATCGGGCGTGCAGGGCGTGGTGGACGCGCAGCGGCCGGCCAGGGGAACGCACTGCCGGCGCGTGGTGCCGGAAACGCCCACGAGAGGTCCAACCGAACAAGAGGTGCCTTCAGGGCACCCGTCTGGATCGTCCTGGCAATCCACCAGACAGCGCTGCTGCCCCCCGCCGAGCACGACGCAGGCATCGTTGGGCCCTCCGCACTGGATGTCCGCCGTGCAGGGCGCGCACAGGCCGCCGCCCGTCACCGTGCCCGTGGGGCGTGTCACCGTGGTCGAAAACATGCCTGGCGACGGCACCAGCGTGCGGTGGTCGCATTTGCCGGCCGTATCGTCGTCGTCGGTGGCTTCGATGACATAGTAGAGGGTGCCGGTGTCGCCCGGGTTGAGGTTTACCACAGGGTTGGGAATCAGGGCCCGGTACTGGCCGCTTGCGGGTGTGCCCGAAACGAGGGATGCCGTCACGGGGATCAAATCGCCGATGTAGTAATTGCCTGGATCGGTGAGTGTCGATGAATAATAGACCACGGGTGGCGAAAACACGCCCGCATCATCCGTGACCGTGAATTCCACGGGAATATCGGTGATGGTGGACAGGCTGGCCATTGCGGAGTGCACGATGGACGGCGCGGCGCCAGGGCATTGTGTTTCCAGCGGCGCCCGGACCAGCAGGGTGTAGCGCTTGAACGTCACGTGTCCCTCCCGATCGTCGGCCTTGAGGTTGAGCGTGAAGCGGTCCCCCGCCTCCAGTTGCTTGGGCGAGGGACACCACGAGAAGGTGCCGGAAAACGCCCCCGCGTTCATCTGGAGCTCGTATCCATCGGTTATGGGGTCTTCCATGGTCACGTCCACGGCGGGCGAATCGGCGTCTTCCACCTGGACCTGGATGGAAAAGCACGAGGACTGTTCCAGGTCCAGCGTGGTGCCGGAGCCCAGCGGTGCCACGAACACGGGGTAGGGGTTGGAGCCCGTGGAAGCCTGCACGCGCACCGTGAGCACGCCCGTGGTGCGGTGTTTTCCATCGGAAACCGCCAGTTCGATGAAGTGATCGCCCACGTCGGATGCGGTCGGCGTGAAGCGGAAGTAGGCCGACTGCGGACCCGATTTTGTGAACGTGGGCGGATTCGGGCGCGTTTGCCAGTCGGCGATGGTGGGAGCCGAAAATGAAAATTCGAGATCGGGGGAATCCGGGTCCGATGCCGTCACCTGGACCGTCAGTTCGGTGCCCACGTACACTTCATGGGTGCCGGGCCCGGTGACGAACGCCGGCGGTTCTCCCTTGTTCTTGCTGGTCGGTTGGCATGCCAAAAGGATAAGTCCAAATGAAACTAAAATACTACTTTTTATTCTCATTTTTATTCTCATTCTATTATCATTGAAGTTAATGATTCATTCAACCTATGGATAACAAACGCCAACAGTTGCATGGCCGACATTCACGCATGTCTGCCCTGTGTTGCATGAGGGGCTGGCCAGCAGGCAGGTGCGGTAGCACAGATAACTGGTGCCATTATAGACGCATGCGTTGGTGCCCTGGCACAGGTCCACCGAGCAGTCGCCGCCCGTGGGCACGGTAGCCCAGGAATTCGGCAGGCAGTAGGTGTCGCCCAGCAACTGGCAGGTGTAATTGAGGGACAGCCCGAATTGGCCACCACGTTGCAGGGGTCCACATCCTTGCACAGGCCGAAATCGGTTCCCGTGAGCAGATAGGCGCACAGGCCGCTGGAAGGGCACTCGTGCTGCATCGGGTTGTTGTACTGGTCGCACAGGGGCGAGCAGATGTTGCCTTCGCCCAGGTTCACGCAGATGGAGCCGAAGGGGCATTTGTTGGACGGGCCGCAGGGCTCGTAGAAGTTGGTGGTGGAGAAGGAACTGTCGGCCAGGCACGTGGGGGTGAGCGCCGTATTCAGGCCGCACTTGGTGCCGGTGGGGCAGGATGCGGGGGAATCCCAGTACACGTAATCCCGGTTGCACGTGGGCATGCAGGCGGGGTTGGATCCGCAGTCGGTATCGGCGCAGTCGGTGAGCCCGTCGCCGTCGTTGTCTCCGCCGTCGGTGCAGCGGGTCTCGTTGGCCTCGCAGGTGATGTTGCCCGGGCCGGTGCGGTTCACGCAGTGGGGATCGCGGCAGTCGATGAGCCCGTCGCGGTCGTTGTCGCATCCATCGCTGCAGGTGGTTTCCGTGGCCTGGCATACGCAGCCGCCGGGGCCGGGCTGGCCGATGCAGTCGGGATCGGCGCAGTCGATCATGCCGTCGCCGTCGTCATCGGCGCTGTTGGTGCAGTTCTCCGGAATCACCTGGCATCCCGGAGCACCGGAGCAGTTGGGGTCGAGGCAGTCGGTGAGCCCGTCGCCGTCGTTGTCGTAGGTGTCCTGGCAGTTGGATTCCGGCATCTGGCAGGTGCCGCCGCCGGGACCCTGGCGGCCGGCGCATTCCGCATCGGCGCAGTCGATGTAGGTATCGCCGTCGTCATCGGTGCCGTTGTTGCAGATTTCCGGGGTGCCCTGGCAGTTCACGGCATTGACGCAATTGGAATCGGCGCAGTCGGTGAGCCCGTCGCCGTCGTTGTCGTAGTTGTCGGCGCAGCGTGTTTCCGTGGTTTCGCAGGTGCCGCCGTTGGGGCCGATTTGCCCGGCGCAGTCGGGATCGGCGCAGTCGGTGAGCCCGTCGCCGTCGTCGTCGGCGCTGTTGGAACAGATTTCGATAGGCTGGCAGGAGATGTGGGCGGCGCAGTCCACGTCGTCGCAGTCCGCGGCGCCGTCGCCGTCGTCGTCGATGCCGTTGGCGCAGTTCTCCGTTTCCTGGCAGGCGGAATTCGATTCGCAGTCGGCATCGTCGCAGTCCACGGCACCATCGCCGTCGTCATCGGTTCCGTTGCTGCAGTTTTCCACGTGCTGCTGGCAGAAGGCCGCGGCCGCGCAGTCGGAGTCGTCGCAGTCCACGGCGCCGTCGCCGTCGTCATCGGTTCCGTTGCTGCAGTTTTCCACGCTGGCGCAGTGGGGATCGTCGATGCAGTCGGCGTCCTGGCAGTCGATGAAGGTGTCGCCGTCGTCATCGAGCAGGTTGCTGCAGTTTTCCTTCGTTTTCGCCTTGCCGCCGCCGGCGCAGCCGGAAACCGCCAGGAGAAGCGAGGTTGCCAAGACGACGAGAAGCCAGCATTTCGTTTTCATGATTTCTTCCTCCAGGCCGCCAAAAGGGGATGGCTCCATACTGTCCCGCTCATGCGAATCCGCACTTCAGTGTAGCCCCAAAACTCGCTTCATTCAAACAGGATTTCCATGTTTTTCCAGTTGCCGGAACTCAGAACGAACCGGAGGAGGGCACTGGCATCTCGGGCCACAGCGCCCAGGGCCCCGGAAGGAACAGGGAGGAAAAAACGGAGAATCCCGGCGATGGCGCATTCATTTCGGAAATGGCCCGCTTGACCCAGTTCTTCCAGATCGGTTCGGGCGGCGGATACACCAAGGCCACATGGGCGGCGTGCGCCCGGATTCCGGCCGCCTGCGCGGCTGCGGTGATGGCATCCGTCAGCGCGCCGATGTCGTCCACGAGTCCCTCCCGCAGAGCTGTTCTTCCAGGCATCACCCGGCCGTCGGCGCGGCGCAGGGCTGCGGGCAGGGTGAAATGGCGCCCGCGGGCGACCGCTTCCACGAACCGCCGGTAGGTGTATTCCAGGCTTTTCCGCAGAGCCGCCCGTTCCTCGTCGGTGTAGGGCCGGAAGGGGGCGTCCGCATCGGCCATGGGGGAGAGCCGCAGGGTATCGATGTTCACTCCAATTTTTTTAAGAAGCGCTTCAATCTGGAATTTTCCGCCGAACACGCCGATGGAGCCGATCCAGGAACTTTCGGACGCGAAGATGCGCCGCGCGCCCGCTGCCATGTAGTAGCCGCCCGAGGCCGCCATTTCGCCTACCGACACCACGACGGGCTTGCGCCGCGCGACCTGCTCCACCACGCGTCCGAGCGCTTCCGATGCCGAGGCGGATCCGCCCGGGGAGGAGATTCGCAGGACGATGGCCCGCACGCGGGGGTTTTGCGCCGCCGCGAGAATGGCCCCTGCCGCCTTCTGCAACTCGATCGAACCCGTTTGGGTGAGGGGATTGGGCAGGGACGGGCGGGAGGTGACGATCTCGCCATCGAACACCAGCAGGGCGATGAAATCCTGGCCGCGGGGAACCGGCGGCACCATGGAAGCGGCATCGCGGATGCCCACCACGGTACCCAGTTTCCGGAAAATGGCCGCCGGCACCTGGTCCGCATACAGTTGCCCATCCACGAGACCTTCGGCCATGGCGCTTTGTGCATCGATTTCCATTTTCGAACGGTATCCATCGAGGCGGTCCGGCATCAGGCCCGGACGCTGCAGGACCAGGGCATCGAAGCGTGCAGCGCGGGATGCGAGCAGCGATTTCGCCTGGGCGTTCGCCGGTCCCGACGGAGAACGCCGCATGAACGTTTCGGGCGTGCCCTTGTAGGTTCCTACCGTGACGAAATCCGCGCCGACTCCGAGACGACCGAGCGCATCCAGAAGGAAGAAACGGTGGGAAGAGACGCCGCGCAGCCGGATTCCGCCGCCCGGAAAGATGTAGATGCCGTCGGCTCCGGCCGAAAGCGCGTAGGCGGCTTCGCCGAAGGATGCGCCATACACGAAGGAACGCTTGCCGGCCGCCCGCAATTGGCGGATCCAGATCGCCCAGTCCTCGGCCTGCACCCAGGAGGGAGCGTCTTCCCCCAGTTTCAGCAGGACGCCTCGGCAGGCGGGCGCGCGCAGGCAGGCGCGAAGGGCCAGGGCGAAACGGGCGTGGCGCACCTCGCTGGGCGTTTCCGCGAAATCGAACAGCAGCACGTAGTCGTCCTCGGGAAACAGGGAGGGTTCCTGCTTTTCCGAGGAGATGCGCACGAACGCGTCCAGGGTCGGGCCGGGCAGCGAGAATCCCTGGGAAACGGCCAGATTGTCCAGTTGGAACGACAGGCTGGCGGCCACGGTGAAATCGCCGGGCGTTTCGATGCGCGTCGGGGTCGGCCCGGCCATCACGGCTTCGTCGTGGCGCCGGGTCCAGGAAGCCGAAAGGGCCAGCCGGATGCCCCGGTATGGCCAGAAGTCGAATCCGCCTGAAAGGGAGAAATCCAGGCGGCGTTCGGAGAGGTGCGCGCCCGCGAACAGCCGGTTCATCCGGCCCCAGGAAAACTCCAGCCGGTGCAGGCGTTCCTGCGGTAGCCCGCCCACGGGGTGCATGAGGAGGCTTTCGGCCTGGTAGGTGAAGGAGAGATCCTCCCGGGGAGAGAACCGGGCGGAAACCGCCCAGTCCCGGGCGCCTTCCTGCTCGGGGCGTGCGGGCGTGCGGCGCTCGAGGAAGCGCAGGCCGAAGGACCATTCGGCAGCGGCCTCCCAACCGCAGCCGAACCCCCAGAGCCCGCCGAAGTAGCCGTCCGCGTCGTGCAGGGCCGAAGCCGAGGCGAAGCAGGCGGCCTTGAACAGCGGCAGTTCATGGGCGAACCACAGGGTTTCGGAGGAGACGTTCTTGGCCTGCGCGTCCGCCTGCAGGTCTTCCCGGGCCCAGAAGACCGCGTGCCATCCGCTCAGCCGCGGCAGGTGGGATGGGGCATTGAGGGAGAACGGGGAAAACCAGGCTCCGGCCTCCGGGCCGAAAGCCGGCACCGTGGGGGAGAACGGGAAGGCCTGCGCACTGGCCGGAGCGGGCGCGGCGAGGCCGATTCCGCCAAGGAGGGCGAGACATGCAATCCAGCAATGAAAATACGTGTTGCAATTTTTATTCATTTCATTATCACGCATCCGGCCACGAGTCGTCGAAGACCGCTGGGAGGTTGCAGCGCCGGGCGAAATGACCTGCGAAGAAACGGGCGGTTTCGAGCACCGTTGGCGGCGGCTGCAGGTCGGACCAGTACACGACGCCCCTGTCGGAGATGCCGCAGGGCACGATATAGGAGAATCCTTCGTGTTCCCGGCGCACGTTCAGGCAGAATCCGTGCAGGGAGATGCCGTCGCGGATTTCGATGCCCACGGCGGCGATCTTGTCGCTTCCAACCCACAGGCCGGGATTTTCGACCTCGAAGGACGAGGCGATGCCGGACAGGCGCAGCATGTCTTCCAGCGCGCCGAAGATGCGCTCCACGTGGCGGCGCACCATGCGGCCCACGGGCATCACGGGATAACCCACCAACTGTCCGGGGCCGTGGAACGTCACATCGCCGCCGCGGCCAGTCTCCACCACCTCGACGCCCCGCCGGGCCAGCGTGGCGGCATCCGCCCGGATGTGCGTCCCGTCGGCATGCCGTCCCAGGGTGATGACCGGCGCGTGCTCCAGTAGCAACAGTTCCGGGCCGCCCCCGGCGGCCACGCGGCGGAAGGCTTCTTCCATGACGTCCATGGCTTGTCCATAGGAAATCGTGCCGAGCCAGGTGCAGAGGATGCGGGTCATTGGGGGAGCATATACCGTTCCCGCCCCGGGCGATCAAGCTGGATCCACGCCGGTGGCCGAGACCGCCGCCAGCGGATGGTGCATCGCATCGGAAAGACCGCCAAAGACTTGCCTTTTTCGCTTTTTTTTGACAAGCTGGGCCATCCGGACGGACGTAATGGCCGGGTTCATACAGGAGTTTTCATGCGCCGCCTCGTTTTCATCCTGCTGCCGTTTCTGCTGTCCTGCGGGGAAAACCTTCGCGGACAGTACAACGATCCCCCGCGCCGCCTGCACGCGCTCAAGATGGCGGAAAACGAACTGACCGTCGAGGAACTCAACACCCTCATCACCGAAACCAACGCCGCGCTGGCGCAGGCGCACCAGGAACAACTCAAGCCGAAGCCCTACGTGTGCCTGAAGGAGGCCGAATGGAAAATCCGCCCCGCCACGGCCCGCCAACTGGAAAAGACCGACGAGGTGTACCAGTGGGTCGCCCTGGGGCCTTCCCGTTCCGAGAGCGAGGCATACGGGGGAGAACTCAAGGCGGAATTCGACCACGTGTTCACCGACGTGCGCCAGACCCTGGAAAGGGCCCAGGCGCTCTACTCCAGGCTGCTGGAAGCCGATGCCCGCCTGCGGCGGGAGCCCGACCGCAAGATCCTCCATGCCATCACGTTTTCGCTGGGGCTGGCGGTGGTTCTTTCCGTGCGCCCGCTGCTTTCTGCCTTCGAGCGTACGGCGCAGCCGCCCGCCAACTGCTCGTGGAAACCGTTTCACGACCACATCCAGTGGATGAAGAATCTGGTGGGGCAGGTGGATCGCGAATGCCTGACGCTCGAACTCAAGGCCATGCAGCGGCTGGGATTCCAGAAATCCGAACTGTTCACCTACCGCCTGATGTACGACATCGCCATGAAAACGGGCGCGGCCCGGGAGAAATGCCTCAAGCTCGATGACGTGGACCGCCAGTTCCGCGCCGCCGCCCACATCTGGTGCGGCTACATGCACATGGAGGCGGGAGAGGCCGACCTGGCTGCAGAGCACCTGGAAGAAGCCCGCAACACCGCCACGGGCGCGGCGGCCGCCTACGTGGAGGAGCAACTGGAGTTCCTGCGCCGCAAGAATCCGCCCCTGCGCATGAAGAAGGTGAATTGATGCGAAGCCTGCGAATCCCTTTCATTTTCATGGCTTTCTGGCTGTTTTCGGCGGTTGCCTGCAATCCGGTGACTTTCGTCACGCCCACCGTGCCGGCGACTCCTCCCATCATGCCCATCGTGGAACTGTCTTCCGGCATCACGCCATCGTCGAAACTCTACCGCATCGGCTTCGTGGGCGTACACGATGCCACGGATGGCCCCGGCGCGCCCGTGGCGGCCGCGATTTCCGAACAGTTGCCGGCATACCTGACGCCCATCCGGCGTTTCGAATGGCTGGACGCGCAGAAGAAGACGGCCGAGAAGGCGCCGGGCGGCATCCTTCCGCTGGCGGTGCGCAACTCGAAGGATCGGGTCATTTTCCCGGCCGACCCGAAGAATCCGGCTTCCATCCGGTATCTGGCCGTTTTCCGGGACGTGGATGGCGTGCTCGTCGGGCACGTCGTGAACTACCGGTTTTCCGGCGGTTCGGGAACGGTGGAAGTGGAGATGCGGCTCGTCAACACCGCCTACGAGCATGACAACCAGGAGGACGAGTTCCGAGCCCAGTTGCAGAACCAGGTGGTCTTGAGCTTCGTGTACAAGGTTCGCTTCCGGATGAATGCCAAGCAGGGCATCATCACGCTGGAGAAGGCCGACGTGGACAAGCTCGCCCGGCAGGTGCAGATGGATTTCGTGGGCAAGTTCGACGAACTGTCCGCCAACAACAAGTTGCAGATAACCGAGGTCTCCGGGCGTCGCTTCACCTTCAACGCCGGCAGCCGGGACCAGGTGAAGCCCGGCCTGGTGGGCTACGTGGTGCGGGTGGTGGGCACCGATTCGTACAAGTATCTGGCGCAGTTCGTGGTGC
The DNA here is from genome assembly GCA_964516435.1 of uncultured Kofleriaceae bacterium. Taxonomy (GTDB): domain Bacteria; phylum Myxococcota_A; class Polyangia; order HGW-17; family HGW-17; genus HGW-17. Next base: position 6,202 of record CAZEZP010000025.1, on the reverse strand, counting down.
TTTCCGTGGAGGATTCGCAGTCCACGGCCGTGGTGGTTTCTCCGGAAAACACCCTCGAAAACGTGCAGCCCATGGGCACGGTCATCCTGAAATGAGGGCATAGATGCAAATACTTCGAGTCGCACTCCGGCGTGTCGTGATCCTGCTGGCAATCCTGGGCTTGTCGGGAGCCTGCGCCCGGAAGCCCTCGAAGGAGTTCGACGAACCTCCGAAGATTCCACAGGCACCGCAGGCCGAACTTCCAGTGGAAGCAGCACCCGGCTCCGCGGAAATGGGTATGGCTTCGTACTCTCCTTCCGTGGAAGCCGGAGGCGCGGAATCCTCCATGGAGCCGGCCGTTTCGCCCGGAAACGCGTCCTGGGGTCCTACGGCCACCTACGTGCCCGTGAAGAGCCCGCGGGAAATTCCGGGTGAAAAAGTGGATTCCGTTTCTTCGCGGCCGCTCGTCGCCCCACCGCCGATCACGGAACTGAAGGATCCCGCGCGGTTGCCGGCGGGAACGCCCTTCGTGGCAGCTCCGCCGCCCATTTCCACCATGGAAGCCCAACCGCCTTCTCCCTGAAAGCATGGTTCGTCATGAACTGGAAGAACGCACTGTTTCCCGAAAAAGCCCAGTCTCTGTGGACACCGGGGGATCTGGATGGATTCTTCGGACTGGCCCTGGACAATCTCATCCAGTATCTGCTGATCCTGGGTCTCGGGACGGCCGTGCTGGGATTCCCGGTGGATCTCATCGTGGAACGCATGCTGCCGGGAGCGGCGCTCTCCCTGCTGGTGGGCAACCTCTTCTATGCCTGGCAGGCGCAGAAACTCTCGGCGCTCACTGGGCGGCGCGATGTCACGGCGCTGCCGTACGGCATCAACACCGTGTCGATGTTCGCCTACGTGTTCCTGGTGATGCTGCCCGTCAAACTGGCAGCGCAGAAGAATGGCGCAAGCCCGGAAGATGCGGCGCTCACGGCCTGGCGTGTGGGGCTGGCGGCCTGCCTCGTGTCGGGAATCATCGAGTTCGCGGGTTCATTCGTGGCCGAGCGCATCCGCCGCGCTACGCCGCGCGCCGCCCTGCTTTCCACGCTTTCGGGCATCGCGATTGCCTTCATTTCCATGGATTTCGCCATCCAGACCTTCGAGAAGCCGCTGGTGGCCTTCGTGCCGCTGGGCATCATCCTGGTCACGTATTTCGCCCGCCTGCGCCTGCCCGGCCGCATTCCCGGCGGCGCGCTCGCGGTGGGGCTCGGCACCGTCGGCGCCTGGGTGCTGCACGCGCTGGGAGATCCCTCTTCGCCCGTTTCTGCCGCGGCCCTGCCGGCGGCCGCCGCCCACGTGGGATTCCACCCGCCCATCCCGGTGCTCGGCGATCTGTGGGCGGGGCTGACGTCTCCCATGACCCGGGAATTCCTGGTTCCCGTCATGCTGCCCATGGGCCTGTTCAACGTGCTCGGCTCCCTGCAGAACATCGAAAGTGCGGAAGCCGCCGGCGATGCCTATCCCACCCTGCCGTCCCTGGCCGTCAACGGGCTGGGGTCCATGGTTGCGGCCCTGTTCGGCTCCTGCTATCCCACGACCATCTATATCGGGCATCCCGGATGGAAGGCGCTGGGCGCCCATTCGGGCTATTCCGTTCTCAATGGCGTGTTTTTCACGCTGGTGGCGCTTTCGGGCCTCTCCTCCCTCATGGCGGCCCTCATACCGGTGGAAGCCGGCATGGCCATCGTGCTGTGGATCGGCATCATCATCACGGCGCAGGCGTTTTCGGCCGTTCCCCGCCATCATGCACCCGCCGCCGCCATGGGGCTGTTTCCCGCCATCGCGGCGTTCGGCGTCCTGGTGCTCACCGGTACCGCCACGGCAGCCGGCATTGCGGCGCAGAATCCCGATTTCGCCCAGCAACTGCTCGGCGATGCCCGGCCATTCGCCGCCGCCGGCATCCACCTGCATGGCATCACGGCCATCTCGCAGGGTTTCATGATCGCCTGTCTGGTGTGGTCCGCGATGTCGGTGCATCTGATCGAGCGGCAGTTTCCGGCGGCGGCCATCTGGGCCCTGGTGGGGGCGCTCGCCGCCTTTTTCGGCTTTGCGCACGCTGGCACCCTCACGCCGTCGGGAGGCCGCTACGTCATCGGCTGGGCCACGGGATGGCAATGGGCCGTGGGCTATCTTTTGTGCGCGTTCTTCATCTTCCTGCTGGGAATCTGGGCCCGCTGCAGCCATCAGACCACGCCGTCGAGCGATGCGGATTTCGGACATTGACATGCGCCCCTCTTCTGTGTTCAAGGCCTTTTTCGCATTGCTGGTGGCGATGAGTGCCTGTTTTTCTTGTACCAGGCCCTCTTCCCGCTCGCGGCCATCGGCTTCCGAACCGGCGCCTTCCCGCACGGCGGATGTCTCCTGGCTGGCGATTCCCGGCAAACTTCCGGAAGGCTGGTCGCTGCAGGGCGTGTTCGATGCTCCCGAGCAATTCCCCCTGTACGCGGAATTCGGCCGGCATCATGGACTGCGCGCCCGCATGGCGGCCTTCCGGGCGCTTTCCGGAGAGCGTACGTGGTGGGTGGTGGATACGCGCTACGCGTTCGCTTCCGAGCCGGATGCGGCCCGGTTTCTGCGCACGCACGCGGCCCGGCTGGCGGAAGGGCATCCTTTGCTGGATCCGTCCTTCGAATCCTGCGGCCGTCCTCTGATGCTCTTCGGCGGGCCGGTGCGCCATCCGGGGACCGGCACCTTCTTTTTCACGTTCGTGGCCGTGGGGCGATGGCGGCATTACCTGTTTTCGTTTCTGGCGGCATCGGAGATCGCCGGAGAGGACGACACCGATGCCGGTTCCCGCCTGCGCCCGGATTTTCTGCGGATTCTGCGGGAAATCTGCCCCTCTCCCTGATTTTTTACTATTAGACGTTTAATTTTTACAAATTTTCAAATTGACGATGCCTTCCACATTCCGGTATAACTGAAATCGCATTGGAAAAAAGTTTTGGGTGCGACCTCCGGTTCGGAGTCCAGAAGGTTTTTTCATGACGGACCTCGAAGGCACGTATATCCGCGATTACCTGATCCAGAAAAAACTGGGCATGGGCGCCATGAGCGCGGTGTATCGGGTGCGGCGGATATCCGATGACGCCATTTTCGCCATGAAACTGATGAGTTGGGAAATGTCCGCCGACGCTCACATGGTGGAGCGGTTCAAGATGGAGACGGACGTTCTCTCGCGGATCCATCATCCCTGCCTGGTCCGAATTTTCGATTACGGACAATTAACGGATGGCCGCCTTTACTACATCATGGAATACCTCGAGGGAGAAACGCTGGCGGCGCGCATGCACCGCGGAAGCCTGACCCTGGGGGAAATCCTCCGTTTCACGCGGCAGTTGTGCGAGGCGCTGGACGCCATCCACCTGCAGGGGATCGTGCATCGCGATCTCAAGCCCGGCAACCTGTTCCTCGTGGGACAGGAACCCGATATCCAGTTGAAGCTCCTGGATTTCGGAATCGCCAAGGTTTCCGGAAACGGGGAGGTGCACGAACTGACGTCCACCGGCGCCATTCTCGGAACCCCGGTCTACATGAGCCCCGAGCAGGCGCTGGCGCAGAATTTCCAGGTGACCCACCTGTCGGACATCTATTCGCTCGGTGTCATCGTATACAAGTGCCTGTGCGGCAATTTTCCCATCGTGGGAAACCAGATTCCGGAAGTGGTGGCCTACCACCTGCTGCAGGATCCCATTCCCATTTCGCAGTTCAATCCCGACATCCCGAAGCCGCTGGAATACGTGATCATGCGCTGCCTGAGCAAGCGGCCGCTCGAGCGTTTCGGGCGCGCCATGGAGTTTTTCGGCGTCTTCGACGAGGCATGCTGCGGAATTCCCCTGGATACGGTATTCGAAGTCAAGAGCATGACGGATCCCGATCTGCTCGTGAGCACCAATCCCTGGATGCACATGAGCGGACAGAAGGCCAGCACGATGAACTGCAATCCGGTGGAAACCACCACCGAGCACTCCCATACCGAAGTCACGCCTTCTCCTGAAAATGCGGCGAGGGTTCCGTCCGCGAATGCCGCCGTAAGCGCCCTGCTCTTCGTGAACCGGCAGCAGGAATTGTCCGCCCTGCAGGATTTTCTGGGCGGACATCGAATCTGCATGGAGATCACGGGCCCGGCCGGCATCGGCAAGACGGAACTGGTCCGGCAGTTCCTTTTCTCGCTCGGCATGGCATGGACGATACATAAAACGATTCCGGCCCCTGAGGGGAAGATCCTGTCCTGGCAGCCCATTCTCCGGCTGTGGCGCGGCATGGTCCTGCTACCGGAAGACTGCATGCCATCCCAGGTGGATGCGGTCTGCGCGCGCCTGAATCTGCAGGGGCCGATCCTTCACGCTCTTCACCTCCTCCTCTTTGGGACGCCCTATCCCCACCAGGCCGGCGTTCCCGTCCTGCGCCGCGAACTGGCCGATTCGCTGGCGCAGGCCGTCTGCATGGCGGCCCGGGAACATGGTTGCATCCTGTTTTTCGATGATTTCGATGATTTCGATGCCATGAGCCAGAACGTCATCCGCCGGATCGTCGCCATCTCGGACGGCAACGTGCGCGTCATCGTGACGGGGACGGTATCCCGGCTGTCTCCCGATCCCGACCTCGCCGACCGGGTCGTGTCCATGGAGTTGGCTCCCCTGAAATCCGAGGATGCGCGGCATTTCCTCATGCAGGCGCGGCAGGGCAGGATGGATTCGCGCATGCATGCGCTACTCGAGCGTTCCGGCGGCATTCCCGCCCATCTCGTCCATGGCGTCCGGGTACTGGAGGAAGACGCATTCTTCAACGACATGGGATGGCTGGAGATCCTGCGCCGCCGCTGCGCCATCCTGCCGCCCGCGCAGCGCCGGCTACTCGCCTGGGTCGCGATTCACGGCGGACAGATGCCAGCGTCGTTCGTGCGGGATTCGGGCTTCCTGGAAGAGGCGTCCTGCAAGTCCATTCCCTGCCTCCTGGAAAGGGGTTTTCTGGAACTGGAAAACGATGGCTTGCGGATCGCCTCGGCGGAAATCCGCTCCGTGGTGCTCTCCGAGATGCTTCCAGCCCTGCGGCGGCAGATGAAACTGCTCCTGCTCGAGCACCTGCGCGCGGCGGGCACGGATCCACGGATTCTCGCCTTCCATTCCGACGGCGCCGAAAGCGATGCTGAAACGGCCGAACTCTATGAAGCCTGCGCCATCGTGGCCGAATCCATGCATGACGATGCCGCCTGCGCCTACTGCCTTTCCCGCTTCATCGCGCTGATGGGAGAGGAAGGGTGGGAAACCCGGCGCCGGCGTCTTTTGCGTGTTCATCTGCAGGCCGCCGAAATGCACCGGTTCCTGGGGGATTTCCACACGGCCGTGGAATTGCTGCAAAGGGCGCTGAAACACTGCGGCCGGCAGGAGGAAGAATGGGTCTGGCTCAACAGCAGCATGGCCCGCTGCCTGCTGGAAACCGACCCGGACGCGGCCATGAGCCGTTCGCGGGAAGCCCTGCGTGCGGCCGAGAACTTCGATGATCCGAAACTGCTGCACCGGGTGCATTTCGATTTCGGAAAAGCAGCCCTGAGAACGGAGTGCTTTCACGAGGGCGCCATCTATCTGGACGACGGCATCCGCAAGTTGCGCAATACAGGTTCGTGGCTCCTCTGGGAATTGGAACTGCTTCTCGCCACCTGCCAGTTCAGGCTCGGCTGGCATCCATTGGCGCTGGAGACGGTCCGAGATTCGCTGAAACGCGCCGAGGAAGCCGGCAGCATCGTCGCCCAGGCGAGGCTGCATGAACTGGAAAGCCGCATCTGCCTGGGAAACCGGGATGCCGCCGGCGCAGCCGAAGCCGCCCTGCGTGCCGTGGCCGCCCTGCGCATCATCGGAGACCGGCATGCGCTGGTGGAAGCCAAACTGCTCCTGGCGCAATTCTCCCCGAATGCGGGAGATTGGGCGCAGGCCGCCCTGGATTTGGCACAATCCATCGGTTACCGCGATGGCGTGCGGCAGGCGAGACTCCTGCTGCAGCGCACGGGGGAATGATCTGGAAACCGGGGCCGTCGAAACCCTAGCGGCGCAGGCCCAGTTCGTTGATGAGGCGGGAGTAGCGCTCCAGGCTGCTGCGCTTCAGGTAGTCGAGCAGGCGGCGGCGGCGTCCCACCAGCATCAGCAGGCCGCGGCGGCCGTGGAAATCCTTCTTGTGCGTC
>CAZEZP010000024.1:0-45458 GCA_964516435.1 uncultured Kofleriaceae bacterium | reverse complement strand
TCGAGGACGTGAGTACTATAAGACGGTCCCAGTCTCACAGGGGCGTGTGCGTCCTTGCAGTCGGAGTTGGCGGTCGCGTAAGCCGAAGGTGCCGTGCCGGCCTGCAACGTCTCGTAAGGAACACCGTACCCTTCCCCGTCCGCATCCCGGTAGTACGTGTAGGGCAACCATTCATCGATGCACCCGTCGGATACTGCGTAGATGCCGATGCATATCTCCGCGAGTCCCGGATTCACATTGGCATCGGCATCGTCGCAGTCGGTGGAATTGGCCACGTAGCCCGCCGGCGGCGCACAATCCACAAGGGAATCCAGAAGGTTGCCGTAGCCGTCCCCGTCCGCATCCCGGTAGAAGGTGACCAGACCGCCCTCGTCGATGTCGCCATCGCAGTCGTTGTCGATGCCGTCGCAAATCTCCAGGTTGCCCGGATACCGGCCGGCATTGGCATCATCGCAATCATCTCCCGGCGCCACGTAGCCGGCAGGAGCCGTGCATGCCTGGACCACATCGAAGGCATCGCCATGGCCATCGCCGTCCACATCCCGGTAATACGTGTTGAGAACCCCGTCGTCGATGTCGCCATCACAATCATTGTCGATGCCGTCGCAGACCTCCGGGTTTCCGGGGAAGCGCGCATCGTTGGCGTCGTCGCAGTCGGTGGAATTGGCCACGTAGCCCGCCGGAGCCGTGCACGCCTGCGTCGTGATGGCCGAATCGCCATGGCCGTCCCCGTCCGCATCCCGGTAATACGTGTTGAGAACGCCGTCGTCGACAACGCCATTGCAATCGTCGTCGAGCCCGTTGCATGCCTCCGGATTTCCGGGAAAACGCGCATCGTTGGCGTCATCGCAGTCGGCGGAATTGGCCACGTGGCCAGCCGGCGCCGTGCACGCCTGCGTCGTGACGGCCGGATCGCCGTACCCGTCCCCGTCCGCATCCCGGTAGTACGTGTTGAGAACGCCGTCGTCGACGACGCCATTGCAGTCGTCGTCGAGCCCGTTGCATGCCTCCACGGCGCCCGGATTCACGGATGCCCGGGTATCGTCGCAGTCGGCATCGTTCGCGACGAACCCCGCCGGCGCCGTGCACGCCTGCGCCGTGACGGCCGGATCGCCATGGCCGTCCCCATCCGCATCCCGGTAGAACGTGCCAAGCACCCCATCATCGCTGACGCCGTCACAATCGTTGTCGATGCCATCGCAGATTTCCGGGTTCCCCGGGAAACGGGCGGAATTTTCATCATCGCAGTCGTCGCCGATGGCCACATAGCCCGCCGGCGGCGCGCAGGCCAGCACGGAATCGGCGGCAATGCCATGGCCGTCCCCATCCGCATCCCGGTAGAACGTGAGTTGCACGCCGTTGTCGACGACGCCGTCGCAGTCGTTGTCGATGCCGTCGCAGGTCTCCGGATTGCCGGGGAAACGGGCGGCATTTTCATCGTCGCAGTCGTCGTCGATGGTTACATAGCCCGCCGGCGGCGCGCAGGCCAGCACGGAATCGGCGGCAATGCCATGGCCGTCGCCGTCCGCATCCCGGTAGAACGTGAGTTGCACGCCCTCATCCACGAAACCGTTGCAGTCGTTGTCCAGCCCGTCGCACACCTCGAGGTTTCCCGGATGGCGGGCCGCGGACGTGTCATCGCAATCGGTGTTGTCGGCCACGTAGCCGGAAGGCGCCATGCATGCCGTCACGGAATCGGCGGCATCGCCATGGCCGTCCCCATCCGCATCCCGGTAGAACTGCGACTGCAGCCCCTCGTCGATCTGGCCGTTGCAATCATTGTCCAGGCCGTCGCACGCTTCGAGATTGCCGGGGAAACTCTCGGCCGACGTGTCGTCGCAGTCGGTATGGTCGGCCACGTAGCCGGAAGGCGCCGTGCACGCCTCCACCGATTCCTCCAGGTTCCCGAACCCGTCGCCGTCGGCATCCCGGTAGAAAACCGAACGCAGGCCTTCGTCCGTCGTTTGATCGCAGTCGTTGTCCAGGCCGTCGCAGGTGACCTCCTCGGCCTCATATCCTTCGATGGCGGCATAATCGGGTTCCGCCCAGTTCCAGACGCCGCCCGTTTGCACGCACGCCTTCAGCGCCCCTGCGCAGACGCCTTCCTGCCGGTCCGCCAGCGGGGCATCCCCCACGCACGTCTGGTTGTTCTGGTTGTTGGAAGGGCTCGGACTCTTCAGATCGTTCTCGCCACAACCCGCCAAAAAAACCGCCACGACAAAAAGTACAGATTTTTTCATTTTGGCACCTCAAGCGCTATTGCAAAAAATAATAGAGAATTTTTCGGAAAAAGCAATCCTGATTTTCACTCGAACGACCAGGAATAAGTTTCCCGGCACCTCCGGTTTCAGCGCCTCGGAAGGTACCGGAAAAACCGGTTGCCTCTTTTTTCTCCGTGGTTATAACGGATGCACCCTTTTCCGGCGCGGACAGATCCAGCAATCCAGGCGCGCCGGAACGCCCGGCAACGATGGAGGACACATGAGCTACAACATCCCGGCAGTCAACGATCTCGTCAAGCAGGAGTCGGCCTTCGTCGACGACCTCCTTTCGGAAATCGGCAAGGTCATCGTGGGGCAGACCTACATGGTGGAGCGGCTCCTCATCGGCCTCTTCACGGGCGGCCACGTGCTCGTGGAAGGCGTTCCCGGCCTGGCCAAGACGCTGACCATCTCCACCCTGTCCCAGGCGCTGGAACTCTCCTTCCACCGCATCCAGTTCACCCCCGACCTTCTGCCGGCCGACATCATCGGCACCGTCATCTATACGCCGCAGACGGGCACCTTCTCGGCCAAGAAAGGGCCCGTGTTCGCCAACCTCATCCTGGCCGACGAGATCAACCGCGCGCCGGCGAAAGTGCAGAGCGCCCTGCTCGAGGCCATGCAGGAACGCCAGGTGACCATCGGCGATGAGACCCATCCCCTGCCGGCGCCCTTTCTGGTTATGGCTACACAGAATCCCATCGAGCAGGAAGGCACGTATCCGCTGCCCGAAGCCCAACTGGACCGCTTCATGCTGATGCTCAAGGTCGGATACCCTACCCGCGAGGAGGAGCGCGTCATCATGGAGCGCATGACCTCGGGCATCACCCCGCAAGTCAAGCCCGTGGTCAAGCCGGAGACGCTCCTGCGGGCGCGCGAGGTCATCGACCAGGTGTATGTGGACGACAAGCTCAAGGACTACATCGCCGACATCGTGTTCGCCACGCGCGAACCCGAAAAGTACGGTCTGTCCGAACTCAAGGATTTCTTGGAGTACGGAGCCTCGCCGCGCGCCTCCATCGCGCTGATGAAGGCGGCCCGCGCGCATGCCTTCCTGCGCCACCGCGGCTTCGTGCGCCCCGAGGACATCAAGGCCATCGGCCACGACGTGCTGCGCCACCGGCTGGTCCTCACCTATGAGGCGGAAGCCGAGGAATTCACCGCCGAGGATGCGATTTCGCGCATCTTCGACCACATCGAGATTCCATAGGGCGCCTTTCGGCGCGCGGGTGAAGCGCGATGATTCAACGGGAACTGATCCGCAAGGTCAGGAAGATCGAAATCAAGACCAGCCGCCTGGTCAACGACCTGCTGGCGGGACAGTACCAGAGCGTGTTCAAGGGCCGCGGCATGGCCTTCGACGAGGTGCGCCAGTACATGCCCGGCGACGACATCCGGCTCATCGACTGGAACGTCTCCGCCCGCACCAACGACACCTTCGTCAAACTCTTCGTGGAGGAGCGCGAACTGACGCTGATGCTGCTCGTGGACATGAGCGCCTCCGGCCTGTTCGGCACCGTCTCCCAGACCAAGCGGGAACTGATGGCCGAACTGGCCGCGCTCCTGGCGTTTTCGGCCATCAAGAACAACGACCGGGTGGGGCTCATCATCTTCACCGACCGTGTGGAGAAGTTCGTGCCCCCCAAGAAGGGCCGCAAGCACGTGCTGCGCGTGGTCACGGAAATCCTGAGTTTCACGCCGGAGCACACCCGCAGCGATGTCAACCCGGCCCTGACGTTTTTGGGACACGTGGCGCGCCGGCGCAGCGTGGCCTTCTGCATCAGCGACTTCCTGGTCCCGGACTATGAGCACAACCTCAAGGTGGCCGGCAAGCGCCACGATCTCATCCCGGTGACGGTGCTGGACCGGCGCGAGGAGGAACTGCCCCCGCTGGGACTGGTCGAACTGGAGGATCTGGAGACGGGCAGCCGTCGCTTGGTGGATCTCTCGCCTTCGGTGGTGCGCGCCTTCTCCCTGCGCGCGCGGGCCCGGCGCGAGGTGCGCGAAGCCCTGTTCCGCAAGTTGCGCATCGATTTCATCACCATCGAGACGGGGGCGGATTACGTTCCGGCCCTCATGCAGTTCTTCCGCAGGAGGGAAAGGAGGCTTCGCGGATGATGTCCCGCTCGATCCTTTCCTGGACGTGGCTGTTGTTCTTCCTGGCCGCCCAGATCGGCAGTCCTGCGGCCCAGGCACCCACGACTCCCCCAACGGCGAATCCGGCGCCCGCCACCGCCCTTCCCCCGGCGGCGAATCCGGCGCCCGCGGCCCCGTCGCCGGCGGATGAGAAGCGGGCCGGCGACGAGCCTTCGGTAATCATCGATCTGGAGGACCCCGGCAAGGAAATCGTCATCGGAAAGCCGTTCTTCGTGGTCATCACCGTCACGGCCCGCCCCGGCACGCAGATCAACCTGCCGGCGCGCGTGGATCCGGGACCCCGCTTCCACCTGGAGGGCGAACCGGAGGAAGTCGCCTCCCTGACCTTCGATTCGGGCAACATCCTGCGCAGGTACCGCCTGAAACTGGTTTCCTGGACCACGGACCGCCTGCTGGACCGGCGCATGGAGCGCGTGCGCGCCCGCGCCCAGCGGCATGAGCAGGACGTGGCCGAGCAGAAGACGAAGCTCACCGAGGCCCGCCTGGCCAACCAGGACACGAAAGGCATCGAGGAGCTCATCCAGAAGTTCGAGGCGAAACTCGAAGCCGACCGGCAGGAGATGGCAACCATCGAGAAGGAGACCGAACTGGCGCCGATTCCGGTCGCCTACCGCCTGCCCGACGGCCACCAGGGCGTCGTATACACGCACGAAGCCGGCAAGGGACCGCGCATCCTCGTGGCTTCCCGCCTGGCCAACGAGCCGGACCCGAAACTCAAGGAGCCGCAAAGCGAAGAGAACGTCAAGGCCGGTGGGCCCTTCTGGGATCCGTTCCGACTCTACGAGGAGAACACCACGCTCAAGAACATCGTGCTCGGCGTGCTCATCGGCCTGGCCGTGATGGCCGTGCTGCTGCCGCTGGGCCTGTGGCTGCGCCGCCGTCTGCGCAAGCCCGCGCCGCCTCCGCCGCCCCGGCCGGCGCACGTGGTGGCCTTCGAGCGGCTCGAGGCGTTGCGCGCGCGCGGGATTCCCGAGGATCTGGAGGGCACGCAGGCGTTCGCGTTCGAACTCTCCGAAATCCTGCGCGAATATTTTGGAAATCGCTATCATTTCTTTTCGCTGGAGTTGACCACCACCGAGTTGATGGACCAGTTGAAAAGCGTCAATCCACAGGGATTGACGATGGCGGAAATCGAGGAATTCTTCGAAACCCTGGACATGGTGAAATTCGCCAAGGCGCCCCTGCAGCCGGCCGAGGCGGCCGCGCGCCTGGAAACCGGCGTGGACTTCGTGCGCAGGACGCTTTCGGTCACGTTCGATTCCGTTCCCGGCGAGCCGCCGGAAAGCGATTCCACGGATGCCGGCGCGCCCCCCGCCGGGGAAGCAAAGACGGCGACGGAAACGAATGCGGCCTCGGAAACGAGCCTGGACGAACTCCACCGGCGGCTCCTTGCCCGGCCCGCCCAGCCGGGGGAAGCGGCCCAGAAGACGCAGGAGGACGGGAATTCCGGAACATCGGGAGGCGACCATGAGGCGACGTGAGCAGGTCGTGGTCAGAAAAGGTCCCATCGCTACCCTCGCTGAAGAAGTGGGGGTGCAGCAGAAGAAGGGATTGTGGCGGGATTGGGTCACCCCGTGGCTGCTCTGGACGACGGTCATGGCGATCGTGGCCTGGGGCGTCGCGCTCTCGCTGCAGAAACTGGGCCGTCCGGTGGAATTCACGTCGCGCTGGGTGCTCTGGTTCCTGGCGCTGCTGCCCTTTCTGGCCTTTTACGCGTTTTCCCGGCATGAGCAACGCAGTCCTTCCCTTGGATTTTCACGAATGGCTCTTCTGGCCTCCATCGCCCGGGGACCGCGCATCATTTTTGCTACATTGCCCTTCTCCCTGCGCACTGGCGTGCTGGCCCTGCTGATCCTGGCGGCGGCCGGCCCGCACCTGGTCGACGTGTACGAACGCTCCGAGGAGGAAGGCATCGACATCGTGCTCGTGATGGACGTTTCCCTTTCCATGGAGGCCAACGACCTGGAACCCAACCGGTTCGTGGCCGCCAAGAACGTGATGGCGGATTTCATCAAGAAACGCCCCAACGACCGGATCGGCTTCGTGGTGTTCGGCAAGGACGCCTATCCCTACTGCCCGCTCACCCGGGACCACAACACGATCCAGCGGCTGCTGGCCAAGTTGCGCCTGCGCATGATCGACGACGGGCAGGCCACGGCCATCGGCGAAGCCCTGGGCACGGCGCTCAACATGCTGTCCTCGGCCAAGGGCAAGAGCAAGGTGGTCATCCTGCTCACCGACGGCGCCAACAACAGCGGCGAGATGTCGCCCCGCGAAGCCGCCGAGCATGCCGCCGCGCTGGGGGTCAAGGTGCACACCATCCTCGTGGGAAGCCCCGACGGTGAAATGGGCGGCGGGGGACTCTTCGCCCTGCGGGCGCCCACCGACCCCGAACTGCTCGAGCACATCGCCGCCCGCACCGGCGGAATGGCATTCATAGCTACAGATAAAAAGTCTCTGGAAAACCGCTTCCAGCGCATTCTGGACATGATGGAGAAAAACAGGTTCGAACATCGCATCCGGACCACCACCGGCATCCAGGACCGCTACATCGCGGCGGCCATCGGCCTGTTCCTGCTGGAAATGCTGTTGTCCCTGACGTGGCTGCGGAGGTGGCCATGACCTGGAAACACGCCTCCCATTTCATCTCGTTCACCCATCCCTTCTTCTGGCTGGCGCTCGGATGCCTCCTGCTGGTGTTCGGCATCGTGGTGTCGCGGGCGCTCTCCCGGCGCCGGGCGCAGATGCTGGGAGAAGAGACCCTGGTGGGGCATCTGATCCGCCGGCGCTCTCCCCTGGTATTCGGGGTGCGCGCATTCTTGCAGATCGCTGGCCTCCTCTTCCTGCTCGTGGCGCTCGCCACCCCGCAGACCCTGGGCCGCAAGCATTCGGTGGCCGCATCAGGGCTGGATCTCGTGGTGGCCATGGACTTTTCCAAGAGCATGAACGTACGCGACATGTTCGGCTCCCGGCTGGAGCACGCCAAACGGGAGATGAACCGGCTCATCGACCGCCTGGGCGGGGATCAACTGGGACTCGTGGCGTTCGCCGGCACGGCCATGTCGTACCCGGTCACCACCGACCACGAATCCGCCAAGATGTTCTGGGAAAACCTGCGCCCCGAGGACATGCCCGTTGGCGGGACCGCCATCGCCCGCGCCCTGGAGGCTGCCCGCGCCCTGCTCACGGGTGTGCGGGATCCGCAGGTCGGGCGCGCGCAGGTGGTGGTGCTGCTCTCCGACGGCGAGGACCTCGCCGGGCGCCCCGAGGACGTCGCGCAGGAACTGAACAAACTGGGAATCCGGGTCTTCACCATCGGCATCGGCAGCCCCGAGGGGCAACTGGTCCCCACCTACGGGGAAAACGGCGAGGTGACAGGCTACGTCAAGCACGAAGGACAGTACGTCACCTCGCGCCTGGACGAGACCACGCTGATGAAGATCGCCCAGATCACGGGTGGAAAATACTTCCGCGCCACGCGGGAGGATTTCGGCACCGAGCGGCTGCTGGCCGCCATTGCGGACTACAAGCGCAGCCAGGCGGAAAAGCAGGTGTTCGTGCAGCGGCATGAAGAATACTTCTGGTTTCTGCTGCCGGGCCTGTTCCTGCTGCTCCTGGATTTCCTGCTCCTGGGCGATGCGCGCCTGCGGCGCCCGGCGGCGGCCGGAAAGGAGGTGCAGGCATGAAACAGAACTGGATTTGGCTGGCCGTTTTCCTGGTATCCGCGGCATTCAATCCGTTCATGCGGGAAGTGCCCGAAGTGAAAAGCGCCAATGAAAAATTGAAGGCCCGGGATTACCCCGGCGCCGAGGAAGCCTATAAAAAAGCCCTGGAAAGCCGCGCTTCCAATGCCCGCCTGCGCCACAACCTGGGGCTGGCGTTGTTGGCGCAGAATAATTATGCGGCAGCCGAGAGCGAATTCGTGGCGGCCACGGCATCGGATTCGGCCATCGTGCGTTCCCGGGGCAATTTCTTCCTGGGCATCGTGCGCTTCCATCTGGCGGAAACCCTGCAGGAGCCGGAGCCCAAGATTGCCAAGTACAAGGAAGCCGCCGACAACTTCCGCCGCGTGCTGGAGGCGGATCCAGACGACGAGGAAGCCCGCTGGAACCTGGAAATGGCTCTGGAGCGCATCGAAGACGTGGAGCGGGAGAAGGACGAAAAACAGAAGCAGCAGGAACAGCAGGAAAAACAGCAGGAAAAACAGCAGAATCCGGACCAGAACCAGCAGAATCAACAGAACCAGAACCAGCAGCAGAACCCGGACCAGAACCAGCAGAATCCGCCGGCCCAGCCGGATTCCCCCGAGGTCCGGGCCGCCCGGCGGGCGCTGCAGGATCTCAAGGAACGGCAAAAACAGCGCATTCTGGAAATGCACCGCAAGGGGGGGCAGGGGCGCCGGGCTCCCATCAAGGACTGGTAACGGTTTCCGTCGTCGCTCGTTTGGTGTAGCATGGCGCGCATGAAAGCAGGATTTCTTCTTTCCCGTTTTTCCTTCTGGCCGTGGGTGTGGCTTTGCCTGCTGCCGGCCCGTTCGTGGGCGCAGAACACCTATGCCATCCAGATGCAGATTCCCAGCGAGGAGGAAGTTCAGCCGCGGGTGGGCGAGGACTTCACGATCGAAGTGCAACTGACCGCCCAGAGCCGGCGCGGTAGTTTTCCCTCCCAGTTCTACCGCGACTACACGCCGCCCTCCTTTCCGGCGGGCCTGACGGTGGTGGACCGCTCCGAAAGCACGCGTTCCTCGGTGGCCATCGTCAACGGCCGCTACACGCAGGAGCTCTCCCACGTCATGACGTACGTGGTGCGGCCCACCCAGGCGGGGAAAATCGTGATCGGCCCCGCCTCCATGGAAGCAGATGGCAAACTGTATCGCTCCAACGGGCTGGAGATCCAGGTGGCGCCGCCGCGCGCGGCTCCCCGGGTGCTCCTGGAAACGCAGGAGCCCGAGGCGGCCGGGATCGATGACGAGTTCTTCCAGGTGACGGTGGACCGCGACAAGGTGTACGTCGGCCAGCCCGTGCGGGTGTCCTGGTGGCTGTACACCACCTCCCGGCTTACGGAGCGTCCGCAGTCCGACCCGCCCGACAGCCCCGGCTTCTTCAGCAAGTCCCTGTTTTCGCAGAACCACACCTACGAGATGGAACGCGTGCAACTGGGCTCCAACGTGTTCTACCGCACGATGGTGTTCCGCCGCATGTACTGGCCGCAGCGCGCGGGAAAACTCGTCATCGCGCCGCGCACCGTGGCCTACCGCACGCGTTCGGGATTCCTGAACACGGGCAAGACCGAGACCCGCACCAGTTCGGAAGTGGCGCTCGACGTGAAGCCGCTGCCGACCACTGGAAGGCCGGCGGATTTCGTGGACGACCACGTGGGGAAATTCCGCATCCGCATGGATCTGGCCTCCACGAGCCTCAAGGTGGGCGATGCGGTGGATCTGACCGTCACGCTGGAGGGAGAGGCCCTGATGACCGCCTGCCGGGGACCGGCCATGCCATCGCTGGACTGGGCGCGCATCGAGCCCAACGGGTCGCCGGCCATTTCCGAGACCATCGAAAACGAGGAGCGGGTCCGCGGCGAATGGAAGGGGCGCTACGTTTTCATCGCCACGCGGGAAGGCTCACACACGTTCCCGGCGCTGTCCTTTTCCTACTTCGACCCCGAAGAGGAGCGCTACAAGACGATCCAGACGAACCCCGTGCCCGTCACCGTGGCGCCCGCGCCGGCAGGAGCCGCGAAACTGCCGCCGCCCGGAACCCGAACCCCCTCGAAGGAGGCGCAGGCCAACGTGCTCGCGCCCCGTCTCAAGCCGCCGGCCGTGGGACCCGTGGCCGGCTCTTCGCTGCGGGCCCGCTTCTGGGAGGGCTCCTGGCGATGGGGAGCCGCCGCGGCGCCCTTCCTCCTCTGGCTGGGGACGGCGCTGGTGATGGGCGTGCGCCGGCGGCTCGCCACCGACGTGGAGGGACTGCGCCGCCGCGCCGCGCGGGGACGCCGGCGGGAAGCCATCGCGCGGGTGAAGGCCGCGCTCCGGCAGGAAGACGCGGAAGCCTTCCATGCGGAATGCGCGCGGCTGCTTCTGGATCTCCTCTCCGACGTCATCGGGCACCCGGCCGCCGGTTGCGTGCATGCGAAACTGCGCGAAGAACTCGTGGCCCGGGGAGTTCCCGAAGAACTGGCCAAGGCCGTGCTGGAAATGCTGGAGGGGCTGGATTTCGCCCGCTACGCGCCGGGTTCGCTGCGCGCAGGGATGGCCGACAGGAATTCCCTGTGGAAGGAAATCCAGGAACTGATGCATCGCCTGGAGGCATACGTGAAATGATGCGGCATGCGTTTTTCTGGCTGTTTGGCGTGCTGTGGCTGGTTCCGGCGCCGGCCGGGGCGCAAGCCCCTTCCGGGCCTTCCGGGGGCGACCTGCCGGTATCCGAGCACTTTTCCTCCGGCGTCCGGATCCTCGCCGAGGCGAAAAGCGAGAAGGACTATCAGGAAGCCCTGGCGCATTTCCTGGCCATCGTGGAAAAAGGCGTCATACACGAAGATGTTTATTACAATCTCGGGAATACCTATTACAATCTCAATCAACTCGGGTATGCCGCCTATTATTTCGAAAAAGCGCTTCGGGTGCATCCCGGCCATGAAGCCGCCCGCTACAACCTGGAACTTACGCGCCAGTTGATCGCCCAGAAGTACAAGGATGAAATCGTCCACATGGGCCAGGAGAGCACCTGGGTGCGCCTGGTGACGATGTTTTCCGCATCCACGCTGACGGTGGTCTTCCTGGTGCTGTGGTGGGGCTTTTTCGGCATCCTGACGGCGCTGTTCTTCGTTCGCGCCCATCTGGCGCGGCTGGTGCTGGTGACCGCGGCCGTCATCACGGGGCTGTTCGCCGGCATGTTCGGAACGCTGTTCGCCGGCCGCGAAATCCACGAGCGCTCCTCGCACCCGGCCGTGGTGCTCCCGGACGAACTGCAGGTGCGCGAGGCGCCCCAGGAGTCCGCCAATTCCGCCTTCGTGCTGCATGCGGGCAGCCGCGTGCAGATCGGCACGTCCGAGCGCCACTGGGTGAAAATCCGCCTGCCCAACGGCATGGAAGGCTGGGTGGAGCGCAAGAATGTCGGCATCCTGTGACGCTTTCTCCCCCTGCCCGCTTCGGGCGGCATCCCGAGTGGATATTCTCCATTCGGAAAAACGGCTTTTCTGGCCCCGCGCGGTCCGCTCAGTTCGTCTCCCGGCGCAGATACAGGAGCCGCAACTCGCCCGACGGCACCACGCATACGAGTTCCCAGCCATGCGCGCCGGCCGCCTGCAGATACTCCCACTCCAGCATGCACGTGGCGAGCCCTTCCTCGAGGGGAACCTGTCCACTGGTCACTTTTTCCAGCGGGATGCTTCCCTGCCACTGGCTGTTCACGAACGTCACCCGGCCCTGCTGCACCTGACATACCCGATATTCATAATGATTCATTATGATTTTTCCTGTTTTTTTCAAAAAAATATAATTAACAATAAAATTATATCAATTATACAATGCAATCCGGTCTATCAAAACAGAAACCTGCTCTTCACCGGGAAGGCGTCTCTTCCTCCAGATTTTTGGCTCCCACGCGGCGGAGGCAGTCGGATTCCGGCACACCGGTGCATTCCCGCCGGCATACGAACCCGCGCCGCTCATCCCACATGAAGCGGGCGTTGGGGCAGGCCTCCATGAATTCCAGGTAGGCCACCAACCTGTGCAGGATGGGTCCGGGCAGGCTGTGCTCCATGGCGCAGGCGGCCTTTTCCGCCTCGGCCGGCTCCACCTGCAGCGCCTGCACGAAGAAGGCGCGCAGGGTCTCATGCCGCATCCGCACGTCGCGCGCAATGCGCTCCCCTTCCTCGGTGAGGGTGATCACATCATAGGGCGCGTAATGGATGAGGCCCCGCTCCGAGAGCGCATGCAGCGCCCCGGTCACCGACGGGCCGCTCACACTCATGCGGCGGGCGATTTCCTTGGCGCGAACGGCCTGTTTCTCCCGCAGGATGAGCAGGATGGTTTCCAGGTAATCCTCCAGGCTCGAACTGATGGCGTCACGCATGCGGCATCCTTTCCCGACGGCATTCCCGCGAAGGCGGGCGCAGGCAGTATAGTGCAAGGCGCCCTGCTTTTCCAACCGGCTTTCGATGCATCGGATGCGGGTTGGCCCGAGCGTGCAAAAACCGTATGATGGCGCCGGCGAAGGCGGGCGGCGCCCGCGGGGAGACACCATGAGCGACGAGAAGAACCGGGAAAATCCTCCTTTCGTGAGCGGCGAAATCGTGGATGTGGAACTGAAGACGGAACCGCCGGAAATCCGCGAGACGCTGGTGGGAATGGTCATCGCCGGCGGCGCCGAAGAGTCGGGGGAAGTCATCGAACTGCACGAACTGGAAACGGCCGTGCCCGAGATGCCACCGACGGGCGGACCCAGGCTCACGCCGCTGCGCCGGCCCCGGCACGCCTCGGAGCCCGCGTTTTTGCCCCAGATGCCCCTCACTGTGGCGGGAACGGGGCTTTCGCACGCCTTCCTCGAGGAACTGTGCCTCAAGCACCTGTTCCAGGCGGGCGCGCTGCGCGGGACCGACCTGGTGCACCGCGTGCGCCTGCCAGCCGCCATCATCGAGGAAATCATGGAAAGGCTGCGGCGCAACAAGTTCATCGAGATCTCCGGCAGTTCAGGGGCCGGCATCGGACGCAGTTCGATGGTGTTCCGCCTCACGCAACTGGGCCACGAATACGTCTCGCGCGTGCTCGAGCGCGACAAGTACTGCGGACCCGCGCCCGTGCCGTTCCGCTATTACGAGCAGGCCGTGGCCGCCCAGACGATCCGCGGCAACCGCTTCCAGAAGGACGATCTGGAGCCCTACTTCCACGATCTCGTGCTCAAGCCGTGGGTGTTCGACAACCTCGGCCCGGCCATGAACAGCGGCAAGGCCATGTTCCTCCACGGGCCGCCGGGCAACGGAAAGACGGCCATCTGCAAGCGCATGACCTCCTGCTTCGGCAGCGACATCTTCATCCCGTACGCGGTCATGGTGGACGACTTCGTCATCAAGGTCTACGACGAGAACCTGCACACCCCCTCGGATCCCGCCCATCTCACCCCCGTGGCTGCGCCGGATTCCCTGGACGCGCGCTGGATCGCCTGCCGCCGTCCGATGGTGGTGGTGGGCGGCGAACTGGATCTGGACGACCTGCGCCTGCGGTTCTCGGAATCGGTGCGCTACTACGAGGCGCCCATCCACATGAAGGCCAACAACGGCCTGCTGCTCATCGACGACTTCGGGCGCCAGCGCGTTTCGCCGCGGGATCTGCTCAACCGATGGATCGTGCCCCTGGAGAGCGAGGTGGACTACGTGACCATGCACACGGGCAAGAAACTGCAGATTCCCTTCGACGTGTTCGTGGTCTTCTCCACCAATCTGGACCCCAGGGACCTCGTCGACGAGGCCTTTCTGCGCCGCGTGGGCTACAAACTCGAGATGGGCCGCCCGGACGAGGGCGTATTCTCGGAAATCTTCCGGCAGGAATGCATCAAGCGCGGGATCCGCTGGGATCCCGACATGGTGGAGTACCTCATCGAGGAGCACTACCGCAAGCCTGGCCGGCCCTTCAACGCCTGCGAGCCGCGGGACCTGCTCAACCAGGTGGTGGACCTGTGCCACTACCGCGGCATCGAACCCGCCCTCGAGCGCCACGTCATCGACCGCGTGGTGGCCAACTACTTCATCCGCTGACTACAGATCGCCATCGTCATACACGACCACGCTGTAATCCCCACAGCCAGGAGCGGCCTGGTTGGTGAGGGTGCGCACGCGGAAGTAGAAGGTGGTGGAACTGCCGTTGCCCGGCAGCGGCGACATTTCCAGGTCGGCATATCCGCCGGGACTGGCCGTGACGCAACTCCAGCCCGTCTCGTTCGTGGAACCGCCCCCGCACAGCTGCATGGGCGTGCTGCCAGAAGGCACGCTCACGCGTACGTAATTGTATGCCCAGCAAGCAGGACTCCATGTATTATTATAATTATATTTAAAGTAATCCGAATGTGCGATAGTATTGGCGTCCACGGGAACCCGGAAGGAACCGGCATCGTGGGTGAAATCGCAGTCGTCGAAAGAACCCAGGTTCGTGGCCGCCGCCACGGAGGAACCCGCCTGGTTGTCGTCCCTGCACTCGCAACCATTGAACGACTGCCGGTCGGAATCGTAATAGTCCACATCGCAGAACAGGCGGCACTGGCCGTCAGTGCACTCCGCGTGGGAGCCGGCGATTCCATTGCCCGGGCAGGCGTCCCCGCAGGCCGAGCAGTTCTCCACGGTACCCAGAAGGCCCTCGTCGATCTGCCCGTTGCAGTTGTCGTCGGCGCCGTTGCAGGTCTCGGCTGCCGGAATGGGCGCATCGCAGGCCGACCAGCCGGCGGCGCCATTGCAGGTCTTGTGCCCGGCGCAGGAACCGTAGGCGTTTTCGTTGGTGCAGGGAATGACGATCCCTTCGTTGGCCGCCGAACAGTCGCAGGAGCCGGCGGCCGGCTTGCACACGTTGATGCTCGCCCCATCGGTGGTGATGGACGGGGTACACACCTGGCCGCCGGCGCACTCGGAGGTGCCGGCCGAACAGTCCATCAGGCAGCCGCTGACGGGTCCGGTGGCCACGCAGCGGTCCGAAAACAGCCCGCAGTCGGTGTCATGGCTGCAGGCGGTGCAGGTCAGGGTGGAAATGGGCAGGCAGACGTTGGCCGCGCCAGGTTCACGGCTGGCGGGGCGGCAGGAGAAGCCGGAGGGACAGGAACCGGCCGTACAGGTCACCGTGCAGCGCTTGTCCGTGGGGGACGAGAAGGGAATGCAGTAACCCGAGGGACAATCCTGCACCACGCTGCATGGCTGCCCGAAACCGTTCTGGTTGTTGGCGTTGTTGATGTTATTCGTATTGTTCTGACTGTTGAAGTTGTTGGAAGACGTCTTGGTGCCGCCGGCGCAGGCCATCAGAAGGATGGAAATCCAGAAACATCCGATGCAATGTCGCATGCGTCACCTCGATGCGTCTATGGGCAGCGGCCACCGTCGCAGATGGTCAACAGGTAGTTGGAGCAGTTGGCTTCTCCCGGATTGGCGAGGGCCACCTTCACATAGTAGGCGCCATTCTGGTTGTAGGGAGCATGTGATACGGAAGCCCCCGGTGCCACGGTCTTGCAGGTCCAGTTGGCCTCGTTGGCGTCGTTGCCGCGCGACACGCACAGGACGTGGGTGGCGCCGCCAGAGGGCACACGCAGGTGCACCTCGAGTTCCTCGACGCAATTCCACACGTTTTCGTAGTTGAACTTGAAATAGTCGGCATGCGCCTGGTGCTGGGCATCGCCTGGCACGCGGCAGTCCGTGACCTGGTGCGAGAAATCGCACGACGTAAACGATCCCTGACTGATGGTGGCGCCTGCAGAAGCCGCGCCGAAAGTGTCGTCCATGCACTCGCAGCCGTCCTGGGGGTTGGCGTTGGCATCGAAGTAGGTGTCCGCGCAGGAAAGCGCACACTGATTGTCCACGCACACGGGTGTCGTGCCAGGGAAGCCGCCACCCTGGCAGGCATGGTTGCAGGTACCGCAGTGGTTGACCGTGCCTAAAATGCCCTCGTCCACGCCGCCGTCGCAGTTGTTGTCCACCTCGTCGCACACCTCGGGGCCCGGAATACGGGCATCGCAGACGGTCCAGCCGGCCTGTCCCAGGCAGGTCATGGCCCCCGAGCACACGCCGAAGTCGTTCTCCTGGGAGCAGGCGCGGCGCGTACCCTCCTTGAGCGTGTTGCATTCGCACTCGTTGGTGTCCGGCGTGCAGTAGGAACCGTCTTCCATGGGGGTGCAGGTGTAGCCGAACGGGCAGGAAGCCAGTGTGCAGTCCATCAGGCAATACTGGGAATTGCCGAACGGGCGGCATTTCCCGCCGATTTTTTCGCACTGGAGGTCATTGCTGCAGCGCTTGCAGACCACCGCGGGATCCACCGGACGGCAGAGGCCCAGCGGTTTTTCGGGATTTTCGAGAGACTCCAGTGCACAGTAGAAACCCTCGGGGCAATCCTGGGGCATTTCGCAGTAGCGGGTGCAGGCCATGGCATCGCCCACCTCGATGCAGCGCTGGCTCTCGCATTGGGATCCGGTGGCGCATGGAACGCCGAAATCCTTGACCTCTCCATACTGGGTCTTGGCCTTTCCCGCCGGATCGCAACTTCCTGCGGCGATTCCCGCCAGAACCAGAAGGGAGAAAAACACACACCGTGAAAAACGGACAGGCATGACCGACCTCGCAGATGGACGAACCCGCCGGAGGAAGAAAGAACGCCGGCAATGGCGGCGCCCGCGATGCTCCCGGCGAAAATGCCGTTACACTATACCGGAAAAATGCGCATCTGGCCAGTTGGATTTTCGTTGATATCCGGTGTTTTCCGGCACGTCCGGATGTCGCGGCGCGTCATTCTCCCGAACGTCAGAAATCCCAGAAATGGAGGGATGACACGAAAAAACTCCCCAGCGAAGACCAGAAACCGATTTCCGAAACCAGTTTGGCTCTCAAAAAATACACGCCCGTCGACAGGATGAAATATGGAAGGACGGTGGAAGACGTCAGAATATCGAAATGCTGATTCCGAAGAATTTTAATACCTTATACCGAAAACGATAAGAGTGATAACTGGAAATGAGTATCGAAGATTTTATGATCGTCTTGATCAATTGATAGAGGACAAAAAATTTTCCGGCCATCAGGATCGTTTTGTAATCCCTGAGAACAAGGCAGACGGCCACGATGACGATGGAGATGGATAATTCAACGATGAGCCCCAGGGTCCATTCCTTCGCCTTGTATTCGATCCATCGTTCCAGCAGGGAACGGGTCGCATAAAATCCAATCGCCAATAACCCTATTGGAACCAGTATCCATAGCATGTTGCTTATCGCCTCATTGCAGTCTTGATTGAATCAAGGAGTCGAGGGGCGCCGGCGCAACAGCGCGGCGGCGTGGGCCAGCGCCTCGGGCGTGGCGCCGCCGAGCATGCGGGCGATTTCCCGGACGCGCTCTTCCATGTCCAGACGGCGCACGACGGTGGAGGTGACGCCATCCTGGATCCGCTTCTCCACCACGAAATGCGTGTCGGCGAACGCGGCGATCTGGGGCAGGTGCGTGATGCAGAGCACCTGGCGCACCCGGGAGAGCCGGTAGAGTTTTTCGCCGACGGCCATCGCCACGTTTCCGCCGATGCCGGCGTCCACCTCGTCATAGAGGGTCACGGCCACTTCCGACCGGCCAGCGAGCACGCTCTGCAGGGCCAGGTGGATGCGCGAGAGTTCGCCACCGGAGGCGCCCCGGCCCACGGGCTGCGGCGTCTGTCCCGGATTGGGTTCGAACCAGAAGACGGCCGCATCCATGCCCGTTTCCGCGAGGCGGAAATCGTCCACCACCCGGTGCGCCGGCGTGTCGGACCGCGCCCGCAGCGGGGAGATTTCCACGAAGAAGCGGGCATGCGCGAATCCCAGATCCTTCAGTTCGGCCGTCACGGCCGCGCCCAGTTCCTCCGCCGCCGCCCGGCGCAGGCGGCCCAGTTCGGCAGCCGCTTCCACGGCCCGCGCGTGCGCCTCCTGCAGTCTCCGGCGGGCCGTTTCCAGGTCGGCCCCCGCCGTGTCCAGTCGCGCCAGTTCCCGCCGGGCCTCCTCTTCCGCCTGCAGCAACTGCTCCTCGTTTTCGCAGCGGTATTTTTTAAACAGGCGGGAAAGCCGGAACAGACGCTCCTCGATCCACTCCAGGCTCTCCCCCTCGTCTTCCCCCTCGTCCATGCGCAGCACGGAAACGGCTTCCTGGACATCGATGCGGGCCTCCTCCAGCAGGCGCAGCGCTTCTTCGAAGCGGGGCTCGGCCTGCACGTGGCGGGAGAGCCGGGCGATGACCGCGTGCAGCCTGTCGGAAACGGCGTCTTCTCCGGTGTCCAGCGCATCCTGGGCGAAGCGGGCGGCCTCCAGGATGTCGCGCAGCGAGGCCAGGCGGCGCCGGCGCTGCTGCAGTTTCTCGTATTCGCCGGGCTGCGGGCGCGCCTGGCGGATTTCCTCCAGCAGGAACGAAAGCGTCTCGCGCCGCTCGTCCTGGGCCGCCATGCGTTCCTCCAGCCGCCCGCATTCGTCCGCGATTTCATCGCACTGCGCCAGCAGGCGCCCCAGGTCCGCCACGCGGTCCTTCAATCCGGCGTAGGTGTCGAGGATGTCCAGCGCCGTCGAAGCCGACAGCAGCCGCTGGGCGTCGTGCTGGGAGGAGACGTCCACGAGCAGCGGCACGATCTCGGCCAGGGAACCCGAATTGGCGAGCGAGCCGGCGATGCGCTGGCGGCTCTTTCCCTGCGCCGAAATCTGCCGTTCCACGGAGAGCATTCCCTCGTCGGGCTCGAATCCCGATTCCGCCAGTTTCTCCTGCAGCCGGGCCGGGGGATCGTCCAGGCGGAACTGGGCCTCCACCACGGCCGCGGACGCGCCCGAACGCACGTAGTGCGCCGCCGCGCGCTCCCCCCGCAGAAGCGACAGGGCCGAGACGATCATGCTCTTGCCCGCGCCGGTCTCCCCCGTCAGGACGTTGAACCCCGGCCCGAACTCGATGACGGCATCGGCGATGACCGCGAAATCGCGAATGGCCAGATACTCAAGCATTGTCGGCTCCCCGTGCTCCCCACGACAGTTTGTGCCGCAGCACGGATGCGAAGGAATAGTCGCGGGGCAGCACCATGCGCAGGGGCAGATCGGAAACCGTCACCCAGAGCCGGTCTCCCCGGCGGATGGTGCAGCCGCGCCGCCCGTCGACGGTGAGGAACCCGTCCTGCCCGGTGCCCAGGGTGACCTCGGAAGACGCCGGGATCACCAGCGGGCGCTGGGTCAACTGGTGCGGGCAGATGGGGACCAGCACCATCGCGTCCATGCCGGGACGCAGGATGGGGCCGCCCGCGGCCAGGGCATAGGCCGTGGAGCCCATGGGCGTGGCCAGGATGAGCCCGTCGGCCTTGAGGGTGAAATAGGGCTCCGCGTCGATCTCGCAGGTGATTTCCAGCAGGCGGGCCAGATTTTCGTGATTGATGACCACGTCGTTGGCCGCCACGGTGGAGAAGACCGGGACGCCGTCGCGCAGCAGCACGGCCGAAAAGCGCAGGCGGTCCACGACGGGCAGACGGCCCGATACGATGTCCTCGAGCGCGGCCGCCGCCGAAGTTGGCGAAAACGGCGTCAGGAATCCCAGGCTCCCGAGGTTGACGCCCACGATGGGAATGACGCGCCGCGTCATGAGCGAAGCCGCATACAAAAGCGTGCCGTCCCCGCCGAACACGAAAAGCAGTTCGCAGGCGTCCACGAGGTCTTCCACCCGTTCCACGGGCGTGACGCCAGGCACGCGGCAGTGCGGCTCTCCGAGAACGCGATGGCCGGCTGCCGCCAGCCGGCGGGCGAACGCCTCGCCCTGCTCGGCCGAGCGTTCGTCGGGGGTCTTGCAGATGAAGGCGATTGCAGCCATGCGGCCACCGGTTCCGGGAGACTAGAAGGCCGCGTTTCCGGGCGTGCGTGGGAAGGGAATGACGTCGCGGATGTTGGTCATCCCCGTGACAAACTGCACCATGCGCTCGAATCCCAGGCCGAAGCCGGCGTGCGCCACGGTCCCGAAGCGGCGCAGATCCAGATACCACCAGTAGTTTTCCTCGGGCAGCCCCAGTTCCCGGATGCGCGCCTGCAAGACGTCCAGGCGTTCCTCGCGCTGGGAGCCGCCGATGATTTCGCCCACGCGCGGAACGAGCAGGTCCATGGCGGCCACGGTCCTGCCGTCATCGTTCACGCGCATGTAGAACGCCTTGATTTCCTTCGGGTAATCCGTGACGAAGAGCGGGCCGCCCACGAGTTCCTCGGTGAGGTAGCGCTCGTGCTCGGACTGCAGGTCGGCACCCCAGTAGGGCTTGAACTCGAAACGGTCCGCAACCTTGACCAGATGCTCCATGGCCTCGGTGTAGGTCATGCGCGCGAACTTCGCCTGGGCGAGCTTCTGCAGCATTTCCGTCTGGCCGGGTGCGATCATCCTGTCGAAAAAGGCCAGATCCTCCGCGCCGGCTTCCAGGACCGAGCGAACCAGGTGCAGGATGAAGGCCTCGGCCAGATCCATGTCGTCGGCCAGGTCGGCGAACGCGATTTCCGGCTCCACCATCCAGAATTCCGCCAGGTGGCGGGACGTGTTGGAATTCTCGGCGCGGAACGTGGGGCCGAACGTGTAAGTGTCGCCCAGGGAGCAGGCGAACACCTCGGCCTCCAGTTGGCCACTCACGGTGAGGCTCGCCTTGCGGCCGAAGAAATCCTGCGCGTAGTCGATGCCGCCCGTGGGCAGGCGCGGCGGCTTCTCCATGTCCAGCGTCGTGACCTGGAACATCTCGCCGGCGCCCTCGCAGTCGGACGTGGTGATGATGGGCGCGTGCAGGTACACGAACCCGCGCGACTGGAAGAAATTGTGGATCTCGCGCGCCAGGATGTTACGGATGCGGAAGACCGCCCCGAAGGTGTTCGAACGCGTGCGCAGATGGGCGATTTCCCGCAGGAACTCGAAGGAATGCCGCTTCTTCTGCAGCGGGAAATCCGCCGGGCTGTCGCCCAGGATCTCCAGTTCCTCGGCGTGCAGTTCCACCGGCTGGCCGGCGGCGGGCGAAGGCAGGAGCGGCCCCCGCACCCGCACGGAAGCCCCCGTGGTGCAGCGCGCCAGCAGCGGATGGTCCGGAGCGATGACCACCTGCAGGGACCGCAGGCAGGAGCCGTCGTTGATTTCGAGGAAAGCCACGGATTTGGAATCCCGCCGCGTGCGGACCCAGCCGCACACGGTCTGGATTTCCCGAGTGGGTTGCAGTTGGAGGACCTCTTGGATTCGGGTTCGCTTCATGGTTGCACCGTGACAGGCAGTTTCAGGCGCCAGCGGCCGTTCTCCCGGATGAAATCCATCATCAGGCGGCTCTTGTCATGCACGACGGCCAGACGGACCGAACGGGCGTCTTTGGAAATGGTTTCGACTTTCGGCTCGGCTCCCGAAATGGAATGCACCGGCATGCGCAGATAGAGCAGATCCGCCGGGGCCAGTTGCAGGGCGGAACGCTCCCCGGCCGTCGCGCGCAGCCGCTCGACGTCTTCGCCGGAGAGGACGTCCTGCACGCGCGCGGAACCCATCTGCAGGTAGGCCAGCACGGCCAGCGCCAGATCTTCCGGCGAGGCTTCCGGCTCGCGCCCCGAACAGCCCGCCGAAAAGGCGGCCAGAAAAACGCTCAGGAGAAGAAGGCCGCGTTTCATGCCCTCATCCCCCCCCCACGAAAGTCACGACTTCCACGCGGTCCCCTTCCTGCAGGGGACGATCCTCGGCCGGCGGGATCTCTCCGTTGAGTTCCCCCACCACCAGGGCCTTCTTCTGGCGGAATTCCTCCAGGATCTCTTTCAGCGTGGTGCCGGCGGCGACTTCCCTCGGGATTCCATTGACGATGATTTTCATGGACATGCCTGGATGATTGGCAGAATGCGACGCGGTTACGGAACCTGGTAGATCTCGAGCGTTTCGGAGCCCACCTGCCAGTTGGGGCTCAGGCGCATGATCGCGAGTTTCTTTTCGCCCAGGCTCCAGGAGATCACGGTTTCCTCGGCCTGCACCTGGCCCATATCCTCCGCATTTCCGGTTTCCGCATCCAGCCGGAAGAAATGCCATGCGCGCTTTTCGCTCTTCTTGTACTGCAGGGTGATGGGGTTCTGCGGATGGACGGCCATGGTGAAATGGACCATCTTTTCCTCGTACTGCACCGGGGCCTGCATGAAGGTGGCGAAATCGAAGCGGCCCAACTGGAAGCGGGGCACGATGTCCTTCCACTGCAGGATGCCCTGCCCCACCTGGAACGAGCCGTCGATCCCCTGGATGGTGGGCACCCCCGAAAGCCGCACGGGCGTGCGCGTCTTCCCGTTGCGGGCGAACCAGGCGGCGTCGCGGTCGAACGCGGCGTTGTTGGAGATGACGGCGCCCTTCTGCAGGGTGGCGGTCTCCACCTCGTAGACGCCCTGGTTGTCGGGGAACTTGGAGTCCGTGGCCTTGTTGTAGCCGCCGATGATCTTCACGAACGCCCGGGAGAAATCAGGGCTGAAATAAATCAATTCAACATTTTCATTCTTGATGCTCATGCGGTTGGCCGCATCCGTGCGCACCACGTGGGTCTTGGCGGCCTTGCGCGGATTGCCGGGTTCAAAGAATGTCACCGTGTGGGTCACGCTCGTGGAAGCCTTGTCCTGGCGGTAGGCCACGAGTTGGAAATCCTTGCCCGCGCCACGCCAGGTCAGGACGTCCTGACCCTTGATCTGCGTGATTTCCTTCGCTTCCGCATCGAAAATCGCGAAGTTGGCCTTGTCCGGCCGGGCGGCCACCACGACCTCGTTGCCCTGGGGCAGGAAGAATACCGCATCGGGCTCGTCGGTAAACGCCGTAATGGTGGCGCTCTTTTCGGCGCCGGAAGCCAGGTCGCGCAGGACGAGCGTGGTCTCTCCGTTCTGCTTCACGGTGACGTACGCCAGTTTCTTGCCATCGGGAGATACCGCGAATCGATTGGCGATGTAGCCGTCGGCGACCTGGACGGAAGCCAGGGGCTTGAGAACCGGGGCGTCCTGTGCAAAAGCCCGCGACGCACCCAACCCGGCGAGAAACAGGACCATGAAGGCGATTCGTCCGCGCATGGCGACACTCCTTAGAAAAACCGGAATCCTGGCAAATTGCCACCTGCCAAGCTGGA
Source organism: uncultured Kofleriaceae bacterium (assembly GCA_964516435.1). Lineage (GTDB taxonomy): Bacteria > Myxococcota_A > Polyangia > HGW-17 > HGW-17 > HGW-17. The sequence continues at coordinate 22,232 of CAZEZP010000024.1, read as the reverse complement.
TGCAGCTTACAGCATTTCCGGTGTCATGACAAGCCTTCCGTGCAAACGGAAAACGGCTTTCCGGAGAGGGGCGGCGAATGGCCGGACCGCGTCAGCGGCCATCGGATTTCGGGGGGAGCGCGAGGCGCGCGTCCAGTTTCAGCTCCCGCAGGCGCTGGCCGCACTGGACGAACAGCGTGGCCCCTGGCGCCAGGAAGGCCGGATCCTCCAGATCGAACCACGCGCTCTCTCCTTTCCTGTCATGCGCGGGGAGCATTTCCAGATCCTGTCCGAAAAACCGGATGTACGCGGTTGGGAGCACTTCGAGCAGGGCCTTGTCCTCCTCCGCGATTTCCTTCAGGAAAACATGCAGCCGCTTCCTGCGGGCATCCACGTACACCCCGAAATCCCCGTCCTCGAAGATGGCGCGCACATCGCGGCTGCCGGAACTGGCCGCCGCCAGGGAAACGGCATCATGGACCGGGGTTTCCGGAAAGGCCAGGAGCAGGCCGCGCAGGGTCAGATCCGCATCCTCGGGCGCATGGGCCGCCCAGCGCATCAGGGCATCGGATGCATCGATTCCGTCACGCAGTTCCCTGAGGAAATCCTCGGCTTCCGGAAACTCCTGGAGCACCTGCGCCACATCGAGGAAGGACCGCAGCACCTCGCGCGGATACTCGATGCCGCGCCCCCACCACCAGAAATCTTCCTGCGCCTCGGGCGCCATCCACAGGAGACGCTCCCGGCGGCGCTCGTTGAAGGGCAGAAACAGGTAGCCCATCTCCCGGACTTTCAAATCGAACACGGCCACGACCTCAGCCGCTTCTTCCGAGAGGGGCACGTCCGCGTCCCACAGGGCCTGGCAGGCTTTCATGGCCAGTTGCAGACGGTCCCGGCGGGAGAGGATCTCCACCACCCGCTCCTGCAGGGGAACGCTTTCGGCCAGCCGTTCCTCGCCCGGATCGGCCAGCGCCAGACGGCGCAGCGGCTTCTCCATCCAGGAGAGTTCCATCACGCCTTCTTCCAGATCCCTGCAGTCCCAGGTCTCCATCCATTCGCGGATGGCGGACCACAACGAACGGGCGGCCGAGCGCTGCCGCGCCACCTCGCTCTCGAGCCCCAGGCAGCACAGCGTTCCCGCAGCATCCAGGAGCACCTCCCAGGCTTCCACCGGCCGGGTTTGCGCATCGAACTCGGATTGGCGCTGGAGCGATGGTCTCACCAAAAGAAGCTTCATGGTCCCTTCTGGCAATTCCTGACGCTGGGGCCTTGCATGGTCGAGCGCCTTTTTCAGGTTCTCCGTGAACAGACGTCGCGCTTCCGCCGCCAGTTTCTCATCGCATTTCCACTGCATCACACACCTTCCGAAATCTTTTCGATGTTTCTCTCCGTGCCTGCATGCCGGGCCCCGGCCGCCTCGCGGCACAGATCCAGCCAGACCTGTTCGTAGTTCTTCTTCTTTTCGCCCGCCTTGCAGCGGTAGCACGTCAGCAGACGCAGATTGCGGCGGCGGCGGTCCACCACGGCCACGACCTTCACCATGCGCGGATCCACGGTCAGGAAAATCAGTTGATCGCCATCGGCGCTCACCCGCGCGCGCGGCTCGCCGGCCGACGTGCGGTTTTCCAGCGCCCAGCGCACAGTGCGGGTGGCTTCCCCATACCAGGCTTCCAGAAGATCCTGTACCTTCTCCTCCACCCGCCGCTGCGCCGGCCCATCGCTGCACTCCTGGCAACTCTCGACGCTGGAATTCCTCGTCATCGGGCATGCGCCCGACTCTGCCAGAAGTTTCCGGTACCGGCGCACCCGGCGCTCGTAGGCGCGCTCCAGGGGCGGGTCGGGAATGACCTCGTGCCACATCTCCATGTCGGCTTTCTGCGCATGCTCATACAGGGGCACCACATGCTTGAACAGGTGGCCGTGCGCCGAACGCGTGCTCACGAAACCGTCCACGTGCGCATCGATCTCCATGCCTTCCAACCGAAACCGCATGTCCGACTCCTTCCACCGGCCGCCCGCTGCGATCCGCTGCTCTCACAGACGCGGGGGAAAACCGATCTGACAAAATCATTTTGACTCGCCGCCTCACCGCGAATCTTCGACGTCTTCGAGAAATTTTCTCAGCGCCTTCCTGTTTCTCGACCGCAACTGATAGAGGTTGTCCATAGTGACCTCCAGTTCCTCCATCAGCACGGATGCCGGCGTCTTCCGGCCTGCCCGATAGTCCGCCATCTCCCTGCGAAACAGGCGGTAGCCCTTTTCGGAAACATTCGCCTTCATGTATGCATCCACATCCTGCAGCCTCAACAGGCGCTCCCGCGCGATGGCCTCCTGCTCCGGCGTGTCCTGCACGGCGATGGCGTCCCCCAGTTTGTTTTCGATGTCTCCCGCCTCTTCGTCTTCCCTCTGCATTTCCGAAAAATATACCACATCCACTCTCGCCTTGTGCTTGCGCAGTACGTCCGTTTTCACGCTGGCCAGGATCATATTCACATTTTTTCTCACGAGTGCGACCGGATTGTTCGTATCCTGTTCCCGGAAAGACATGTTCATGAGACGGATAAGCGCCCATTGCACCAAGTCATCCAAACTTTCCAATTGCAATAATCGATCCTTCTGCATTTTATTTCTTACGATTTCTTTGATAAAAGGAATAATAAAACTGAATGCTCTTGAGTAATAAACTGGGCGCGGCTGGACGATGGAACCCCGGATCAGGTCTGCGCAGGCCTGGACCAGTTCGGGCGGATTGGCGTGATTCGATGGCATGCGGGACTCCTCACGGCAAGGCATCAAAGGGAGTTTCTGGATATCATTTTTTCCTTGGTTCATCAATGGGAAAATGTGATGGCGCCCCATTCGCCGCGCGTTCGCGGCCGGAAGGCGGGTTCCAGGTTGGAAATGCCCTGTTTCCCATTGGTCAAACCCGAAATCTTCTGCTATGGTAGCCCATCACCATGGAGGTTCCCATGCGGCGCATTCTTTCGCTATGGATTATTGTTTTGGCCGGAATTCTCGCAGTTTCCGCTTGCTCCCCCAAGAAAAGCAAGACGACTTTCAACAACGAAAACAATACAAATAATACTAATAATGAAAATTGCAACAATGGTGCGCGGCGCTGCCTGGGAAGCACCATCCAGATCTGCGACACGCACCAGTGGGTGAACGAAACCCAGTGCGGCACCGGCGAATTCGCCGACAAGCCCTTCTGCAATCCCGACACCAAGGCCTGCGTCCAGTGCATCCCGGGGGGAACCGTCTGCGGGCCGGACAACAACGTCCACAGTTGCACCATCAACGGCACCATCGGGCTGGTCGAAACCACCTGCGACGCACAGGCCGGCGAGCAGTGCGTGAATGCCGGCGGGCAGGCCGCCTGCGACAGCCCCTGCCTGCGGGCCGCCTCCACCAAGAGCTACCGCGGCTGCGAATACTGGGCCGTGGGCATGTCCAACGCCTATCTGCCGCCCGACTTCGCCGGCAACTACGCGCTGGCGATCGACAACAACAACGACGTGGACATCCGCGTGCGCATCACCGGCGGCACGGCCAACGTGGATGAAACCCTTCCGGCGCGCACCCTGCGGGTCTACCTGCTCAACTACGTGGAAGCCGTTCGGACGCCCGGAAGCGACGGCGCGTTTGCTTCCGGCCTCTACACCACGGCCTCCGGCCAGGGTGCGTTCCACGTGCAGACCTCCCTGCCGGTGACGGTCTACCAGTTCAACCCCTACGATTTCACGCTGGGTGAAAGCATCTATTCCTACACCAACGATGCCTCGCTGCTGCTGCCCGTGCAGGTGCTCTCGCACAATTACATGGTCATGGCCCGCCCGACCTGGGTCGTGAACGACGAGGGTTTCGGCGGCGGCACCATCGCCCAGAGTCCCGGCGTGACGACCATCGTGGCCACCGAGGACAACACGACGGTCTTCGTGCAGACGCGCGCGTACCTCGCCGGTGGCAGCGGCGTCCCGGCGCTCTCTCCGGGCGGCTCCAACACCTTCGCCATGAACAGGGGCGACGTGCTGCAACTGGTCAGCCGAAACGACTTCACGAACTGCCCCGGGGGACCGGGCGCCGAGTCCTCGGGCGACGGCACCTACAGTTACTGCAGCGCGGGCGATGCCTATGATCCCACCGGCATGATGATCACGTCTTCGGCGCCCGTGGCGGTGTGGGGCGGGCACAACTGCACGTTCGTGCCGTACAACGCCTGGGCCTGCGACCACCTCGAGGAGCAGATCTTCCCGCTGGAGACCTGGGGCAAGCGCTTCCTCGTGGGCCTGACGCACCAGATCACTCCCGGCAACAACGAAACCAACGTCATCCGCATCCTGGCCTCCGAGAACAACACCCTCGTTTCCTTCGACCCGCCCTCGGTAGCGTCTCCGGTGACCCTGAACATGGGCGAATACTATGAATTCCTGCCGCCGCCCAACACGCATTTCGAGGTCACGGCCACGGAGGCCATCCTCATCGGCAAGTTCACGGTGGGACAGGACTACGCGGGCAATCCCACCGGCGATCCGGCCTTCGGGCTGGTGGTGCCCACCGAGCAGTACCGCTCGGAATACAATTTCACCACCCCGCCTTCCATGACCGTGAACTACGTCAACGTGATCGCCCGGATTCCCACGGATTCCACGGAATACATCGTGCTCGACGATCGGCCCATCACCACGGCGGACTACATTCCCATCGGCTCCACGGGATACGGGCTCGCCCAGATCGATGTCACGGCCATGGGCAACAACGGCTCGCACCGCATCTGGGCGCCGAGTTCCAGCATCCGCTTCGGCATCGAGGTGTACGGCTTCGCCTCCTATACCTCGTACCTGTATCCCGGTGGCCTGGATCTGGAATACATCAACCCGGTGGATTGATGCAAACGCATGCCCTGGAAACTGTAACCCAGAAATTACAAGGATCATGAAATGAAGAAAATAAAATTCCCCATTGCAATTGCGGGTCTTCTCTTCCTGTTTTCCGGCTGCGGCATCCAGGCCATCCCAAAGGCGAAGAACGAGGTGGAGGCCACGTTCGCCGAGGTGCAGAACCAGTACAAGCGCCGCGCCGACCTGATTCCCAACCTGGTGCAGGTGGTCAAGGGCTATGCCGCCCACGAACAGGAGACGCTCACGGCCGTCGTGGAGGCGCGCAACAAGGCCATGCAGGTCAACGTGGACCCGGCCAGACTGGATGCGCAGAAACTGGCCGAATACCAGAAGGCGCAGGGCGAGCTCTCCTCGGCCCTGGGACGGCTGCTGGTGGTGGTGGAGCGCTACCCCGAACTCAAGGCGGACGGGGCCTTCCGCGACCTGCAGGCGCAACTGGAGGGCACGGAAAACCGCATCACGATCGCCCGCCAGCGCTACATCCGGGCCATCAAGGAATTCAATGATCTCGTGACCACGCCGCCCTCGAGTTGGGTGAACTCGTGGTTCTACCACCATTCGAAGATGCCGCAATGGCAACTGGAGCCCGAACAGGCCAAGGCTGCCGAGACGCCGCCGCCGGTGGATTTCAAAAAATGAGCGCGCGTTTCACCTTCCTGCTGCGCTTCGCCTGGGCCGGCCTGCTGGCGGCCTTTCTGCTACCGGAATCCGGTTGGGCGGAGTTCCGCGTGCCGGCGCTGCAGCGCCCGGTCATGGACGAGGCGGGACTCCTCTCCGAAAAGACGAGAACCACCCTGGATGCCGCGCTGAAGAACCTGTGGGAATCCGGCGGCAGCCAGATCGCAGTGCTCACGTTGCCGGATCTGGGAGGGCTGCCCATCGAGCAGGCGTCCATCCAGATCGTGGAAGCCTGGAAACTGGGCGAAGCCAAAAAAGACAACGGCGTGCTGTTCCTGGTGGCCCAGAAGGAGCGCAAGTTCCGCATCGAGGTGGGCCAGGGGCTCGAGGGCCAACTCACCGACGCGCACAGCCGGCGGATCCTCGACGACGTCGTGGCGCCGCATTTCCGGCAGGGGAACTTCGACGCCGGCATCGTCGAAGGAGTGAAGGCCATCGCAGCGCTCACCGATCCGCAGGCCGATCTCGGTGCCCTGGCATCGGTGGTGGCGTCCCCACAAAAGCGTCCCATAAACGACGGCTGGGGACGTATCATCGTCATCGCGGGCACGGTGTTCCTGTTCCTGTTTCTTTTGGGTCTCTTCGGCGGCGGAAAATCCGGCGGCGGCAGCTATCGCGGCGGCGGCGGATATCGCGGTGGCGGATTCTCCGGCGGCGGATTCTCCGGCGGCGGCGGATATCGCGGCGGCGGTGGCGGATTTTCCGGCGGCGGCGCATCGGGAGGCTGGTGATGGCAGGTGATCCGTTGTTTCGCATCCTGGACGAAAACGCGCGAAAACGCATCGAGCAGGCCGTCATCGAGGCCGAAAAGCGCACGAGCGCAGAAATCGTGCCGGTGCTGGTCCTGCGCTCGAGCGCCGTGGGGCACGTGGCGCCCCTGGCGGGCTTCTTCCTGTGCACGCTGGGCCTGCTCGTGCAACCGCTCGTCTCGATGCATGCGGCCTATTCGCTCACCGTGGTGGTGGTGTCGCTGCTGGCCGGGTGGGGACTCTCCTTCCTTCCTGCCGTGCAGCGCCTGCTCACACCCCGGGAAAACCGGCTGCGGCAGGTGGAAATGCGTGCTCATCTCGAATTCTTCTCCATCGGTGTCCATCGGACCCGCAAAGATACGGGGGTGCTGATCTTCGTCTCCTGGATGGAACGGCGCGTGGTGATTCTGGCGGGAGATGCGGTATCTTCCCAGGTGCCGGCCGAAACGTGGGAAAAGGCCAGAGACGCCCTGCTCGCGGGCATTCGCCGCCGGGACGTGGCGGGCGGATTCGCGGATGCCATCGCCCTGTGCGCGGATGCGCTCGCCGAGGTCCTTCCCGCCACGTCCGGCGACGCCGACGAACTGCCCAACGCCCCCGTAGTGAAGGACTAAAAAACCATTCCACGAAAAGTCGTCCTGGAAATTTTGCGACAGTGATGAATGCGCTCCCGGCACGCACGCCGCGGGCGCAAAAACGAACTACGCATCGCAGGCATGACGGTCCTGCAACGGCCCCGGCGCAATGCACCACTCCCCTGCGCATCGAAAAACCATTTCCCGGCGCACTCGACGATCCACCCCGGAACTTGCCGGCAGAAGACGAATGTCCTCTATCCACGAGCAGAATCACGTCTTGAAATTCAGGCTGGAAATGAAAAGGCGTTTTTCGCCTGACCAATCAGGCGAAGGAAAAATCATGCGGGGCTACAGGTTCGGAATGTAGAGCATCACATAGTTGCCAAAATACCCCGTCAGGCGGATGGTGGCAGCCGCCTCGGCGATTTCATACATGTACACGGGGTAGGAATAGCCGGGAATGCCTTCCGGGGCGCCAAGCGCGCCCGTCGTGGTGGTGCGGTCCAGCCATGTTCCATCCGGCTGGCGCGTGCGGATCTTGTTGGCCGGGTTGCTGGCGGAGTCGATCTGCACACCGGAAGGATTGTAGAGTTTGGCCGAATCATCACCCGCATCATTCATCTGCCAAGTATCGTTGGTATCGTGGAAGAACACGATGTTGGCCGTCTCCGCCGAAGTGAGAGCCGGAGAGAAAAACGCGCTCCAGGCGGCAATGTCAGTCGCCTTTCGGACAATTACCAGATATTTCCCCTTCGGGTATACGCCGGCCAACTGGACGGTCTGCTTGAGCACGCCGTTCTGGTACACCTCGACGTAGTAGCCGGTCAGATCCACGGTCGTCGACGTCGGGCAGTTCACGCCGCCCGGGCCGGGCTGGCCCGCGCAGGTCGGGTCGGCGCAGTCGATCGCGCCGTCGCGGTCGTTGTCGAAGCCGTCGTTGCAGGTGGATTCGGCCGTTTCGCAGGTCTCGCCCGAAGCGCCGGTCTGGCCGGCGCAGTTGGGATCGGCGCAGTCGATCAGGCCATCGAAATCATTGTCCGCATTGTCGTTGCAGATGGTTTCGGCGGCGAAACAGTCGCGGTTGATTTCGCCCGGCGTTCCCAGCAGGTGGTTGACTGTGTCGTATTCCTGCACGGCCACGCACCAGTTGGCCACGGAATCGTTGTTGGCGGCGGTGGGCGCCACGCCCGTGGTGAACTGCACGGCCACGCCGGAGGTGGCGAACGGCCAGGCGGCGTCGTACGTCACGGCGTCGATGAGCGTGGTGCCGCGGAAGACCTGCACGGCATCGGCGGAGTTGTTCAACTGGATGTTGGGGCCATAGGCATACTTGATGCCGGTGTACGCGGTCCACAGGGAGGGATCGGAAACGAAGATGGCCCGCTGCAGACCGCCCAGCGGCGTCGAGGTGCCGAAATGCACCAGGAAGCAGTAGCGCGTGGGCGAATCGTCGCAGATGGTCAGGCCATTGAGTTCCACGGCGTTGGGCGTGGTATTGAGGATTTCGAACCACTCGTACTGGTAGTTGGGCGTTCCCACGCCCGGATTGGCCATGATTTCGGTCACGATGAGATCGCCCGGCTGGGCGGCCAGGGCGGAGGAGCAGTTGGAGGCGTTGGCGCAGTCGAAATCGGCGCAGTCCGCGTCGCCATCGAAGTCGTCGTCGGTGCCGTTGCCGCAGTTGGCTTCCGGCGCGCACAGGGGATTGGCCGCACCCGGAGACCCCATGTCGTAGGCGTTGTACTTCTTCTTGGCGGGGCACCAGTTGGCCGCCGCGTCATTGGCCGTAGCCGTGGTCTGGTTGCGATCCAGCGACAGGCTCATGCCGGCGAAATTGGGGAAAGTGGTGGCGGAAATGTTCACCTGGTCGATGACCGTGCCGCCAGCCGTGCGCAGGCCCAGCACGTCATCGCTCGTGTTGGCGAGCGTGATGGTGGGGTATACGTAATTCACCGTGACGCCGCCGTTGACAAGCGGATCCCCGGAAAGGCCCAGTACCAGGAAGGCGCCGGGAGCCACGGTGACGGGGTTGGCCGACGCGATCACATGCGTTTCCTCGCCATTGGTGGAGTTGGAGAAGATCACCAGCCCGCGCAGATCGATGGGGGACGACGAGGTGTTGGTCACCTCGAACCACTCGCCGGAGCCATCGGCCACGACATTGGGATCCTTCATGATTTCGGTGATGACGATGGAGCCCGGAGCGATGCAGGCGGCACTGCAGTCGGAATCGCTGCAGTCGGTCTGGCCATCGCCATCGTTGTCGAAACTGTCGGAGCAGGTGGTCTCCGTGGCCTGGCAGATGCCGCCATTGCCCTGCTGGCCGTTGCACTCGGGATCGGCGCAGTCGATCTGGCCATCGCCATCTTCATCGGTGCCGTTGTTGCAGACTTCCACGGGCGCCTGGCAGGACGGCGAGCCGGTGCAGTCGGAATCGGTGCAATCCACGCTGCCATCGCCATCGTTGTCGAATTCGTCGGAGCAGGTGATCTCCGTGGCCTGGCAGATGCCGCCATTGCCCTGCTGGCCCAGGCAGTCCGTGTCCGCGCAGTCGATCGCGGCATCGCCATCGTTGTCGATGCCGTCGTTGCAGACTTCGGTGGGCGCGCAGTTGGAGGCGCCGGCGCAATCGGAATCGTCGCAGTCCACATCGCCGTCGCCGTCGTCGTCGGTGCCGTTGTTGCAGACCTCGGAACCGCAGGAGGCATGGTCGGCGCAGTCGGCGTCGTCGCAGTCCACGTCGCCGTCGCCGTCGTCATCGATGTCGTTGTCGCAGATTTCGATGGCGCAGTCGGGGGACGTGGCACAGTCGGCGTCCGCGCAGTCCGCGATGCCGTCGGCGTCGTTGTCGAAGCCGTCGTTGCAGCGGGTCTCCTGCGACTGGCACAACTGGCCGGTCGGCCCGCCCGCCTGGCCGTAGCATCCGGGATCGGCGCAGTCGATCTGGCTGTCGGCGTCGTTGTCGATGCCGTCATTGCAGATTTCCGATTTCTTCTTGCTTTCGGGGTCGCACGCGGCGACGAGGAACAGGGCCATCAGGAACAAGAACCATTTTTTCATTTTCCAACTCCTTTGACGACGGCAGACGGCCGTCAACGTACGCGGTATACCACGTGATAACCGAAGCGGCTAGTGACGATTCCGGCTTCCCCGGGTTCCAGGCGCACGGCCAGGCGGGCGATTTCGGGAATCTCCCGCACCAGTTTCGTCGTGTCCTGCTGGCCGGCGCCGGGTTCCGAACCATGCTCGTGGCCTGGACCTTCATGGCCGTGCCCATGCTGTCCGGGGCGAATCATTTCCGCCAGCGTGTGGGTGTGCGCTTCCTCGGGAAGCGGAATGGTTTCCCCGATTTCGGCCACGAACCGGTCCACGCTCTCGCCCGCCCGGATCTTCGCCAGCACGTCCCTGGCCAACTGGGCCGCCTGCGTCTGGCTGCGTCCCAGGGCGAGCGCCGTCATCTGGGTCATGTAGACCTGCTTGAGTTCCCGCCAGGCGATGTTCACGGATTTGAAGGCGGCCCGGTCGGTCTTGGGCGCGCGCGCCAGGATGTCCGTGGAATCGGGACTCGCCACGGCGGGCGGATCGGCCACGCGCATCAGGATGTGAAAGGCGTTTCCGCTCTGCACGACCCCGATTTCCCCCACGTTCAGGCGCACGGCCAGATGGCGCACGGAACCGGGCACGCCGTCGGCCTCCATGAACTGCACCTCCCCGAACGGCCCCGTCTGGGGGTCATCCGAATGCTGCTTCATCAATTCCTCGAACGGCACGCCCTTCTTGTGCTCGTTCAAGATTTCATTTACTTTGTTGACGGCCTCGCTGAACGTGCGCTTCGGAATGGGAAACCGCGGATTGAGCCGCTCGAACGTGACGAGGATCTGCTTGACATAGGCGACGTTCGTGGCCTGCGAGCGCTTGAGGATCTCCGGTGTCGTGGGATCGCCCTGCATTTTCGAGGGGCTGGAAGGCGGATCCGCCGCCGTTGGCAGCACCACCGGAGCGCTTGCCTCCTTTCCCGAAGACTTGCAGGAAACCGGGTTCGCCAGGAAGAGCAGCAGGCAGCAGGCAGCAAAGATTCTCACCATGTTTCTCCCCATATCCATTGAAGGCGGAACAGGACCTGGATCCGGGTGGCCGTGGACACGGGCGTCCCGTCCTCGTCCGGAATCTCCTGGGAAAACACGGCCGTCACGCCCGAGACGTCCAGGCCTATCTGATACCGCCGCGAAAGCATGTAGTCCACTGCGATCCCGTACTGGATTTCTGCCACGGACGCGTCTTCGTCCGGCATCCAGCCGGCGCCGAGACCCAGGTAGAAGGAAGGCAGGAGCCGGAAGATGTCCAGGAGATAGCGCACGCGGGCCATACCGGAGAAGTGACCCGGCCGGTGGGACTGGACGAACCACAGGCGCTGCCCGGCGCCGGCTTCCCAGGACCACTGATCCGACCAGTGCGAAAAATACAGGACTTCCGCGCCGGCGCCCAACGCGTCGACGGTGGGACCCGCCTGGAACGTGATGCCGTGGCGCGTCTGCGCGAATGCCGGAGAAACGGCCGCCAGGACGGCGCACGCAACGGCAACGAGAATCGAAAAGAGACGCACGTGCATGCCGACCGGAATCAGTACATGGCTTTCATCATGACCATCCAGGTGAACCAGATTGGCCAGGTTTCCCGCTCCAGGGTGACGCGCATGCCGATCCGGTTGCCGTCCAGGCGGCCGGCCGAAACCGACATCCACGCATAGCCGAATTTTTCGAATGCTGCACGGGCCGCCTTGAGGGTGCCCAACATTTCGGAATCCAGCGCGGAAACAAACTTGATCTGCAGGAATTCATCGATGCCGTACAGCACGAATGCACGCATATCCATGGCCCCGGTGGCCAGGATGCCCGCAGATGCCATGCGTGGATTGGGGATGCGCCCACCACGCGCCACGACCTCACGAAGGAGGTCCTTCCACTGAGCACCCGCCAGAAACCAGAGGGAATCGTTGTCCGCCACGAATGCCAGTTCCACGCCCTTGCCCAGGAAATGCTGGAACAGGATGCTGTCTTCATCCCGCATCTCCCTGGGCATCCGGTTCCAGTCGAGAGCGATCTTCACCACGAGCGCGGAGCGCTTCTCCACCGTAGCCATCTGCGTGCGGACATCCAGGAACTTCGGGAGCCAGGCCAGTTCCTTCTTCCCTTCCGGGGACAGGGTGGGAACGAACGAACGGGGATTCACGGACTTGAACCATTTGTCCAGTTCCGACAGGACGTCCTTGCCGCTCGTCTGGGGACGCAACTGCAGAAACGCCCCCAGATGGAGCTTCCCCTTGGGCAGCGCGACGAAAAATGCCTGGGAATCCGCGCTGCGCTCATACATGCGGTCCAGCCACTCCAGCATGGAATCGAAGTATGCGAGCACCTTGGCCTCGTCCCGCCCGGAAGAGGCCGTGATCTCTTTCTGCAGTTCGCGGCGCAGGTCCCTGTAGAGCGCGGATATGGCGGGAATGGCGAGCTTGTCCAGAGAGAAGGCGGCCGTGGAGGCGGGCAGGATCCGGGCGAGATCGGCCACGTCAGCAGGCGTGAGCATCTGGGCGACCATCGGGCCCATGGGATTGGCGACCGGAACCGCCGACACGCTCATCTGCAGGGCGAGATCGGTATCCAGCCCCACATGGAAGGAGATTTCCTCGAGGCTGGACAGTTCGGGCAGGAAGAGTTGGGCGAATTTCACGCGTGCCGCGTTCGAGAACCTCAGCTCGCCCGTGAACCAGTCCATGTACCGCTGCGCGTTGGCCGCCACGTTGTGCAGATGGAAGGAAACCGGCTTCTGCGGGCTCACGGCGGCAAAACGCTCCTGCAGGAAAGCGGCTCCCGGCTTGAGCAGGGCGGCATCCCCGGAGAGGAAGAGGAATTTCTCCTCCACCAGGAAGTACACCTTCCCGCGTTCTCCCTGCGGCACGATCCAGCCGCCCCAGGGGGCTTTCTGGAATTTCCCGAAGGTTCCCTGGCGCAGCCGGCTCTCGAATTCGCCGGGATCGATGGAGAATCCGGCGACGTAAGACATGCGGTTGCCGGAGGCATCCACGATCGTGGCGGCCACGGGCCGGGAGCGGTCGGCCAGATCCAGCAGCGGCCGCCAGGCATAGGGCACCAGATCCCGCACGAGTTGCACGGGAAGATCACGGAACACCTGGTTGACCACGGCGGGATAGGCGGCCGCCATGGCGTTGTAGTCGGGATGGAAGGAAAGGCCGCCCACCACGGAGGCCACCAGTTTCATGACTTCCGATCCCGCTTCTCCCGCCTCCAGCGAGAAGATGCGCCGGCGCGCGAATTCCGCGGCATCCAGGCTCTTCGGAGCACTCTCCATTTCTGTCGGCGGGTTCGGGTTTCCGGTGCCAGCCGGAGTGGGCGGGAGGTTGGGGGCCGATTTCATGGGACGTTCGCGCGTGCAGGAGAATGCGGCGGCCGCGAACACGATGACGCAACACCAGACGGAAAGACGCTTCATGTCGTTGTTACCTCCCTTGGACGCGACGACGAACCGGCCGCGCAAGCGGCTCCTTATACCCCGAACGCCCCGGAAATGAAACACCCCCGCACGCGCTGGCCCTCGCATCGAGCGATTCCTCACCAAAAACTCAGCTTGACATCGCTTCGGAAAACGCGTATACAGCCTCCCCGACGCCGGACGTTCCGGTGTGGCCGGGTAGCTCAGTAGGTAGAGCAGCGGACTGAAAATCCGCGTGTCGGCGGTTCGATTCCGTCCCCTGCCACTTTCTCCGAATCCTTTTCCATTCCATTTTGCCAATGCGGTTTCCTGTCCGTCGCGCGGCGCGGTGCCCGTGCGTCTCGAAGCCACACGCCACGCCTGGACGCCGCATCGCCAGCGGACTCGCCAAAGTTGGATTTTCCGGCAGTCGGATTCGTCAGCAGGAGGGTCCCGGCGCTCCGGGGCCGGGGGTTTCGCGGTAGTCGGCGTTCATCATGCGGTTTTGCGCGTCCACCAGCACCACGCGCGGCCGGTGCGTGCGGGCCTCGTCCTCGGAAAGCATGCAGAAGGTGGCGATGATGATCACGTCGCCCGGCTTCACGAGATGGGCCGCCGCGCCGTTGACGCAGATGACGCCGCTTCCGGAAGGGCCTTCCATCGCATACGTGGACAGGCGGGAGCCGCGGGTGACGTCCCAGACGTGGACCTCTTCCCAGGGCAGGATGTCGGCGGCGCGCATGAGATCGGCATCGATGGTGATGGAACCTTCGTATTCCAGGTTGGCCTCGGTGACCGTGGCCCGGTGAATCTTGGATTTGAACAGCGATCGAAAGCGCATGTGCATCCTGCCGCCGCCGCGATAATAGGAACTTCGGGTTCAAAGTCAACCCGGCAAGACCGGCCTTTTTCGGGTTCGGAATGCGGAAATGGGGACTCCGGAAAAGGAAGGGGGCCGGCGCTTTTCAGCGCTTCGGGGCGGGCCTGGAATCCGTCCCCGCCGGCTTGCGTTCGGCATCGTCGGCGCCCGGGACGTCGGGCATCTCGCCGAAGAGCACGTCGTCGCCCACGCGCACCGGGTGCAGGCAGCGCGTGATCAGCGCGAAACTGTAGCGCTCGTGCACTTCGTACACCACGAGCGTCCCCTTGCTCTCATAGGGGAAACGCTCGTCCTGGCGGCGGGCGGGATCCAGCGGGTGCAGGTGCGCGTACAGGCCATCCCCGCGCACGATGAGCGACAACTGGGCACCCGGCTTGATGCCCTTCTCCGAGCCCAGATCGATCACGAGCATGGCATCGGTGGAAAGCAGTTCCTGATCCTCGATGCTGGCCACCACCTTGCCCAGCACGCTCTTTTCCGGCTTGACCGCGACAGGCTTGACCTGCGAGAACTCGGTCTTCACCTTCCCCACGCGGTCCCCGCGCCGGATCACGCCGGTGGAGCGCACGATCTGCGCCTTGACCATGCCCTTGGGCCGAATCTCCAGCACCTTCACCTCGCCCTGCACCTCCACCAGTTCCCCCAGCGGTTTGCCACCAGACGGATCCTTGACCTTCTGCACCGGCCGGAACACGGAATAGGTGCGGCCCACCTCCAGTTTGCGGTCCGGATCCGCGACGTACACGGAATCGCCCACGGACAGCAGGCTCTTTTCCTCGGGCGAACCCGCAAGCGTCCGGCTCTCCCTGAGCGTCTCCTCGTCGATGAACCCCCGGGTGCGCACCTGCACGAGATCCTGCCGGTACTCGAGGCCATAGATCTTTTCCTCGGTCTCGGCCGGCGCGCTCTCCTCCTGGACGACCGGCTGCGAGGCGCCATCCTTCCTCAGGTACACCGTATTGCCCGGGAACAGCCAGTGCGGGTTGGTAATGTGGGGATTCCAGGACCACAGTTCCGGCCAGAACCAGGGGTCGCCGAAATAGCGCTGGGCCAGATCCCACAGGGTCTCGCCCTGCTTCACCATATGCACGGCTGGCCGGGACTCGTCCGTCTGCGGCGTGGTCTGCATCAGCCCGGAGGAGTGGATCAGATCCCAGTCGGCCGCATCGTCGTCCTCCGATGCCGTATTCCGGCCCGACGGCGGTGGCGCACCCCGCGATGGCGGCGGCGCATCGCCTCCGTCGGACTGGGGAGAGGGCACCACGGCCCAGTATTTCGTGGGCACGGGCGGGTACGTTCCGGGCACCGTGGGCACATTGGCCGCCTGCTGCCACCACCAGGGGGGAAAAAGGGCGAGGAAGAGAATGACTGCGTTCACGGCTCACCTCATCTTCTGGAGATACGCGGCGGCCTTCGTGGCCAGCGGCGTCTGGGGGACGAGTTCCATCACCCGTGAGAGGATCTCCCGGGCCCGGGCGGATTGTCCATTCTTGTCCAGCGATACGCCCAGTTTGTACAGGGCGTCCGGCACCTTGGGACTGCGCGGATGCTTGTCCACGACCCGCTGGAAGAGGGCCGCGGCCAGTTCGAACTTGCCCAGTTGGAAATGGCATTCGCCCTGCCAGAACACCGCGTTGGCCGCCAGGGCGTGGGAAGGATGCTCCTTTTCCAGGCGGGCGAACAGGGTGAGCGCCAGAGCATACTGGCCGCTTTCATATTGTTCCATGGCCGTCCGGTAGAGGGCGTCGGCGCCCGCGGCTCCCTTCGGCGCAGCGGGTGGAGCCGCCGGCCGGGACGGCGGCGGTGCCGCGGGTTCGGATGCCGTCTCGTCCGGCTCCCGCAGGGGAACGAACTTGCCCAGCGGAAGGGGTTTCGTTCCCGGCGCGGCATCCCTCGCATCCGGAACGGACGGAGGGGGCGCCCCCTCCAGTTTCAGCACCACGCGGCGGGCATTGGGCGGGGGCGGCGGATCATCCGGCACCGGACGCTCCCGCGGCTCCTCCTCCTCCGAAAGACCGTCCTCGTCGACCGGAACGGGCGCGCGCGGCGCAGGCGGCGCCGGACGGACGGCCTCGCGGGGTCGCAGCGTCACGGTGGGCAGTTCATCGGGCCCCGGCTCGCGCTGCGCCACGGTGCGGGAAGGATCCCTGCTTTCCGAGCGGCTTTCCCGGGCGGCCAGGCGCGTCTCCAGCACCGTCAGGCGGCGCGTCAGGATCTCCATCTGGGCCGAAAGTTGCCGCTGCTCCCTCGTCATGGCGTCCAGCGCGCTTCGGACGCGGGTGTTTTCTCCCGTGCAACTCCACAAGGTACCTGCAAACAACGCGATTGGGATCCAGCGCATGACCCACCTCTATGCCATGTGTAGCATAATTGGATTCTATATGCAACTTTTTGCTTACATTTCATACCAGCGGATGCTTCCTGGTTTTTTCCTGGCCCCGGAACCGTGATTTCAACGTCGCTTTGTGATACAGAAGGGCTCATGAAACCGTCAGGCATCTTTCTTTCGCTCCTTTTGTCCCTGTTTCTCGCATCCTCCTGCAACTGGTTCGGCGGGAAGGAAAAATCCGGAAACCCGCAAACGGCGCCGAGCGCTCCGCCGCCCGAACCCGAACTGGCGGCCACGCCCGGATGGAAGGCCGACATGGAAGGATTTTCCCTGGTGTCCGGCACGGGCGAAGAGTGGGTGCACGCCGTGGGCTACACGGGCAACATCAACCAGTGGCGGCCCGCGGATCAGTACCTGATCTCCGCCGCCGACGGCTCCGTGCGCTGGAAAAAGCGGCGCACCATGAAATCTTACGGCGACAATGCCCCGTGGTCCATTCGACTGCACCTGTGGGATTCGCGCACATTCTTCTACGAGACCCGCTACAAGGCCGTGTATTCCCTCTCCGTGGCCGACGGCGCGACCGACCGCGTCATCGCCAACGCCTTCCATTTCGCGCCCTGCGGCAAAGAGCTCTTCATCGGGGCCGCCGTGCCGTACTTCTGGAATCCGCAGGAGAAGAAGAGCACCCCGGTGGCCGACATGAAGCCCGTCTACGGCGAGGTGGCCGTCCAGACGGCGCCCCAGTTTCCCGCCACGGTCCTGGATGACGATCACGTCGCGTTCCGCTCCACGGACGGCGCCCTGCGCGTGATATCCTGCTCGCAACACCGGGAGATCTGGCGTTTCGCCGATGCCATGGACCGCAAGGTGTGGACCACCGACCTGCCCGTCTCCGGCGGCGTGGTGCTCGCCTCCACGCTCATGCCGTCGTTTCTGCCGCGGACCACGGTGCGCGGCCTGACCGAGGACGAGGTGCAACTGCCCGGCCAGTTGCAGACGCAGTGGCCCCTGCAGATCGTGGAGGACAGGGCCGTGTTCGTGACCACCGAGGGGCTGGGCATGGTCACGCTCTTCGGCGTGGACGTGAAGAGCGGAGACGTCGCCTACCAGGTGGAACTGCCCGTCATCCCCTGCACGCGCTCGGAGCGCTTTCACGTGTGCCGCAACCAGAAGACAGTATTCGCCATTGAACTGGCCACCGGCAAGAAGACGATGGAGCGGGATCTGCCGGGAGCGCCCCGCTTCATGAACGCCCAGGGGGATTTCGTCACGGTCCAGATGCAGGACGACAAGATCCTGGTGCTGGACATGCGCGACGGCAGCCAGGCGTTCTCCGGGGAAATCCGCATCAAGGGCGCCTCCGTGGAACTTCTGAAGACGGCCATGGCGGGACCGGACCGCATCGCGCTGATCGTGCGCACCCTGTGGCCCACGCAGCCCACCCTGGAGCGGCTCTACCTGCACGCTTTCGCTTACGCGCAGCCCGACAAGGCCGTGGACATGCAACTTTCCAAGCCGCAGCCCGACAAGGTGCCCCTGCGGGCGGGCACGGGCGAGCGGGAGGTGAACCTGCCGGTGTGGGTATGGGACAATCAATTGTATACCGCCATCGACGGGCGCTTCCAGACGGTGGACATCACACGCGGCACCACGGGCAACGGCTATGTCCTGCCCGGCAAGGGTCCCGTCTCGCTTCTGCGCATCCTTCCGGAGGGCGAAGCGCTGCTGGAGCGCGACGAAACCCTCGTGCTCATGCGGCCCCGCGGCCAGATGGCCTGGAGCGCCTCCATCCGCGGGCAGGACGTGAAGACCGTGACCTCGGCCTCGGTGGTGCTCGCCTCCGCCAACTCGGTGAACGTGCTCTCTCTTGCCGATGGAAAACCCACGGGCGCGGCGGCCACGGGCCTTCCCTCCCCCCCTTCCGTGCGCGGCGCCACGCCCGAAGCCGTCTTCTTCACGATTCCATCCGGCGGACAGGTGATTTCCGCCGGCAAGGTCGAAAAGACCCGGGAAATGCCGGTCATTTCCATGCATTTCGGAGCCCGCGACCTGCTGGTCTACGGCAGAAACGAGAGTCCGCCGGGCAAGGGCGGCTGGACCGCGCTGGATCTGAAGACCGGAAACGTGCTGTGGCAGCGCACCGTCAGCAAACTTCCCGAAACGGTGGGCGGCGCCGCCGACATCGGGGAAATCGAGCCGCGCGAGGCGTCCTACCATCCGCCTTCCTGGGTGCGGGCCTCGGCGCAGGGCTTCTGGGTGCCGGACCCCTCGCACCGCTGCCTGTACCTGGTGCGCCCCGACAACGGCCAGGTGCGCTGGGTACGCTGCGCCCAGCGTCTGGGCGCGCCGCCCGTGTTCACAGCCGACGGGAAGTGGATGCTGCTGCCGGCGGCGGGTCCCTGGCACGAACCCGGAAAACCCGTCCCCGACGGCGTGCGCATCGAGAAGAACCTGAGCCTCGTGGCCCTGCACACGGAAACCTTCACGCTGCGCACGCTCTACACGCCGCCGGAAAACTTCTCGGTGGTCACGCCCATTTCCGGCCCCCGCGATTCGCGCCTGGTGGTGAGCGTGGTGGAGGAAAAGTTCAAGAATCCCAAGTGCTTTTTGCAGTCCTTCCAGTTGGCCGTCCCGCCCCCGCCAGCTCCCATGCCGCTGTTTTCAACCCCTTAAATTTTCTATGTTTCTACGAATAAATTAATTTTTTCTTTTTTCCTGAAGAAGAAATTCAATTGTTTTTATAAATAGGCTCTCGCATTTCATCAAGTCATCGGGGCTCAAAATAAGCAATCTACACTCTGCAAACGGATGAGCATCCAATACTTCCATTCCTTGCGGTATATTCTGCAGGAAAATGGAACGCTCAATATTGAAGCCGATCCACGGCTGTTTTCTGGCTTCTATGTTTGCCCGGATCACCCACCAACTCGACTTGTTCATGAAAATTCCAAAATATCCAGTCGTATCCTTGTAGCCCAATTCGATAGGTACTTCCTTCCTTGCTCCGGCGTCATAAATCAATTTGTTATCAAGTCCGCTTTTCATAAACATAGTCTTTGCGATTTCAAAAAGCTTCAGTTCATTCTCTGTAGTGTGGATTCTTGTATTTTCTGTATCCGTTTCCTCCGTCTGCGCATTTTCTGTTTTTTCTTTATCTTTTTCCATGACGGCTGAAATCGGCATTTCTAGTGCTGTAGCTGCCTCGACATCCATAGCATTCACAGAACGCCTTACAATTTCCCTGATTACCTTGGTCAATCCGTTTTTGACAATTGGCTTGAACCTTTCAACAACGTTCTGATTGACAACACCATCGTATATTTTTCCGTTCTCACTCTTCAAAATCCACCTAATAAAACTTTCACTTGGTTCGCGATCTCTCAAATCAATCTCATTACGCAAAAAATCAGATATGCTTGCCGTATACAAAAGTTCAGTGGCATAATCTCGAATTGCATTTGCACAAAAAGAAGGCTTGGAAAATCGGAGCATAACTTCAAGTCCCTGATCCAGCGCATCAAGTTTTGTGACATGAAAAGGTGCGGGATCCATTATATTTTGCTGTCTCGTATCCGTAAAAAAACGCCATTCGAGACCATTAGTAAGTACCCCCAGGGCAACTTGAGGTATTGAATTAAAATATCGGGCCAACTGACCTTCGTGTCCATCCAAAATTGTATCTGCAGATTTTATTTCAATAAAAATAATAGGGACTTTATTATTAAGTATCGCAATATCTACTTTTTCTTTCTGACCTGTTTTCTTTGTAACAAAGTCAGCTTCATATTCAGGACAAACTTCATCAGGGTTCCAGATATCATAACCCAGTGCATCTAGCATCGGAAGAATCAATGCTTGTTTTGTCGCTTCTTCTCCTTTGTTTTTCACAGAAGAAATGCGAGACAGGATCTGATCTGCAACCGACCTCAGTTTTTCAATTGTCATTGTGAACTCTCCTTTCTGAGAAGTTTTTTCTACCAAATCTCCAAATAAAAAAAAAAAGAAAAATTTTAGATGAAGTTTATAAAATTTTATAAAATTGGACCATTTTACCTTTGCATTCAGGAGTTTTTCTCCGAAAGCAAATTTTGGCGGGCATGTTTTTTCTGCAAGGGAACGGGGTTCGTGAAAAAAATCCCTTGAACCGCCGCACGAGCTGTTTTATGAGGGGACACGCGGCCTTTTCTGCCGCGATTTCCCCTGGAGGTGTGGCGTGCACGAACGAAGGATCCTTTTCGAGTCCCGGTACGCATTCAAGGAGTTGAACCGCGGCTACGCGGATCGCGCCCTGCGGGTGGACGTTTCCGCCAAGTCCATCACCGAACTGCCGGTGGACGAGACCATGAAGCGGCTCTGGACGGGCGGCAAGGGCTTCGACCTGTGGCTGACCTTCCGCGAAATCACGAAGGACACCCGCTGGAACAGCCCCGAGAATCCCATCTGCTTCTCGGCGGGCCCGCTGGGGGGCACCACGTCCTTCCCCGGCGCGGGCAAGACCATCGTCACGGCCGTATCCCCGCTGACCTCCTCCATGATGGACTGCAACGTGGGCGGCTACTTCGGCCCGTACCTGAAATTCGCCGGCTTCGACGCCCTGATGCTCACGGGCATCTCCGACACGGAATGCATCGTGGCCATCGACGCCGTGGAAGGCACCATCCGCGTGCTCGAGGCCGCCGACGATCCCGTGGATTCCCACGTGCTCGCCGAGCGGCTCACCGAGGAATTCGCGCACAGCGAACTGGAAAAGCGCAACATCGCCGTGGTCTCCTCGGGCACGGCCGCCGAGCACACCTTCATGGGCATGCTCAACTTCTCCTTCTACGACTGGCGCCGGGGCGTGTGCCGCTTCAAGCAGGCCGCCCGCGGCGGCATCGGCACGGTGCTGCGCCACAAGAAGATCAAGGCGCTGGTGCTGCGCAGCCGGCAGGTCACCCCGGCCTGGCGCGTGGAGGAGAACAAGGTCGCCGCGCGCATCACGCCCAAGAAAATCTCCCGCATGGACTGCCCGGGCGCTCTGCAGGAGATCGACGCCATCATCGACCGCTGGCACGCGGATCCCGAGTACGTCATCGAGATGATGCAGGACGTGCAGGATCGCTTCCGCCACATTCCCGCCTCGGCGCTGGAGCGCATCCAGTTGCGCACGGGCAAGCCGCTGGCGCAGTTGTACCATATCGCGACCTTCTACAAGTCCTTCTCGCTGGAGCCGCGCGGCGAGGTCACGATCCAGGTGTGCATGGGCACCGCCTGCCACGTGAAGGGCGCCGCCAACATCCTCGACGCCTTCGAGCGCGAACTGGGCGTGAAGTCCGGCGCCACGACCGCCGACGGCAAATACACGCTTGAGGCCGTGGCCTGCTTGGGCGCTTGCTCGATCGCCCCGGTGGTGCGCATCGGCGAGGAAATCGTGGGCAACGTCGAGAGCCGCAACGTGCGCAGGCTACTCGAAAAGCACACCCCCCAGCAGGAGGGAAACAAGGCCGCCGGCTGCGCGGATAAACCGGAGGTGGATCATGAATGACAACGACCTCGTGACCATGGATGCGCTGGAACACATCGCCGCCCGGGTTGCCTCCGAGCGGGCCCGCTACCGCGGCATGCTCATGGTATGCACCGGCACGGGCTGCGTAGCCGCCAAGGGCTTCGAAATCA
>CAZEZP010000023.1:0-26677 GCA_964516435.1 uncultured Kofleriaceae bacterium | reverse complement strand
CGGACGCAGACACTAGCATAACGAGCGCTGGGCACTCGGTGCAGACCATGTTCAGAGTAAGGACGTGCAGTGACGCGACCGATGAGCCAGGGCAATGACCGGCGGCAGAGCCAGTGTAGATCGGCAAGCGGCCACACTGGGCCTCGCGCGCGCCAGGCCGTGCTGTTGGGCACCGCGTACTAACGGGCGGCTGCACGGTGCTGGTTCTATGGTGCCAGGCAGAAGCGGAAGTCATGGCGGCCTCGTGAGGAACGGTGCCGGCATTGGCCGATGTCCTGCGCTGGTGGATGGGACTTCCCCCGGAAGAGGGGACGCCGCCCTGCATGGCCCGCATCGTGGACGATCTGCGCGCGCGCACCGAATGGGACGATTCCTGGACCCGGCTGCCCGCGGAACTGCAGGAGCCCTGTGAAACGATGGCACGCCTGCGCTTCCGGAAGACCGGCGTGCGCGAATTGCCGATTCCGGCAGTGGACCGGATGGTGGCCTTCGCGCTGCAGTCCGGAGAACGCCTGGCCCTCCTGGAAGCGGAAACCCTGCAGCATCCGGAAGTCCTTCCGGCGGTTTTCGGTCTCCTCCTGCTGGACGAAGAGCGAACCCCTCCGGCGGGCAGCCCATGGATCCTGGCGTGCCACCGCCGCGAACGGGGGGGGATGCCGGCGGCGCGCGCCTGGGAACCGGCCTGGCAGGAGACGGGAATCGACTGGACGCTTGCGGCCTGGCGGGCCGCCATCTGCGAGGAACTGCAGGAAGAGGCTTCCTCCCATGCCTGGGAAGCGCATGCGCCCGCCGATGTGGCCGCACGGGTGAACCGCCGCTGGGAGCGCCGTGCGGGAATTCCCGCCTCCCTGCCCTTCGCCGATGCCGTGGAAGAAGTCCAGTTGGGCATGAATTTCCTGCACAGCCTGCTGTCGGGTTCGGAAACCATCGAATTCCTGCAGGGAGAAACGGAGCCGGTCCTGCAGGAACTGGCGCGCCGGTCCATGTTCCGGCTGGGGCTGTGGCCGGATCTCGCCCGGCTGTACCTGGAGCGCCTGGATGCCGACCCGGAACCGGCCCGCAGGGCGGAATGTTTCCGCCAGTTGATCCGCATCGACTCCGAAGGGCGCAGGGACATGGACAGCGCCATTCTGACCATGCGCACGCTGGGGGAATCCTATCCGCAGGACATCCACAACCTGCTTCTGCTGCTGGAGGTGGACAGGGAGAACCCGAATCCGGAGGCCGAGGCTGCGTGGTTTTCCGCGCTGGCCGGCCAGGTGATGGAATTTCCCGAACGAACGGCCTTCCAGATGGAATCCTGGCGGCTGGAATACATGCTGCACCGGGTCCTGCCGGATCCGGAAGCCATCGCCGGGATCCTGGCTTCGGATGCCTCCGATGCGGCTCTGGCCTGGTGGGCCTTCTGCATCCTGCCGGAAGCCTTCCCCTTCGAACTGGCGGCCCGGCTGTATGAAATCCGGCAGGAGAGCGGAATGGTGTTCTCCCGCCGTCAGGCCGCCCAGATGTCCTGGGAGGCTGCAGCCCGGCTGTGGGACGAGTTGCTGCAGGTCTGGCCGCAGGAAATCCTGCTTCTGGACCAGTGCCTGAAAGCGGCGTTCGCGGTGGGCGACGGCATCCGGTGCGCGCAGGTGCTCACCCTGGAAGCCGAGGATCCGCTGCGCAGCCGGGAAGAACGCCTGGAATGCCTGTACCTGGCGGCACTGGCGGCCGAAACCTGGGCCGAAGACGCCGCCGGCGCCGTGGATCGCTACCGGCGCGTGCTGGAAATGCAGCCGGACCACGAGGCGGCGTTCCTGCGCAGCCGCCAGTTGCTGCTGCGGCTGGATCGTCCCTTGGAACTGGCGGCGCTGCTCCAGGCCCGCTCGCAGGTGGAAACGCGGCCGGCAATCCTGGCCCGGCTGCTTCTGGATCTGGCCGAGTTGCAGTTGTCCGTGCTGATGGATCGCCCGGCGGCCCGCCTGACCTACATGCGGCTGGTCGAACTGGTTCCGGACTGGAAGCCCGGACTTTCGCAACTGGCCGCGCTGCACGAGGAAGCCTCCGACTTCGAGGGGGCTTCGGCCATCATGCGGCAATGGCTCCCCCTGGAAACGGATCCCGCCGCCCGATGCTCGGTCTGCCGCCGGCTGGGCGATGCCGAACGGAAACTGGGCCACGCCCGGGAATCCCTGGAGTGGTACCTCAAGTCCCTGGAACTGGACCCGAACCAACTGGATCTGTGGGAGCACGCCGTGGATCTGTACCTGGAACTCTCCGACCCGCGCAAGGCCGCCTGGGCGCTCAAGAAATGCGTGGCGCTGCAGCGCGATGCCAGCATCCGGGTGGAATATCTGCGCCGGCTGTCGGACATCTACGAAAACCGGATCCACGACAAGCGCCTGGCCCGGGATGCCCTGCTGGAAGCCGTGGACGGTTCCGACTCACTCGTGGCCATCGAAAGCCTGGTGCATTTTTACGAGCGGCATGCCGACAGCGCCTCCCGCAACGTCAAGTTGGACCTGCTGTGGACGGCCGAACGGCAAAAGGTGGTCAGCCTCAAGGCGACAGAATCTGTCGCGCGCATCGCCCACTTCGCCCACTGGAAACAGAACCCGCAGGCGGCCGAACTGCTGTGCGAGTGCGCGGCAGCACTGGGCGTTTCGCCCTCCGCGCTTCCGGCCAAACCCGGAAAGCATCCCATGGCGCTGGAAACGCTGGCCTCCGAGGACGTGCTCACCTACCTGTTCCCCTCGGATCTGAGCCAGGGCCAGCGGCGCATGCTCCAGGTGGTCAACGAGGAAGCCTGCCGCCAGTTGCGGGACGTATTCAAAAAATCCATTCCGGCCCGTTCGGAGCGCATGAAGCAGCCTCCGCAGGCATTGCTTTCCGTGCTGGGAACCCATCTGAAAGGCGTGGATGTGTACCGCCATTCCAGTTTGCAGTGGCTGCCGCTGGATCCTCCCGTGCTGCTGGTGCCGGCAGCCTGGAAAGTCGAGGAAATCGACGAGGAACAGTGGCAGTTCCTGATCGGAGGCCACCTGTTCCTGCACCGTGTGGGACTGAGCATCCCCCTGGCCCTTAGCGCGGAACAACTGGTGCATTTCCTGGCGGCGCTCGTGCAGAACGTGTTCCCCGAGCGCACCTTCGCCGGCATGGATGCCCAGATGATGCAGGAGTACTCGAAATACGCGTCGAAGATCGTGGGACGCAAGGACCGCGATCTGCTGGCGGGCACCATCCTGGAAATGGGGTCCTTCGATCGCAGGGAGTTGGGCGAAGTGCAGGATGCCCTGGTGCGCTCGGCCGACCGGGCCGGCTACCTGTGTGCGGGCGCCTTCGAGCCCGCCCTGCGATCCATGGAACTGCTGGAAAATGGGAACGCCCGCATGCTGAAGCTGCTGCAGTTCGTGGTTTCACAGTTGCACGTGCAACTGCGGGAAGCCGCCCTGGTGGCCCGGATGCGGGTGTGACATGCGCATCGACGTTCGCTCTCCCCGGTTCGTCTATGGCTGCTGGGACGTGTTCTTTTCCCTCCTGTATCTGCTCGTCTTCCTCGTGTTCTTGCCCAGCCACCGTCCCCTGACCCGCTTTTTGACGCTGTTTTTCCCTTCCCTTCTGGGAATCGGTGGCCTGTACCTGATCTTCGGAGGCCCGCGTTTTCGGGAAGTGGGCCTTTTCCTCGGCGCCCTTTTCCTCGCCATCTGCTTCGTACTGCTGGCCCTGCTGGCATATGTCATCGGCACGTTCTACGGCGTCTACGGTCCCCTGGGCATCGGTGTAAGCGCCATCGCCGCCATCTGCGCGGTGCAGGTAGTCTTCCTGGTGGGAGTGTGGCCGGTTTTCCAGATGCGGGCCTTCTGGCCGCGAAAGGAATGAAGTATCCGTTTCCCATGCGTTTTTCTTCCTTTCTCGCACGTCTGCTGGCGGCCGGATGCGTTCTGGTGCAACTGGCGTTTTTCTGGGGCTTTCACCGGCACCGCCACCACCCGCAACTCCTTCCGGAGGCCGTTGCCCTGCGCAAAGCCGTCTTCGCATTCCACGACGCCATCGCCGGCCGGCGCGTCTCGATGGATGGATGGGAAGAACTGTCGCAGCGCTATCCCGGCCCACTGACGCTGCACGGCTACCGGAAGGGTCAGATCCTCTGGCGCTGCGAGGAACCGGCATCCCCACTGGGAAAGGCTGTCAGCGACTGCCTGCGGCAACTGCAGGCGAATCCACCCCCGGCCGGACTCTTCTGGCGGCTGGATCTGGTGGTTTCCACGGCCCGGATGCCGTCTCTCTCCGGCCTGGAGAGCCTGATGCTTCCCGCCGGCGTGGAAGGACTGCAGGCGGTGCTCGACGACGGGCGGGTCGTCACGTATCTGCCCGACGACATGTTCCGTCTGGGTCTTCTGGATCGCCACACGCCCCTTCCCTTCATCCCGGAACTGAAACTGGGCCTGGATTTCCGGCAAATCCGCCGCCTGGTCCGGGAAGCCACCGGACATGAAGCCGTTGCGTGGCGCCGGCTGGCCGTGTGGTCGGTCCTGCTGGATGCTTCGCATCCCGAAGGATATCGGCCGGTGTACCGGGGCCACCTTGCCCATGTGGAGGTGAACCGCGCGGCGATCCTGGATGCCGCGATGGCGGGGGGACGCTACATGGCCAACGCTCTCGTGCGCGACTCCACCAAACAATACCCCTGCACGTTCGCCACCTGCCGCAGCGGCCTGTTCCGTACGGAAAGAGGGCAATTCCTTTACAACTATCACATCCTGTCCCACCGCTACGATTTCCAGAACCGTTCCGTGTACAACGTGGTGCGGCATGCCGGCACGGCCTACGCGCTGGCCAATCTCGCCCGCCTCACGGGAGAGCCATCCTTCGCCGACGCGGCGGCCGAAGCCATCGCCTACATGGAAGACCTGTCCCGGGATTTCTGCCGGTCGGAACCCTTCGCCTGCGTGGCCAACGATGCCGAACCCGACGTGGGCGCGGCCGCACTGGGGCTTCTGGCCATTTCCGAGTGGCGCCTGGCCACGGGAAATTCCCGCTTCGACGGCTTCGCCCGCGGACTGGCGGCCTTTTTGACCTTCATGCAGCGGCCCGACGGTAGTTTCCGCCATGTATACCACCTGAAGACCCGCACGCCCGACGAGCACGAGGTGATGCTGTTCTACTCGGGCGAGGCGGCCTTCGCCCTGGCCAAGGCGTACCGGGCCTACAACGACCGCGCGTACCTGGAGGCCGCCGGGCGGGCGCTGGCGCATCTCACAGGACCCGCCATCTCGGATCTGCCCTTCCACTTCGGCTTCGGCGAAGAACACTGGACCTGCCAGGCCGCCCGCGAGGTGGCCCCGGAAATCATGAACCGGCGCTACCTGGACTTCTGCCTGGATTTCTCTCGCTTCATCGAGCGCCAGCAATTCACGAAGACCGACACGATGTTCCCGGACTACTCCGGCTCCTACGGCTTCTCGCCGTTCATTCCGCCGCACACCAACGGCGCCGGCTCCCGCACGGAGGCCAACGTGTCCATCCTCGAACTGGCACGGCTGCACCAGGTGCCCGCGCCCCATGTGGAGCGGCAGATCCGGCGCTCCGTCGAGCACATCCTGATGCACCAGAAGCGGGCGGCATCCTGCTGGCTGTGCGCCGATGCCGCAACCGCCGACGGCGCCGTCATCAACTCTCTGAGCACGTGGGAGGTGCGCATCGACACGGTGCAGCACACGACCACCGGGCTGATCCGGGCCCTGCAGGTGTTGTACCCATGAAACTGTGCGCTTCCTGCCACACCCTGTACGGCGATGAATTCGAATACTGCCCCCGGGACGAAACGCCGCTCGAGCCGGCGCCACGGGAGACCCTGGCCATGTACGATCCCCTGCGCGGAATCCTGCTGGACGGGCGCTACCGGCTGCTGGCGCCCGTGGGTTCCGGCACGCTGGGCGACGTCTATTCCGCCATGTTCGAGTCCATGGAAAAACCGGTGGCAGTGAAAATCCTGCGGGAACACTACGCCCGCAAGCCCGGCTGGTCCGAAAAATTCCTGCAACTCGCGCAGGCGCAGGCGCAGGTGGAGCACCGGCACCTGGCGGCGGTCACTGATTTCGGCTCCACCCCGGACGGACGGCCCTTCTTCGTGATGGAATGGATTTCGGGAGAACACCTGGGGGAATGCGTCCGCCGGCGGGGGCCGCTTCCGGCCACGGAGGCTGCAGACATCGTGCGGCAGGTGGCGTCGGCGCTCGCGGCCGCCCACGCCCGCGGCATCGTACACCAGAACCTCAAGCCCTCCAACGTGCGCCTGCAAGCGGACGGGGATGGCCGCCGCAAGGCGGTGGTGACTGACCTGGGCCTGTTCTCGCCGGCCGGCGGGCCGGACACGGTGCTGGGACGGGAACTGCAACTCTATGGCAATCCGCGCTACATGGCCCCAGAGCAGATCCGGGGCATGCCCCCCTCTCCCGCCATGGACGTCTACCAGTTGGGGCTGCTGGCCTACACCCTGCTGGCCGGGGAACCACCGTTTTCCGGCGCCTCGTTCCACGAACTGGCCGCGGCCCAACTCCATCAGGCGCCCAAGCCCCTGCCATCGGGCGTACCCCGGCGCCTGCGGGAACTCGTGCTCCGGATGCTGGAGAAGGACCCGTCGCGCCGGCCCGCGGACATGGACGAAGTAATCCGCAGCCTGGACCTCGCGGCCAACCGCCAGGACCGGTCGGGATTCCTTCGGGCGGCAGGGATTCTGGCGGTAGCGGCGGCAATGCTGCTCGTCTGGAGCTTGTGGAAGCGGCACAAGGATGCGTCTGAAAATGTCGCTCATGAGCCTGCGGCCGTCAAGAAAGGGGGATCTCCGAAAAAAGGAGAAGAGAACCCGGCGTCCCCTCACGGGACAGCAGCGGGGGAACGCGTGCGCATCCTCGTGGACAGCGTGCCGCCGGGCGCTCGCATTTCCATCGGGGATCGGATACAACAGGCGCCGGCGTGGTTCGAGTTGCCGCGCTCGGAAGAACCGGTGGCCGGCCGGGCCGAGGTGCCGGGCCGGCCGCCCCTGGAGTTTCGCCTGGTGCCCCGCCGCACCGGGCAGGTGTTCATCCATCTGGATTCCGTGCAGCCTCCCGCCCCGGGGCGTACCTCCCCGGGAAAGATGCCGCTGGAACCCGAACTGCTCGACCCGTTTTCAGGAAAGTGACGACCATGACGAGCGAAAAGCAGACGAACCCACTGAAAAACGGCGTGAAGGCGCCCGAGACTCCCGCGAAGGGCGATCTTTCCGGCACCCTGCTCATGGAGCGCTACCGCCTGGTGCGCCGGCTGGGCGGCGGTGGAATGGGGGATGTCTATCTGGGCGAGCATGCGATCATCGGCAAGAAGGTGGCCGTGAAAATCATGCATCCCCAGTATTCGGAGGACCGGGAGGTGGTGGACCGCTTCCTGCAGGAAGCGCGCTCGGCCTCGCGCATCGGGCATGCCAACATCGTGGACATCGCCGATTACGGCCAGACGGAGGACGGGCGGGTCTTCCTGGTGATGGAATACCTCGAGGGCATGGAACTGGGAGACGTACTCTTCCGCGAAGGCCGCCTCGGCTGGCAGCGCGCCTGCCGCATCGCCATCCAGGTATGCAACGCCCTGCAGGCCGCCCACGAAAAGAACGTGATCCACCGGGATCTCAAGCCGGGAAACATCTTCCTGACCACGTTCGCCGGCCAGCCCGACTTCGTGAAGGTCATCGACTTCGGCATCGCCAAGGTCCTGGACGAGAACGAGGGGCACAAGATGACCAAGACGGGCATGATCCTGGGAACGCCCGACTACATGTCGCCGGAGCAGGCCACGGGAAAGCTGGTCACTCCGGCTACCGACATCTACAGCCTGGGCGTGATCCTCTACGAGATGCTCACCGGGAAGCCGCCCTTCGAGTCCGATTCGTTCATGGGCGTCCTCTCGCAGCACATGTTCGATCCGCCGCCGCCCCTGCGGGAGCGGTGCCCGGATGCGCTCATCCCGCAGGCGCTGGAAAACATCACGCTCAAGGCACTGGCCAAGGCGCCGGAGGACCGCTTCGGGAGCATGAAGGAGTTCGCCGAAGCGCTCTCGGCCATGGACGACTCCGGAAACGGCCCGCCCATCACTGTGCCGGCCTTCCGGCCCATCGCGATGCCGCCAGCCCGACGGCCGCGGTGGATGATCGCGTGGGCCGCCCTCATCGGGGTGCTCCTCGTGGCGGCGCTGGCGGTGTGGTTCCTGCAGAAATCGAAGGAGCCGCCAGCCGACGAAATGCAGGGAAGCGCCCCACCGCCGGCCGCGCCGCAGGACATGCCTGCAGAAAACGCCCCGCCGCCAGGTTCAGAAACATCGATGGACGCCTCCGCCGTTCCTTCCGCGCCGGCTACGATGCCTGCGGACATGCCTGCGGAGCCATCCGTGGTGACGCTTTCCCTGTCCGTGAATCTGCCCGGGGCTACGTGCACGGTGGAAAGCGGAATCCTCACGATCCTGCGCAACGGGAAACCCGTCACGCTGGAAAAGGGCGCCGCCGTCGGGACGCTTCCGCTGAACCAGGTGGAAGTGGTTCCGCAGAAGGATCCCGTGACGCTGCGGATTTCACATCCCGGCGCCGAGGATCTGCTGCTGCCCCTGCTCTTCGACCGCAGCCTTTCCATCGAGCGGGTCCTCACACCGAAAGCGCCCCCGCCCAAAGTTCCGTCCGGCATGCGGCGGCCCATGACCGACCCCACCGGCGAACTGCTGACCCCTGAAATCGAGTGATCAAAAAAGGACGGCATCCTTCGGGCGATTGGCCCGGCCGGCCACCAGTTCAGGGAACCTGGAACTCCTGGGTGAACCAGTCGATGCCGCCGAGGTTGTCGCGCAGCACGGCATGGACGACGCAGGAGCCGTGAAAATCCTTGTGGAATTTCACGGGATTGGGGTCGATGGGATCGCAGGTGACGGCCCGGGAGCCATCCAGCGCCATGACGCAGTGCCAACGGTCCTCCCAGCGCTCCAGCGTGCCGCAGGTCGTGTAGTAAGCCATGTCCATGTAAATGAAGTTGACGTCCTCGGAAGCATCCGAGAGTTCGTCCAGGCTGTCCAGATCGAGGGAAACATTGAACGCCACCTTTTCGCCCTCCGCCACGACATGCGGCGTGCCCGCGGGTACGGGCGCATTGCCGACGACGAAGTGGGAAATGCGCGGATTGGCGTTCTTCACCTCCCGTGAACTGTAGATGACGGTTTTCAGGCCGATCAGGCAATCCGCGGTGGGAAGGTTGCTACGGATGTTTTGTGCACACTGGGCCCACACATCCGGGGCCGGGGACACCACCAGTTGCACGAAGAAGAGGAATTCCGGCACGTCCGGCGGCAGGGGGATGGCAGGCACCGTGTAGGAAAACGAAGGATCCGTGGAAGCCGTGCACAGGGTGGCCGGCGTGCCCGAATCGCAGGCCGGCGGAAGGTCCGCGCCGATTTGGGAAGAAACGCAGGCGTTGACCTCCTCGAGTTTCGTGGGGATGCAGATGAACCACAGGTGATGCGGCTGTCCATGCGGAAAATGCAAAAGCGCGTCCAGCGTCAGTCCATCGCCACCGCCCACCTCCGGCGGCGTCGCCCGGATGCCCAGCATCTGGGCCTCGGTGTCATTGAGCTCGCCCGCCGGGTCGAAATCTTCGCCGCAAGCCGGAATCAGGAAAAACAGTCCGAGAATCATCCAGATTCTTGCAGTCGCGATGGAGGTTTTCATCAGAATTCCCCCTTGATGCCGAACGAAGGAAAGATGGGCAATCCGGCAATGGTCCTTCGTTTCGTATAATTGTAATTATAATCAATCCACTCGGTCGCCTTGTTGTAATACACGTTTTGTACATCCAGATAGAACGTGAGGCTCCAGCGCAGAAACTCGATTTTCTTGTCCACCCGCAGATCCAGTTGGTGGAACAGGGGCAGGCGCTCGCTGTTGAGGGCTCCCTGCACGCCGATGTAACGGTTGGAATCCGAATCGTAGATGCCGCCCACATACGGGGTGAGCGGAATGCCCGTGGAAAGCCGGAATCGGAATCCCACCTGCCAGCCGTTGCGCCACTGCCCCGAGAACAGCGCGGTGAGGATGTGCGTCTGGTCGAACGTGAACACGTGCCAGTCGATGGTATCGTTCTCCTTGCGCTCCGAGCGCGAGAGCGTGTAGGAGAGCCAGCCGAAGCACTTGGTCATGCCCAGCCCAGGAGGACACAGGGCATCGGAATCCTTCTTGACGAGCAGTTCGATTCCCACCACGCGGCCGAGCCCCTGGTTGGCCAGGTTCTCGCGGACCTGCTCGCCGTCGCGCACCACCACGCGGTCCGAAGCCGTGACGAGGTCCCACAGGTACTTGTAGAAAAAGGCCCCGTCGATGGTGAGCGAGGGAAACGGCTTCACGTTCGCGCCGGCGCTCGCGTGCAGGGACTTGTTGTGGGTGAGATACGGGTTGCCGAAGAACTTCTGGTAGACCTCCTGGATTTCCATCTCCTGGGAATACAGCCCCGCGGCGGCCGTGAGCGAAACCTTCTCCGGCAGCACGGCGTAGCGCACGGTGAGCCGCGGATCGAGCATCGCCACGTCCGTCTCCCCCACGCGCAGGAAATCCGCGCGCAGGCCGGGAATGAGGTTCCATCTGCGATCGGGGCGCCAGTTGGCCTCGGCGAAGAAGGACTGCGCCAGGATGACGCCGTCGAAGCGCACTTTCTTGTCGCCGAAGGGGTTTTCGAGATCGCTCTGATCCTGGTCCTCGCGGTTGCCGCCGAAACGGGTGGCCAGCGAGAAGATGCCGCGCGAGGCATTGCCGTCGAAGCCGGCCAGCATCTGCACCCGGGGGGAAAACGTGTGCAGCCACTCCAGGCGCCACTCGGACTGCTGGGTGTCCAGGTTCACCCGGAACGTCTGGTCCTCGTTGAGGAAGCCCAGGTTGAACAGTCCCAGCGCGGCCGTGGCGAACAGGCGGTTCTCGCCGAAACGGCGCCGGTACTGCAGGGTGAACTTGTGGAACTGCGTAATGAAGGGGGTTTCGTTCTTCTCCAGGAACAGGATGCGGTCATCCGAGCCGAAGACCATGACCTTGAAGTCGCCACCGGCCAGGGGATGATCGAACATGACCTGGTAGTCGTAGTAGATCGGGGCCACCTCCACCGCCGGGATCAGGCGCAGAAACGTGTCGATGTAGGAGCGGCGAAGCGAAAGTGCGATGCCGCCCTGCCCCACCGGGCCCTCGATCAGCAGCGACGTGTCCCAGAGATCCACGTCGAGATAGCCGTGCCAGCCGTCTCGCTTGGCCTTGCGGATGCCCACGTCGATGATGCCGCCCAGGGCCCGCCCGTAGCGCGCCGAAAAGTTGCCCGGCACGAATTCGATCTTGGAGAGCAGATCCGAATTCACCACCGAGGTCAGGCCGAAGAAGTGGAATAGTTGCGGTATTTCGAAACCTTCGAAGAAGACGCGGGTGTCGCGCGGTGCCGATCCGCGCACCACGATGAGCCCCAGGCCGAAGGGAGCGCGGGCCACGCCGGGCATGTTCTGGATGGAACGCAGGGCATCGCCCTGGGTGCCGGGGATGTTGAGGATCTCATCCAGCGAGACGGCATAGCGCGTGACCTCGCGGGGAATCGAACGCCCCGTGATGATGGTGACGTAGACGGGCTCGCCGGTGGCGCGCAGGAAGAATTCGGCATCCACGGCGCCGTCCTTCACGGTTACGGTCTGGCGCTGCACGAAGAATCCGGGCGCCTCCACGATGAGCTCGTACGTGCCCGCCGGCAGGTTTTTCACCACGAAGCGGCCATCCTCCGTGCCATATGCACGCTTCTGCACCCGGCCTTCTCCCGGAATCTCCTCCGTGGAGGCCGCGATCACGGTGGCATCGGGAACCCCCGTGCGCCTCCCCCGCTGCCAGATCCGGCCGGAAATGGAGCCCGGATAGGACCGCGGGGGAGGCGGCGACACCTCCGCGCCCGGCGAAACCGGCTCCTCCGGCGTTTCTGGAGGC
Organism: uncultured Kofleriaceae bacterium; assembly: GCA_964516435.1. GTDB lineage: Bacteria > Myxococcota_A > Polyangia > HGW-17 > HGW-17 > HGW-17. The sequence goes on along the minus strand of CAZEZP010000023.1, from coordinate 14,688 downwards.
GCTTCTTCCCGCTTTTGTTCTTCCCTGGCCGTCTTCAGCCGGAACGGATAGGACAGGGGCACGGTCACGCGCACGGGCTTTCCGTCCAGCATCGCAGGCGTGAACTCGAACTGCTGCACGGCCGCCACGGCTGCCGCGTCGAGATCGGGATACAGCGGCCGCACCACTTCCGCCTTGACCACCTTCCCCGCCTCGTCGATGTCCACGCGCAGAAGCACCACGCCCTCGCGGCGCTCCTTGCGGGCGGCCTCCGGATATTCGGCCGGCACGAACTTCACGAGTTTCGGATATTCGATTCGGGCCTTCACCTCGGCCGGCGGCGCTTCCGGAGGCGGCTGCTGGGCTTTTGCGGGCGGGGCGATGGCCCATGCCAGGAAGAAAAATGCGAAAAACGGCTTCACGATTCATCCTCGAGCCGGAACACATAGCGGTACACGATGGTGTAGCGCAGGGGTTTGCCATCGGACCCTACCGCAGGAGCGAAGCGCGCGCGCCGAAGCGCGTCGATGGCCAGGGCATCGAGTTCCGGGTCGATGCCTTTCTTCAGTTCCACCGAGACGACATCCCCCTCGGGCCCCACGGTCACGGACAACTGGATTTCCCCCTGCAGGCCGCGCCGGCGGGCGGCTTCCGGGTATGGCGCGCGCGGCACGGAAAGGGCGCGCGGCATGCGCTGCACCGTCACGATTTCCGGCGCCGCCGGTGCAGAAGGCTTCATCGGGGGGGAAGCCATTGCCGCCGGCTGCGTGTTCGGATCCCCAGCCAGCGTTTCCCCCGACGGCACCACGATGCCGTCGCCGCCGAAAGAGTTGGGATCGAGCCCCACGGTGAGATCCACGTACGTGGTGCGGGCGGCCGCCTGCGCCGGCGCGCTCGCCCGCGGCGCCCCCCTGCGCGGGGACGGATTCTTCTTTTCGGGCTCGGGCTTCGGCTCGGGCTTCGGCTCGGGCCTCTTCTCCTCGATGGGCTCGAACTTCACGACCTTGGGCTTCTTCTCCTCGGGCAGCAGCACGTCCTTCTCCTCCCGGGAAAAGGTTTCCGGTGAAACGTACTGCAGCACGACCAGCAGCACCACGTGAAAGGCGACGGATCCCACGAGGGTCCAGTTCAGACGGCTCACGATCGCTCCCTAGGGCGCGGGCACTTCCTCCACCCGCTTGATGTTGAAGGCGAACTCGGTCACCCCCATATCCTTGACGATGTCGACGATGTGCATCACGCTGCCGTGGGCCACCTCCTCGTCGGCCGCGATGATGGCCTGTATCTTGGGTTTTTTCGGATCCTCGGACTTCGCGCGGGCCTCGGCCACGAGGCCCTTCAACTCCTCGCGCAACTGCGCATGCGTCACGGGCCTGCCGTTGAGCAGGATCTCGCCCGTCTTCTGCAGCATGACGGCCACCGTGGTGGGTGGCACGCTCTCGGCGTTGGCCATCTTGGGCAGTTTCACCTTCACCGCCTGGTTGAGAATGATCGGCGTCACGATCATGAACACCAGCAGGAGCGAAAGCGCCGTGTCCACCAGCGGCGTCACGTTGATGCCGGTGATGCTGCCGTCGTCCTCTTCGTCGTGCCAGCCTTTCATGCCGCACCTCCTTTCGACGCCCCCGCGCCGGCAGCGTCCTCCCCGGCGGGCGCCGGCGACAGATCCGTGCGGCGGGCGTGGGCCAGAAGCAGCCGCGCCAGTTCCTCGGCATGCGTGAGGATGCCGCGGATGCGCCGCCGGAAGGCATTGTTGGCGATGACCGCCGGAATGGCCACGATGAGCCCCAGCGCCGTGGTGACGAGCGCCTCGGTGACGCCGAACATGACCACCTTCATGTCGGGTGTCTGCGTCTGCCCCAGTTGGTAGAACGACTTGATGAGCCCCGTCACGGTGCCGAAGAGCCCCAGAAAGGGCGCGTTGTTGCTCACCGTGCCCAGGAAGGTGAGATAGCGCTCCAGTTGCAGGCGCTCGCGCGCCAGCACGCCCAGCATGGCCTCTTCGGCTGCGCCGGCGCCGGAAGGCACCTTCTCGAGCCCCGCCGCGAGCACGGCCGCCGACGTGCCGCGCAGGGCCGAAAACTCCCGGGCACCCTGGGCGTACGCGCGCGAGGCGAGCACGGACTGCAGTTTCGCCAGCGCTTCCTCGTGGGTCACCTTCGCCCAGCGCCAGAAGAACACCACGCGCTCCAGCATCACGGCCACGCTGAGCACGGACATGAGCACGAGCACCCAGACCACCCAGGACATGTCCACCAGGGCCAGTTTTTCGAAGGCTTGCTGCAGGTTCATGAAATTACCCTTTCCAATTATTTTTTCTATTGCAATAAAAATTACAAAGAAAAATTATATTTATCGACCAAAAATATTATCCTCTTCTTCAATCACTTTCTTGCAATCATAGTCGTCGGGAATGCGTATGCCCAGGTAGTCGCCGGGCCGGTTCTCGACCTGGCTGAGCACCGGATTGACGTTGCGGGCCACGTCCCGCTCGTCGTCGTTGCACACGCGCATCGTCGTCTGCCCCATCGGGATCAGGCTGCACCCGATGACCAGTTGCTCGAGCCCCCAGTTGGCCTGTCCCAGGATCATGTCGTCGTTGGCCACGATGGCGTCCGTGCCGGTCCAGGAGCGGATGACCATGTAGGCTTCCTTCACGTCGATGCCCGGCAGGTTCTGCGCCAGCAGCGTGACCCCAGGATGGCCGTCGCCGTCCATGTCGTAGATGCAGGCGGGCTGCACGGGATTGGCGCCGCCGTCCGGGCAGGACTGGGTGGCGACGTCCGTGGGCAGGACATCCCCCATGGCATCCGCCAGGCGCACGCCGAAGAGCGTGATGGCCGGGTCGAAGCCCAGTTTCGAGCAGGTGGTGCTGCCCTCCTTGTGCATGTCCACCTCCACGGCATCGAGGTTGTCGAAGAAGCCGGGCAGGAACCGGAACCGCGTGGGCTCGGGCTGGCCGGGCACCTGCACCTGCGGAATCTCCAGGCGGCACAACTGCACGCGCACCTTTTCCCGCTGCACGTCGTAGTCGGCGATGAAGAGCAGTTCCGAAATCGCATCGGTCTCGACCAGCCCGGCAGCGTTGATGTGGACGTACTGGATGACCTTGCCCGCGAAATGCCCGGGGGCGCCGCCGGCACCGGAAATGTCGTAGGGAACGCCGCAGGTGAGCCCGCCGTCCGGGGAATTGCTGTTTCCCGTCTGGCACTGGCCGGAACCGGAAGACCTGTCGGGTTCGCACATGTATGTAGCCATGGCCAGAACGATGGCTGTCGTGAACTTCATGCCGAACATGCGTCACCTCGCCCTGCGCGGGCAGTTCTTCGTACCATGAAAACAGGTGCTGGAGCAACAGGTAAATTCGGAATTTTGATTCCTTTGAAAATTCAGCTTGCAAAAACACGAAAAAACTGTCATGAGGTCGCCTGCCTGTCTGGGTTGGTAGCTCAGTCGGTAGAGCAACGGACTTTTAATCCGTAGGTCGACGGTTCGAATCCGTCCCAACTCACTGCCATGCTTTTCGTCATGCCGTCCTGGAAGCCGCCATCCGTGGCGGAAGGGGCGTCCGTCCATCCGCGTCCGGGCCGGAAAAACCCGGGGAAGGTGGACGAGGGGCGATGGATGGAGAGCGCCGCGCGCGCCCCCCGGGCCCGGATCCCGGCATGCGGCTGGCTCTTTCCGATGCTCCTCGCGCTGTCGGCGGCGCTGCCGTCTCTGGCGCGGGCCCAGTCGGCCTCCTGGATGCCCCGGGAAGCGGGATTCGAGGTCTCGGCCGGCGCCCTGCCGGCATGGGCCATGTCCGCCGCCGTGCGCTCGCATCGCGATCTGGGGGCCGCGGGTGCCGCGCTTCGCTTCTTCTGGCCGGCCCGGTCCGGCGGGTGGCGGCTGCGGGCGGGGTTCTGGGAGATTACCCTGCAGGATGGCAACTACCTGGCCCGCGGCTACGGCTATGACGAAGTGCAGTACGTATGGTTCGACCCGATCCGCCTGGTGCACCTGCAGGCGGACCGCGAGTTCAGCGTGGCCCGCACGGGCGTCTGGCGGTGGTTCGCGGCCGCCGGAGCCGGCGCGGGATGGCTCTCGGGCTCCCTGCGGATGCAGAACGCCAGCGGCTGCACGGCCGCCAACTGGCGCCGTCCCGACACGGATCCCGCCTGGGGCGGCTGCTACCACGACCCGGAGCCCTATGGCACCGAGCCCTACCGGCTGCCTCCCGCGGGCGGCTTTTTGCATATGGCCATCGGCACACGCAGAGCCGTAGTCAGGAATTGCGGCCTGGCGCTCGAAGCGGGCCTGTTCCTGCCGGGGTTCGCCGCTTTTTCGCTTGCCTTCGACTGCCGCTTCCATTAGTTCGTTCGAACACGAGGTGCGCGCATGCCGACCACCCTTTCCGATGAAATCCTGTACAAGGCCATCCTCGACCACATTTCCGACGGCGTATACGTGATCACGACCCAGCGCCGGATCGTGTACTGGAATCCGGCGGCGGGACGCATCACGGGCTATACGCGCGAGGAAATGGTGGGAAAGACCTGCTGCGAGACCTTCCTGCGCCAGATCGACGAAGAGGGCAACCCCTCCTGCGGCGGCTGCCCCGGCATGCTGGCCATGCAGGACCAGATGCTGCACGAGAAGAACGTGTACTTCCTGCACAGGGACGGCTACCGCATTCCGGTGGTCCTGCGGGCGGCCCCGCTGTTCGGCCCCGGCGGCACGCTGCTGGGCGTCGTGCACATCTTCCAGGACAACACCTACAACGAACTGATCTACCAGAACCTCGAGGAACTCAAGCGGCAGGTGTACATCGACCGGCTCACGGGCCTGTTCAACCGCGCCTACATGGAAATGCGCATCAACGAAAAGCTCGACGAATTCCGCCGCTATGGCTGGAGCTTCGGCGTGCTCTTCATCGACATCGACCATTTCAAGGACGTCAACGACCGTTTCGGGCACGAGCAGGGGGATGCCGTGCTCAAACTCGTGGCCCAGACGTTCCAGGCCAACACGCGCCCGTCCGACGTGTTCGGCCGCTGGGGAGGCGAGGAGTTCGTGGGGCTCATCTCCGCGGCCTCCGCCCAGGATCTGCTCAACCTGGCCCGGCGTTTCCGCATCCTGGTGGCCAATTCGCACCTGCGCGGCGACGGTGAAATCATCCATGTGACCATCTCCGTGGGCGCCACGCTGGTGCGTGAAGACGACACTATGGAAACGCTCATCTCCCGGGCCGACGAACTGATGTACCAGAGCAAGAAGAGCGGACGCAACCGCGTCACGATGGAGTTCACCAACCCCAACCTGTGACTCTGCCGCTCACGCCCGGGTTTCGGCGGATGGAAGAGCACGGCCTTGCATGCCTGCATCCGTGGGCCGGCCGTACGGGCATGGACGGCATCCGTCGCCTGCGGCCGAAAGGGGTGAAACCTGTTGACAATTTCGGTTTCCCGGGCGATAGCAGAAAGCGGCCCGCGACGCAATCCAGCGGGCTTCTTCCCCCGGAGGAACAAACATGAAAAAAATCGTCATCTGCTTGATTTCCTTCTGGATGCTGGCCTGCTCCGACGGCGGCGGAACCGGCAATGCGAACAACGGCAGCAACAACGAAACCCCCCTTCCCAATCCCTGCGGCGACGTGGGCGGCTCGGCGTACGAATACGTCATCACGGACATCTACGTGCCGCGCTCCCTCACCGAGGGCGTGGGCGTGGATTATGACGGCAACGGTTCCGTGGACAACAAGTTGGCCAACCTGATGGGCGCGCTGCTCAACGAGAGTTCCGAATTCGAAATCAACGGGCGCCTCGACGACGCCATCGCCCGTGGCGAACTGGTGGTACTGGGAAGGCTCCTGGCCAACAACTTCACGGGGGACGCCTCCGTGGCGGCCTCGGTCTTCGAAGGAGATTTCACAGGCGCCGATCCGGCTGCCATCCCGGCCGGGACGGGCACATTCACCCGCGATGAGCAGAGTACCAACGCCGGCACGCTGTGCGGACGAATCTATGGCGCGGGCATGCTGCAGGCGGGCCCCGGGGACGTCAACCTGAGCCTGCCCGTCAACGACACGCTCACGCTCACGCTCACGCTGCATCACGCCCGCATGCAGGGCGTCGCGTCGCCGGACGGATGGCAGGACATGGTCATCGCCGGGCTCGCGCGCCCCGAGGATCTCAAGAATTCCATCATCCCCAACTACGTGGACAACGTGAACGAGGAAATCCAGAGCGACCCGCAGGGCTCGCAGTTCATCCTGGACACCTTCGACAACCGCTGCAGCCCCGACATCGCGGGCTGCGCCGGCCACCCCGACTGCGCCGCCGACGGTGTCATCACGGCCACGGAGCTCACCTGCAATTCCACCATCAACACCATCCTCACACCGGATGTGACCGTGGACGGCATCTCCTACGTCTCGTTCGCCGTCCGCGTGCAGGCCGCACACGCCGACATCACCAATCTCCAATGATCTGGAGCCTCGAGGACGTCTCCTTCCGGCAGGGAACGCGGACGCTGGCCGAAGGCGTCACCCTGGACATCGCTCCGGGTGAGACCTGGGCCGTGGCCGGCCCCAACGGCGCCGGAAAATCCACGTTCCTGCACGTGCTGGCCGGGCTGCATCCGGCGGCCTCGGGCCGCGTGCTGTTTGCGGGAAGGCCGCTGGCGCGCTATTCCTCCCTCGAACTGGCCCGGCGCCGGGCCCTGATGGTGCAATCCACGCCCGAGGACATTCCCCTGTCCGTCTTCGAGGTAGCGGCGCTGGGACTGGCTCCCCACAACGGCGGCGCGTTCCTCTCGCGAGAGGAAAAGGGCCAAGTCGCCGAAGTCCTGGAGGAGGTGGGCATGCGGCAGGCGGCCAATGCCCCCTATGCCGCGCTTTCCGGAGGCGAAAAGCGCCGCGTGCTGCTGGCGCGCGCGCTGCTGCAGTCCCACGAGGTCCTCCTGCTCGACGAGCCAACGGCGGCATTCGACCCCGCCCAGGTCCTGCACTTCCACCGGCTCCTGCAGGAACTGGCTGCCCGCCGGAACACCACGGTGGTCATGGTGACGCATCTCGTGGACACGCTGCCGCACTTTTCCCACGTGCTGCTCCTGGGCGGCGGCCGGTGGACCGCGGGACCCTGCCTGGAAACCCTGCAGACGTGCGGGCGGGAATTTCTGGGCGTCGATCTTATTTTCGGACGGGCTCCCGATGCCTCCATCACGGTGGTGGCTCGTGAGCACGGGAAAGCGCGGGAAGACGCTCCATGAATCCGCACGCCCGCCTCTTCGCCATTTTGATCCTGCTTTCACTGGCCGCCCTGTGGCTGGCCATGGCCTGGGGTTCCACCGGCTTTTCCTGGACCATGGGGCTTTCCCCCTCGGACCCCGCCTACTGGTGGCCCGTGCGCTGGCCGCGCACGCTGCTGGCCTTCGGCATCGGCGCGGTGCTGGCCGCATCCGGGACCGCCCTGCAGGGACTCGCCCGCAACCCGCTGGTCTCCCCCTTCACCCTGGGCGTCTCCTCGGGAGCGGCCCTCGGCGCGGTCGTCGCGCTTCGACTGGGAGCAGTCTCCATGCTCGGCGGCGCCCTGCTGTTCGCGGCCGCGCTGGCATCCGGCCTGGCAACGGCGGCGCTCCTGTTCCTGCTGGCCGGAAGGGCCGGCCGCGGCGGCATGGATCGCCTGCTGCTGGCGGGCGTGACGCTCTCGTTCTTCAGTTCCGCCTGCATCCTGTTCGTGCAGTACACCTCCACCTACGTGGAAGCCTTCAAGATGGTGCGCTGGCTCATGGGCGGACTGGATTTCGCATCGCCGCGGGACGTGGCCATGTTCGCCGTGCCCGGCCTCGTCGCTGCGGCGCTGCTGGCCATCCGGAGAAACGACCTCAACCTGATGATGCTCGGGGATGCCGCGGCGGCCTCCTGCGGCGTGAACGTGGCGCGCCTGACCGGACGCATCGTCGCTGCTACGTCCATCGGGGTGGCGGCGGCCGTGGCCACAGCGGGTCCCATCGCCTTCGTGGGCATCCTGGTGCCGCACGGTCTGCGCATGATGGGCGTACAGGACTACCGGCTCCTGCTTCCGGCGTCGCTTTTGGCCGGTGGCGCCTTCCTTACGGTCTGCGATCTGGCCGCGCGCGTAGCGCTCGCCCCCGCCCAACTGCCCGTGGGCGTCATCACGTCCATGCTGGGAGGCCCCTTTTTCCTCTATCTTCTCCTTAGGACCCGCGAGCCATCCTGAACGCAATTTTATGAAACGAAACTAGCGGCGGTCGGGGTCTCCCAGAAAACGCATGAGTTTCTCCACGAGGACGTCCAGGGCGATGCGGTTTTCGCCGCCCTCCGGGATGATGAGATTGGCGTAGCGCTTGGAGGGCTCCACGAACTGCAGGTGCATGGGACGCACCGTGGAATAGTACTGCTCACGGATGGAGGCGAACGTGCGCCCGCGCTGTTCCATGTCGCGCCGGATGCGGCGGAACACCCGGATGTCCGCATCGGTGTCCACGAAGATCTTGATGTCGCAGACATTGCGGATGTTTTCGTCGGCAAGGATCAGGATACCCTCCAGGATGATGACGGGGGCCGGCTGGATGCGCTCCGTGCGTGGCAGGCGCGAATGGGTCACGAAGTCGTAGACCGGCTTGTCGATGGCCTCGCCGGCGCGCAGGGCGTGCAGATGGCGCACCAGAAGCGCGTTGTCCAGCGAATCGGGATGGTCGTAGTTGAGCTTCTTGCGCTCCTCCAGCGGCAGATCGGGGTGATCCTTGTAGTAGGAGTCGTGATCGATGAGCACCGCGCTCCCCCTGGGCAAATGCTGCATGATGTTGCGCGCGATGCTGGTCTTTCCGGAGCCGGTTCCTCCCGCGATTCCGATGACAAGGCACTTCATCCGTCCACCTCGCTTTGCTGCGGCCTCCCGGGCCGGGATGCCGGAAAAAACCTTTCGTTCGAACGGCCGCGCATCCCGGAAATCTCAGGACGACAGCCGCACGTCGAAGCGCTCCTGCAGCACGGACACGGCCGTTTCGTGCAGGTGCAGCAACTCCTCCTGCGTGAGCGTGCGCTCCGGATGCGCCAGATGCAGGCGGAACGTGAGGCTGCGCCGACCCTGGAACTTCGGGTGCTCGTACACGGCGATGCACACGACGTCCCGCGTGATTTCGGGCGCGATGCCCAAAAGCGCCTGCCGGATACTTGCGGCTTTCACGGTCATGGGGGAAAGCAGCGTCATGTCGTGCTCCATGCCCGGGAAGCGCGGTAGCGGCTCGAACCGCCGGATGGCCTTGGGCAGAGCCGCGATGGCATCGATGTCGAGCACGGCCAGCACGGCCGAACTCTCCATGTCCATGGCCTTTCGCGTCTGCGGATGCACCTGCCCCATGAATCCCACACGCGCGCCGCCCAGCATCACGGCGGCGCAGCGCACCGGATGCAGGTACGGCGGCGGATCCGAAAGGGCCGCCAGATCGGCCTCCCCGCGCTCCTGCGTGCGCAGGGAGCGCAGCACGGCGTCCTTCATCTGGAAAAACAGCATGGTATCCGCCGGGGATGCATTGCGCTGCGCGAGCACCAGCGCCGCCTGCCGCGGCTGGGCCGGAAACGCCTTCGGATCGGCGGGGTCGGGAAGGTACACGCGGCCGAACTCCACCAGCCGCTGATGCTCCTCGCGCCGCTCGTTGCGCACCACGGCCGCGAGCAGGTTGGGCGCCATGTGGGTGCGCAGCACGGGTTCCTCCATGGAAATGGGATTCTCCAGTTCCATGTGGGCGGCCGGATCCAGCCCGCAGGCGCGGATGTCGGCCACGCGGGAAAAGGAATACGTCATGGCCTCGTAAAAGCCGCACTCCCCGCACAGCGCATCCCGCAGCCTCATGGCCACGGAGCGCACCGGCAGGGTGAACGGACGGGCCATGCGCACGGAGGGCAACTGCGGCGCGATGTTGTCGTAGCCATGCCAGCGGCCCACTTCCTCCACCAGATCCTCGGGGATGGAAATGTCCTTGGTGGCCCTGAACGTCGGCACCCGCACGCGCAGATGATCCCCATCGCGCTCCACACCGAACTGCAGGCGGGAAAGCACGTCCTGCACCGCCGCGGCATCGATGGCCATGCCCAGCCGGCGGGACACGAAATCCCCCGTGATATCGATGTGCACGGGTGCCGGCGGGTTGGGGAACACGTCCTCGTAGCGCGAAACGATCGCGGAACCGGGAATGTGGCGCAGCACCAGGTCGGCGAAGAAGCGGGAAGCATCCTCCACCTGGTACGGGTCCAGGCTCTTCTCGAAGCGCGCCGAGGAATCGGTGCGCTCCTGCGTGCGCACGGCGGTCTTGCGGATGGTGCCGGCGTGGAAGTTGGCGCTTTCCAGCACGATGCTCCGGGTGTCGGGCGCCACCATCGAGTCGAGCCCGCCCATGACGCCGGCCAGCGCCACGGGGCGATCCGCATCCGCGATCACGAGGTCCTGCAGTGAAAGCACGTGCTCGCGCCCGTCGAGCGTGGTGAAGGGCTCGTTCTCGCGGGCCCGGCGCACCACGATGGTGCCGCCGGCGATTGTGCGCCTATCGAAGGCATGCAGGGGGTTGCCCACTGTAAGCATGGTGAGGTTGGTGAAATCCACCACGTTGTTGATGGGGCGCTGTCCCAACCGCCACAGCAGGACCTGCACCCACAGCGGCGAGGGCCCGATGGAGATGCCGTCCATGGTGAAGCAGGTGTAGCGCGGGCACAGTTCGGGAGCCTCGTTGCGCACGCGGATGTCGGGATCGGCGCCGAACGCCACCACCGGCGGCGCCCAGGTGAACTCGCGGCGGCACAGGGCGGCGATTTCGCGGGCCAGCCCCACGTGGCCCCAGCAGTCGGGCCGGTGGGTGAGGCTCTTGTTGTCGATTTCCCAGACGACATCGTCGAAGGCAAAGGCCGCCTCGGAAAGCAGGGTGCCCGGGGCGATGTCATCGGGAACCTCGATGACGCCCGTGTGGTCGTCGCCGATTCCCAGTTCCGCGAACGACACCAGCATGCCGCGGCTCGGCACGCCGCGGATGACGGCCTCCGAAAGCCGGACCGGCATTCCGTCCTTGCCCCGGATGAGGGCACCCTCGTCGGCGAACACCGAACGCAGACCCGGGCGCACGTTGGGAGCGCCCGACACGATTTCCCGCGGCCCCGCTCCAGCGTCCACGGTCACGATCTGCAACTTGTCGGCCTGCGGATGCGGCCGGCAGTCCAGCACCCGGGCGATCCGGATGCGCGAGAGCGCCTCGGCGCGGGCCGGCCCATCCAGCGACGGGTCCACGGCGCCCACCCGCACCACCTCGTCGATCTCGGCCACGCCCAGCGTGAAGCGGGGGGCGATCTCCCGCGCGTCGATGCCCGCCAGCGCGGCGAACCGCGAAATCCAGTTCCAGGAGACCTTCATCGCGCACCTCCATCGGAAAACTGCCGCAGGAAACGGGGATCCGCGCCCATGAAATGGGCGATGTGATGGATGCGGTAACGCATCATGGCCAACCGCGAAAGGCCGAGCCCGAAAGCCCAGCCCACCCACTGCCCGGGATCCAGACCGCCGGCCCGGAGCACGTTGGGATGCACCAGCCCGCAAGGCAGAAGCTCCACCCAGCCGCTGTGCTTGCACACGGAGCAGCCGGCGCCCTCGCAGTTCATGCAGCGGATGTCCAGTTCGAAGCCCGGCTCCACGAAGGGAAAGAAGCCCGGACGCAGGCGCACGGTCACCTCGCGCTCGAAGATGGTCTCCAGAAGCACCTTCATGATGGCGATGAGGTTGGCCACCGAGAGATCCCGGTCGATCATGAGCCCTTCCACCTGGTGAAAGGTGTGCTCGTGGCTGGCGTCCGTGCGCTCGTAACGGAAGACGCGCCCGGGAAAGATGGCGCGAAACGGCGGCTCGTGCTCGCGCATGGCCCGCACCTGCCCGGGGGATGTGTGGGTGCGCAGCAGGCAGCCGTTCCTGAGCCAGAAGGTGTCCTGCATGTCGCGCGCCGGATGATCGGCCGGAATGTTGAGGGCATCGAAATTGTAGTGTTCGGTCTCCACCTCGGGGTAGTCGAGCACCATGAATCCCATCTGCTCGAACGCCCGCTCCACGCGGGAGGAAACGATGGATACCGGATGCCAGCATCCGGGGCGCGACGGCAGCGCGATCCCCGGCAGGGTGAAGTCGAATCCCTCGTCGGAAAGTTCGGCGCGCAGCCGCGCGGCTTCCAGTTCCTCCCGGCGCGCGGCGATTCGCTCTTCGAGACGAGCGCGCACCTCGTTCACGGCCCGGCCCGCCTCGCGGCGCTCCTCGGGAGGAAGTTGCCCCAGTCCCTTGAGCAGCGACGTGACTTCACCCTTCTTGCCGAGGTAGCGCACCTCGATTTCCCGCAGCGCCTCCCCGGAGGCGGCTGCGGCGATGTCGGCCTCGGCCCGGTGCAGCAAGGTTTCGATTTCGTTCATGCCAAAGTCCTCCCCAGCTCGGGCGCATATTGCCAGAGGGGACCAAAAAATCAAGGCGAAACGGACATTCCCGGCAAACCTCTGCGTGGGCCAAAAAACAATGTCAGCCCATCAGTTGGACATGAAAATCGGGAAAAACGGAGGAAACCCGGAGAGAATGGATGCGGTATCGCCCGAACGGCTACTGGGCCGCGCAGCCCAACATCGGATTGCAAGTCTCGCCCGCGGAGCAGCAACTGCACTGGGTTCCCATGCCCATCAAGGAAAAGCAGCAGCACACGCCCGAGGAACAAACGTTGCCGCAGGAACCGCAGTTGTTGGGGTCGGGCTGCACCATGCCCGTCATGTCGCCCACCTTCGTGATGGCACAGCCATTGTTGCAACATTCTTCGGTGCAGGTGGCCAGACCGGGCATGAGTCCGCAGTCGAATTCACCGCGGCACACCTGGCCGGAGGAGCCGCAGGTGCACTGGCCGCCCGAGCAGCCATTGCCAGGCCCGCAGTTGTTGCCGCATTCGCCACAGTTTTCCACCGAGGTCTGCAGATTGGCGCAGTAGTTGCCGCAGCAGGACTCGCCGAACTGGCAGGCCACGGACCCGCACATGCACTGGCCGCCCGTGCAGGTGAGCCCAACGCCGCAGGCATTGCCGCACGTGCCGCAGTTGTAGACATCGTTGTTGGTGTCCTTGCAGGAGTTGGAGCAGCAGGTGCGCCCGCCCGTGCATTCGGCACCCGAACCGCAGGCGCACTGGCCGTTGATGCAGGCGTTGGCGCCAGTGGCGGAGCAGGCGCGCCCACAGGCACCGCAGTTGAGCTTGTCAGAAGAGGTGTCGCGGCAGGCATACAGGCCGTTGCCGATGTCGCAGCAGGTCTGGTTGGCACTGCAGGGCGTTCCCATGGCCGCGCAGGCATCCACGCACTCGCCATTGGTGCAGGTGCCGCTGCAGTAGTTGCCCACCGCGCCGCAGTTGTTGGGATCCGTGAAGAGATCCACGCACCCGCCCGAATAGCACACCTTGGGAGCTTCGCACGGGCAGGGAGGCGCGCAGGTGGAATGCAGATCGGTGCTGCCGATGCACACCTTGGGACTCTGGCAGTACGAGGAACACGGTCCCGTCTGGTTGTTCACATTGTTGTTATTGGTCGGATTGTTCGTGTTGTTGGTGGACTTTTTGCTCGAAGCGCAAGCAGTTACGAAAAGCACGGCGGCGAACAGGAAGCCAAGGCGTTTCATGGGACACCCTCCTTTGGTAGGAAATTCATACCACAAGATTCCGGGGGAACAAGACTTTCCTCGATTTTTATGGAAACGTGACGGCTGTTATTGGATTTTTTCTCACAAACCGCCAAAACGCGCTGAACGATGGACGTGCTTTTCTTGTTGTTTTGGCGCCAAGACGAACACGGCCCGATGGATTCGCCAATCGCGGCAGCGCACAGGCATGGATGAGCGTTTTCGATGGCGCCCCCGGCATCATTCCATGGTTGCACTCGCAGGGAAACCGGCTATTCTCTTCTGCGGCGCGTGAATGAATCTTTCCGTTTCCAGCGCGTCTTGTCGGGAGTTTTTTGTCGAACGACTGCAGGCGGTATGAGGCAATCATGAAGAAATCTTTCATTTTTTCCCTGTTGCTGCTGTTCCTGTGCCTTCCCTCCCTGGCCCGCGGCCAGTCCTGGCAGCCCCTCGAAATCCCCGAGGCCAAGCCTATGGAAAAAAGTGCGCTGGCCAAGTTGATCGATGCGGAAATACCGGGAATGTCCGGTCACATCCTGTCCCATCCCACCATCCTGCGCATCGAGGTGGTGGGAGGGAATGGAATACAGAAAATCAGTGAAACGGTATTCCTGTTCAAGAACCTTCCGACCCTGGCCTGGCTCAGGTCCGAGAGCGATCTCAAGGGCTCCCGCGAGGCCGTGACGTTTTCCCCCTTCAAGTCCTGCACCTGGGACGAGACCAACCAGGTGCACGAGTGCAAGGGTGCCGGGGTGGCCAATGCGGGCGCCGTGGATGTGTTCAACGTGGTGACCCAGAAGCACGTCCTCATCGTCTCCCGGGCCAAGACCGCTGGAAAGGCCAGGACCATCCTGTGGCTGGCCTACGACTCTGGCGCTTCGATCTATCACCTGCCCTATGCCAGCATGGGCTTCGAGAAACTGGGCAGGGACGCCGTGCAGGTGACGTCCTACGTGCCGACCGCGGCCAACGTGCCGCTGCTGCCGCCGGATCCCATGGATTCGGCGCCGGGCGCCGGCTCTTCCGCCCCGCCCGCCCC
>CAZEZP010000022.1:0-42992 GCA_964516435.1 uncultured Kofleriaceae bacterium | reverse complement strand
GCGGGCCCGACACGCCCGGGGCGAAATCGGTCAGACGGGAAGCCTCTCCGGCCTTGTCCAGCGGCAACAGCCAAACCTGCGGGGAACCCGAACGCGTGGAGATGAAGGCCAGCGTTTTTCCGTCGGGGCTCACGGCCGGCGCGAAGGCATTGGAATCGGCCGCCGTGACCGGGCGCGGCGCGGCGGAACCGTCCAGGAGCGCGCTCCAGATGCGGGTGGTCCCCTTGTTGGTCTGCAGATCGTACGTGGTGACGGCATAGAACACGGTGCGCTCGTCGGGGCTCACGGCCGGCGCGGCCACCCTCTTGACCGCCACCAGGTCCTGCGGCGTGAGCACGCGCGCGGCGGCCGCGGGCGCCAGGAACAGCACGGCGAGAAGACAGAAGAAGCGGAAATACGATTTCATGGACACCTCCTGTGGGTCGCTTCCTCGTAGCAAAAAGCCGCCCTGCACTCAAGCTGAAGGTACAGCGCACGCGTGCCCCTTGCACTCGCGGGGACTTTGGGCTAAAGACGGCCTTCGGAGTGAGTCATGGCCCTTCGAAAAATCGTCACGTACCCCGATCCCCGCCTCGAACAGGTTTCCGCGGAAGTCAAGGACATCACGGACGAGGTCCGCGCGCTCGTCGCCGACATGGTGGATACCATGTACGCCAGCGAAGGCGTGGGGCTGGCCGCCATCCAGGTGGGGGTCCCCCTGCGCATCTTCGTGATCGACCCCACGTTCGCCGGCGGCACCAAGGCGGACCCCGCGCTGGTGTTCATCAATCCCGTGTTCGAGTTGATGGAGAACCCCGTGCGCGAGGAGGAAGGCTGCCTGAGCCTGCCAGGCGTGTTCATCCCGGTGGAGCGCTTCCATCACACCCGCGTGCGGGCCACCAACCTCGAGGGGCAGGAGTTCACGCTCGAGGGGACCGGGCTGCTCAGCCGCGCGTTCCAGCACGAGATCGACCACCTCGACGGCAAGCTCATCATCGAGAAGGTGGGCGGCATCCGCCGCAAACTGGCCCTGCGCAAACTGCGCACCCCCGACGCGGAGGAATGACCCCGCGTCCGTCATTTTTTGTTTTACGCAGTACAAATTTGCTTTCTCCAAAAAGTATGTGGAAAAAACGCAAGGGTAGAGGCAGGATGAAGCGGCCATGGGTTCCCTCTTCCCCTTCTTCCCCCTGATGCTGTTTTCGGCCGTGGTGCTACTCGCGCCATTTCTGGCCATGTTCGAGGTGTACACCCGCACGAAGCCGTATCCGGGCTATGGCTTCTGGATGGCCGCCCTGCTGCTGTTCAGCTCGGGAAGCCTGCTCATGGGACTTCGCGGCTTCATCCCGGATTTCCTCTCCATCGTGGTGAGCAACCTGCTGCTGGTCGCCGGCATCGACGCCCTGCGCCATGGCGTCGCCCGCTTCTTCGACGTTCCCGCCGGATGGAAGACCAGTTCGTTCATCCTGTTTTTCTTTGCCGTCTTCCAGTCCGTCTTCACGTACGTGCACGATGACATGTGGGCGCGCATCATCCTGGTCTCCCTGACGCACGGGTTCCTGCTGCTGCAAATCCTGATGATTGCGCGAAAAAACCTGAAGCGGATGTTTCCCGGCCTGCACATGTCCTGGCTTGCGGGTTCCCTGTACGGTTTGCTGTCCCTGCATGCCATCCGGCTCGCGCTGACCTTCTTTCTGCCCTGGACTCCGTTCGTCCCGCCGGTCAAGACGGTGCTCGGCCTGACCGCATTCCTCATGGCGCCGCTGTCCCTGACCCTGTTCTTCTCCCTCATCTCCCTGCACGCCCTGCGCCTGTACCAGGACCGGGAGGATGCCTGGGCCGAGGTTCGGGTGCTCAAGGGGCTTCTGCCCATCTGCAGTTCCTGCAAGAAGATCCGCAACGACACGGCCGCATGGGAAAGCCTCGAGACCTACATCACCCGGCATTCGGAAGCCACCTTCAGCCACGGCCTGTGCCCGGACTGCGTGCGCAAATTCTACCCCGAGATGGCGGACGAGGACTGAAATTCCGGCCGGCATGACCGGCGCGGGGAAAAAACCTCCCGCTACACTTTCTGCCCGATTGACAGGCGCGGGCGGATCCTCTACACCAAGGCGCCGGCGTGAGGGCGCCCCCGGGCGCGCGCCGCACGAGAGGAAAACCATGTCCCAAGTTCGAAATGCCGTTTCATCCCCCGCATCCGACGTGAAACCCCTGGACCTGAGCCTGCCGTACAAGGTCGCGGATCTCTCCCTGGCCGACTGGGGCCGCAAGGAGATGGAACTGGCCGAGCGCGAGATGCCGGGGCTCATGGCCGTTCGCGAAAAGTATGGCCCGTCGCGCCCGCTGGCCGGCCTGCGCGTGGCCGGCAGCCTGCACATGACCATCCAGACGGCCATGCTCATCGAGACGCTGGAAATCCTGGGCGCCGACGTGCGCTGGGCGTCCTGCAACATCTTCTCCACGCAGGATCACGCCGCCGCCGCGATCGCCGCCGCCGGGCGCAGCGCCGTGTTCGCCTGGAAGGGCGAAACCCTCGAGGACTACTGGTGGTGCACCGAGATGGCGCTGACCTGGCCCGACGGCTCGGGCCCGGACCTCATCGTGGACGATGGCGGAGACGCCACGCTGCTGATCCACCTGGGCGTCAAGGCCGAGCAGGATCCATCCATCCTCGAAAAGCCTGCCGAGCACCGCGAAATGCAGATCATCCTCGACCGCCTGCGTGCCTCGCTGGCTTCCTCGCCCGAGCGCTGGCGCCGGGTGGCCGCCCGCGTGCGCGGCGTCTCCGAAGAGACCACCACCGGCGTGCACCGCCTCTACCAGATGATGGAGAAGGGCGAACTGCTGTTCCCGGCCATCAACGTCAACGACAGTGTCACCAAGAGCAAGTTCGACAACCTCTACGGCTGCCGCGAATCGCTCGCCGACGGCATCAAGCGGGCCACCGACGTGATGGTGGCCGGCAAGACCGTGGTGGTGTGCGGCTATGGCGACGTGGGCAAGGGCTGCGCCCAGTCCATGCGCGGCTTCGGCGCGCGCGTGGTGGTCACCGAGATCGATCCCATCTGCGCCCTGCAGGCGGCCATGGAAGGGTTCGAGGTCAAGACGCTCGAGGACGTGGTGGACTTCGCCGACATCTTCGTGACGGCCACGGGCAACTGCAGCGTCATCCGCGGCGAGCACATGGAGCGCATGAAGGACATGGCCATCGTGTGCAACATCGGGCACTTCGATTCGGAAATCGACATGCGCTACCTCGAGAGCACGCCCGGCATCACCAAGCGCAACATCAAGCCGCAGGTGGATCAGTGGACGCTACGCTCCGGGCGCTCCATCCTCGTGCTGGCCGAGGGGCGCCTGGTGAACCTCGGCTGCGCCACGGGACACCCCAGTTTCGTCATGAGCACGTCGTTCACCAACCAGTGCCTGGCGCAGATCGAACTGGCCACGAAGCCCCACGAGGTGCGCGTGTACACGCTGCCCAAGAAGCTCGACGAGGAAGTCGCCCGCCTGCATCTGGAAAAACTGGGCGTGCACCTGACGCGGCTCACGCCCGAGCAGGCCGCCTACATCGGCGTGCCGGTGGATGGCCCCTTCAAGCCGGAAAATTACCGCTACTGATTTCTTCTCCTTTCGTGTAGGAAATCCTCGAGGGAGGTTCGGGGCCATGATCATCGGCCTGACCGGAGGCATCGGTTCGGGAAAGAGTTGCGTGGCGCGCCGGTGGCGGGAACGGGGCGCCTCGCTGGTCATCGCCGACGAAATCGCCCGCGCCGTGGTGGTGCCGGGAACTCCCGCGCTGGCGGCCCTGGCGCGCGAACTGGGCCCGGACATCCTGGACGCGGACGGCTCCCTGCTGCGCGGGGAACTGGCCCGGCGCATGTTCGCCGACCCGGACGTGCGCCGGCGGGTGGAGAGCATCCTGCACCCCGCCATCACGGCGCGCGTGCGGGAGGATTTCGCGCGGCTCGCCCACCCCATCGTCTACGAGGCGCCGCTCCTGTTCGAGGCCGGGCACGATGCGCTCGTGGACGTGGTCGTCGTCGTGACGGCGCCCCGGAGGCTACGCCTGCAGCGCGCCGCGCTTCGGGACGGAGCGGATCCCGCGCAGGTGCGCGCGCGCATGGCCGCCCAGTGGACCGACGCCCAGCGCATCGCCCGCGCGCAGGCCGTCATCGTCAACGACGGGACGCTGGCGCAGTTGTGGGCTGCGGCCGATGCCTGCTGGGACGATCTCGTTTCGGGCGCCCCTTTACGCGAACGGTACGGCTGACGGACAGGTTCCGGCCGCTTACGGTGATCCGCTGCGGGACGAGGACGTGAACGCCTGCATACGAAGGCTCACAGGGTATGGCAGCAATGTCAGGGTTGGGTGTGATCTGCGCCACGCTTTTGGCGGCCGCCTTTTTTCCCATCATCGGAACCGGTTCCCGGTTCCGCAGAATTGCCAGGGTTTTTCCAGGCGTTCGAATCCTGGACGACTTCTGCCCCGTCCTTTTTTCCCCGAAAAACGATTCGGAAAGGCAAGGCACCGTATGGTTTGGCACGGTGATTGCGTGGCAGGGGCGCCGGAAGCGAGGTGCGTCATGTCCGGTTCCATCAAGCCCATCGATTTTCCCACCCTGGTCCGTCGTCTTTCCCCCTTCCGCACGCTGAGTCCCGATGCCCAGGCCGACATCGAGCAGCGCTTCGCCTACCGGCGCTACGCCGCGGGCACCGTGATTCCGGTTGCGGCGCAGAACGGTGGCGAAATGCTCCTGATCCGCTACGGAAAGGCCCGGGTGGTGCTCTCGGGAACCGAAAACCGCGAAAAACTGGTGCTCCACGTGCTGGGCGCCGGCGACCTCTACGGCAAGCCCTTCCCCATGGAACAGGATCCCGTGGTCACCGAACTCGAGTTCACGGAGGAAACAGCGGCGCTGGTGCTCACGCGCGAGGCGCTCACGGCCCATCTGCGCCGTTTTCCCGCCACATCCGTGGTGCTGCTGCGCACGCTCTCCCAGCGCCTCGAGGAAACCTACGAAGCCATGGCGTGCCTGAGCCTGGGCGACGTGCAGGAACGGCTGGAGCGCCTGCTGCAGCGCCTGGCCCGCAAGGAGGGCAAGCGCGTGCCCGAGGGATACCTGCTGCCGGCGAGCCACACGCAGACCGATTTCGCCTGCATGATCGGCGCGCGCCGCGAAACCGTCTCCCGCCTGCTCTCCCAACTGGCCCAGGAAGGCCGCATCCTGCGCATGGGCCGCACAATGATCCTCGTGGCGTAAGGGACGCGAAGTCATCTCTTCCCGGCCGGCGCGGCACTGTTTCACACACACGAAAACACGTTTGCACGGCACCCCTTGACAGGCAGAAAAGGGTGTTTACCTTCCCTCGCGGAAAGCCTGGATGTAGTTGAAAACATTCAGGAATTCAAAAACAAACTCAACACCAGGAGAGGAGGTGGAGCATGTTGATGAATTGGTTCGACTTCAATCAGTATCTTCTCAACCAGATGGCTCGGCACATGAATTCCTTCTTCGAGGAGCAGGCCAGCACGCTCTCGGCGTATCCGCCCTGCAACCTGTACGAGAACGCGGAAGGCGTGATCCTGACGGCCGAGGTCCCCGGCTTCAAGGAGGACGAACTGCATCTGTCCGTGGTGCAGGACGTCGTGACGCTGTCCGGGGAACGCAAGCCGGCCAAGGTGGAAAACGCCGTGGTGCATCGCCAGGAGCGCGGTGGAGCCGTGAAGTTCTCCCGGTCCTTCACGCTGCCGTACCGGGTGGACGCCGGCCGTGTGGAAGCCGAACTCCTGGACGGCATCCTTACGGTGAAACTGCCGCGGCATCCCGAGGAGGCTCCGCGCAGCATCCAGATCGCGAAGAAGTAGTTCATGGCCCGGCCCCCGCGGGGGCCGGCCGGCCAGACGACGATGCAGGTTCCCGAGCGGAACGAGGAGGTGAACGATGCGTACCGAACTGCAGGAAACCCGGAATCCGGAAACCAAGGATGTGGAAAAGATGGAGAACCGCCGCACGGTGATTCCCGCTGTGGACATTTTCGAGAACGACAGGGAAATCTGGATGGTCGTGGACCTTCCCGGCGTGGGCGAGAACGACGTGGAGGTGCACTTCGAGAAGCAGGCCATCCGGATCTCCGGCCGCGTCAAGCCGGTGGATGCCTCGTGGCGGCGCACGCTGCGGGAGTACACGCCCACGGACTTCGAGCGGACCTTCAAACTGCCCTCCGGGCTGGACGTGTCGAAGTTCTCGGCCGATTATGAAAACGGCGTGCTGACCCTGCACCTGCCCAAATCCGAGGAACACCAGCCGCACAAGGTCCCGATCCAGGTGCGCAAGTAGGATCGCGGCGGTCTTTTCTCCTCGCGGCGCCGGTTCCCCACCGGCGCCTTTTTTTTATGCTCTTCATGGCCTGCAAACGCATTGACAATGCGCTCGAATCCTTCAATGAATGAAAGGGTTCTCCGGAGAGAAGAATCGATGGATCAGGAGCGTTCCCTGTCGTTTCCGGCCCAACTGCTGGATGCGCTGGATTTCCCCATGTTCGTGCTGGATGCCGCTGGCCGGGTGACGCACGCCAACCGGGCCGCATGCCTGCATTCCGGTGAAACGAATCCGCTGGGGCGGCTCTGCAGGGAATTGGAACTGGCCGGGGATGTCGTCTGCGATCCCGCCAGCCCGGGAAGCGACGACTTCCACCGGGTGCCGCGGGCGAACGCCACGGACAGCGATGTGGAATGGCGCTGCCTGCACATTCCCGGTCCGGATGTAGCGGGCATGCGGCTGCTCGTGGGCATGCCCATGGAGAGGATCTCGAACGGGCCGGTCTGGTGCTCGGATCACATCCTGCAGATGATGTTCGAAAATTCCCCCGACGAAATCCTGTTCGTCGATCGATGGGGCCGCGTGAAGATGGTCAATTCCCGGGTGCGGGACATCTTCGGGCTGGAACCAGAGGAATGCATGGGCAGGCATGTCACCTACTTCCTGCGCTACGCCCGCTTCTCGCTGGGCGTCCTGATGGACATGTTCCATCGCGTGCTTTCGGGCGACGTGTACGGCACGCCCATCGAACTGGAGTGCGTGCGCAAGGACGGGCGGCCAATCCTGGTGGAATTCCTGGCCAACCGGGTGATCTACGAAGGCAAGGTGCAGGGCATCCTCACCATCGTGCGGGACGTGACTGAACGGC
The DNA here is from genome assembly GCA_964516435.1 of uncultured Kofleriaceae bacterium. Lineage (GTDB taxonomy): Bacteria > Myxococcota_A > Polyangia > HGW-17 > HGW-17 > HGW-17. Next base: position 35,819 of record CAZEZP010000022.1, on the reverse strand, counting down.
GCACGGCAGATGCGCGCCTGCAGCGCGCGGACGATCTGCTGGCGGCCATCATGAAGGCCATGGACGATGCCTTCTGGGACTGGGACATTCCCACGGGAAAGGCGTATTTCAGTCCGCGCTACTACACCATGCTCGGCTACGTTCCCGACGAATTCCCTCCCGGATACGCCTCGTGGGCCTCCCTGGTGCATCCGGAAGACCTACCAAAAGCCGAAAAACTCATCCAGGAGCACCTCGAGCAGCGCAAGGACGCCTACGAAGTGGAATTCCGCATGCGCGCCAAGAACGGCGAATGGCGCTGGATCCTCGGGCGGGGCAAGGTGGTCGGCGTGGACGGGCAGGGCAGGCCCGTGCGCATGGTGGGAACGCACACCGACATCACGCAGCGCGTGCAGCAGCAGGAGGAGCGCCTGCGCCTGCAGGAGCAACTGGCGCAGGCGCAGAAGATGGAGTCCGTTGGAAGGCTGGCCGGCGGCATCGCCCATGATTTCAACAATCTGCTCACGGGCATGATGGGCAACCTCGAACTGGCGCAGGAAGCCTCCACGCGGGAGGAGTTGCTCGGGCATCTGGCGGACCTGCGCCAGGCCGTCGGGAGCGCGGCGGCCCTCACGCGGCAGTTGCTGGCCTTCTCCCGGCAGCAGGTGGTGGACCTGCGCTCCTGCGACGTCCGGGAGATACTGGGCGAGACCCTGCGGCTGCTGCGCCGGCTCATCGGCGAACACATCGAAATCACGACCGACGTCGCGCCGGACGTCCGAGGCGTCCGTGTGGATCCGGTCCAGTTCCAGCAGGTGCTCATCAATCTGGCCGTCAACGCGCAGGATGCCATGCCCAATGGCGGACGCCTGCGCATCGCGGCGAGAACGCTCGAAGTCCAGGACAAAAAGCCCGCGGTTCCGGCCATCGACATATCCGGGCTCTCGGATGGCGAATATGTGCTGTTTTCGGTGCAGGACACGGGCACGGGCATGACCGACGAAGTGATGCAGCGCATCTTCGATCCGTTCTTCACCACGAAACCCGCCGGCCGCGGCACGGGGCTGGGTCTCTCCACGGTCTACGGGATCGTGCGCCAGCACGGCGGCGGCATCCTCGTGCAATCGACTCTCGGAGAAGGCTCCTGTTTTCATATCGCCCTTCCGGCGGCCGAGCCAGAGGATGCACGACGGGTTTCCCCGGAAAAAGCAGAGAAAAAAGCCTCTTCGGCAAGCGGCGAGACCCTGTGGATCGTCGAGGACGACCCGGCCATCCGCAAGGCGGCCGAATCCATCCTGAAACGCCGCGGCTACGCCGTGCGGACGTTTTCCTCCGGCGAGGAGTTCCTCCGGGAGGTCCGGGAAGATGCGCCCGCGGCGGATCTCCTGCTGACCGATGTCGTCATGCCGGGCATGAGCGGGGTGGAACTGGCCCGGAAGGTGCGGGAGCGCTTTCCCCGCCTGCACGTCCTGTTCACCAGCGGATACAACGAGGAAATCCTTTTGGATCAGGGATTCTCCGGGTTCCTGAATCTGCTTCCCAAACCCTATTCGCCGGAAGAGCTCCTTACGCGCATCCGCAGGATCCTCGATTCGCAGAATTGAAAAGGCCAGGGAAAGACCAGCAGCGCCGGCGAACCGCCTGCAGGACCGGGATCCCGAGGCTTGCAGCGCCTGATGACCGTAAGAAATCAAAAACTGCGGTTCGGTTCGAAATGATGCGAAAAAATTCCGAAGTCCCGGGAGGCAATCATCCGGGCTTGCGGCGGCGGACGTCCTGCCCCAGTTCCACGGAACGCTCGTAAGCGGCCCACACGGCGTTGGAGATGGCCGTGCGGAACCCGGCCTTCTCCAGTTCGAACAGGGCGGCCGCCGTGGTGCCGGCCGGGCTGGTGACGGCATTGCGCAGTTGCGCCAGGTGGGAGGCGTGGCTCTTCTGGAAGAACATGGCCGATCCCAGCACGGTCTGGGATACCAGCCGCTCCGCGATTTCCCGGGGGAATCCCAGATGCACGCCCGCATCGACCATGGCCTCCATGAACAGGAAGACATAGGCCGGCCCCGTGCCGGAAAGGGCCGTGGCCATGTCCAGCATCTCCTCATCCTCCACGGTGATGACCTCGCCCAGCGCTCCCAGGATTTCCAGCGCCTGCGCCCGGTGGGTCTCGTCCAGGCCGGGACTGGCGGCGGCCACTGTGATGCCCTGTCCGATGCGGGCCGGCGTGTTGGGCATGGCGCGCACCACATGCGGATGGTCCAGGGCTTCCCGGATGCGCTGGATGCCCAGGCCCGCCACGATGGAGAGCACCAGAGCGTCGGAGCGCACGTGTCCGCGGATGGATTCCATGGCCGCCGGCGCGTGCTGGGGCTTGACCGAGAGCACCACCACATGGGCCTCCCGGGCCGCGGCCGCATTGTCCCAGATGGCACGGATGCCCCATTGGCGGTGCAACTGGGCATTTTGTTCCTCGAGAGGGCCGGAAGCCACGATGCCGGGCACCTGCCGGCGCCGCAGCAGGCCGGCAATCATGGCCTGCGCCATCTGGCCGGGACCGATGAACGCGATGGTCTTGTCCGTGAGCATGGGAGAATCCGTCAGAAGCGCACGAGGATGCGGCCCTGGATGGTGTGGGCCATGGAGGCATCGGATGCCAGGCTTCCATAGATGGATGCCGGATGCTCCATGCCATCCATGGGATAGAAAAGGCCGTAGGCGATGCCGGCCTCGAAGTTCCCGTCCAGGCTGCGGTACGAGAAGTCGGCGTCCAGTTCCACCCCGTAGAACCAGTTGTTGCCCGGGGTGGCCACGGGCTCGTTGGCGAAGGAAGCGATGCCGTCGATGCGCAGGCGCCACTGTCCCTGCCTGTACAGGAAGGAAGGCTTGACGTACGATGCATTGTAGACGGTGCCCATGATTTCCCGGAAGAAGATCAGGTCCACCTGGTAGGCGGGATGGAACAGCATGAGGTTGTTCCACGCATCCCGCGGGTTGACCGGGAACGCCGGCAGCGACGTGAAATGCACGGCGCCGCGTCGGGCCGTGTTCTCGTACTGGTCGTCGCCGGAAGCATATCCGGATTCCAGGTACAACTGCACGTTGCCGCTCCAGCGGTAGCCGAAGCGCAGCACGCCGCCCCACGACAGGATGTTCATGTCATTGCCGTCCTTCTCCATGTTGGGAACGTCCTGCAGATGCGTCACCCAGCCATAGCGCACGGCAGCCTCGGCTTCCAGCGTGACGGCGTTCTTTGCCAGAAGCCCCCAGATTCCCGGGGAGAGCAGCATGGCCTTGCGCGGCACGATGACGGCCGCCAGGTCCCCCTCGGAAAGGGGATTCGTGAGCGAGGGCAGGCTGGCGGAATCGATGTCGTTCTTCGTGGAATAGCGCTGCTGCAAAAAGCCCACGGAGGCGGCCCAGTTGAATACCGCATGCCCCAGGGCGATGCGGCGCGCGAGCGCGGACGGCGTGTCGCGGCGGGATACGGTCAGCGTCCAGCGGGTGGCATCATCCATGTCGTCGGCATCCACCGGCTGCCCCTGGTCCTGCGCCGGACGCAGGGCCTGGGACGTGATTCCCTGGGAAGCGAAATCCCAGTACAGTTCGAGTTTCATCTTCCACATGGGAATTTCGGAAACCAGTCCCACGCGGTCCACGGCATCGCCGTAGTCGTCATCGAAGCCGGACCCGTCGTTGCGGAAGACGCCCATGCCGAAGGAATCCGGCATGCGGCCGAACACCAGGTCCGCCACCTTGAGATCCACGCGGCCCCAGACGTGCTTGACGCGCAGGGCGTCCCACGCCGTGGTCGTGCCGTCGTCCACGGTGGCCTGCGTTCCGTTCATGCCGGGAACGGCCGTCCAAGAGGCGTTTCCGAAGCCATAGGCCCAGCCGGAAGGCGTGGAGCCCAGCACCAGGTTGTCGAACACGTCGAAGGTCGTGAAGATGGAGACCGCATCCGTGGGGCGCAGCACCGGCTGCAGCCGCAGACGCATGTTGGTGGAGGTGAGCGTGTGCGCGCGGCAGCGCTTGGGAGCGTTGGGCTGCTCGCAGACACTGGCATAAGCGGTCAGCGGAGAAGGAAATGGGGACGAAACGCCCGCGTGATTGTGCATGCCCAGATCCAGGCGGTACAGGTAGTCCGAACGCAGGCGCATGTAGCCGTGCAGATCGAACAACTGGAACGAGGGCACGCGCTGGAGGTAGTCGTCGTCGCTGGCCGCGGCGGGGAGGGCGTCGGCCGCATCGTCGCCCCGCTTGATGACCATGTCCTTTTCATCCCGGTCTCCGGGCTGCTGCATGCCGCCCATGCCCATGCCCATCTGGGCGGCGGCCACGCCGGGAAAAAGGAAAGACAGAAGAAGCGCCCACCGAAAGATTCCGTGAAAATGCATCATCGACTCCTCGGGGATGAAGTCCGGTCAGGTCCCCGCGGCTGGAAATCCGGAAAGAAAGCCATCTCAGAACAGGAGGGCAAAGCCCAGGATGAAATCGAAATGCGCCCAGCAGGAGTTGCCCGGTTCCAGGCTGAAGGAGGCCAGGTAGGAAATCTCGGCCTGCAGGGCGGCCGAACAGGAATCGGTGAAGCACAGTTCGGCACCGCCGTACCCGTTGAACAGGGTGCCGGAGGAAAAATGCGTATCCTGGTATTCCTTCGTCTGGTTGTTTTCCACGACCGACGCCGGGGCCGAATGGCGCAGGCGGCCGCCGCCCAGACCCAGACCCCAGTAATGGCGCCAGCGCAGGGACTTGCCCAGATCCTGCGGCACGGACAGGGACTTGTAGCGCACGATCAGGCGGATGTCGTTGCGCATGGTTTCGGAGAAATAGAAGTCGTTCTTGCTGGTCTGGTATTCGTCATCGGCCGGGCGCAGATTCTTGTCCACCGTGACCATTCCCATCTGGAACACGCCGGAGAACGCCGTCGTGCGATCGAGCATGTAGCCCAGTTCCGTGTGCAGCATGGTGGCCGTCCCGAAGCCGGTGTTGATGGCCGCGTTCTTGGCCTCCGTGTGGTCCGAGACGAGACCGGCGGAGAAGCCGAATCCCACGTTGAAGAACAGCATGGGAACCGGCCCGGAATCCCAGGCGGGCCGTTCCGTCTGCTGCTTGCGGACCTGCTTGAACACGTCCGGCTCGTCTTCCACCGGCTTCTTGACTTCCTCGTCTTCCACGACCTGGGTCACGGACCCCTTGCCGGGATCCTTGCCGGGATCCTTGGCCGGCTCCTTGCCGGGATCCTTGGCCGGCGTGGCAGAATCCTCGGTCTCCCGCGGAATTTCCATGGGAACCACGTGCGGATTCGCGGAGTTCCCCGAAGCCGCCACCGGCTTGTTCTCAGCGGAAAACGCCATGATGTAGTAGCGCAGCATGGGCGTGGCGGTCTGCTGGGGCGTGAGCATGGACACGTAGCGGCGCACGCCGGCCTTCTTCATTTCCAGTTCGGCGAAATTGCCAGGCCCCGTCTCCAGATACAACAGCACCCTGGCGGCCTTCAGATCGTCCTTGACGCGGCAGAACACGGCCAGACCGCGGCCGCGCAGCCCCTTTTCCCGCGGGGCATGCTCGATGGGAACGGCCGGATCCTCGGCCGGCTCGGGCGGCATGCCCGTGGCGTCTTCGAGCTCCTTGATCCGGGCCTTCGTGTCCGCCTTCTGTTGCAGTTGCTTCTTGTATTCGTCGAGCACCTGCTGGAAGAACGCGGCCAGCTTCGGATTGGCCGCCTTCTGGATGAGCTTGGCGTCCTCCTGCAATTTGAAGAGTTCCATGAAGGCATCACGGGCTTCCCTGGTCCGGTTCAGATAGAACAGCGTGATGCCGTCGAGTTGCTTCAGGTTCAGGCCGTGCTCGGTGGTGAGGCAATCGCTGGTGGCGTACTTGAGCCCCTCGCGGACGAGATCGGCCGCGTCCTGATGGTCGTAGGACTCGATTTTTTCGATGGCGCGCATCACGGCTTCGCGCATTTTCAACTGGTTGTCCTTGGGACAGGCCGCCCACGTGCCAGAGGAAACGCCGATGGACGCCAGGAAGAAAAGGATTGCCAGTACATGCCGCATGTGAACACTCCTTGCAAAAGGCACGAAAGACTACATCACCTCATATGGAAAGGTCAATAGCGCAAATCGCCGGACGGCGGGCGCAAGAGAAGAAGAACGAAAGCCGCACCTTGCCTGCGGACGCGATTTCGGGCTATGGTGAAAAACCCTGTTCTGGAGGATGCGCGATGCAGCATCGAACCATTCTTCTTCACGTCCTGCTGGTTTTCTTCTCGATTTTCCTTCTGGCCTGCAGCGAAAAATCTTCACAGAAGGCCGGCTGCGGTCCGGAAACCTGCGACGGCTGCTGCGATGGCGACGGCAACTGCCGGCCGGGAACGGAACGGGCGTTCTGCGGCAGCGGCGGTGGCGCCTGCCGGATTTGTGTGGGCGGGCGCTGCGAGCAGAACGTATGCGTATACGAAGAATGCAATGCCTCCAACTGCCCGGCGGGATGCTGCCGGGAAGACGGGGCCTGCCTGGCGGGAACGGACAATGCCGCCTGCGGCACGGGCGGCGAACCCTGCCAGTCCTGCACCGAAGGATACTGCGAGGCCAACCGTTGCGTTTTCGATGAACTGTGCGGTCCTGGCAACTGCGAAGGCTGCTGCGACAGCGACGGGCTCTGCCGGGCCGGAGGCCAGACCGAGGCCTGCGGGACCGGGGGCGAAGAGTGCGTGGATTGCGGTTCCGGCTCCTGCCGGGTCGGGGAATGCGTCACCCAGCCCGCCTGCGGCCCGGGCAACTGCAACGGGTGCTGCGATGCTTCGGGCGTCTGCCGCACCGGCGACGAGACCGCCGCCTGCGGCGCCGGCGGCAATGCCTGCATCGCCTGCGGCGACCAGGTATGCGAAGCCGGAGGGTGCGTGGATCCGCCGCCGGCCCTGCGCATCGGCATGTGGCTCTCCCCCTGGCGCCTGGCCGACCGCACGCCGGCCCAGTACGTGACCGCCGTCAAGGGCCTGAGCTATGCCAGTTCGATCCCGAGCCGCCCGCTCCTCGTCATCGCCATCTGCGGCGCAAGCACGCAGACCACTACCCGCTGCTTCTTCGCCAAGCCCGCCGGCCTTCCCGACTACGCCAACATTACTTATGGCACGGACCGGGTGACCCCCATCCTCAACGCCGTGGAAGCCGATGGCACCATCGACGTCATCCTGGACGTGGAGCCCATGCAGGCGCGCGTATCGGACGTGATGCGGGTGGCCATGACGGCCTTCGGGCATTACGACTGCGTCAAGGGATTCTCCCCCGACTGGGAGTGGGTCGCCGAGTCGGGAAAAGTCGGCAAACTGCCCGGGTGGAACACGGAATTGCAGAGTTACAAGCCCGGCATGGAATTCCACCTCATCAGTTGGGAAACGGACGCGTTCGGCACGTGGCGGGATCCGGCCCTCTCCTTCGGCTTCGACGGACAGTCCTTCACCGGCCTCTCCCAGCAGTTGTGGTATTTCGACAACTGGACATCCCACTTTTCCCCCTACCGCAATGGATGGTACTGGGGCTACGACACGGACAGTACGTGGACCCGCCCCCTGGTGCAGAATCCGAACGAACTGCGCGACCTGCAGGATCAATACAGCGCCATCAATCCCGCAGGCATGATTCTCATGGCCACGGAAGACCTTTTCTTTGAAATCGACTCCTGGCTGCCCACCGCTCCGATGTGGCACTGAAATCCAGAAATTTTTGGCGCAAACTTCAAAAATCAGAATGGTGCAGAAAACAAAAGTTGATATCTCGAGACGTGCACGTCGGCAGCGCCGGAAGACCGGGCGCTACAAGTTGGCTAGGCAATGAATAAAAAGCATTCGAACGGAGAGAAATCGGCGAAACGTCTTCTCATTGGGGCATCTTCACGCCTTCGGGGGGAGCGGGCAGGCGCGAGTAGTACTTGGTGCCGTCGATGGGATCCCGGCGAAGGCGGGCGATGGCCTTGATGGAATAGCGGCCGGGCACCTTCATCCAGGCCAGGAAATCGGCAGCATTCTGGATGGTGTAGTGGAACAGCCAGCCGATCTTGAACTCGTCGCCCAGGGTGACCGTGCGCAGCACCTGGCTCTTCTCATCGAACGGGAACTGGGCGATCGCATCGCGGAACGCCTGCGGGTAATGCCAGAATTCCTCGGCGTTGGAGAAATACAGGATGCGCAGCGGCATGCGGATTTCCTTCAGGGCGGCGGCCACCTGGGTCATGGTCTGGCCCTTCGTCAGATCGCCGGCGAACACCTTCACCCGCCCGGAAAGCACCAGCGTGCGCCAGCGGCGGTAGAGTTCCGCATCGGTGAGCCAGAAGCGCCCGCCCTTGTCCAGCCCCTGCTTGATACGCGCCCTGTGGTTCTTGAGGATGACGGTGGAAGCGCCCTTGTGGATGGTGCGGATCAACTTCACCGCGGGTTCGTCGAACCATTCCCGCGCCTTCTGGGCCACCTCGTCGGTCTTCCGGCGGTCCAGCATGGCCAGCACGCATTCCGGCTGCTCGCATATGCGCACCAGGACCATGTACATCCTGTGCAGGCCCAGCACCTCCACATCGTAGTCCATGAGGATCACCAGCCGGCTGTTGGCCACCGCCGCGAGGGAATAATTCTGGTCGGGACCGACCCCCATGTAGGCGCCGCCGAGTTCCTGGATCTGGGGATACCACAGGTCATAGCGGGTCTCGTTGCTGGTATAGTAATGCTCCCTGGTCTCTCCGAGTTTCTCCCCGGCGATGCCGGCGAACGCCTTTTCCTGGGCCTCGGTCAGCGGCTTGGACGGATCCTCCATGGCCGGGTCGGGGGCCTTCTCTTCCGGTTTCGGTGGCTCTTGTGCCGGCGCGGCCTCTTCCGGGGCCGCCTTCATGCCGGCTTCCCCGTCCGGCGCCATGGGGGGGGGCGATGGCGGTTCCGGATTCATGGCGGCGGCCTGCGAGCCGCGTTCATCGGAAACCACGGTGCGCTTCGGCTCCTTGCAGGTGCAGGCCCCGAAAATCAGCACCCCCGCCCAGAAAAAACGGACCACACTCCAGTAGACGTCGTTTCGTTTCATGCAAAAACCCCGGATGTCAGGACAAGGCGGAACTCCGCCGGCGTTCGAGACGGGCGAAAAGCAGATAGGCCGCGAGGCCGGACAGCATCATCAGCACTGCCGCCACCATCTGGCGATGGTTCTCGATGCACAGCATGGTGACGAGAAAGGCCGACATGGCGATGTACAGCGCCGGCACCAGTGGATACAGCGGCACGCGGAAGGCGGCCTTCTGGGCGGGCATTCTGCGGCGCAACAGGAAGATGCCCCCCACCGTGAGGCTGGACAGGACCACGATCATGAGCGTGGTGTAGTTGAGGATGGTTTCGAATCCGCCCAGATGCACCAGCACCGACGCCCACAGCGCCTGGATGAGGAGCCCGCTGCGCGGCGTGCCGCGGCGGGGGCACAGTTGGCCCACCGACCGGAAGAGCAGGCCGTCCCGGGCCATGCTGTAGTAGATCCGGGGGCCGATCAGGATGGTGCTGTTGAGGGTGCCCACGATGGCGACGCCGGTCAGCAGCGTGAATGCGGTCTTTCCGGCCGCACCGAAACCGGATTCGGCCGCCAGGAGTCCCACGTTGCCCACGTTGCGCAGTTCCTCGATGCCCGTGCCCCGGATGAACAGGCTGTTGAGCAGCAGATACAGCACGACGATCAGCCCGATGCCGAAGATCAGCGCCAGCGGCAGCGTGCGCCGCGCATCCTTGATCTCGCTGCCGATGTAGGCCGCCGAATTCCAGCCGGAATAGGCGAAGAACACTGGCAGCATGGCCATGCCCAACTGGCCGAGGGTGATGGAGCCGGCCCCGGCGGCCGGTGCGGCGGCCGGTGCGGCCGAACCCAGCGATGCGGCCATGGAGCCCGACTTGAAAACGAACAGCGAATATACGGCCGCCACCGTGAGGACGGCGAACGGCGTGTACGAGACCAGCGACTGCACCACGGCCGAAAAGGAAATGCCTAGGATGTTGATCGTGGTGAACAGCCCGATGAGCCCCACGGCCGCCAGCGTCAGGAACGACATGCGGAACGGTCCAAGGACGAACCACGGCTCCACGAACCAGGACCCCACGAAGGGGGCGATGTAGTATTGGCCGATTCCCACGGCCGTGGTGGCGATGGAACCGGAAAAGGTCGCCGTCAGCGCGACCCAGCCAAACAGAAAGGCCACCGGCCGTCCGTAGGCCGCCTTGAGGAATACGTAGTCGCCGCCAGCCTGCGGAAACAGGGAACCCAGTTCGCCATAGGACAGCGCGCCGAAGAACGCCATCAGGCCGCCCAGCACCCAGACGCCCAGGAACCACGCGGTGCTGGGCACATGGGAAGCCACGATGGGAGGCGTGAGGAAGATTCCGATACCCAGGATGCTGCCCACCACGATGGCCGTGGAGCCGGCCAGGCCGATCGATGCCTTCCATTCGTCGGGAGGAGCGGCGGCTGGGGTGGAAAGGAAGATTTCGGAATTGGAAGGTGCGGCACTCATTCGTAGCGTCTTTCACCCGGGGACCAGGCCCGCCGTGAACTGGGTGTTGTAGTCGTCGCCTTCGCCCGGGTCAAGCTGCATTTCCCATGAATCAATGCAGACTGCCCCCGCACTGCGGACAGGAGGAAGCCGTCTGCTCCACCAGGGAACCGCAATACTTGCAGGGAATCTTGACGATTTCCCTGATAACGATGCGTTCCACCGCTACCGGCGCTCCTGCTGGCATGCCGGATTCGGGAACCGCCGGACCGGGAGCCTGCGGCATCTGACGCAGCAGGGTCAGGCTGTTGGCGATGCGTACGGCCTGTTCCTCGTTGTACTCCCGCACGAGTTGCGGCAGGAAAATCGCTTCCACCCAGCCTTCCAGCAGCGGAATGAAGGTCCACATGAACAGCAGGGAAGCCGCGAAAATCAAATAGCGGCGCATGTAAAAATGGTGGGCGCCCACAACGCCACCCACCAGCGCCAGCAAGACGGCCGTGCGCACATCGCGCCGGACCTCCGTATACTCTCTCCAGAATTCCGCCTGCTCGGCATCGGTCAGGCGGTACATGCGAAAAATGCTGGATTCGATGTTCATGCCAGTTTCCCTGCCGCCTCGTTCCTGCAGAAACGACGGCTCATTGTTGCCCCGGACCTCCCGGAAAGTCAAGAAACACGTTGCCAGAGAAAACGAAATGGGCCATCCCCTCCAGGACGGCTTCGCCCCGGGGCGTCCACGCGACCACCGCATCCCCGCCCCGCTGGCGCACCCGCACCCCCGGCAGGACCAGACGGTCCGATGCGCGCGCGGCAGCCACCGCCGCCGTGGCGCCCGTTCCACAGGCTTCCGTGAATCCCGCGCCCCGCTCCCACACGGCCAACTCCAGTTCCTCGCCGCGAATGCAGGCGAATCCCACGTTCACTCCGCTGGAAAAGACGTGTTCCAGGCGGGGTCCCCTTTCCAGCGCCATCGCGAGCGCCTGCGCCGGGGCATCGCCGGATGCGCCGTCCAGGAAATGCACGATGTGGGGATTGCCCACGTCCACGTGCCAGAATTCCATGCCCTCGAGTTCCAGCCGTTCGAGGACCTGCGGGGTTCCCAGGCCGGCCGCCACCCGGGAGGCTTGCGGCGTGTGTTCGAGCACCGTGACGCTTCGCATGCCCGCGCCGGTCCGCACGGGCACGGTCTCGCCCACTGCGATGCGCCCCGTGTCGGCCAGGAACTTCCCCACGCAGCGGAGCCCGTTGCCGCACATGGCCGCCGGGCTGCCGTCGGAATTGAGGATGTCCATGCGGAAATGCTCCACCTCCCGGGACACGACCAGCACGCCGTCGGCGCCCACCCCGGCGCGCCGGTGGCAGAGCCGGACGACGGTTCGGGCCGGCAGTTCCATGGAATCCTCCGTGGCGTCGAAAAGCACGTAGTCGTTCAAAAGCGCCTGGTATTTGCGAAACATCCGTTCCATGCCGAAGACTCCCGCGGCAAAAAGCCGCATCACCAGTCCGGACGGTTGCCGAACAGGCGATCCAATACTATGGAAACGGCGGAACGTACACTCAAATGATTGTAATCGCCAGGGCCCTTGATGGGTGGCAGGGCGAATTTGGCCGTCGCGAGCGCCGCCGGGGCCAGTCCCCAACCCGTTCCGAACATCAGCACCAGCGGGCGGGGCTCCTCCAGCAGTTTCGCGACCCCTATCGGCGCCAACCCTGTATTCCGGGCGGAGGTCGCCACCACGAGCGGGTCCTGCCCATGGATTTCCCGGATGCGGGAGAGGCTCTCCGCGATGGATTCCGTGACCACGGTGCGCGCGAAGGCTTCCGAACGCATGGGATTGTGCACCTGCCCGAAACCCTCCCGCCAGTGCCCGATGACCGACTGGATGAGTTCGCGCTGCAGCGCGATGGGGGTCACCATGTGGAAGGCTTCGCAGTCGTAGGTGGTCACGGCCCGCGAGATGTCGTGGATGTCCAGGTTGGTGACGGCCGTGGTCACCACGTCGCCGTTGCGGTTGAGCACAGGATGGTGGACCAGCAGGACGGTGGTGGAGCGGTTCTTGGGGGAATTCATGTGTCGGGATCCTCCAGCAACTCGGTTTCTTCCGGCGTGAGCGGGTATTTTTCTATCAGGTCCGGCCTCTTGCGGATCGTACGCAAGAGACCCTGCTTGCGCCGCCAGCGGGCGATGCGCGCGTGGTGCCCGGAAATCAGCACCTCGGGCACTTCCATTCCTTCGAATACCGGCGGGCGCGTGTACTGCGGATACTCCAGGCGGCCGTTCTCCATGCTTTCCTCGGAGAGCGAATCCCGGTTGCCCAGCCCCTCGGGCAGAAGGCGCGTGATGGCCTCCAGGATGACCATGCTGCCCAGTTCACCGCCGTAGAGGACATAATCGCCGATGGAGATCTCCTCATCGACGTAGCGGGCGATGACCCTCTCGTCGATCCCTTCGTAGCGTCCGTTGAGGAGGATGATGCCTTCCATCCGGGAGATCTCCTCCACGCGGCGCTGGGTCAGAAGCGGCCCCTGGGGAGAAAGATACGCCACGGGCGCGCCGGGGCAAATCTCCCGGGCAGCGCGGATGCAGTCGGAAAGCGGCTCCGGCTTCATCACCATGCCTGGCCCGCCACCGTACGGGACATCGTCGACGCGGTTGTGCTTGTTGTTGGAAAATGCCCGGATATGCAGCAGATCCACGCGGATCACGCCCCGCTCGATGGCTTTCCCCATGAGCCCCTCCCGCAGGAAGGGCTCGAAGAGTTCCGGAAACAACGTACATACTACGACATGCATATCCAACGTCTTCCTTCCCCGTTGGTACACGGAAACCGGTGCCTTGGCAAAAATCGGTCCCGCTTTTGTGACTTGCCCCACATGGGGCGCTTCCATGGAAAAATTCCTGAAAAAACCCTTCGCATGCCGGAGCGGCTTGGGCTATAAAAAGAATGGTATGGCAGGATTCCTTATTTATTTTTTTCCTGCCACATCCATTTCTTTGTTCTTTCACTAGCTTAGGAGGTCCGCCATGGTGACTCCCCAAAAAGAAATCTGGGACGAGGGAAGCATTCCGTTGCACGAGGATCCGGAAGATGCGGCCTTTGATGCGGCAGAAACCGCGGATCCGGCCTTCGAGGAACTCGGGGAGATGCCGGATGCCTTGCCTGCGGAACCCCTGCCCATCCTGCAGGAAACTGACGAAGAGATTCCGTTCGATTCCGTGGCATCCGTCTATTACCGCGAGATGGGGCGCCATGCGACCCTGACGGCCGAGCAGGAAATCGAACTGGGCATGGAAATCCGCCGGCGGCGCATGGAAATCTGGCAGGGGCTGCTGTCGCTTGCACCCACCCGCCTGTACATCCTCTCGCGGGTGCGGCGGGAAGGGCACGACGTCCCGCTGGCGCTGGTGTCCCTGGAGGAGATCTCCCGCATCCGCTCGCGGGCCCGCGCCCATATGGAACGCATGGAGCGGCTCGCGGCATCGGCGGCGGAGACGTTCGCCCGCACGGACACGGACGAAATCTGGATGAAGGACGCCGTGCAACTGCTGCACCACACCGTGGATGCCGTGTGCCGCCGGGCCCGGGGCGGTTCCCGGATCCTGCACGAGACCCACCGGCGCGTGGAGGAAGCCCTCTACCGCCTGCGCCGGGTGAAACGGACGTTCGTGGAAGCCAACCTGCGGCTGGTCATCGCCGTGGCCCGCAAGTACAGCTCCGGCCCCATGGCCCTCATCGATCTCATCCAGGAGGGAAACATCGGCCTGATGAAGGCCGTGGACCGCTTCGATCCCGACCGCGGCTACCGCTTCTCCACGTATGCCGCGTGGTGGATCCGGCATGCGGTTTCCCGGGCCGCCGCCGACAAGAGCCGCACCGTGCGCCTGCCGGTGCACTTCATCGAGGCGTACCAGCAGTTGCTCAAGGTACGCAAGGATCTGCAGGTCCAGTTGGGGCGCGAGCCCTCCCAGGATGAAATCGCCGACGCCATGGGCATTTCCCGCCGCAAGGCCGACCGCATCCAGAACTACCTGCAGGAGGGCACACTGTCCCTGGACCGGCCCGTGAACCACGAGGATGCGCGCAGTTTTCTCGAAATGCTGGAGGATCCCGAGACCGCCGAAGGTCTCTGCGGGCGGATCATTCGCGACAAGGAACAGGAATTGTCCCTCAAGGCGCTGGAGGAGTCGCTCTCCCCCATGGAGCGCGAAATCATCGTCATGCGCTTCGGGCTGGGAGATTCCGATGTGTTCACACTCAAGGAGATCGGAGAGCGCTTCCACCTCTCCCGTGAGCGCATCCGCCAGATCCAGGAGCACGCCCTGTGCAAGATGCGGCAGTATTTTGCCGCGCACCAGATGCTGTAGCACCATCCCGGCGGCGAATCCGGAATCCATCGTCTTTTTCGCCCGCCAGAAGCGATTCTATATCCCCATGCTTTTTGTAGGAATACCATTCCCTTTGCACGCTGGCTGTGATAGAGAGAGCCGCGCGCCGGTTTCTGCATCTGGCGCACCGGGGGCTTCATGACGGAGCATTTCGATTTCGCCGTTGGATTGAGCGGCGGCGTGGATTCGGCCACGGCGGCCTGCCTGCTGCTGGAAGCCGGACATTCGGCCGCCGGCGTCATCATGCGCATCTGGGACGGCTCGGCCGACCTCCCCGCCTCCGCCCGCCAGGGCTGCTACGGCCCCGATGAGGACGATGACGTCGCTGCCGCCGCCGCCGTGTGCCGGCATCTGGGCATTCCCCTGGTGGAGGTGGATCTGCGCGCCGAGTACCGCGAACGGGTGCTGGACGCCTTTCGCAGCGAATACCGTCGTGGGCGCACGCCCAACCCCTGCGTGCTGTGCAATCCTCTGCTGAAGTTCGGGCTTCTGCTGGAGAAGGCACGCCGGCAGATCGGCTTCGACCGTTTCGCCACGGGGCACTACGCCCGCATCGTGCAACGCGGGAATCGCCTGCACCTGTGCCGCGGCGCGGATGCGCACAAGGATCAGACCTATTTCCTCTATCGCCTCTCCCAGGAGCAACTGGCCAGCATCGCCTTTCCCCTGGGCGACTGGACCAAGGAGCGGGTGCGGGTTTTTGCGCGGGAACGCGGGCTTCCGGCCGCGGCGCGTCCGGAAAGCCAGGATTTCATCGGTTCCGCGGGATACGGGGCACTGTTCTCCCCTGAGGAATCGCCGCCGGGCGACATCGTGGACGAAACGGGCCGCGTGCTGGGCCGCCACGACGGCATCGTCCACTATACCGTAGGCCAGCGCAGGGGATTGCGGATCGCATCGGCCGAACCCTGGTACGTGCTGCGCCTGGAGCCCGAATCCAACCGCGTGGTGGTGAGCCGGCGCACCGAGATGTTCTTCGACGGGCTCACGGCAGGCAGCGCCGTCTGGGCCATGGAAGTGACGGCCGGAATGCGTTTTTCCGCGTCCGCGCGCATCCGGCAGAAGCACGCGCAGGCGCCGGCCACCGTGGAAATCACGGGCGAAAACACGTTTTCCGTGTGGTTCGACGAACCCCAACTGGCCGTCACCCCGGGCCAGTCGGTGGTGGTGTACGATGGCGACGTCGTTCTCGGCGGCGGCATCATCACGGCGCAACTCCGGAATCCCCCGTAGCATCCGCCCGCAAACCGTGCTATTCCTGCGGCTGCCGCACGCGCGAGAGCCTTTCGCCCGTTTTGGCATCCCGGTTCCGATGGAGCGTCCCATGCACGTGAAGGACATGCTGGCCGCAGGGCCCACCTTCAGTTTCGAGTTCTTTCCTCCCCGCGATGAGGCGGCCGCCGAAACCCTGCGCCTGTCCATGCGCGAACTTACGCCGCTTTCGCCATCGTTCGTGAGCATCACTTACGGTGCCGGCGGCTCCACGCGGCAGTTGACGCACGATCTGGTGCTGCGCATCCACCGCGAGGAGCGCCTGCACGTGGTGGCGCACCTGACATGCGTGGGCTCCACCCGCGAGCAGTTGCGGGCCGCCCTTTCGGCCTACCGCGAAGCCGGCATCACGGACATCATGGCGCTTCGGGGGGATCTGCCCACGGGCACGGCCGCCGACATCCCACCCGATGGATTTTCCCATGCCGCGGACCTCGTGGCCTTCATCCGAAAGGAATTTCCCTGCTTCGGAATCGGCGTGGCCGGCTATCCCCAGGGACACCCCGAAACCCCCAACCGCCTTAAGGAACTCGATTATCTCAAGGCCAAGGTGGATGCGGGAGCCGACTACATCTGCACGCAACTGTTCTACGACAATCACGTCTTCTACGATTTCTGCGACCGCTGCGAGGCGGTGGGCATCCGCGTTCCCATCATCGCCGGCATCCTGCCGGTGACCTCCATGGCCACGCTGCGCCGCATGTCCGAACTGGCCCTGGGCGTGCACATCCCCGGACGCATGCTCAAGGCCATCGCGCGCATGAGCGAACGCGGCTCGATGGCCCGCTTCGGCGTGCACTGGGCCACCGAGCAGGTGCGCGATCTCCTGGACCACCACGTGGCGGGCATCCATCTGTACACGCTCAACCAGAGCCGCGCCACCCTGCAGATCGTGGAAACGCTGGGCGTTTTATAAATTTTAATCACAAAAAATAGCGGTGGACCGGGTGCAAAACGAGGCCGCAGAATCCAGCGGCCCCGGCAGACCTCACGTGCGGAATCGATGGCTTCCGGCGCGGCGTTCCGCGTTGCGGGCGTGCTTCTCGCGGACCTGGTGCAGGAAGGTTTCCAGCCGGACATGGGCCAGGTTGCGCTCCACGCCCAGCACCAGCGGCAGGAAGGCCACGTCCGGATAGTCCCGGGAAAGCGCCTCCACGGCGGAGTTGACGGCGCAGCCCACCATGCAGCCGGTGGCCACGACGTTCACGACGCCATCCACTCCCAGCCGCGCGAAATGCACCATCTTGGCCAGCATGGATGCCACCAGATAGTTGCTCTGCCGGCCGATATAGGGCTCCACCATCTCCATGCACTCGGCGTACTCGGGCTCCCGGCACCACGGGCCGAAATCCGGCCCCAGGACGTCGAAGAAGGGCCGCCGGGCGCTTTCGGTGGCCAGGATCGCCAGCAATTCGAACATGGTGGGTTTGACCAGTGCGCGGGAAGCCCAGCGGTGGGCATCGTAATAATTGGAGAACCAGATGAGCCCGAACATGTAGGGGCTGTGGAACACCTCGCAGCCGGCCTCCTCCAGGCGTTCGGCGAAGGAGTCGTTGGCGGGCTCGGAAAGCCGGGTGTAGAGATCGCCGGAAAAACCCACCAGCGGACGGGAGTGCCGATCTTCCGCCAGGGGGATCACCCGCAGCGCCGACACCGCCCGCGAAAAGGCCCCGATGGGGCTCGTGCGCTGCGCCAGAGCGTCGGAAATCTCGGAGAGCGCCTGCCGGTAGACGGCATCCACGCGTCCCGTCGTCTTCTCGTAGGGACGCAGGCGGTGGCGCAGGATGGTGAGCGAATCCACGGCGAAGAAGCCGTCCATGAGGCGCCGCAGTCCGTCGAACCCGTACAGATCCCACTGGTCGTGGCCGATGACGTCCAGGATCTGCAGCGGAATCCCGCGCTCCTGCAGCCACAGGCGATAGCCGTCGCCGTACTGGGACAGCAGGCAGGGCGTGATGGTGGACGGCATGTAGAAGGCATCGGTGGCCCGCAGTTCCCGCTGCTCCGCCAGTTGGAGGATGTCCCCGGCCAGGCAGGCGTACGGATGGCATTCCTTGCCGTTGGCGATCTGCTCGCCCTTGCGCATCACGGCGTGCGACGGAGGCGGCAGGTTGATGACCTCCACGTCGCCCAGGGAGCGCAGCATGCCTTCGAACACCGCATTGTGGGGACCCACGTAGGGAATGAACACGCGGTTGAAGGTCCGGGGCACCACGCGTGTGGGGCGATGGAACCGGTACGGCGTCTGCGGGCCGTTTTCCGCGTGGCGCCTCTGGACCTCGATTTCGTCGGCGAAAGCCTCGATGCGGGTGACCATGCCGGCCTCCCCCCGCAGTTCGTCGAATTCCAGGACCAGTTTCGGGCGTTCCCGGAGAATCTGCTCCAGATGCTTGATCATGAAGCCGTCGGGACCGCAGCCGAAGTTGGAGACGATGACCGGATACGCGTCCGGAATCTCGCGGATCAGGTGGGCGGCTCGGAGGAGATCCCGCGAGAAGGACCACGGCACCCGGTCGTATTCGGGTCCCAGTTCCACATCGTCCAGCGGCAGGCAGTCCATGGGCAGCACGTCGAATCCGAGCCGCTCGAGGTGGCGCGCCAGACCCATGTTCAAATAGGAATCGTGCAGGGTGTAGGGCTTGCCCAGCAGCACGAGGATGGGGCGGGGCCGGGTGGAAAGCAGGGCGCGGCCCAGCGAGGCGCGGCGGGCGGCGAAATCCCGGTGGAAAGCCTCGGCGCGGGCCCAGGCCGTCTTGACGGCGGCGAGTTCCACTCCCAGCACCCGCGCCAGTTCGCTGCAGGCCAGATGGATGGCCGAAGGCTCGAAGGAAATGGGGAACTGCGGCACCAGCACCCGGTCGCTGCCGGCGATGCGGGCCGACATGAAGGGCGCTTCCTGGGTGAAGATGCAGGCATGCGAGGCCTCCATCTCGCCCATGTTGCGGATTTCCGTGTTGAGCAACTGCCGCTTGGGCAGTTCCAGCACGGACGGGTAGAGCACGGCATCCACGGATCCTTCCTCGAGCATCCAGCGCACCTGCCCGGCGGCGATCTTGAGCGGCATGCAGAGATCCGATGGCAGCCCGCGGTTTCCGCGCGCCCAGTCGCGCACGTGGGCATCGTCGGGAATCACGGGCACGAAGCCCAGTTCGCTCACCAGCCGGGCCAGAAACGGCGCCCATTCCCGCAGGATGGAGGTGGTGGGGATGCCGATCCGGCGCTTTCCTTCGGATGCGAGCCCCGAGAAGGCCTGCCGGAACATCTCGCCGCGCATCGCCACGAGGTTCTGCGCCGGAACCCGGGCGGACGAATCCTTGCGGGAACTGAACTTCTCGCAGGCATCGCCGAAGAAGGTGGTTTCTCCATCGAAGGAAAAGCGCGACACGGCGCAGCGGTTGGTGCAGGCATTGCACTCGAAGGTGGTGACCCGTGGATTGAAATCGGCGGAAAATCCCTTGAACGCCGTGCGTTCCGGCTTCTCGCGGGACACCAGCCAGGCCATGCCGATGGCGCCGGAGACGCGGTTGTAAGGATGGACCCGCACGGGCCGCTCGAGCACCTTCTCGAAGGCGCGCACCACGGCGTCGTTGGAGGCGGTGCCGCCCTGGAACACGATGTTGCGGCCCACGGGCCGGTTGCCCACCACCTTTTCCAGATAGTTGCGCACCACGGAATAGGCCAGGCCGGCGCAGATATCCTCCCTGCTGGCGCCGCGGCGCTGGGCGTGCACCAGTTCGGTGTCCATGAACACCGTGCACTGGCTTCCCAGGTCGCAGGGATGCCGGGAGCGCAGGGCCAGTTCCGAGAACTCGCCGATGATGCGCACGCCCAGGCGCTGGGCTTCCTCCTCCAGGAAGGAGCCCGTGCCAGCCGCGCAGATCTTGTTCATGGTGAAATCCGCCATCCGGCCGTTCTCCACGCGGATGTACTTGCTGTCCTGTCCCCCGATCTCGAAGATGGTGTCCACCTCGGGCATGGCCATGACGGCGGCCGTCATCTGCGCGGTGATCTCGTTCTTCACCAGATCCGCGCCCAGCACGGCGGCCGCCAGGTGGCGCCCCGAGCCCGTGGTGCCGCACCCGACGACCTCCACGGCATCGGCGAACCGTTCGCGCAGGGTTTTCATGCCCTCCTGGAGCACGGCCAGCGGCTGGCCACGGGTGGCCAGGTACAAACTCTCGAGAATGCGCCCGTCGGGCGTCATCAGCACCAGATTGGTGCTCACGGACCCTACATCCACTCCCAGAAACGCCTGGACCTTCCTTCCGGGCTCCACCTGCACGGGCGCCGGTTCTTCCCGGCGCACCGGTTCGCCCAGCGGGGCGAGATGCAACTCCTGACCGTGCCGGGAAACCGCATTTTCCAGACGGCGCAGGGCTTCCTTCACGTCGCCTGCGGAGAGGACCCGCCCGGGCGCCTGCAGCGCGGCGCCCAGCGCCGTGACGGCCTGGGGATCGGCGGGCACCCAGAAGTCGTCCGCCGGCCAGGAGAACACCTCCGAAAACGCGCGCAGGATGCCACCGTTGCGGGCGCCGCCGCCCACCACCGCCAGGGGCGCTTTCGGCGTGCGGCCCGCCAGCACCGTGGAAACGAACGTGCGCACCAGCGCCAGGCACAAGCCATAGGCCATCTCTTCCACGGGCGTCCCCTTCTGCTGGAGGTGGATCATGTCCGATTTGGCGAACACGGAGCAGCGCCCCGCGATGACGGCGGCCCGTTCGGCCTGCATGGCGCGTTCGGACAACTCGGTGACATCCATCTGCAGGCGGCCCGCCTGCTGTTCCAGGAACGCGCCCGCGCCGGCGGCGCATTGGCCATTCATGGCGAAATCGGCCACGCTACCGTCGGGATTCAGCGTGATGACGCGGCTGTATTCGCCGCCCATGTCGAAGATCATGCCCGCATCGGGACGCAGCCTGCGCACGCCGGCCGCCGTGGCGGCCACATCGGAAACGAAGTGCCTGCGCATCCCGTTGTCGAAGATTTCCTTTCCCACGCCCGAGATGCCCACGAGCACCTCCTCGTGGTCGGGCAGTCCGGATTCTTCCAGCAGCAGCGCCAGTTGCCGCGCGGGCGCCCCCATGGTGGGCCGCCTCGAGGCCTTCCACGTTCCATCGGGATGGAGAATGACCAACTTGCAGAAGTTCGAGCCAATGTCAAAACCCAGTTTCTTCATCATGGAATCCCGTCCTGTCACGGATCGCGTCCGATCGTGTCAGAGAATATTCAGGATTCCAAACAAAGCAAACAAAATATGACATTTTCATGAAATGTCTAAAAAATCTTTGATTTATTTATGATTTTTATCATGACAAAATCATGACATTCTGGATTCCCCACAGGGTGAGCCGTCCCAGGAGATCGAGGATCCAGGGGATGGACAGCAGGAAGGCGGTTTCCAGCGCCAGGCTGCGCAGGGGCATGGCGAGGAAATAGGGCTGTGACGAAGGCAGCACCAGGGAAAGCAGCCCCATGGAGTATTCCAGGAAGAGCAGGACGAAGGCGGCCGGAAGGGTGAGCGCCAGCACGGCCCCCAGAAGCACGCGCACGGAATGCACCAGCACCCCGGCGGGATCGGAGCCTGCGAAGAACAGCCAGGGAGCCTCGGGCAAAATGGCTTCCAGTTGCTTCCCGAATGCCAGAATGAGCAGTTCGGGCCCCTGCACGGAGAGGAAATAGACCGCGCCCAGCAGGGAGAGCAGCGCGGCGTGCGCGGTCCCCTCCGAGTTGGCGCCGGGAATTTCCATCCGGGAGGGCTGCGGGGTGTGAAAGGCATCGAAAGCCTCTCCGGCCGAACTCCAGAAGGACATCACCACCGAAACGCCGGCACCCATCAGGATTCCCAGCAGGAGATTGAAGGCCATGGCCGGCCAGAAGCCGGGATATGCCGAAGGCCGGGCCCCCATGACCCCGACGAGCCACGCGGCGCTGGCAGCCCCCAGCAGCACGCGGGGCAGCAGTGCGACCGGCAGGGCCGCCGCCGGTGGCCCGATCCGCGCCATGACCAGCAGGAACGTTTCCGCGTAGCGAGCCAGTCCGGTCCACTCGTCCATGTCATCGGATGGAGGCCGCCAGGGCCAGCAGTTGCTGCGTGAAATCCGCCAGTTCCCGGCCCATCAGTGGGCCGAGCCAGAACAGGCTCAAGCCCACGGCCGCCATCTTGGGAGCGAAGGACAGCGTGGATTCCTGGATCTGCGTGACGTTCTGCAGAACTGAAACCAGCAGGCCCGTCAGCAGGGACACCACGAGCGGAAACGCGGACAGCAGGAGGGTGAGATAGAGGGCGGCCTTCACCAGTTCCAGGAGAGCGTCGGCGGTCATGGCTTCACGCGTAGGAAAGCAGCAGGGCGGATGCCAGGAGGGAAAACCCGTCCACGGAAACGAACAGCAGCAGTTTCAGCGGCAGCGACACGCCCGTGGGAGAAACCATGTGCATGCCCAGCGCCATGAGCACATTGGCCGTGAGCAGATCCAGGATGAGGAAGGGAAGGAACAGGAGGAATCCGATCTGGAACGCCTCCGTGAGCTCCGAAATCAGGAAGGAAGGAATCAGCACCAGGAAATCGCGCGCACGAATCTCGCGCTCCGGGTTCAACCGGCGGGAGACCTCGGCGAAGCGGGCCTTGTGCATTTCATGGGCATGGCGGTCCAGGAATTCCCGCACGGGCGCGGCCCCGGAGGCGAAGCCGGCCTTGAGCGCGTCGAGGCGCTGGTCCTCGCTCCTTCCGGCATCGGCGAAGATGGCGGCGTGTGGGGCGGCGCCATCCCATGCGCGGGTGAACACGGGCGTCATGACGACGACGGTGAGCGCCACGGAAAGCCCCGCGAGCACCGACGTGGGCGGCACCTGCACTCCCAGCGCCGAGCGCAAGAGACCGAACACCACGAAAATCTTGACGTAGGAGGTCACGAGCAGCAGCAGGAAGGAAGCCATGCCCAGCAGGGACAGCAGAACCAGGATGCCGGAACCCGAGAGTTGGTTCAGATTCAGGGCTTCAGGCACGGCCATCCTCGCGCGAAGCCGCCTCTTTGGCTTCTTCGGGGCCCTTCCCGCCGGCATCGTCCGGTTCCAGTGCCGCCGGGCCACCGGGGACATCGAACTCCCGCAGCAGTTCCATGCCGTTCTCGTGGGAAGCCAGCCAGAAGTCGCGGCCCCGCAGCCGCAGCAGATACAGCGTGCGCCTCGGCTCGAGCCGGCAGGCCTCCAGCACGCGCATCTCGCCCTGCGGACGGGGCAGCAGGCGATCCATCCAGCCGCGCCCGTAGCGGGCCACGACGAACAGGAGGACCACCAGCAGCAGCAGGACCAGAAACGCACGGCCCGCGGCCGCGCCGACATCGGGAGCGGAATTCGCGGACGAAGCGAGAAGGAAGAGCCACCCGCCCATGCGCCGTCAGGGGGTTTCGGGTGAAAGGGGCCCGCCGTCTTCTCCCGTGGGCGCGGGTTCGCCGGCAGCCGGTGCCTGCGGGTCTCCGGATGACGGTTCCGATGCATCCGAGCCCTGCGCGGGCAGCTCGGCCGGATCCACCTGGGGCAGCGGTTCCGTGCGCTCCTGGTTCTGGAGCATCCGGTCGATCATGATGATGTACAGGTTGCAGGAGCGGTTGGAGGGGTCCAACTGCAGGACGGATTCGAAAATCTGGCGGGCCGCCGGCATCTCGCCCCGCGAAAACGCGATGACGCCCTTCTGGATGAGGGCGGGAACGTATTTGGGATTCTGGGCGATCACGAGTTCCAGTTCCGCCAGCGCGTCGTCGATCTTCCCCATTTCCCGCAGGACCTCGGCCAGGCGCGTGCGCAGATCGATGAACGTGGGCGCCAGTGCCAGCGCCTGGCGCAACTCGCGGGCGCAGTCCTCGTACAACTGGATTTCCTTGTATGCCGCTGCGAGATCCGCGTGCATGTTGGCCAGTTTGCCGCGCACGAAGGGGTCGATGGAACTGGGCTGGCTCATGGATTGGGCCAGCGCGCGCGAATACACCTTGCGGGCCTCGTCATACTTGCCCTGCTCGTTGTAGGTGACCGACAGGTTCAGTGCCGCGTCGGTGTACCCCGGATTGATGATGAGGGCCTTCTCGAAGTGCTTCTGCGCCCGGGCGATCTCGCCGCGGTGATGGAAGATGACGCCCAGCATGTTGTGGACGTCGGCCATGTCTTCCTTGTATTCCAGCGCCTTGAGGAGGAATTCCAGCGCGCGGCCGAAGTCTCCGCTGGAATAGGCCTCACGGCCCTGGGCCACGATTTTCCGGATGTCCTCGCTCACCGTCGTTCTCCTTGCACCCCGCGCTCGCCGCCGCCGGTCCCCCGGGATCGCATGCGGGCCTCCAGCCGCGCCAGCAGGCGTGCGGCTTGTGCAGCCTGTGGACGTGCCGGGTAATGTTCGATGATCTTGCGACAAAGATCAATGGCTTTTTTTTCCTCTCCCAGCCTGTCGTAGATCCGCGTCAGCCACAGGGCGGCCTCGGGCACCCGGGGGGAATCGGGATACTGGGTGAGGACGAATTCCAGCCGGTTGCGCACGCCGCGGTATTTCTTCTGCTTCATGTAGAAATCGGCCACGTAGAACTCGTGCTTGACCAGCATTTCCCGGGTGCGCCGGTAGTATTTTTGCACTTTTGCCTTGTAGGGGCTGTCGGGATAGCGGCTCATGAACATCTGGAAAATCATGTACGCCGCCCTGGTATGCACCAGATCCCGCTGCTGGGCCGGCGGAAACAGGAAGAAATCGCCCGGGCCGAGCCGGTAATTGCAGTAGCCGATCCACCAGGTGGTCATGCCCGAAGCCACGGCCTCGTGGAAGGGATGATCCCGCTCGAAATCCCGGTAGGCGGAAGCCGCCACATCGAACTTCCCCTCCCTGCGGTAGGTCTCGGCGATCTTCAGTTCCGCCAGCACGGCATAATCGGACAGCGGATACAGCGAGCGAATCTTCTGGAACACGGTCCGCGCATCCTCGGGGTTGTCCTTCCTGAGGCGCTTTTCGCCGAGTTCATACAGGAGTTGGGGATTCTTCAGGGCCGATGGCGGAATGGTGCCCGCCCCCGACACGGTGCAGGAAGAGAATCCCAGAATGAAAAGAAAAAGAAGAACGGTTCTCATGGACATGAGGGAGGTCTCCGGCAGCGCAGTCCGTCCGCGAGAAGGGCCAGCACGGTATCGGACAGCGACAAACCCTTGCGCGTCGGACCGATGCGGTGTCCGGTTTGCCACAAAAGTCCCTGGCTCTGCAAGCTGCAAATGCAGCCGGGATCGATCTCGCCGTGCAGGCGGCGCAAATCGAATCCCTCGGGAAGCCGCACGCCCGTGAGCAGGGTTTCGAGATCTTCCCCGGTCTCGTCCACGATTTCTGCATCCATGGCCCACGGAGGCGGCCCCGGCTCCTTCCAGCACGCGGGCTCCGCCGTGTCGAGGAAGATTTCGGGAGGAAACGGCTCCTTCCAGCGCCAGCGCCGGAAGCGGGAGGCCGCCCCCGGCCCGAACCCGATGTAGTCGGCGCCCATCCAGATGCGCCAGTTGTGCCGGCAGGCTTTCCCCGGGCGGGCCCAGTTGGAAATCTCGTAATGTTCATAGCCGGCTTTCTCCAGCCGCTCCTGGATGCGCTCGTACATGGCCAGCCACAGGGATTCGCCGGGAAGCCGCCATCGCCCGGCCCGCACGGCGGCCTCCAGGGGGGTTCGGGGGGCCAGGGTGAGCGCATACCAGGAAACGTGCTCCGGCGAAAGCCGCAGCAGTGCGTCGATGTCCCGGTCGAGATCCGCCAGACGCTGCTCCGGCAGGGCGAACATCATATCGAGGTTCAAATTGTCCACCCCCTGCCGGCGCAGTTCCTCCACGGCGGCCACGGCCCGCTGCGGCGTATGGCGGCGGTTGAGCGCCTGCGTGCAGACGAAGGACTGCACGCCGCAACTGAACCGGTTGACGCCGGCTGCCCGCATTTCCTCGACCCAGTCCGCGGAAACGTCTTCCGGATTGGCTTCCAGGGAGATCTCCGCGTCGGGCGCAAGAGCGAAAACGCCCCGCATCGAACGCAGCAGGGCGCCGACCGTCCCGCGGGGCAGGATCGAAGGCGTCCCCCCTCCGAAGAACACGGTGGAAACGGGAATCCCGCCAAAACCGGCAGGCAGGCTTTCGATGATCTCGATCATCCGCTCCAGGACGCGGCGCGCAGTTTCCGGATCGAACGGAACACGGGGAAAGTCACAGTACGCGCACAGCGTCTTGCAGAAGGGAACGTGGACGTACAGGCTCAGGCTGGAATTTTCGGAAAATGTCAAGGAAATGCGGAAACGGAGGAGACGTTCGGAAACTATTCGCCGCTGGCGCCGCAGTCCTGGTCCTTCTCGCGGTCGGAATTCTTGCAGCGGCTCAGGCACAGGTCGGCTTCGGTGAGGAAGTCCCGGCACTCGCAGATGCATTTGCCGTTCAACTGGCCGGTCTCCTCGCCCAGCCGCACGCAGACGAAACCGGAATCGCAGTGCTCGGGCTTGTCGCCGCCCTTGCACTCGCCGTCGCTGCCGCACTTCTGGGAACAGTACTGGACGGTCTGGTTCTGTTCCTCGTTGTCGACCGTCACCACGCGGCTCTGCAGCACGCACAGGCGCTCGATGCATTCGGGAGCCTCGGGATTGATGGCCTTGACGCCGTTGCCGCCCGTGGAGGGGTCGAATCCCACCACGCAGTAGCGGCCGAGATCTTTCTGTTCGCAACCGGCGGCCAACAGGAACAGCAACGAAAATACGGCGACTCCAAGGAAGCTGCGTTTCATGAAACCCTCCACGTTCGGGAACGTTCGTCCCGTCCGGAATGCACCCGGACGCGAGTCGTTGCAAGTGTATGATGCCGCCGTTTGGAGTCAATGAAAAAGTGGGGGGCGCGTGTTTTTTCCTGCGACAGCCCGCCACGCGCTCCGATAATGCAAGGGGAAGCGAGGGTTCGCGGTGGGAGGATATGGTCCATGAGTATTGAATTCGGCGAGCGGATGGCCCGGCTCGTCCTGCACCATGCCCGCATCCGGCATCGCCGGGAATGCCGAATGGCATGCATGCGCGGCGAGTTTTCGGCCCGGGAGGTGATCCAGGACGCCGCCCTCAGGGAACGCTTCGGCGTGTCGTGGCTTCCGGAGGCGCAGGCGCGCGCGCAATACGAGATGGATGCCGTGACGCGCGGCGGATTCTTTCTATGGACATTTGGCGATGAAACCTGGGTCCTGCCGGAACTGGAGGGATTTTCGGCGCCGTGGGTGCTTTTCGGCAGATCCCTGGCGGTTCCTCCCCGCCCTGCAAGCCGGGTCTGCGTGGTGGGAAGCCGGGCAGCCTCCAGAAAAGGCATGGAAACGGCTCGGGACTGTGCGTCGCGGCTGGCCCGGCGCGGCGCGTGCATCGTCAGCGGCGGCGCCGTGGGCATCGATGCGGCGGCGCA
This sequence comes from uncultured Kofleriaceae bacterium, assembly GCA_964516435.1. Classification (GTDB taxonomy): domain Bacteria; phylum Myxococcota_A; class Polyangia; order HGW-17; family HGW-17; genus HGW-17. Next base: position 8,253 of record CAZEZP010000022.1, on the reverse strand, counting down.
TGCGGGCGCCCTGCAGGTCCGGGGAATCACCTGGGTTTTTCTGGGGTCGGGAATATCGAACCCGTATCCGCAGCGCAACCGGAACCTGTTCCATGTGGTCGCAGCACGCGGCGGCACCCTGTTCTCGGCGGGGCTGGACCAGCCGCCGGGCCGGCCTTATTTCGTCCAGCGCAACGCCTTCATGGCGGCCTGCTCCCATGCCGTGGTGGTCGTGGAAGCCCACGCGGGCTCGGGATCCCTGCACACGGCCCGTTTCGCACTGTCCTTCGGACGGCCCGTCTTCGTCTTTCCCGGAAGTCCCGGGTGCAACCGGCTATTGGCCGAAGGCGCCCGGCCCGTCGCCGATGCGGCCGACCTCCTGCAGAGCATCGAAGCGTCAGGAAATCCGGAAGAACCGTTCCGGAATCCCCGGCCGCCGGAGCGCTTCCAGGGAGAACTTCCGGAGGAAATCGCCCGCCGCACGGGAAACGACTTGACAGAAGTCCTGCAACGGTTGCAGATTGGCGAGCTGAATGGAAACGCCGTCCGTCTTCCGGGCGGCCGGTGGCTGTTGTTGCATGGCCGGGAGTGAACATGGCTAAGCCCGTCATCATCGTGGAATCGCCGACGAAGGCGAAGAGTATCACCAAGTATCTCGCATCCAAGTACACCGTGCTTGCATCCCGGGGACACGTGCGGGATCTGCCCAAGAACGAACTGGGGGTGGACATCGAAAAAGACTTCGAGCCCCAGTACAAGGTGCTCTCGGACAAGAAGGAAGTGATCGCGGCCATCCGCAAGGCGGTGAAATCCGCCCAGGCCGTATATCTCGCCCCCGACCCGGACCGGGAGGGAGAAGCCATCGCCTGGCACATCTATGAATTGATCAAGGACGAGAACGCCAACGTGTCCCGCGTCCTGTTCAATGAAATCACGGAGCGCGGCGTGAAGGCCGGCCTGGAGAATCCTCGGCCGCTGGACCGCGCCCTGTTCGATGCCCAGCAGGCGCGCCGGGTGCTGGACCGCCTGGTGGGCTATGAACTGAGCCCTCTGCTTTGGAAGAAGGTGCGCCGCGGGCTTTCCGCGGGCCGCGTGCAGTCGGTGGCCGTGCGGCTGGTGGTGGAGCGGGAACGGGAAATCCGCGCCTTCGTGCCGCAGGAATACTGGAACCTGTGGGTGACGCTCCAGACGGCCGCGAAGGAACGTTTCACGGCCCAGTTGTGGCGCGTGGACGGCAGGAAGGCGCACGTTCCCGACGCGGCGACGGCCGAAGAACTGTTCGCCGAACTGGAGGGCGCCTACCGGGTCGCCTCGGTGACCCGCAAGGAGCAGCGCAAGCATCCCGCGCCGCCGTTCATCACGTCCACCCTGCAGCAGGAGGCCTCGCGGCGTTTCCACTTCCCCGCCCAGAAGACCATGAGCCTCGCCCAGCGCCTCTATGAAGGCGTGGAACTGGGCAAGGACGGGGAACTGGTGGGTCTCATCACCTACATGCGTACGGATTCCACGCGGGTTTCCGACGACGCCCTGCGCGAGGTGCGCGATTTCATCGGCAAGCGATACGGGGCTCCCTACCTGCCGGCGAAACCCAACCACTACAAGGTGAAATCCAGCGCGCAGGACGCCCACGAGGCCATCCGCCCCACGGACGTCGCCCGGACGCCGGAACAGGTCGAGCAACTACTCGCGGCCTCCGGAGCCAACCGCGCCGATGCCCGCAACCTGGCCCGTCTCTACGAACTCGTGTGGAAACGATTCGTGGCCTCCCAGATGACGCCGGCCGTGTACGATGCCACGGTCGTGGAGATCGAGCGCGGGAGGCTGACCCTGCGGGCGGCCGGCTCCATCCTCAAGTTCCCGGGGTTCACCGCGCTCTACGAGGAAAACCGGGAAAAGGAATCCGAGAACCGGGGCGAGGAGGGAGCAGAGTTCGAAGAATCTTCCGCCCAGTTGCCCGACATGAAGGAAGGCGACCGGCCGGATCTGGTGTCGCGGCACAAGGAGCAGAAATTCACGCAGCCCCCGCCGCGCTTTTCCGAGGCCACCCTCATCCGCGAACTGGAGGAAAAGGGCATCGGGCGGCCATCCACGTACGCCACCATCATGTCCACCATCGTCAACCGCAAGTACGTGGACCGCGTGTCGGGACGCTTCGTACCCACCGAACTGGGCGAGATCGTCACGGATCTGCTGGTGGCCGCCTTCCCCGACATCGTGGACGTGGAATTCACCGCCCGGATGGAGAAGAACCTCGACGGCGTGGAGGAGAACAAGGTCCTCTGGCGCCAGTTGGTGCGCGAGTTCTACGACCGCTTCCACCCGGTGGTCGTATCCGCCGAGAAGGGACTCCCCAACATCCGCTCCCGGGTGGAGCCCACCGACATCGCCTGCGACAAGTGCGGCGCCCCCATGGTCGTGCGCTGGGGAACCAACGGCAGTTTCCTGGCCTGCTCCGCCTACCCCGCCTGCAAGAACACGCGCGAGTTCCGCAAGGACGCCGACGGCCGGATCCAGGTGATCCAGCCCGAGCAGCGCAGCGAGACCTGCCCGGTATGCAATTCCCCGATGGTCGTGCGCCAGAGCAAGTTCGGCGCCTTCCTGGGCTGCTCCCGCTATCCCGAATGCACGGGCACGCTGCCGCTGCTTCTGCCCTTCGCCTGCCCACGGCCGGACTGCACGGGGGCACTCGTGGAAAAACGGGGCAAGAAGGGCAAGGTCTTCTATGGCTGCTCGCGCTACAATGCCACGCCTCCGTGCGATTTCGTGACGTGGGACAAGCCCGTGGCGGAACCCTGCCCGCAGTGCGGACACGCCTACCTGTTCCTGCACGTACCGCCGCGCCGGGGCCGCAAGAGCCTGGTGTGTCCCAGGTGCGACTACAAGCGCAATGCGGAAGGATGACCCGGAAATCACGGTCGTAGGCGGCGGACTGGCCGGCTGCGAAGCGGCCTGGCACCTGGCCTCGCGCGGATTCTCCGTGCGCCTGCTGGAAGCCCGCGGTCCGGATCGGACGCATGCGCCCTTCTCGGGCGATGGCCTGGCACAACTGGTGTGCTCCAACTCGCTCAAATCCGACGATCCGCTGCGTCCTTCCGGCCTGCTCAAGCGGGAACTGGAGCAACTGGGCAGCATGCTGATTCCGCTGGCCCGCAAGCATGCCGTGGCGGCCGGAACCGCGCTGGCCGTGGATCGCGGGAATCTCTCCCTCGAAGCCACGCGGATCCTCTCCGCCCATCCCCGCATCCGCATCGAGCGCAGGGAAGCGGAAACCCTGCCGCAGGGGCCCGCCGTCGTGGCCACCGGCCCGTTGACGCTGCCGGCGCTGGCCCAGGCGCTGGCGCAGGCGATCGGCGATGAAGGCCTGTATTTCTATGACGCCATCGCGCCCGTGGTGGAAGCCGACAGCATCGACTGGGAGCACGCCTTTTCGGCTTCCCGCTGGGGCCGCGGCGCGGCGGATTCCGCCGAAGACGGCACGGAGGGCGGCGACTACGTCAACTGCCCGATGGACCGCGAGGAATACGAAGCCTTCGTGCAGGCGGTGGCCGAAGCCGAGAAGGTCGTCCCTCACGCATTCGAGGAGCCCCGCTATTTCGAGAACTGCAGCCCCGTGGAACTCATGGTGGAGCGCGGTCGCGACGTGCTGCGCTTCGGTCCCATGCGTCCGGTGGGACTCGTGGACCCGCGCACTGGCCGCCGACCCTGGGCCGTCGTGCAATTGCGCGCCGAGAACCGGCACCGCACCGCCTTCAACCTGGTGGGCTGCCAGACGCGCATGACGCATACCGCCCAGGAGCGCGTCTTCCGCCTCATTCCCGCCCTGCGCCACGCGCGCTTTCTGCGCCATGGCGAGGTGCACCGCAACACGTACGTGGACGCGCCGCGCCGCCTGGAATCCGGCGTGTTCCTTCCGGGCCGGCCGGACGTGGCCCTGGCGGGCCTGCTTTTGGGCGTGGAGGGCTATGTGGAAAGCATGGCCATGGGCGTGTACGCCGCCATGAAACTGGCATCCCGCCTGCGCAGGGAATCCTTCGCGGAGCCGCCGCCCACCTGCGCGCTGGGAGCACTGGCGTGGTACATCCAGAACGCCGGCACGCCCTACATGCCCACCAACGTGCACTGGGGGCTCTGGCCGCCCCTGGAAGATCCGCCGCGGGATCGCGCCCGCCGGCGGGAACTGCTGGCCCGGCGCGCCGAACGCGATTTCGGGGACTGGCTCTCGTCCATCGGAGGTTCGCATGCCTGACGCTCTGCACTTTCCCAAGCCACCGCACCTGATTCTGGCATCGGCATCCCCGCGCCGCCTGGAGATGCTCGAAAGCCTGGGGCTCGTACCGCTCGTGCGGCCTGCCGACACGGACGAGACGCCGCTTCCGGGCGAATCTCCGGAAGCGCTGGCGATGCGCCTCGCCGAGGCCAAGGCCGCCGCCGTGGAGACTTCCGGGCTGTGCGTGCTGGCCGCAGACACCGTGGTAGCGATGGACGGACGACTCCTGGGAAAACCGGTTTCCGAGGCCGATGCCCGGCGCATGTGGCGGCAGTTGTCGGGAGCCACCCACCGCGTGGTGACGGGCGTGGCGTTGCGCATGCCCGATGGCCGTACGAGGTCCTTCTTCGAAAGCACGGATGTGACCTTCCGCCCGCTCTCCGAAGCCGACCTGGATGCGCATGCGGCCGCCGGCCGCTTCATGGACAAGGCCGGCGGATATGCCATCCAGGGCTATGCCTCGGCGTGGGTGGAGCGCATCTGCGGCTCCTACACCAACGTGGTGGGGCTTCCCCTGGCGCAGACGGTCCGGATGCTGTATGAATTCCATCCGGACTGGCCCGCCCTGCCGTGGAGGAAGCCCAATGCTTGATCCGCAGGTCATCGCCCACAACCTGTCCGTGGTCCGGGAACGCATGGAAAAGGCCGCGCGCGCCGCGAACCGCGATCCCGGCTCCGTGCGGCTGATCGCCGTGTCCAAGACCCATCCGGCCGCCTGGGTGCAGGCCGCGCTCGAGGCGGGCCAGACGGATTTCGGGGAAAACTACGCCCAGGAACTGCGGGACAAATCCGCCCAACTGGCCACCGCTCCCATCCGGTGGCATTTCATCGGTCCGCTGCAGGAGAACAAGGTGCACCTGGTGGTGGGAAAGGCCGCCCTCATCCACACGGTGTCGCGGGAGAAGATCCTCCGGGCCGTCGAGCGCCGCGCCGCCGCGATGAACGTGGTCCAGGACGTGCTCGTGCAGGTCAACGTGGGCGGCGAGCCGCAGAAGAACGGCCTGGAACCGGCAGAACTGCCGGACTTCCTGAAACTCCTCGACGATGCGCCGCACGTGCGCTGCCGCGGATTGATGACGTTGCCTCCCTTCGACCTGGAGCCCGAGGCGGTGCGGCCGCATTTTTCGGCCCTGCGCCGCCTGCGCGACGAGGCCGCCGCCCGGTTCCCCCACCTGGATCTGCAGGAGCTCTCCATGGGCATGAGTTCGGATTTCGAGGTGGCCATCGCCGAGGGCGCCACCTGGATCCGGGTGGGATCGGCCATCTTCGGGCCACGTCTTCCGAAAGCATGAAAATGAAAGGATATTGCAATATGAAGTATTTTATGATTGCAATCTTCATCCTTGCAACAGGTTATGGTTTCTCCAGCGCCGGGTGCCGCCGGGAACCACCGCCGAGCCTCGAGAAGGACCTGGCCTCCCTGGAAATGCTCTCGGACGCCGATCGTGACCGCCTGCGCAGGGTCACGTCCAATCCTGACGGGGCGCAGGCGGCGGTGCAGGAACTCCTGGCTTCCCCGGACGTCTTCGTGCGCATGGTGACGCTTTCCCGGATCGAAAACTGGCCGCGGGACCACTACATGCCCGTCGCCCTCTCGGTCTCGGGGTCGGACGCCTCCTCGCTGGTGCGGGCCCGGGCGCTGAAACTGGCCTGGAAGGGAATCGCCCGGCTGCACCAGGACGAAACGCACTTCCAGGCGCTTCTGGACGCCACGCTCGCGCGCCTCTCCGATGCGGACGAGGACGTGTTTTCGCTCGCCTGCGAAAAGCTCGGCGCTCTCGACGACCCCGCGTTCCTGTCGGATCTGCCCCGCATCATCGACGAGGCGCCCGAACGCCGGCTGCCCCGCCTGTTCTCCCTGTTCTGCAAAAAGGATCTCTCCCGGGAGGACGTGGATTTCATCCTCGCCCACGACCGGCAACTAGGCGAGGCCGGAGCCGCCTGCCGCGACCAGGTCGCCCGGGCCCGCCGCCTCAAGTTCCTCTACGACTAGCCGCCCGTTCGCCCAGTTGTCACGAAACCCGCGCAAAGCCTGACAAAAATGTCGCTTTCCATCCCGCCGGCGCGCCCGGCGGCAAAAATTCTTCCTGAAAAAACCGGAAAAATCTGCTATTCAGGAAACAGTTGGACGGACCCCGAACCCTTGCATCGTCGCCACGGAACGGACCCTGCGGTTTTCGTTCCGGAATCCGCGCCGCGGGAAGGATGTGGCACGAAACGTGCTTGAGGCCGCGCCGAACGGAGGTGTGTCATGAAACAGCATCGCTTCTTCCTGGTCTTCCTCGCGCTGGCGGCGTGGGTCGTTTCCGGATGCGCCGCCGACTCCTCCACCAAGAGTGCCGACAACGGATCCAACAACACCAATGGCGGAAACGTGAACGTAGGCGGAGTCCAGGACATCGGCGTCTTCCGGCAGATCGTCGAGTCCGGCGGCATCCCGGGTCCGGACACCCTGGACGCCAACGGCTTCTTCTCGGAACACCACCTGGAGATTCCGGCCGAGGACTGCGGAGAGAACCTGTGCCTGTTCGGCATGCTGGGGCGCGGCGTCTCCCTGCTGAGCAACGACTTCATGAACGTGCTGCAGGTGGGCTTCAAGACGTTCGTGAACCCGCTGGACTACGAGCGCCCGCCCACCGACTTCGTGGCGGTGATCGACGTGTCGGGATCCATGTACAGCGATTCCAAGCTCGAATACGTGCGCCAGGGGCTGCACATGATGATCGATTCGCTGGAGCCCGAAGACCGGCTCGCCCTGGTGGTGTACTCGGATCGCGCCCAGGAGCGCCTGCAGTTGACGTTCGCCGATTCCTCCGAAAACCGTTCCGCCATGCATGCCATCGTGAACCAGTTGGTGGCCGGCGGCAGCACCAACATCTACGAGGCGCTGGGTCTGGGCTTCGACATCGCCGCCACCTCCATGCAGGAAGGCCGCTACGCCCGCGTGGTGTTCCTCTCCGACGGGCAGCCCACGGCCGGCATCACGGACACCGAATCCATCGTGGCCCTGGCGCGGGAACGCGCCACGAAGACCTCCCAGTTGACCAGCATCGGCGTGGGTTACGACGTCAACTTCGACCTCATGCGGAACCTGGCCATGGCCGGTGGCAACTTCTACTTCATCGACGAGAGTTCCGCCCTGGTGGACATCTTCGTGGAGGAAGTCAAGAGCTTCGCCTTCCCCATCGCCGAAAACGTGCACCTCACCGTCTCGGCCACCAGCGACTTCGCCCTGGGCGATTCCGTTGGATTCGAAAGTTTCGAGTCCTCGGCTTCCGGCGGCGAGGCCTTCTTCCCGGCCCTCTACATGGCCACCCGCACCTCGAGCCAGACGGAAGATCCCAATGCCCGCCGCGGCGGCGGCTCGGCCATGTTCGTGCGCTTCGTTCCCACGCCGTCCTCCTCGTTCTCCCTCTCCGGCATGCTGCTCACCATGACCTACACGGATCCGGAAACGGGCGAAACCGTGGGACCGCAGAACCTGATGGTTTCCGACATGGGAGAGGAAGGCTTCCTCCCGGAGAACGAATACTTCTCGCACGAGCCCATGCGCAAGGCCTTCGCCATGCTCAACATCTACCTGGCGCTCAAGGAGGTCTGCACGAAGGCCGCCGCGTACGATTTCGCCGGTGCCCAGGAACTCTTGTCGCAGACCATCCACCACGCCCGCTGGGTCAACGAGGTGCTCGGCAACGATCCGGACATCGCCGCCGACATCGCCCTGATGGAGAAACTGCAAACCAACATCCAGTGGAACACCGGGTACGACTGCGGCTATGAGGGCGGATGCATGGTGGAGGAAGACGTGGTGTACTATGGCTGCCATGCGGCCGCCGGCTCCCGCCACGTGGACTGGATGTGGCTCGTGGCCTTCGTGCTGGGCCTGGCCATCCTGCGCCGCCGCCGCTGACCGCCCTCCCCCTTCCCCTTTTTCCGATTTCCCGGATCGCTCCCCGGCGCTCCCCGGCGCTCCCCATCTTTCCTGGTCGCTCCCCGGCTTCCCGGCC
>CAZEZP010000021.1:0-15174 GCA_964516435.1 uncultured Kofleriaceae bacterium | reverse complement strand
GGGGGGGCAGGAGGGCGGGGGCGTTCGGCTTGTCGGGGGTGCAGCCGGCAGCGGTCATGGGGAGAGGATGTACCACAGTTTTCTTCCGCCGGCACGCGGGCCTGCGGATGCGGCGCAAATGGTCCACCGGCGATGACGCGTTTCTATGCGCCTGCGCCCGGACACGGCGCCCGGCCGGCGCCCAGCAGGGGAGAGGTGGGCGTCAGGATTCCTGCGCGTCCTGCGCGTCCCCGTCGGCCGGCGTTGCGGAGGAATGCGTCTGCGAGAATTTCGCGAACAGGCTCTCGACGAGGCGTTTGCGGCCGGGCAGGATCATCATGAACCGGTGGTACAGGCCGTTGTAGAAGCGCCGCGCGTCGTCGGCCGAAAGCCGCAGCGCCGTGCGTGAGCGCTCTTCCTTCACGTAGAGCTCCTCGCGCCGGGCGCGGCTCTGGCGCAGGCGTTCCATGAGCCCGGACAGCACGTCGGAGAGGGGCCGCATATCGGCGTATTCCGCATCGGAGCGGAGGGTTTCGGCAATGCCCTCGACCCAGCGGTCCTGCTGCGGACTGGCGACGTCCGAGGTCATCCGGGTGGGGGATACGGGAAACAGTTTGCGGTAGGCGGGGTCGTTGCGGTCGCGCCGGAGCCGCACAAGGAGGCTCTGCGAGAGGTCCATGACGGTGCCGTCGATTTCCTCGTCGAGATAGGCGATTTCGGCGCTGGCGGCGATGCGCGCCTCCCGGGCGTCCTCGAAGGCCTTGCGGGCGGTCTCGAGCGCCGCGCGCCGCTCGGCCACGATGGGCCGGTGGTCGGCGAGTTCCGGCACGCGGGCGAGCCGCAGGTCGAGTTGGCGCAGGGCGTGTTCCAGGGTATCGAGGCTGTGGTATTCGAGAAGTTGCTGCATGATGGAAAAAAATCCTTTCGAGAGGGGTGCGTTTTCTGCACGCGAACCATTCGGGCGCAGGGTCGTGGAAAATGGTATTTCCCTAGACAATGCCACGTGCGGTGTCAAGAAAAAAATCGGTTTCCGGACGGCCCCCCGCCGGGTGGTTTTTCCGGTCTCCTGCACCTGGATCTTCTGGAGGCCATTTTTTGATGTGAAAATGCGTTTCGGGATTTTCTGGAGGGCGTTTTTTCGCGTGAAAATGCGTTTCGGGATTTTCTGGAGGCCGTTTTTTGATGTGAAAATGCGTTTCGGGAAATCCTGGAGGCCGTTTTTTGACGTGAAAACGCGTTTTGGGAAATCCCGGCGGAAATTCCGGTGAATCCGGCAAGGGTTCAGAAGGGCTTTTTCCCTGTTCTGGCGCGGGTGGCGCGTTTGGGGGGACGTACGGCCCGCGCCAGCCAGAACGCCAGGAGGAGAAGGGCGGGGCCGGAAATTCCTCTGGCCGGCGTGCGGGCGATTAGGCAACTGCAGCCGTCTCCGGATTTCGCGCCGGTCTCCTCGCGGGTGCAGGCGGCGGAGCATCCGTCGCCGGAAACGGTGTTGGCGTCGTCGCACTCCTCGCCGGGGTCGAGCGTGCCGTTGCCACAGGGGCTGGGGTTTTCGCGGGTGCAGGCGGCGGAGCATCCGTCGCCGGAAACGGTGTTGGCGTCGTCGCACTCCTCGCCGGGGTCGAGCGTGCCGTTGCCGCAGGGCGGCGGGGCGGGGGAGGTTTCCTTGAAGCCGGCCTCCAGCGTCCAGCCGGGATTACCGGCCGGGTCGTAGCGGTAGGCGCCCGCATCGAGGGTGTCTTCGCGCAGGGTGCCGTTGAAGTCGGCCACCGTCACGTAGCGCGCGTCGGCGGCGCCGATCAGGGCGCTCGATGGCGCGGGGAAGGCGTCGATGGGCGGGACGCCGCCGAGGTGGGCCGAGACGAAGTCGGATGCGAGGTCGCCGGGGGCGAGCCCGGGCTGGGCGGAGCCATCGAGACCGCCTGCGCCCACGTTGCCGGCGATGACGATCGTGGCGTCCGGGCCCACGATGCGGATGGCCGCCGCGCCGTCCGTGTATACGGCATTGTTGGCCACGACGACGTCGCCGGTGGCGTTGCGTACCACGATGGCACTGCCGGCGGCATTGAAGACCGTGTTGTGGACGACGCGCTGGTTGCCGGGGACGCCGGCCTGGTGCGGCTGCAGGCTGATGCCGTCGGCGGCCGCGCCCAGGATGATGTTGTTGGCGATGACGGCGTCCTGGGCGGACTGGATGCCGTGATCCCCGCAGTTCCACAGGAGGTTGCCCTCGATGACGTTGGCCGGGCCGTTGCCCACCGTGCTGTAGGTGAGGATGCACGGGTAGTTCGTGTCGTGGACGACGTTGTCGCGGATGACGTTGTGGAAGGAGCCTTCCTTCAGTTCGATGCCGTCGCCCTGGGAGACGCCGGGACCGTTGGTGTGATGCACCCAGTTGCCCTCGATGAGGCTGTCGCGCAGGCGGCAGGCGTCGCTGTTGCAGCCCAGGTACATGCCCTCGCCGGTGCCGCCCGTGTGGTGGATGTGGTTGCGCCGGATGGTCACGTGGGCGTACGTGACGCCGGTGTCGTTGAGGCGCAGGGCCACGTCGGCGGTATCGAAGATTTCGCAGTCCTCGATGGTCAGGTGGTCGGCGCCCTCGATGCGCAGGCCGGCCGAGCCGCCGGAGAAGCGGAGGCCGCGCACGGTGGCGTAGGTGCCGGAGAAGTCCCAGATGTTCTGGGCAGCGTCGGGGCGGTGGAACAGGACGTCGGCGCCGTCGGCCGCGCGCACGGTGATGGGGGCTTCGGGGGTGCCGGCGAGCGTGAAGCCGTAGCGGGCCGTGAGGGTGTAGGTGCCGGTGGCGAGCACGAGTTCGTCGCCCGGCTGCAGGGCGCGCAGGAGCGAAAGCACGTCGTCGGCGGGGCCGGCGTGGATTTCGGCCGCCTGCGCCGGAAGGGTCATCAGGAAGCCGGCCAGAAGGAGCCACGCGGCCAGGCGTGCCCCAAAGGGGCGGATTATGGAGAAAAGGAAAAGAAGGGGGCGGATCGGCATGGGGGACGTCGTTCTCGATGTCTTCATGGATGAGGACTCCTGCTGCCGGCACGATAGGCCGGCCATCGGGGGGAGTCAATGACGCGCCGGAAAAGAGCCCCGGCCGCCAACTGGAACGTCAGGCCCTCTTCGATGGTGTGCCTGTTGCCATTCTTCAAATATTACGAAATGGTGGCGGCAACCCCGGGGGCTCTTTTGATTTTTCTATCCGGTCCTCCGAAATTGGACTTGAAGAAATGCCGCTTCGGTGGCAGGTTATCGCCTCGCGAGGAGGACATCGATGACCGACTCCCCTGAAAAGATTTCATGTTTCAAGTGCTCCCGGGCGTTGTCGCCCGACGAGACATACTCGTTTTCCGGCAATCCCCTGTGCCGGGACTGCTTCTATGAAAAATCCGAACTGGGCCCGATGGCGGACCAGTACAAGAAGTGCCCCAGGTGTGACACCACCGTGCACCTGTTCACCATCCGCTGCCCGCAGTGCCATGCGCCCATCCACGAGACGGGCACCATCCGCATCCAGAAGCCCATCCGGTCCTCGGTCATCATGGCCTATGGCATCATCGCCCTGGTGCTGGTGGTCATGGCGTTCACCATCCCGGGCTTTTCGGACAAGGGGCTCATCGCGTGGCTCGCGGCCATCTTCGGCATGGCGGTGATGCTGCACGGGCTTTTAGGGGTCATGTTCCGCTTCCTGCCCTGGGGATTCCGGACGGTCAACGGCGCGGGGGCGTTTATGGCCGGCCTGGCGGAGAGCGGGCTGGGCTTCTACCTGCTGCTGTGGCCCAAACTGTGATGTTCGACTTGCCGAAACGATCAACCTCTGGTAGCCTCCGGTGCGTCGTGCAGCGAGGAGTTCCATGAAACGTTCCTTCCTGACCGTGTTCATCGTGACTTGCCTGGCCCTTCCCATGGTTGCGCGGGCCGGCGAGTACCGCCATGATTTCGATCTCGCGAAACTGTACAACGCGTACACTTCCAGCGATCCCTTCACCGCCATGGCGGATCGCACCGCCGCCTACCGCAACCTCATCAGCGAGATGGGCGTGGCGTTCGCGCCCACCTTCCTGGCGCCGGCCGAGACGCTGGGATACATGGGCATGGCCATCGGCGCCCACTACAACCTCACCACCATCAACGGCACCGCGGACTACTGGAAGAACGGCGTGCACGGGGACCCGGGCGGGTTCGTGCAGACCATCGGCATGGAAGTGCGCCGGGGCATGTGGTTTCCGCTGCCCGGGTTCGAGATTGGCGGCGGCATCAAATACCTGCTGGAAAGCCACATGTACGCGCCGCACGTGTTCGCCAAGTTCAGCATCAACGAGGGCTATTTCCATGTGCCTTTCCCCGACGTCGCCGTGCGCGGGCATGGCGCGCGGGTCATGGGGTCGCGCCAGGCGGACATCACGATCGCCAGCGTGGACGTGAGCCTCTCCAAGAGTTTCGGCGTGGCCAGTTCCCTCAACGTGACGCCGTATGCCGGCTACAACGCGCTGATGATCATCGGGGACAGCAAGGTCATCGACACCACGCCCTCCGTGGATTCCCTGAATCCCGACGGCACCACGCCGTACGGCCCCGGGATGGGATGCACCAGTTCCGACTGCGACAACAACGTGGTCTTCGACGACCAGGACACCATCCTGCGCCACCGCGTCTTCTTCGGCGCGCGGTTCATCTACTACAGGATGGTCATCACTGTGGAGGGCATCTTCACGCTCAAGGGGCAGTCCAAGGACGAGGTGCTCGAGCCCGTGTCCGGCCAGACGCGCTCCATCAAGGATTCCAGCGTCCTGCAGCAGACCTATTCCATCCAGTTCGGCTGGGATTTCTGATTCTTCACGCCGGGGCCCGCCATTTTGGGGCGCACGGTCGCGTCGTGCGGACGGGAGGATGGATCTTTCTTTCCGGTTGAATCCCGGATCGTTTGGCCTATACTTCGACCGTCGCACGTTTGGGGCTTCTGCCGGAGGAACCATGTCGGACTGGATTTCGCACCTGCAACTCGGCTACAAGGCGCTATCGGACAACCACCCGGCCGTGGCGTACACGCATTTCCACGCGGCATTCACGGAAAACCCCGAGCATCCGCTGGCCTGTTTCGCCTGGGGACAGGCGCTGGCCCAGTCGGGGCGCGCTCGGGAGGCTGTCCCCCTGCTGGAGCGGGCGGCGATGGCGGAGCCGGATCTGGTCGAGGCCGCATGCGCCTGGGCCAAGGCCGTCATGGACCTGGGAGATTTCGACAGCGCCGCGCGCATCCTGCGCGAGCAGGAGACCCGCCATCCGCAGGATTTCCTGGTGCAGTTGACCATGGCCGAGATGGATGTGCGCCGGGGCGAGCCCGATGCGGCCGAGGCGCGGCTGGAAACCGCCCGCCGGCAGGGCGCGCCGGAGGGCACCCTGCGCACCGGCAGGGCGCAGGTGGCGCAGTTGCGGGGTCTTCTGGCCTCGCGCGCGGGGGACTGGGAGGCCGCCAGCGGCCATTTCCGGTCGGCCGCGGAACTGGCGCCGGGATGGGCGGGCCCCTGGGTGAACCTGGGGGTGCTGGCCGAAACGCGGGAGCGGCTCGAGGAGGCCGGGGAATGCTATGAGCAGGCGCTGGGGATCGAGCCGGGGCATCCGGTGGCGCTGTACAACTCGGCGCGCCTGCATGCGCGCATGGGGCGCCTCGGTCCGGCGCGCGAACGGATCGCGCGGCTCCTGGAGACCGTGCCGGACTATCCGGGCGGGCGGGAACTGGCGGCGCGCGTGCGCCAGCAGGAGCCCGCATGAGCGAACGCATCGTGCGCGACGGATGGGTGGTGTCCGCCGGAGACGGCTGGGTCGAGGTGCAGGTGGGCCGCCCCGACGCATGCGGGCATTGCGCGGCATCCGGTGCCTGCACGGCTTTTTCGGGCTCTGTGCGTACGCACCGCGCCCGGGCGCGCAACCTCTGCCGCGCCTCTGTCGGCCAGCGCGTGCGTCTGGAGATGGAGGCTGGTCCACTTCTGGCCGCGGCGTTCGTGGTGTACTTCCTGCCGTCCGTGGCCATGCTGGGGGCGGCGCTGGCCGGCTACGAACTGGCGCCGCGCTTTTCGCTTCCGCCGGATGCGGGTGCCGCGGCCGGGGCCTTGCTGGCGCTGGCGCTGGCCGCTCTTTTCCTGTTCCTTCGCGGCCGCCGGCAGCGGGAAGGCGAACCTGCGCTGGCGGCCGTGGAAATCCTCGATGACGCGGCGCCGTGCCCGTCCTCGGAATCCTGACCCATGGACGGGTTTCCCGAACCGGTGGCCGCGGGCCGGCGGCGCCCCTGGTTTCGGGGGGTGTTGCCCAGGGCGATCGGAATTTCCATCCTGGTTCTCGTCCTGTGGCGCGTGGGCTTAAGCGCCCTGGTGGAACAGTTGGGCCGGCTGGGCTTCTGGTCCGCATGCCTGGCGCTGGGTTTGAGCATCCCCCATCTGGCCTGCAAGAGCGAGCGCTGGCGGCGGATGCTGCATGCGGCCGGCATCCGCGTTCCCGTTTCCCATGCGTTCGGCGCGTATCTGGCGGGTATCGCGATGGGGGCCTTCACTCCGGGGCGCGCCGGGGAATTCTTTCGTGCCTGGCTTCCCGCCCGCAGGTTTGGGGCTCCTGTGGCGGCTTCCCTGGCTACGGTGATTGCGGACCGCGTTTTCGATCTTGCTTTTTTGCTGCTGGTTTCTGGCCTGGCGGCGGCCTGGATGTGGGGGCATCCGGCATCCATGGCCCTGTTTTTTGCGGCGCTGGCCGCCGGTTTCTTCTTCCAGAGGCCGGCCGCCCGCTGGCTGCACCGCCTGCTTTCGCGTCTTCCCCTGCCGAAAGACGGCATGCAGACATTTTGGGATGCCTGGAGCGAGTCGATGCGATTCTGGCCGCTTCTGGCGCTGTGGACGCTGGCCGGCTATGCCTTCATGAACCTGCAGGTGTACGTGATGGCCTGGAGCATGGGCGTTCCCATCGGATTCGGGGAACTGTTCCTGCTCTTCGGGCTGGCCAACACCGTGGCCCTGCTGCCGGTATCTGTACTCGGTTTGGGAACCCGGGAAGCCGTTCTGGGCATGCTGTTCGTTGCGCGCGGATACCAGCAGACGCAGGGAGTCTCCCTTGCGCTCGCGTTTTTCGTCATCGGATCCATTCCCGTGGTGGCGGCTGGCGCCTTCTGGCTTCTGGTACAACGGTCCTCGGATGCACCGTTGGTGGATGGGGGAACGAAGACGTGATGGGGAGGACTACTTGATTTCGCCGGTTTTGGCGGGGGCCGGATTGGCCTGGGGAATGGGCAGTTTGAGCAGTTGGGTGAAGGCCAGGGCGCGCAGGGCGTCCACGGTCTTGCGGATGGCGTCGGTGCTCAGCGTGGCTTCGGAAAGAGCATCGATGCCGCCAGCGCCCAGGATGAGTTTGTCCTTGGCCAATCCGGAGAACTTCGGAAGCCACTCCTTTTCCACGCGCTCGATGAATTCGGGCGTTTCCTTGTGGGAGGCGATTTTGACCCGGGCCAGGGTACCGGATTCATCGAAAATCGCCCAAATCTGCAGCGGCGCGGCATAGCCCTTGATGTCCCTGGTTTCCTTGATCATGGAGGAGTCCAGCAGGAAGTATTTCTTCCCTTCCAGGGTGAAGGTCTTGTGCCAGATGGGCGTCTCCACCACCACGGCATCGGGCGGGACTTCCAGGTGCGGGGCATTGCCGGCCGCCGGCGTGGCGTCCTGCGTGGGGGTGGCATCGGCGCTCATCGCGGCTTCGGGGGCCATCTCCGCAGGCACGGGGGTGGCATCGGCACTCATCGCGGGCTCTGGCGGCATTGGCGCATTCATGTCCGAACCAGGAGCCGGTGCCTGTGCCTCCTTGTTTTTCTTGTTGCAACCTGCGAAGGACAGCATTGCAATCAAAATAAAAGACAATGATTTTTTCATGAAGCATCTCCTTTCGAAACGGGCGAAAACTAGCGTTTTCATGCAGACTTGTAAAGGAAAAATTCCGGTATCGTCATTGACCCGGGGTGATGTCGGCGCCGTGGAAGGCCTGCGGCAGCAGTTGCCCCAGCGTGAAGGATCGGACCTCGCCGTGGAAATTGGCGCACGTGACGGGCGTATCGGGAGAGGCGAACTCGGAGAGCATCTGCAGGCACAGGCCGCAGGGAGCCGCCGGCGGGGAGGAAGCCGTGTGCACCACCACGTGCGCGATGCGGATGTCGGGCCCCTCCGCCGTGACGGCGGCGCCCAGGGCCATGCGCTCCGCGCAGATGGTGCCCCCGTAACTGGCGTTTTCCACGTTCACGCCCCGGTATGACGTTCCGCTCGCGAGCAGCAGGCATGCGCCCACGCGGTAGCGGGAGTAGGGCGCGTAGGCATGGGAACTGGCCTGGCGCGCTTCCTCGATGAGCGTACGGATGTCCATGCGGTTTCCCTCCTTCAATTCGCGCGAACCAGGAAGCCCTTGAGATAGGCGCTTTCCGGAATCAGCGGGTGATAGGGATGATCGGGCCCGGCCTGCACGCTCCTGTGCACGCAGAAGGTGCGGCCGGCTTCGCGGGCGCCTCGGGCGAGCGCATCCAGGAGTGCTTCGGGAGAAATGTGGGCCGAGCAGGAACAGAACAGCAGGAATCCATCGGCCTTGAGATGAGAGAAGCAGCCGGCGGCCAGCCGGCGGTAGGCTGCGAGCGCATTCCTGCGATCCTCGGCGCGCGGGCACAGGGCGGGCGGATCGCAGACGATGGTGTCGTAGCGTTCGGCTTCGCCTGCATGATCCAGGAAATCGAAGGCGTCGGCCGTCAGCGCGTTCACGGAAAGCCGGTTGCGCCGGGCGTTTTCCTGCAGGCGGGCGATGGCGGCGGCGGAGGCGTCCACGGCCGTGACGTCGGCTCCCGCGCGGGCCATCGCCAGGGAGAATCCGCCATGATAGCAGAAGAGATCCAGCGCCCGCCCGCGGGCTACCCGGCCCATGAGGCGGTGGTTGTCGCGCTGGTCCAGGAAGGCGCCGGTCTTCTGGTCCGCGAGCAGGTCGGTCACGAATTCGATGCCGTCCTCATCATAGATCACGGGGCCCGGCGTTCCGGACAACTGGCGCTGTTCAGCGGCCAGTCCCTCGGCTGCCCGGGACCGCGCGGTGTTCTTGAGATAGAAGGCGCGCGGGCGGAAGAGTTCCACGGAAAGCCGATGGATGCGCTCGATCCAGGTGTCTGCGCCGGCGCACAGGGTCTGCAGCACCAGGGCGTCGCCGATGCGGTCCAGCACGATGCCGGGCAGCCGGTCGCTCTCGGAATGGACCAGGCGGCACGAGGCCTTCGCCAGGCCCAGCGGTCCGTCGCGCAGGGCCGCGGCCTGATGCAACTGCCGCTCCAGCCAGCGGTCGTCGAGCGGCCGGGTGGTGGCGGCCAGGAAGCGGATCCGGATAGTGGATGCGGGATTGTGGAATCCCTGGCCCAGCCATTCGCCCCGGTCGTTCTCGAGCCCGACCACGCCCGCCGGTGGGGCGGGTTCGGCGGCGCGGACATGGGCCGCCCACACCCACGGGAATCCTTCCTGCAGGAGACGCGCGCCGCGGGGGGCGATCGCTACGCGGGGCAGTTGGTCGGAAACGTCGCGGGCCATGGGAAATCAGGTGCGGTCCCGGCGCCAGTCCGCCAGGATGCGGTCCAGATCGGCCAGCAGGCGCACCAGATAGTTGGTGCGATCGTACAGGTACAGCAGATCGGAGAGGTTGCGCATCACCTCGGCGCGGTCGTAGGGCTTGATGAAGAAGCCCAGTATGTTCTGCCGCAGCGCCCCCACCGCGTCTTCGCTTTCCGTGAAGGAGACGGCCAGGATGGGAATGAGCCTGGGGTTGCGGTCGCGCAGGTGGGAAAGGAATTCCAGCCCGGCCCGGTCGGCCTTGCCATCCGGGCGAGGAACGGCGACGGCGATGGAGAGATCCCGCAGGGAATCGGCGATTTTCCGGGCTTCAGCAAGGCTGGAGACGGCAAAGACCCTGAATCCCATGAGTTCGAGGATGCCCGAGAGCGTGGCGCGGGATTCCTCGTCCGGATCCAGGATCAGGGCGATGCCGGGATTCACGTTCTTGAGCAGTTGGGCGGGGATGCGCGCGCGCAACCCTTCGAGGCGGTCCATGATCTGCTGGATGTCGGGATGTTCGTTGTCGGTCATGATGCACTCCGGACTCGCACGAGAAGATGGTACCCCCGGGGTGACTCGAACACCCGGCCAACGGTTTAGGAAACCGCTGCTCTGTCCGCCTGAGCTACGGGGGCGCTCCCGGATGCCGGCGCGGAAAAATCTGCGGTTGCGCCGATTGCGGCGGCTCCGTGAAGCATACAGCTACCGCAAAACGGCTTCGTTTGCAAGAGAATTCTTTCTGGGGACGCGGGCATGGGACGGGATCCGCTCGGGATGAAGACGGAAACCCGGCCGTCGGTTTCTCCGTTTCGGCCCGCTGCGGGAACTCCTTTCGAAAAAAGCAAAAAACAGCTTGCCTATCGTTGGCGTTTTGACTAATTTGCCCGCCTTGACCATGCAATGGTGCATGGCGCTTCCTGCTCCGCGCGCGGTGCGCGGGGCTAAGGGCAACCCCCCATCCACAGGGAGAAGAGAAAGCAATGGCATTGACACGTTCGTATCGCGATCAACTCAACAGTGAGCGGGAGTACGAGATGATCACCATCTTGGCTCCGGAAACCACGTCGGATGACATCAAGGTCATCCAGCGCCGTGTGCTCGAACTCATGGAGCGCAAGGAAGGCCGTCTCCTCACGCTGGAGAACTGGGGCCGCCGCCGCCTGGCCTACACGGTCCGCAAGCACCGCAAGGGCATCTACCTGTACTGGCGCTTTCTGGGACATTCGGAACTGGTGGCCGAACTGGAACGCCTCATGCGCATGATTGAAAAAGTCATCCGCTACATGACGATCCTCGTGGACGCCAACGTGGATCCCGCTGCGCGGCCCGAGGCCGTCACCGAAGAGCAACTCAACGAGGCGGCCACCATCGTGGCCTATGACAGCGTGGCCGAACCCGAATACGAGGAATCCGCCCGGCCGGAAGCCGAGGAAGCCGAGGAAATGGGTGAGGAAGCCGAGGACGCCGAGGCGTCCGATGACGAGGACAAGGAGTGAGCACCATGATGAACGACAAGAAACCCCGTCGTTTTGGCCGTCGGAAGGTCTGCATGTTCTGTGCGGACAGCACCGTGAAGATCGATTACAAGAACCCGCAACTGCTCCGGTCGTTCGTGACCGAGCGCGGCAAGATGATTCCATCCCGCATCACGGGGACCTGCGCGCAGCACCAGCGGGCGCTGGCGCTGGCCATCCGCCGTTCGCGCATGGTGGCCCTGATGCCGTTTGCCGTGAACGAATAGGAAGGAGCTTTCATCATGGCATACATGGAAATCATTCTCAGCGAAGACATGTTCGGCAAGAAGGCCGGCGAACTCGTGCGCGTGCGCGCCGGGTACGGCCGCAACTACCTGATTCCCAAGGGCCTGGCCGTGGAGGCAACCCCCAAGAACAAGGCTCTCATGGAGCACGAGAAGCGCGTCCTGATGGCCCGCCGCGCCAAGCAGATCAAGACGGCCGAGGATCTGAAGGCCCGCCTGGAAGGCGTTTCTTTGCAGATCGCCAAGCGTGTGGGCGATGGCGAACGCCTGTACGGCTCCGTGACGGCCAAGGAAATCCAGGCCGCCCTGGAAGCCCAGGGCCTGCATGTGGACCGCAAGACCTTCGTCATGCCCGAGCCCATCAAGACCACGGGTGTGCACGAGGTGAAATGCCGGCTGGCGCCCTCCGTGGAAGCCGTGCTCAAGGTCTGGGTCATCAGTGAAAACTGATCCCGGGGAAGTCGGGTTCGCCCTTGACTTCTGAAGTCCGCCTGCCCCCGCACTCGAAACCGGCCGAAATGGCCGTGCTGGGTGCCATTCTGATCGATTCCCGCGTTCTGAACGAAATCGCGCCGCTCCTGAATGCCGAGGATTTCTACATTCCGGCGCACCAGGACCTGTATGCGGCCATGCGGGCCCTCAACGACCGGTCCCAGCCCATCGATCTGACCACGATGGCCGCGGAACTGGAGGCGCGCGACCGCCTCACGCGCGTGGGTGGCATGGAATACCTGGTGGAACTGGCTTCCCAGGTGCCCACCACGTCCAACGCCGTGCACTATGCGGGCATCGTGCGGGAAAAGTCCCGCATGCGCAAGCTCATCGCCGTGTGCAACGAGATCGTTTCCAGGACTTACGCCCCGGTGGAGGAGGACGAGGCCGACAGCACCAACCTCTTCGACTGGGCCGGGCAGGCGTTCTACAGCGCCACCATGGAAGACCGGCTCTCCTCCTTTGCCAAAATCGGCGATGAATTGATGCGCTTCATCGACAACATGAGCAAATCCATGGAGAACCCGGAGATCGGGCTGGGCGTGCCCTCCGGCTTCGTGGACCTGGACCGCATCACCGGCGGATTCAAGCGGGGCGACCTCATCATCCTGGCGGCGCGCCCATCCATGGGCAAGACCGCGCTGGCGCTCAACATGGCCGAATACGCGGCCATATCCGGCATTCCCACGCTCGTCTTCTCCCTGGAGATGAACGTGGAGCAACTGACCATGCGCCTGCTGGCATCGGCGTCTCGCATCAACCTGCATCAGTTGCGAAACCAGTTGACGTTCAGCGGCGCCCGGACCACCGATGCCACGCTGCTTTCCCGCATCATGCAGGGATGCAACCAGTTGTACAAGGCGCCGCTGCTCATGGACGACACGCCGGGCATCTCGATCCACACGGTGCGCGCGCGGGCCCGGCAGTGGCGTTCCTCGCGGGAGTACTTCCCGCCGGAGGAGCCGCACCGGCGCGGGCTGATCCTCATCGACTACCTGCAACTGATGCATGGGCGCACGGGCAAGAACATCAACCGCGAGCAGGAGATTTCCGACATTTCGCGCGGGCTCAAGGCGCTGGCGCGCGAACTGGATCTGCCCGTCATCGTGCTGTCCCAGCTCAACCGCGAAGTGGAAAAGGAAAAGGACAAGAAGCCCATGCTTTCCCACCTGCGCGAGTCCGGCGCCATCGAGCAGGACGCCGACATCATCCTGTTCATCCACCGGCCCGAATACTACGATCGCGAGAATCCCCAGTTGAAGGGAAAGGCCGAACTCATCGTCGCCAAGCACCGCAACGGCGCCACGGGCACGGTGAATCTGCGGTTCGTCCACGAATACACGAAATTCGAGAATGCCACGGCGGAGGACGAGGAACCCTCCGTATACGTGCCGCCCGAGGACAACCCATTCTGATTGCATGGCGCAATCGCGGGAAGGAGAATCATGAGCCAAGAACAAGAATGCAGAAAAATCATCCAGAACTACCTGGATCAACTGACCAAGACGGGGCTGACCCTGGGGAAGTCCAAATTGAAGGTGTTCGAAAAATACGCTTCCCCCGAGGTGTTCGAGGTCCTCAAGTCGTTCAATCTCGATGCATCCGACGATGCCGACCGCCCCGTGCCCGAGGCGCTGGAGGCCGCCCGTGGCGAGAACGGTTCCATCCGGGTGCCGTCTTCCGGCGGGGAGACTTATCTAATGAAGGAAATCGGGGGCGAATGGCGCATCGCCGACATCGAACTGCCCTGCAACTGCGCGGTAGACGAGGATTCGCCGGGTGCCGGCAAATGCTTCGTGTGCGGCGGTTCGGGCAAGGACGGCGATGAGGAGTGCGCCGTCTGCAAGGGAACCGGCGTGTGTGTGGAGTGCAACGGGAAGCTTGTCGTTTCGCTCGCCCAGACGATGGCGCGGCACGAGGAGGAGCACGAGCACGGGGAGGAAAGCGAATCCGACGGGCACACCCACGAGCCGGACGAGCCGTATGAATCCATCGGGGAATTCATGAAGGATTGCCTGGGGGATGAGAAGCCTTCGGCCATCACGAAGGGCGTCGCCTCGTTCGTGTGGGAGATGGACGGCGTCTACCGCGCGTACTGCGATGGTATGCAGGGTCTGTATGAGAAATATTTCGACACCGATGCCATTCCGTACCCCGACATCCTGTTCCCGCTGTACGAACGCCCCGTCATGTCCGAGCCGGATCCCAACCCCGAAGAAGCCACGTCCGAGGTGCACGAGGTCGCCGTGGCCGAGGAAGAATTTCTGCTGACCGCCAATGCCGCCGGCAAGGGCAAGGTCGTCATCACCGAACTGCAGGTTCCCTGCGAGTGGGAATCCCATCCCGGATTGCAGCCCCACGACGAACCACTGCCGTGTGACTGCATGGACGAGAAGGGCGTTCCCGACGAGTCCTGCCGGGCCTGCCACGGCACCGGCATCGTTGTGTGCCCGATCTGCCTGGGTATGGGCTGGATGGAAATCGCTCCCAATCCGGTCACGGACGAGATCATCGAGGATGTGGAGCGCTACCGCACCCTGGTGCCGGAACTCTACGACATCGACAACGACCTGGTTCCGCCCTCACCCTTCACGCCCTGATTCACAGGATTTCCATTGATGTTCCGCAGTGCCGGCAGACGCTGGCGGGCATGCGCGCCCCCCTTCGCGCCAGGAGGGCGGACGCTTGCGGAGTTTTCGCCGAATTTGCTTTGACCTCGGGAAAGAATCCTCTATATATTGCCGCCCGGAGGACACCATGATTCCGAGGTACTGCACCCCGTCGATGGCGGAAATCTGGAGTGATGCCACCCGCTTTTCCCGCTGGCTGGACGTGGAACTGGCCGCCTGTGAGGCCATGGAGGAAGCCGGTATCGTGCCGGCCGGCACGGCGGAGACGGTGCGCGCCCGGGTCCGGATTCAGCCCGAACGCATTCTCGAAATCGAAAACGTCACCCGCCATGACGTGATCGCTTTTCTCACGCACGTGGAAGAGCAGGCCGGAGAGCCCGCACGCTGGTTGCATCTGGGTCTCACATCCTCGGACGTGCTGGACACGTCCTTCGCCCTTCTACTGCGCGATGCGGCCGAACTGGTCCGGCTCTCCTTGCGGGACCTTCTCGCCGCGTGCCGGGACCGGGCGGAGAAGTACCGCAACACTCTCGTGATGGGCAGCACGCACGGCATCCACCGGGAGCCCACACCCCTGGGGCGGGTGATCGCCTCGTGGGCGGCCGAGCTAGAGGGCGATGACGACCGGCTGGAGTCCGTCACCTGCTGGTGCGCGGGTGGGTGTATTTCTGCCGCGGTTTACAATTGAGAGCTGCCAAGCGACAAGACGTTGTCA
>CAZEZP010000020.1:0-32198 GCA_964516435.1 uncultured Kofleriaceae bacterium | reverse complement strand
TCCGGGGGGCGGGGGGCCAGGCTGTAAGGTCCTACCCATAGCGGGGCTGTCTCCAGGGATGCCAGCGTTTTTTTCAAATTGTCGATGACGGCGCCTGCGCAGGAGCGGCGGGCCCATGCCGTGTAGGCATCGTGTATCAGGTAGATGCGGATATCGGGGGAAAATTCGGGCACGGCCGGGGAATCCCACGCTTCCAGCGGTTCCACGGCCGGAAGGGGTGCCGGGGGATTGGCCATGGCGGGGACCGGCGCTGGCTCCGGAGGGGCGTTGGAAGGCTCGGCCCTGCGCGAGCAGGAACAGAGAAGGGTCAAGCCAATTGCAAGGAAGATGGAGGTGAAAAAAATCGTTTTTTTATGCATCGCGGTGGAATTTTTCATAGGGCAGGAAATCCGATTCCAGCAGAAGCCGGCTCCAGGTTTCGAAATCGTCGAACGGTTCCCGGCGCAGCCGCTCCATGGATTCGAACCGGCCCTCCAGGACATTCGTTTCCCTGGCGCGGACGCTCGTGTTTTCTGGCACTTCCAGGAGGAATACGACGCCCAGGTGCACCCTGCCCACGGGATTGGAGTCGTCGTTGAGAATGCAGCGATACTGCAGCGGCGCATCGCAGGGCGGATCGATTTCCACTTCCTCCTCGATTTCGCGCCGGGCGGCGGCCATGATTCGTTCCCAGGCCGTGCCGTTTTCCGTGGGCTCGATGTGGCCGCCCACGCCGATGGAGCGCAGATGATGCAGTCGCTTTTCGCCTCCCCCCTTCAGCCGTCGGAACACGAAGATTTCAGATCCCCTCAGAATCACGCAGTATGGGATGACCTGCTTGAAGTCCGGGTCTTCTTCCGCGTGTGCGCGTTCCATAAAGAAACCATTGGAAAGTTGCGCAATTTCAGACGGTTCCGTGAACTGGATTCCGGTATGCGGGATACCGATGCGCAGATCCGAACGCTTGATGACGTAGATGAATTGCATGAGCCCCCTCTTTTTTGGGGAAACTTCGAAGGAAATGGTTGCGTCGTATCACATGCCGCCCATCGGGGGCATGCAGTAGGTGGCGCCATCGCCGCCCACGGGAAGAGCCGCACAGGTGTAATCGGGTTCGCGGCATTCGGAAGAATCGGTGCAGGGCTTCAGGCAGTAGGCTCCCAGCATCACGTTGACGCAGACACCGCCGCCCGCCTGGCAAGGATCCGGATCGCCCGGATTGGCCGGCGGGGTGCAGGTCGCCGTACAGTAGCCACCGGGCAGTTGCACGAAACCACCGAGATTGGTCATGCACTCGGGCGTGATTCCCGTGATGCCGGAACAGTCTTCGGGGGTGGAGCATGCATCTCCCACCATGCCGTTGCCCGTATTATTGGTGCACCCGGATGTGATGAAGCCCGAGCAGGTGTTGTTGCAGATCAGCGTGCCGCCGGAAAATCCCTGGGTGGCGCAACTCTCCCCATTGAGGTCGGTGCCATCGCAGGCTTCGCCGGCTTCCGTCGTGTTGTTGCCGCATGTGGCCGTGTTGCTTGTGCATCCGGACGTGATGAAACTCAGGCAGGTGTTGGCGCACGCCAGCGTGCCTCCGGTATAGCCGCGGGTGACGCAGGTCTCCCCGTTGAGGTTGGTGCCGTCGCAGACCTCGCCGTCATCGATGACACCGTTGCCGCAATTGGTGTTGTTGGTGTTGTTGGTGTTGTTGGTGTTATTATTTGTGTTATTTGTGTTATTATTATTTGTACTGGAGTTTTTGCCATCATCGCAGGCAAAGGCGGAAAGGATTGCGAAAAGGGCCAGTAAGGTCAGTTTTTTCATGGGATTACCTCCATCGCGCAAACATCGCGGTTGGAACACGGAATACCACGCGCCGGGAAAAAGGCAAGGGGAACGAAAAAATGCATGCATGAAGGGAGCGATGCAAAGTGAACACGATGAAAATAAGGAAAAACGGGGCACCCCGGGCGGGGTTCAGTTGCTGGAAAACAGCACCAGGATCACCACCAGCAGCAGCAGCGTGAGGATCAGCATGGCCGCCATCATCCGAAGCTCTTCGGGCCTGAGCGATGCCAGCCATTGCAGCAGGGACCGGCGGGATTGGGCGGGCGTGGCGCCTGCGGGCTGGCCGGCGGGCGCGGATGACAGTTGCTGCCCGGGCAGGCGCGGATGGGGCGCGGTGGTGAACGATCCCGCAGACTGCGGGACGGGGGTTTCCGAGAAAACTTGTCCCCCCTTACCGGGTGGCGTCGGCCTGCGTTCCGGGAACTGGGGCGCCCGCGTGTGCGGGGGCAGGGTCGGATTGCGGATGGGCCGCGGCGGCTCCGGCCGCGAGAATCCCGGCAGCGGCGGATTCTTTTCATCCAGCAGGATGGTCTCGTCTTCCAGGTGGGCGTCGGGGGGCTCGTAGTTGTCCACCAGGCTGCGCTCCTCGTCCATGGAGAGGGAATTCGTCTCCTTCTGGGGCTCGTCGTCGATGAGGATGGTCTCCATGCTGTCGGAGGCCTGTGAATCCTGCTCCAGCATGATGCGGGTTTCCTCTTCCAGCGCCAGCACGTCCTTGGTCTTCACGGCCGGCGCCGTGCGGTCCGTCTTGTGCCCTGAGCGCGCGCGCGGCTGGGAGTGCTGGAACAGGTAGGCCGGAATGGAGCGCAGCACCATGGCGCCCTTGCCCAGGCACTGGGAAAACGCCTCGTGCAGGCTGCGGATTTCCAGAAAGATTTCCTTCTGGAAGAGGTTCTTCATCCAGTTGCCCAGCCCGTCCTTGTCCATGGTGTCGTCCATGGACATGAGCATGCCTTCCATCTGCAGCAGCAGCGAAGAAGCGCGCGGCGGGCGGTCCTCGATGTTTCTGGCCATGCACTTCATGACCAGGCGTTCCAGTTCGGGCGGGATTTGGACGTGGGCAGACAGGGGCTGCGGGGAAGCGGCCAGAATCATCTTCTGGACGGCCTTGAGATCCTTGCCCTTGAAGGGATGGACGCCTCCCAGCAACTCGTAGAGGATGGTGCCCAGAGCGAAGATGTCCGTGCGGTGATCGTAGTACTCCTGGTTGATTTGCTCTGGCGAGAGTCCGCATACCATGCGGAAATCCAGTTGGGCCGCCTCCGGCCCGTGGACGTTGACGGGTTCGTTTCCGAAGTCGTAGAGATGCACGCCGCCGTCGAATGAAATCCAGATGTTGCGCGGATTGAGGTTGCGGTGCACCACGAAGCGCTTGGCCCCGAACGTCAGCCGGTGGGTGTGCGCATAGTCCAGCGCCCGGCAGACCTGGATGGCCACGAAGAGGGCGATTTCGGGCTCCATCGTGCGTTTCTGCTCCCGCAACTGGCGCAGGACCGAAAGCAGGCTGCGACCCCAGGGATGCTCCTCGGTGAAGAAGATTTGATCCCGCACCTTGCCGGCTTCGAGAACCTTGACGATGGAAGGATGATCGAGTTCCCGGTGAACCTTGGCCTCGTACACGAGGATTTTCGTGGCTTTCACGTCTGTGGCCAGGTGAGGCTGCAGGCGCTTGAGCAGGACGAAACCGTCGAAGAAACGCTTGGACAGGTCCACGGCGCGGAAGGACTCGGTGACGCGAGTGGTGCCCATAGGTTCAAATAACAAATGTTTCCCAAATTGTACAGGCTGAACCGTTTTCATCCGAAGACCTCAAGCGCAACGAATAAACCCATTTCGGCATGAAATGTAAAGAAAAAAGACAATCGAAACGGGCGAATCGGGCATCCGTCCCGGGCTGGCGGGAAGTCAGGGGGCTTCGTCTTTGCCTTCGCTGTCCCCTTCATCGGCGGGCTCTGGTGCAGGGGCATCCTGCGAGAGGTCCGGCAGCGGGGAAAGTTTGGGCGCGCGCTTCTGCATCTCGAAATGCCAGAAGGCGAATTCGTGTTCGGTATAGTTGAGGATGCGCAAATCCAGCACCTGGCGGAACAGATCGAAGGCCATCGCCGAATCCCCGCCTGCCCATGCGGCCAGCCCGCCGTAATACAGGGCTTCGGCCTTTTGGCCGACATTGCCGGCCTTGGCCAGCAACTGCTTGAGCGTCGACTTGCCGCGCGCGAATGCCGCCAGGTGTGCCAGCCAGGATTCCCCTTCGTACGTGTTGAGGAATTCATGGACGTTTTCCATGCGTTCATCGGTGATGGTGTTGCGAAGACCAAAAAACCTCATCCAGATGGACGTGTACAGTTTGCGGTTGGCGGGGCAGGCATCGTTGTCCATGAGCGTGTGGTACACGTCGAAGGCCGCGTCCACCCGCTCGTGGATCACGAGCGTTTTGAGGATCTGGCTCAAAATGTCGCAGGACGGGGAGCGGGTGAGGGCCGCCTGGAAGAGTTGCAGGCCGATCTCGCCGTTGCCGGCGTCGAAGTACAGTTCGGCGATGAGCATCACCAGTTCCGTCCGCAGGTCGGGGTCGGAGACGAAGTCGAACAGTTTCCGGAAGAAGGTGACGGCCTGCATGCGCAACTGGGCGGCCGCCTCCGGCTCGCCCAGTTGTTCCAGCGCCAGGGCGTGATAGCGGGTCTGGCGCAGATAGAGGTACTGGTTCTGTACGGAATTCTGGGTCATGCCTTCCAGTTTTTTCATGACCTCGACGGCGGCTGCGTAATTGCCGCTCCAGAATTCCAGCCGGAAAAGCGTCTGCAGCAGGCGGGGATCCTGCGTGCTTTCGAAGGCTTTCTGGCAAATGGCTCGCACCTTGTCCACCTGTCCGCGCAGCATGTGGAGTTCGGAAATGGCCAGCGTCTGCACCACCAGGGAGTTGCGGTGTTCGGACGAGGGCCAGCGGGCCTCCATCCATAGGACCAACTGTTCCATGTAGGCGTATTCCCGGTTCGCCGGTTCCAGTTGCTCGCGTTCCGCGAAATGGAAGAAACGCTGCACCGTCACCTGGAAGAGTTCCTCCCACAGTTCGCGCACGTCGGGGGTGGAACGGATCTGCTCGACGAGCATGTTGCGGCGCACCAGGGAGAGCTCCATCCGCTGCAGCGCCCGGTTGCGGCACAGGGGCACGCGGGGATGCCCCGGAAAGATGGCGCTCCCCTGTTCGCACATGCGCAGGCCGAAAGCCGGCCCCAGTTCGTACATGTAGGCGGACAGGGATTCCAGCATGGCCGGCGATGGCGTGTCGGAGATCAGGTTTTTCCATGCCTCGTGCACGTAGGAATTGAGTTTTTCCATGGCTTTGAGGGCTTCGGCGGGCGGCTTGCGGAAGCAGCCGTTCTCGAACAGGCACAGGGCGAACCAGCGGTCGGCTTCATGCAGGCGGCTTTCGGGGGGAGCGTTTTGCACAATCCATTCCGGGATGGATGCGAACGGCGTCTGGGGCGGGACCTGCCACAGGGTGAAACTGATGCGCTTGAGGGTGTCCAAGTCCTCGGCGCCTGCCCAAGGGGATAGTCCCTGATAGGCTTCCCGCTCGAGCGTGCCCTGGGACAGGCACAGTTCCTTCTGCTGCTGGTTTTCGAACCGGCAATGCTCGATGCGCACGCGTTCCAGTTCGATCATCCCGGCCAGGAGCGCATCCCGCCTGGCCAGTTTGTCGGGGGCGGTGTGGTCCAGGAAATTCATGATTTGCAGCGTCTGGGCAACAGCCCCGGCCCGGGCGAAGCGGTCCAGCAACTGCAGCGTGACTTGCAGGAATTCGGGCGACGGCTTCACCTGGACGCGGGTGTGCCATTCGGCCAGCGCCGCCCACGGCGCAACGGCTTCCTGGACTCTTTGTTTTTTCAGTTGCGCGCCGATTTCCCGGAGCACCCAGGCTTCGACGCGGGTTCGCTCTTCTGCGGGCCACTGGTTGCCCTGCAGGTGGGCGCCAGCCAGCACCATCTGCAGATCCTGGGCATTTTCCAGGGGCACTTGCCACGGTCCATCCGTATCGGGGCTCGAGGGCAACTGCAGTTTCAGGTGGGTGCGTGGCGCCCGCGTGACGGTGGTGGCGCATGCCATAAGCAGCAGCGAGAAGAGAATCCCTGAAAATGTACGCATGGAGGACCTCGGTCACTGGGGAAGCAGGGCTTCGGACGGTTCGATTTTGGCGGCCTTGTATGCGGGGAAGATGGCGCCGAATACGCAGAATGCGATTCCGAAGACCACGGTGGAGAGCAGCAGCCACCAGGGGAAGTGGAAGGCCGTTTCGGGCTTGAAGGGGAAGTCGGGAATGACGTTCCAGATGATCCAGTCCACGAACTTGGCGGTGAGCCAGCCCAGCACCAGGCCGATGAATCCGTCCACGAAGCCCAGGAGTGCGGCTTCCGTGAGGAAGATGGAGCGGATGTCCCCCCGGTTGGCGCCGATCGCCCGCATGATGCCGATTTCCCGCCGCCGCTCGGAAATGATCATGAAGTAGGTGTTGGCGATATTGATGGCGGCGATGATGACGATCACGAAACTGATGAACACGAGGATGCCGGTGACGAACAGGATGACCAGACCCACGGTTTCGGCATTGGTGTCCTCCTGGGTGAAGCCCATCCGGTTCACGAACGCCAGGAAACTGGTGATCTGCTGCTTGGACTTTACGCGCACCACGATGGAAGAGTACGTCGTGGATTTGGCCTTTTCCTTGTCGAGAACGTCGCCGGCCTCATCGCGCGTGGCGAAATAGTCGTTGAAGCGGGCGGCATATGAAATCGGGACTGTGACCCCCAGCGGGATGGCCTTGCGCGAGATGCCCACCAACTGGAAGCGCCGGGTGATGGGCGGAATGGTCTGCGCGCGCGAGGAGAACATGGAGAGTCCCAGATAGGTCTCGAAGGAGAGTCCCAAAAAGGTGCTGAGCGTTTCCTTGCTGATTTTGGGGTAGCCGTGCGCCGGCGCGATGGAGCCGTTCCACAGTTCCAGCAGGTAGGTGGACACCAGCACGGGAACGGCATGGTAGCAGCGCTTGTGGAACTGGTTGCGCCGGCCGGGCGCATCGGGCTTGTACAGCGGGAAGACCCACAGCATGGCCGGCTCCTCGAGATTGCAGAAAACGCCGCTGGCGCAGTCGGAATGCTGTTCGCAGAATCCCTCGTGCAGGTCTTCGTCTTCGGTGAAGTCCTTGAACTTGTAGGGATGGTACACGTCGCACTGACGCATTTCCCTCTGCCGTTCCTGGTCTTCTGCCGTCTGTTTCTCGTCGCACTGGACGGTTATGTCGGGCTCGATTCCGTCTGCAAAGATTTCGGTGCGCAGGGGACTCGACAAATGCAACTCCTGCTCGCCGCCTTCCGCGATGGCCGGGAACGTGAACTTCATCTTGGGGTAGGCGCTCTTGACCTCGGGACGCTTGCGGATGATTTCGACCACCTCGTCGTCCAGGTGGCGCCGCTTGTGGAACTTCATGGCCAGGTCGTGGTTGATGGTGCCATTGGGCTGGCCATCCACATAGAAGTCGTTTTCTTCGCAGTTGTCGGCTCCCGGGCGGAGGGCGTTGGCGGCCCTTCCGGTTTCCAGCGTCGTGGCCGGCGGAATGACTTCGATCTTGTCCCACGGGAAGATTTCGCCTTCCACGACGTTGGTGATGCCCAGGCCGAAAGACAGGAAGAGGGAAAACGCCCACAGGCCGATGACGATGCCGATGGATGCGATGATCAGTTGCTTGGAATTGCGTCGGATGTTCTTGCGGACGAGCTTGACGACGTTATGGATGTTCATTTACTTCACCGGCGCGTCTTTGGAATCTTCGGAGATGATGCGGCCGTCCTCGAGGTGGATGCAGCGGTCCGTGGCGCTGGAGACGCGCTCCTCGTGCGTGATGACCAGCAGCGTGATTCCGTCCTCGCGGTTCAACTGCTTGAACAGTTCGATGACGTCCTCCCCGGTCTTGCTGTCCAGGTTGCCCGTGGGTTCGTCGCACAGGAGGATTTTTGGCTTGTTGAACAATGCCCGGGCGATGGCCACGCGCTGTTTCTGGCCGCCGGAGAGGTTGGCCGGGTGGCTGTGGATCTTCTCGTGCAGGCCGAAGCGGTCGAGCACTTCCACCGCCCGCTGGAAAATCTGGTCGGAAGGGATGTTGGAGCCGCGGAAGAAGGCGGACAGGGCGACGTTTTCCCAGCAGGTGAGGTGCTCCATGAGGTTGAAGGACTGGAACACGAAGCCGATGGTTTCGTTGCGCAGCCGGGAGAGTTGCTTGTCGCTCAGTTTCTCCACGGCTTTTCCGTCCACGATGCAGGAGCCCTTGTAGCGGCGGTCCAGCCCGCCGATGATGTTGAGCAGCGTGGTCTTGCCGGATCCCGACGTCCCCACGATGGAGATGAAATCCCCGTGGCGGATGTCGAACGTGATGTCGTGGAGGACCTGCTGTCGCGCTTCGCCCTCACCGTAGAACTTGTTCACCTGACGCAGGGAGATGATGGCGTCGTCATTCATGTGCCGCGTATATCACGAATGCGCGCGGAGGAAAAGGGAAACGATGGAGCGGTTGCAGGCACTGCCGCGCGCGGCGGGAGCGGCGCGGCCCGGAGGGCGAAAGAAAATCGTTGTGCATGGGATGCTGCGCCTGTAACGTGAAACGCGTCGAAGGGAGGCGTCATGCTGCGAATGAATGCGCTTTTCGTATGGGCGGGATGGGGGCTGGCTGCATTTTTCTTTGGCTGCGGTCCGTCTCCGGGAGTGGAGTACGGCCGCGGACACAAGTGCCTGGAGCGTTCGGATGCCGCCTGTGCCATCCGCCATTTCCGGAATGCGGCCCGGGCGGGCGACCGGAATGCGGCCCATCAGTTGGGAAGGTTGCTTCTGGCTTCGCAGAATCCCGATGCGGTGCGCGAAGGCATCGGCTGGCTGCAGAAGGCGGCCCGGGCCCGTCATGTCAAGGCCCAGTATGAACTGGCAATGGCCTTGCTGCGCGAAGGAATGCCGCATGCGGATCCGCCGGTTGGCATGGCGTGGCTGCACCAGGCGGCGGCGGCCCGGGACGGGGATGCCATGTGCGAACTGGGCAGGCGCTACGAGATGGGAATCCACGTGGAGCGTTCTCCCATGGAGGCGCTGCGCTGGTATCGAAACGCGGCCGATGCCGAGTTCCCCTGCGGCTTTCTGGCTCTGGGGCGCATGTATGAAGATGGCATCGGGCTGCCTGCGGACCCCGTGCAGGCCCTGCAGTGGTACCGGCGCGCCGCGGAACGGGGAGAGGGGCAGGCCTACTGGCGTATGGGCGATTTGTTCCGCATCGGGCACGAGGGCAAGCCAGACCCCGTGAAGGCGGCCGAGATGTATGAAAAGGCCATGGCCATGGGAGTTTTGCGGGCGGCGGGCGCGCTGGGGCTTTTGCTGCTGGAGGGCGCCGATGGGTTCGAGGCCAAGCCATCCAAGGCCATCGTGCTGTTTTCGAAGGCGCCCGATGCGCCGGAAAGCCTCCTGGGGATGGGGCATGCCCATCGGTTGGGCATCATCGTGCCCAGGGACGAGGCCAGGGCATTCGCGTACTATCGCCGGGCGGCCGATGCCGGTCAGCGGGACGCCTATTTGCAAATTGCCTCTATGTATGCCGGCGGCAGAGGTGTGGAGACCAATGAGAAAGAAGCCTTCGCCTGGTACATGAAAGCCGCCCTGGCGGGAAGTCCCTACGCCAAGAAGCAGGTGGGGCTCTACCTGGCCATGGGGCGGGGAACGGAGGCGGACCCCCGCAAGGCGGCCGACTGGATGCTGGAGGCGGCCATGGCCGGCCAGGTCCAGGCGCAGTACTGGACGGGTGTGTTCTACGAGCAGGGTATCGGCGTTTCCATCAACCACCGCGAGGCCGTGAAATGGTATTACCAGGCGGCCTCCCGCAATCTGGCGCAGGCCCAGGCCGCACTGGGTTCCATGTATGAGCGCGGCCTGGGGGTTCCGGTGGATCTCAAGGAGGCGCTTTCGTGGTTTCGCAAGGGCGCTGCCCAGCAGGACCCGGATGCCCTGCATGCGCTGGGGTACCTGTATTTTCACGGTTTCGGTGTGGAATCCGATTTGCGCCAGGCGTTCCAGTATTTCCAACTCGCTGCGGCGCAGGGACATGCCGCCGCCCGGAGCAACCTGGGATACATGTATGAAAAAGGCATGACGGTTCCCGCGGATCCGGTGCAGGCGGCGGCCTGGTACCGCAAGGCCGCCGAGGCACGGCATCCGGCGGCGCTGGGCAATCTCGCCGGCCTGCATTATCAGGGACGGGGGGTTCCCCGGAACGTGAAGCAGGCGTTCGAACTCTATCGGGAAGCAGCGGAATTGAAATATGCCCCCGCGATGCTGCAACTGGGGCTCATGCATGAACGGGGGGAGGGGACGCCGAAGAATCCGGAAATGGCTTTCTACTGGATCGAGAAGGCCGCGGAGCGCCTGCCCGAGGCGCGCTATCACCTGGGCCGCCTGCATGAAGGCGGCATCGGCGTTCCCCAGAATCTGGCCGCGGCCGTCTCCTGGTACCGCAACGCGGCCGAGCACGGCGTGCCGGAAGCGCAGAACCAGTTGGGCAATCTGTATCGCACGGGAGTGGGCGTTTCCCAGGATTACCGGGAAGCGGTGCACTGGTACCGGGCCGCGGCCGAGCAGGGGCATGCGCCGGCCCAGAACAACCTCGGCAATATGTACCGGCTGGGGATGGGCGTCGAGAAGAACCTGGAGGAAGCCCGCCGCTGGTACCGGATGGCCGCCGAGCAGGGCCACGAGAAGGCCGCCCGCAGCCTTTCGGCACTCGTGCGCTGAATTGAAGAGGTTTTTCCGGATTTTTTGCCTGCAGAATAAGGATGAATTTGGTTATAAGGGGGGGCATGGCGTTTCCGGAAGAAAGCCACCATTTCGTAAACCCAGCCGTGTGCCGGGTAGTAGTCGAGATTCGTGGGAGCGCGGCCGAAAGTCCCGGTATCAGGGATTCGCTTTTTCCAGGGACGAGAAGCGCTGGTAGAGCACCCAGGTGTTGTGGAAGCCGCGCCTCCGGTTGCGGTTGTTGCCGCGGAAGATGACCACGTCGATGCCCGCCGCCCGGCAGACGGCGCAGGGACAGTCCTCCCAGGGGCGATCTTCGAGGGTCTTCTGCATCTTGCGCAGGCGGGATGCCGGAAAATCCGGTTCCATGATGCGGGTGTAGGCTTCCAGGTCTTCGAGCACCGGTTCCAGCGGAATTTCGCGCCGGTCGTAGGCATGGAGTTCCGCGAGCAGGCGCCGCTCCAGGTCCGCAGCATCGGATGGACGGCCGCGGGTGCCTGCCTGGGGGACCCGGACCGCGCAGTAGGCGCCGCTGGGGACGTGATAGTTCTGGTCGGGTGAAAGCCAGGCCTGGCGCAGGGCCGATGCGCTGTCTACGGAGGCGACGCCGTGGGGTGCCAGGTGCGGCAGCAGCGCCTCGCGGGAAAGCCCGAAGAGGTGCAGTTTCACCCCAGGCAGAAGCACGCGGGCCACCGCATCCAGGATGGCGAGGATTTCCGCCGTGGAGGCCCGCACCAGGCCGCCCAGCGCCAGCAGCCGGTAGCCCATGCGCGCGGTTTCGTGCGCGGCCTGGGCATAGCTTTCGGGATCCCATCCCTGGACGGCGCCCACGGGAATCCAGGGGAGATCGCGCCGGCGGTGCTCCCGAAGGAAGGCCCGGGCGTTTTCCAGTGTGATTCGGTAGCGCAGTTCGCGGTCGGGGTGATCCGCAGTGGGAATCAGGTGGTCCACCGACACGCCCAGATCGAAGCCGCACGCCGTGTAGTAGTCGCAGACGTCCTCCACGGAATACGGCGGCACTTTCTCGTCGATGTACCCGAACGCGCCGCAGTCTCCCAGCACGGGGAAATCCGTTGGCACCCGCAGCGCCCCGTGGACGCCCAGTTTGCGCAGGCGTTCGCGCCGCTGGCGGCTTTTTTCCTCCACCACCTTGGATACCAGGATGCCGTCGTAGGGCGGCGGCGAAAAGATTTCGTGGGCGTAGACCTCCCGCGCCCAGCCGGTGTTCGGGGATTTTTCGGTGACGAAGTCGAAATCGGGATCCACGCGGTCGTCCCAGTCGGGGATGAAGTAGCGCACTCGTGGGAACTCGAGAAAGGCATCGATGCCGCGCGGATTCATGGATTCTCCTCGCACAGTTCCAGGAATGCTTCGGCATCGCGCCATGCCGGCAGTTCACGCACGTCGGCGCCTTCGCGCCGTCGGCGGACGATGGCCGCGAGTACCCGGCGTGCCAGTTCGCCCTTGAGCGCCACCAGCGTGTGGTGGAACCGGGCCGCGTGCGCCTGCCCCAGCGCCACGTGCAGGGCGCCCGGTGGCACCAGGCCGGCCGCCGACGGCGCGGCCAGAACGATCGTAGGCACCGGGCAGGGCAGTTTCGAAAGCCGGGTGACTTCCAGATATTCGTGCCCCAGCAGCACCAGCCGCAGATCTGCGGGGCGGGCCATCAGGTCCGCCATGCGCTGCGGAATTCCCAGCCTTTCGGCCCATCGTTCCCGCTGCGCCGGGCGCATGCCCGTGAATGTGGCTTCATACGGGGGGATGAGGGTGTTTTCGTCCACCATACCCATGCCGGCGGAGACGATGTGCAGTTCCACGTTTCCGGCCCCAGCCGCCCGGTAGGCATCGATGCCCTGCATCAGGCGCTTGTGGGAGAGTCCCCCATACAGGCGGGCCGCCGGTATGAGCGGCCATTTCGCTGCATCCGGCAGGGTGCCTTCATGCCAGCGCCGCAACCCATCCATGTCCAGAAAGGGCCCGCGCACGGTCTTTTTCCCCGTGCAGGGCGCCACCACCCGGATGTTCATGGCCGCTCCCAGGTAGTCACGGCAAACGCCTTGTGGTTGTGGATGCTCTCGTCGTTGACCGCCGAGACCTCGTACCATTGCACCCGTTCGTCGGCGCGCAGGCGCACGGCGGCGTTTCGCACCATGTCCTCCACGAACACGGGGTTGTCGTAGGCGGCCATGGTCACATGGCGCTCATCCTGGCGCTTGAGCAGGGGGTAGATGGGCGAGGAGCCGGCCGCTTCGGCCACGTCGATGAGTTCCTCGAGCCAGATGTGCACGAAGTTGTCGCGATCGAGCCTGCGTGGGCGCACCTTGAGGGTCACGTAGCCGCGCTGGTTGTGGGCCCCGTAGTCGCTGACCGCCTTGGAGCACGGGCACAGGCTCGTCACCGGGACGGTGGCTTCCAGGACGAAGTCCAGGTCGTCGCCTTCGGCCGAAATCAGGAAGGCGCATTCGAAGTCCATGAGCGAAAGCGCCCCCGTCACGGGCGCCCGCTTGGCGACGAAGTACGGGAAGCGCACTTCCATGTGGGCTTTTTCCGCTTCCAGGCGCTTCTGGATTTCCCGGATGATGGCCGGCATCCGTTCGGCCGTGATTTCGTGCGCGTAATCCGAGAGGATCGTCACGAAGCGGCTCATGTGGGTGCCCTTGAATTCCTTGGGCAGATCCACGGACATCAGGAATGTGGCCACGGTGCGCTGCTCGCCCCGTTCCCGGTCCAGCACGACGATGGGCCAGCGGATGTCCGTGATCCCCACGTGATCGATGGGGATCTCACGGTGGTCGCGGTGTTTTTGCACGTCTTCGATGGTCATGGCAGTTCTCTCATTCTTCGCCATAGTAGTGGCAGGCCGACGTGGGGGTTTCGTACACGCTGACCCGGACGAGTCCCGGCAGGCGGGGCTGGACTTCCTTCCAGATCCACACGGCGAGCACCTCGGACGTTCCGGCTTCCAGCCCGGGGATGTCGTTGAGCCGGGCGTGATCCAGCCGGGCCGCGATTTCCTTGCCGACGGCGCTGATGTCATGGAAATCCAGGAACCAGCCGCGCTGCGGATCCACGGGACCGGCGAACTCCAGTTCGAACCGGAATCCGTGGCCATGCAGGTTGCGACACTTGTGGCCTTCGGGCGCCAGCGGCAGGTTGTGCGCGGCGTCGAACGAGAACGATTTCACCAGATGTACCTTGGG
This sequence comes from uncultured Kofleriaceae bacterium, assembly GCA_964516435.1. GTDB lineage: Bacteria > Myxococcota_A > Polyangia > HGW-17 > HGW-17 > HGW-17. The sequence continues at coordinate 18,366 of CAZEZP010000020.1, read as the reverse complement.
CATGTCGTCACTCCTTGCAGAATCTCCCTGTCACCCGCACCGGCCCAGCCCGTATCGCCCGGGGCAGGGCCACGTGTAGCCGATTTCGGGAGATTTGTGAATCGAAACCGGCGCGGATGGCGCCGTTCAGAGGATGCGGCATGGATAGCCGGCATCCGCCATCTTTTCCAGAACCGCGTCCTGGGCCAGATCCTCCGCGTGGTGGATTTCCACGATGCGGTCCGCCAGGTTCACCTCCACATCCGAAACGCCGGGCTGGGACGACAAAAGTTTCGATACCGTGGCCTTGCAGTGCGCGCAGTTCATGTCCGGAACCGACAGGCGCAACACATGGTTTTTCGTCATGGAAGCATCCTCCTTCGCGGGTTTTCTCCGCAGGAAGCGGCGCAGCCGGGGGAGCAGGGGGACCACGAGACCCGCCGCCATCACGCCGAACAGGGCGATGCCGGAGAGGATCGCCACCCAGGAAGACCCGGCATGGGCGGCATGCCGCTCGGCAGCGGAGAGGGAAAAAGAGACGTCTGCGGCCAAGAGGCCGAGATCAAAAAGCATTCCGAAGCCCAAAGAACCGGCGAAAATCACGGCCAGATACAGCAGCGCATGGCGGTTCCCCAGCAGTTTGCGCACCGTGGTGATGGCCACGGCGTTGGATGCCGGACCCGCCATCAGGAACGCCAGCGCCGCGCCGGGTGAGAATCCCTTGAGCATGAGCGATGCCGCGATGGGGATGGACCCCGTGGCGCACACGTAGAGGGGGATGGCCACGGCCACCGCCAGCGTCACGCCCACCGGTCCCGTCCCCACGGTGTCGGCCACCACCGAGGCGGGCACCAGCGCGGTGATGATTCCGCCGAGGAAGAGCCCCAGCAGAACCGAAGACGCCATGGACGTGGGCAACTCCCAGAAGCCATAGTGGAACGCGTCGGCGAGGCGTTCGGCCAGCGGGGCCCCGTGCGGGGCCGGCACGGCGCAGGAACCCGATTCGCATCCGTCGCCGGCTGTGTCCTCCGGAAGCACGGCGGATGTTTCGGGAAGGAAGAGCGCGGCCAGCAGGCCGGTGGCGAGTCCCAGCACGAAGGAAGCCACCAGGCGCACGAGCGTGAACATCCAGCCCAGAATGGCCCAGGTGGCAAGAAGGGAGTCCACGCCCGTCACGGGAGTGGTGATCAAAAAGGAGAGCGTGGGGGCGGCTCCGGCGCCACTCTTGCGCAGTTGAGTGGCCACGGGCAGAACGCCGCAGGAGCACAGCGGCAGCGGAATTCCCAGCACGGACGCCTTGAATACGGCTTTTTTCGAGTTTCCGCCCAGATGACGCACGATGGTTTCCACGGGCCAGAAGACGTGCAGCAGGCCGGCGACGCCGAACCCCAGCCACAGATACGGGGCCATTTCCATTCCCAGGTTCCATGTCGCCTTTGCAATCTGTTCGATCCAGGATGCGTATCCCATCGTTAGCCCCGTCTAACAAATACTGCCGCAAACGGCATTTGGCAAGAGGAAAAATGCGGATTCTTTATGTTTGCATTTTCGCTGATTCGAAAAAGAGGCTCAGCGTTTCCGGCGGGGAGGGGGGCCGAGTACGCGGCGCAGGGTTGCGAGGCTGCGCACCACCTTGGGTACGCGGCGCAGGAGATTGATGGCCGGCGGTCGCTTTTCGTGCAGGCGGATGGGAATTTCCCGGATGGCGATTCCCTGGCGCTGGGCGCGGATGACCAGTTCCGACGCGAACAGATCCCCCGTTACCTGGCAGTCCCGGGCCACCGGCAGCAGCCGCTCGCGGCGAAACGCCTTGAGCCCATGGGTATCCGTTCCCGAGAAGCCGAGCACCCAGCGCAACAGCAGGGTCATGGTGCGGGTGGCCGTCCGGCGCAGGAGCGGCCGCCGGTCCTCGGCGCCCTGCAGCGTCTTGGAACCGATGACCAGTTCGGCTTCGCCATTCTCCAGCAATTGCAGGGCGCGTCTGTAGAAATCCACATCGCCCAGGTCGATTTCATCCCCGATGACGAATTCGCCGCGCGCCTGAAAGATGCCGGTGCGCAGGGCCGCCCCGTAGTCCGGGGCGGGCAGGTGCACGGCGCGCACCTCGGGGTGATGCGCGGCCAGTTCGTCCGCCAGGCGGGGCGTGGCATCGGTGGAGCCGTTCTGCACGATCACGATTTCCCAGGACTCCGGTGCGAACTCGGCGCGCATGCGTCCCACCAGTTCGTTTATGGCCGGGGTTATCATCTGTTCTTCCTGATATACCGGAATCACCACCGAGAAACGCATTTTCCGCACCGCCGATTCGGATGTAGGCCAGCCGGCGGGGCCAGCCCGGAAACGGGGTATACATCAAAATGGCCTTCGATGGAAAGCCTCTTCGTGTGCGACGCAAGTCCTCGTTGGTTGCCCGGCGTTTTCGTGCTATTTTCAGTCGACACCGGGGAGGTCGGCATGTGCACGAAACGGCTGTTCTTTCTGTTGGCTACGCTGGTTTTTCTCGTTTCCTGTGATGATGGCTCTAACAACAATAATAATAATCCATATAACAATCACCTCAATAACATCAATAACAACAATAATAATACAAATAATACGACCCAGCCGGTCATCTACAGCGTGACGCCCGGTCGCGGCCCGCTGGCCGGCGGAACCGAAGTGATGATTTACGGGGATCGCTTCGCCGCGGATGCCGCCGTGTATTTCGGCGCGCAGGCTGCGGCCCGCGTGGACCGCATCAGCGCCAGCCAGTTGGCGGTGACCACTCCGGCGGCGGCGCAGGCGGGCGCCGTGGACGTGCGGGTGGTGCAGACCGGCGGCGAGGCCGTGCTGGCCGGCGCATTCACCTATGAAGATGCCGCCGTGGTGAACATCGCCTGGTGCATCTTCCAGTCGCCCGCATCCACGACCACGCCGCTCCAGGTCACGACGGAAGCCCTGTACGGGCGGGTGTTCGCCGAGGGGGTCACGCAGGGCGTGGGGCGCGGCGCCGGCATCACGGCGCAGGTGGGATTCGGCGCCCGGGGTTCCGACCCGCGCACGGATGCTTCCTGGGTGTGGACGACGGCGCTGTTTTCCGGCGACGTGGACGACGGCGCCAACGACGAGTACGTGGGCAACCTGCTGCCGTCCACGGCGGGGGAATACGACATGGCCTTCCGGTTCAGCGGCGGCGGCGCCTGGGTGTACTGCGACACCGACGGCACCGACAACGGCTATTCGGCCGTCGCGGCGGCGCATCTGACCGTCACGGACAACACCGAGCCGATGCCCGACTGGTGCACGCTGCAGTATCCGCCCACGCTTTCGGGAGGGCTCGGGGTGCCGCTGGGGCCCATCTATGGCCGCGTGTACAAGGCGGGCGTCACTCCCGGCGCGGGTCAGGGCGCCGAGATCGTGGCCCAGTTGGGCTATGGCCCCCTGGGGACGAATCCGGCCACCGATCCGGGCTGGCAGTGGGTGGACGCCGCCTACAACACGGACGTGGACCAGGGCAGCAACGATGAATACCAGGCCCGCATCACCCTCTCCCAGCCGGGCAAGTATGCCTATGCCTATCGCTTCACGTATCGCGGCGGGCCGCCGCTTTACTGCGATCTGGACGGGTCCGCCAACGGATACCAGCCGGATGCCGCCGGCGTGGCGAACGTGAGCGGCACGCCCGTGGACACCGCCATCGACTGGTGCAATTTCCAGTATCCCGACCAGACCGCGTCCGTGGCGGGGCAGCCTACCACGCTGCTGTTCGGGCGCGTATACATCAATGGCGTGACTGTGGGCGCCGGTCAGGGGCCCGGCGTCACGGCGCAGGTGGGCTATGGTCCGCCAGGCACGGATCCGGCGTCCTCTGGTTCGTGGAACTGGGTGGATGCGTCCTACAACGTGGATGTCGACGGGGTGACCCCGGGAGACAGGGCCAACGATGAATACATGGGCACGCTGACGGTGGCGGCCGCGGGCACGTACGACATGGCGTACCGCTTTTCGCGCGATGGCGGGACCACGTGGACCTATTGCGACCGCGACGGTTCCCCCAACGGTTATTCGCCCGCGCAGGCGGCGCAACTGACAGTGACCGCCCAGCCCGTGTCCACCGTGGACTGGTGCGTTTTCCAGGCGCCCACCACCACCCAGAACTGGCTCGCCGGAGCGCCTTCGCCCAATCTCTACGGGCGGGTGTATGTCGCCGGCGTCACCGACGGCCCCGGGCAGGGACCCGGAATCACAGCGGAATTCGGTTATGGCCCCTATGGCAGCGATCCTTCCGCGGGCGGCTGGACCTGGTCGCCCGGAACCTATGGCTCGAGTGTGGACGGCCTCATCCCCGGCGGTCTGGCCAACGACGAATACGTGGGCGGGCTGGCCATCGCCTCCGCGGGCCGCTATTCCATGGCGGTGCGCTTCTCCCGCGATGGCGGGACTTCCTGGACGTATTGCGACAAGGACGGATCCCAAAATGGCCTGCAAACCTCCCAACTGGTGGAGGTCAATGTGACGCCGTCTTCCTCGTTCGCATTGCTGTCCATTTCCCCGGACCGCGGGCCGCTTTCGGGCGGCCAGACCGTGACGCTCACCGGGGCGGGCTTTTCCGCCGGCATGACCGTGTCCATCGGCGGGGCGGCCTGCACCGGCCTGCAGGTGGTCAATGCCACGCAGGCCACGTGCATCACGCCGGCGCACGACCGGCCCGAGCCGGCCTCCGTCACGGCCACGCTGGGGACGGACAGTTCGGGGCTGCCCGATGCCTACCGCTACATCCCCTACATGACGCCCCAGATGGACGGACAGTTGTCGGAGTGGAGCGCGGCCTACGTGGTTTCGGTCAACGCCGTGGCCACCGACTGGGGGGCCGACAATGCCCTGCACCAACTGTATTTCGCCTATGACGACGCCCGCATGTATTTCGCCATCGATGGCGGCACGAGCCTGGGCAATGCCTTCATCCTGTACATCGATTCCGACGCGGGGGCGGGAACCGGCATCCGCAACGGCACGGCGCTCAACGACAACGCGGGCGAACTCGACAACTGCATCGCGGGCAATTTCATCGTCACGGAGGCGACGTTCGGCGCGGAGTGGGCCGTGGGAACCAAGAACATGACGCACAAGACGCTGGGGTCCTATTCCGACCTGGCCGGGCTTCGCAACATTGCAATCAATCCCAATGATTTCGCCTGGTATGATGCGGAAGTGATCCAGACGGGGACCGGCGTCATCGAAATCTCCCTGCCACTCAATCTCTTCGGCTTCGAAACCGGCACCCACACGATGGCCGTCTTCGCCCTGATTTCCGACTGGTCCGGACTGTCCTACAGCAACCAGTCCTTCCCGCCCGGCATCAACGGCGCAACTCTGCCCGGCACGCTCTCCATTACAATCTACAAGTAAGTTGCGATTGCCCCAATCGTTGTTCGTTTCGTTGCAATTGGAATTGCAATTGCGAATTGTATTGGAGATTACTCTCCTTTTCTTTTTTCTAATTTTTGAATGATGGCTCGCAATTGAATCCGCGTTCCCAAACTGAGATAGGAGTGGGCATGGATGCACAGGATATGCGGTGCCGCCCGTCGCACGTCGCGCAGGGTGGCGGCTTCGTCCTGGTTGATGCGCGCAACGCGCCCGAGGATGTCGTGCAGTTCCAGCGGGGCGGTGGAAAAGGCGCTGGGTGGTAGATGCGCGGCCACGAAGGTGGCGAGGGGAACCGTGGCATCGCGCGTTTCCAGGAGGCCCCCCTCGCGGACCCGGGCGTAATGGGAAACGCCAGACAGAAGTCGCGTGGCCAGGCCGGAGTAGGGCGGTGGCGGCAGATTCCGGTATTTCAGGTGCTCTTTCCATTCCTTCAGCAGGGATTCGGGAATCTCCTCGCGTTCCGGAAGTTCTTCCAGTTCGCGCAAGGCTTCTTCCACCGCGCCGCGCACGCGCAGCACGCAGGCGATGCGCAGGCGATCCTCGCGCGGCAGGGCGAAGCCGGGCAGGCACCGCGCCACATCGGCGGCGGCTTCCTGCAGGAACAGGAAGTCCGCCCGGGTGCGCAGCAGGCGGTAGTAGCGTTCGAGGTCTTCCCGCGTAACGAGTTCCTGGCGGGCCAGGATCCGGCCGAACACGAAGGGCAGATGGAAATGGTAGGCGCAGCGCAACTTTTCCTGGTCGGAAGCCAGGGCCCAGCGTTCCGGCTCGATCAGGGCGTCGAGCCATTTCCGCACTGGCAGTACGCGGGCCCCGTCGTGCAGGGAAACGTCATGGCGCTGCATCCACTCCAGGAGGGCGCCCGCGGCGGATGTGGCCAGGTCCAGTTCCACGGGCGGCGCGTCCCGGCGCACGAACAGGAGGCGCGCGCCGAAGGCGTCCCGCAGGAGGTGGACGGACTGCAGCCCGGCGGCTTCCACGCGCCGCGCCGGCGCGAGCGGATTGAGTCCCCGGGGAAACACCTCGAGCCGGTCGGCCGTGATGCGCAGGCGGGGCCGGTGCGCAAGATGCAGATGCATTTTCCACAGCGCCAGCGGCACCAGCAGGACGGCCAGGGGCAGAAGCAACTGCAGATCGTCCAGGGTCGCCGTCTTCCGGATGAAGATGGCGTGGATGGCCACGGATGCCGGGATGGACAGCAGCATCCCGGCAATCGCGCTCAGGACGATGAGCCGGGTGCGCCGGGCCAGTTTCCGGTTTTCGATGGCCGCCGGATGCGGCCGTGCGACACGATGGAAGGCTTCGGTCATGTCAGGGCGCTTCGAAGGCAACGGGCGTCACGGTCTGGACGTGTTCCCGGGAAAAGAGGCGTAGGATGTACGCGAAATTCCAAAAACGCAGGCGCCAGGGCCCCAGCGCTCCGTGCAGCATGGCCTGGGCCGCCGCATCCGGGTCCAAAAGTTCCTGCAACTGCAGGAGCCAGGGCTTGGGCCGGGGATAGATGAGCACTGGCGTGTCGTCCGGAAGCCTGGCCAGTTCCTTGAGCGCCGCAGCGGCATCCTGCACGCCGCCCAGCCGGTCCACGAGCCCGTTCTTCTGCGCGTCCGTCCCCGACCAGATGCGCCCCTGGGCAATTTCCTCGAGATTCTTCACCTGCGGGCGGGTGGCGCGGATGCGCTGCAGGAAGAGTTGGTACGTGCGTTCCATGGAGCGCGCGATCATGGCGCGTTCCGACGGCGAGAAAGGCCGGGCCGAAGAGAGGTAGGCCGCGTTGCGGCCACGGCTCAGGATCTCGGTGCCGGCTTTCACTTTCGAGAGTGTGTCCTGGAACACGAGTTTTCCGCCCACCACTCCGATGGATCCCGTGAGCGTGAAGGGCGATGCGAAAATCAGCGGGGCGGCCGAAGCGACGTAGTAGCCGCCGGAGGCCGCCGTCGGCCCCATGCTGGCCACCAGGGGCCGATCCCCGGCCGCCGCCCGGATGGCGTTCCACAGCAGGTCCGAGGCGAGCGCCGACCCGCCCGGGGAATCGATGCGCAACAGGATGCCCCGGACATGGGGATTCTTCCGGATTCTTTCCAGGGTCTTGAGCCATTTCTGCGCATCCACGACGCGCTCCTCGCCGAGCCAGTCCATTTCCTCCGAGGCGTACAGGATGGGGCCGGATGCAATGACGAGGGCGATATGGGGATAATCCGGCTCTTTTTCGGCCGGTTTCGGGTTGAGCATTTCGAAGAGATTGGGCGTGGGTTTTTTGGGGGGATCGGGGACGCGGACCTCGAACGTCTTGCGCAGGGCTTCCAGTTCCTGCCCCGCATCCGCCACCCTATCGACGATTCTCTGCCGCAGCGCGGCTTCCGGCGCCAGGAAGCCTTCATCCACGAGCGCCTGCAGGGCGGCAGGCGCCATGCCGCGGGCGGCAGCCACCTCGTTTGTCCATGTGGCATACAGCGAATCCAGGAGTTCCGTCAGGCTCGCACGCAGTTCCGGGGACATGGCGTTGCGCGTGAGATTCTCGGCAGCGCCCTTGTACTTGCCGACCTGGAGGAAATCGGCCTGGATTCCCAGCATGGCCAGCGTATCCCGCAGGAACGTGAACTCCATGGCGATGCCGGTCACTTCCCAGGCGCCGGCTTCGTGTAATATGATTGCATTTGCTGCGGATGCAAGATAATAATTTCGTGTATCATATGCGTCTGAATAATATAATACTTGCTTTCCACCCTTCTTTAGTTCCAGCAGTGCCTGGCGGATTTCCCAGAGCGAGGCCAGCGGCGCCGAAAGCCCCCGATCCTCCAGGAAGACGGCGCCCACCTGCCCGTCGGCGGCGAAATCCCGCAATTGCTTGAGCAGTTGCGGCAGCACCATCTGCCGGTGAACGAAGGGGGATTCATTGCGCACTTCCTGCATTTCGCCCTGCAGTTTCAGGTGCATGCACACCTTGCGCCCCTGCGGGGCATTCGATGCTTCCGACTTCGCCCTGTCCGGGGCCGGCGTCTTGTTATCTCCCGTTTTTTCGGAATCGACCGGTCTTTCGGGCGTGGACGCCGCCTTCGATTCATCCGGCGCTGCCGCTTCGGGAGCGGGCGGGGCCGCGTCCGGCGGTGGCGGCTCGCAGGCAAGGAGCCATCCGGCCAGCATGCATGATGCGAAGAGGAACCAGGATTTCATGTTCATGCCTCGGGGGGGAGGGAAAGACCCCTCCGGTGATCATTCATTGGGAGCCGGTTCCGTCATTTCCGGTTCCATGGGAGCCGGTTCCGTCATTTCCGGCTCCATGGGGGCCGGTTCCGTCATTTCCGGTTCCATGGGGGCCGGTTCCGTCATTTCCGGTTCCATGGGGGCCGGTTCCGTCATTTCCGGCGGCCGCGCCACGCCCAGTTCGTTTTCCAGCATGGAGACCATCATGCGGGCGCGCTGCAGCAGGGGACTTTCAGGTGGGTTCAACTGCAAAAAACGCCGGTAAGCCGAAAGGGCCTCGTGTTTCTGGCCCGTCTGGTAGAGGGCTTCGGCCAGGCCGTACTGGGCCTTGGTGAAATTCGGCACCAGCGCCAGCGCCTTGCGAAAATTGGGAATGGAAGCCATCGCATTGCCCGTGTCCAGATCACAGTAGGCTGCACCATTGAAGGCATCCACCGATGTGGGATCCTTGCTGGCGGCCTTCAGGTAGTATTTCTTGGCGCTGGCCTTGTCTCCCGCGCGATAGTACTGCTCCGCTTTCGAATAGTACGTGTCGTAGTCGAAATTCCCCCGCTCATCGTCGACGGATGCCGTGGAATCCGGTATGGACGTGTCGGGCATGGGTGACGGCACCATGTCGGGGGGCATGTCGGTTTCGGGCGCCATGGCATCGGGCGGCGTCATGGTGTCGGCGACCGGTCCTGCCGGCAGACTGGCCAGGTCGGCTGCGAGTTGGCAGGCCACCAGGTGGTCCGGGCGCTGGTTGCAGACGTAATCCATTTCCTTTGCGGCCCGCGCAAAGTCCTGCATCCGGGTGGCCATGCGCCCCAGCGCATAGTGGAAGATGATCCCGGCGTTTTCCGCAGAGGAATGCGCCTGGGTGAGCGGCTCCAGGGTGGCGATGGCGCGCTTCAGGTCCCCGTTGTTCTGGAAATACAGGGCCTTGGCAAGGATGTAATAGGGATTTTTCTTGTCTTTCAACCCGGCTTTTTCGATGGAAACGTTGGAGCCGGGTTCATCCAGGAGCACCTGCGCAATGCCGGTGGCCGAAAGCGACAGCACGGTTTCCGGCGATACGGACTGGGCGGTGTCCAATGCCTGGCGCGCCTTGGCCCGCATCTCGTCGTGCAGTTTGCTGGCGCGCTGCTTTTTTTCCTCGTCGGACATTTGCGGGGGCAACTTGGAAATGAAGATGGCCACGTCCTCGTCCAGGACATAGGCCCACAGCGCCAGCGCCAGCGCCGCGTGCTCCCGGCATGCGGGCGTCTTGCATTCCTGCAGGACGTAGGCGGCGGCCGAGTACCCGGCAGCCGTCCCTACCTCCATCTGCTTGCGGGCTTCTTCCACCTTGGCGTTGTCGTCGTCGGGCACGACGATCTTTTCCTGCGGCAGATTTCCGCGGCTCTTGCCCGGGAAGGGGGAGGGCAGAATGCCGGTGGCGAAGAGCAGTCCCAGGCAGCCGCCGATGACCAGCACGCTGATGCCCACCACCCATGGCCAGCGGCGCCGGGCCGCGCGCGGGGCGGGGTCTGACGGGAATTCCCTTGTCACGATGGGATCGTTGCGCAGGCTGCGCAGATCCGCCGCGCCCAGTTCCGGCTCCCGGTCGTCCGCGATGGCCATCGCGCTGGGGTTGGTGGAGATGCGGGACGGCTCGCGGGCTTCCCGCTCCACGGAAACCCGGGAACGCTTTCCGGTGGAAGGGCGGGACGCGCGCACCTCGGCAAAAATCTCCTGCAGTTCGGGCACGCGGCCCAACTCCGCCCAGGCGTCGCCCGTCGTGCCGATTTCATCCTGCGGTCCCACGACGCCATCGCGGATCCATTGATGGAGCGTATCCAGTTCTACGAAGCGCAGGATGGATCCACCCGCCTTGCGGCGGATCATGAATTCCTTCTGCGGCTCTTCGGGTTCTGGCGATTCGGCATCGGCCGCATCTTCTTCGTCGTCTTCGTATGGACTTACGTAAAAAATATGTTGGCAGGTTTCGCACTTGACGCGGATGCCATCTGGCGGAATCTGCGCGTCATTCAGAATGTACTCGGTGCCGCATTTTTCACATCGGATATCCATGAATACCTCACGCCTGCGGCGGCTCGTTCTTGTCCGACCCGTTCGTGGGAGTCTTGTCTTCCGGCTTGTCCTCGCGCATGGCCGACTTGAAGTTCTTGATGCTGCGGCCGATGGCGTCTCCGAGAAGGGGAAGCTTGCTGTGGCCGAAAACGACGATGATGATCAGCAGTATGACGAGAAGTTCACCGTAGCCGGGCATGGTTTCACCTGTACACGGGATGGATTGCGACGAAATCGCAGGCTTCGTTCACCACCACGGTTCCCGGAATGCCTGACAGGAAATCGTCGAGCGTACTTTGGATCAGTTGGTCCGCATTTGCAAGCAGCAACTGCCGCGGCGAGACGGCGGCCGCATGCCGCAGCCGGCACGGCAGTTCGACGGGAGCCCAGCCATCGGCCGAGCGCCGCGCCTGCAGCCGTCCGTCCGGACCGTCGGCCGCTGGCGCCGGCCTGTACAGCACCAGGGTTTCCGGATCGAGGAACAGCGCCTGCCACTTCCCTTCCCCGGTTCCCTCCATGGGAAGCGGTTCCCCGGGCCGGGAGGGATCCAGGAGAAGCCATGGGCACCCGGTGGCCCCTTCTTCCGAGGGCCGGGTTTCCAGGAGGACGGGGGTTTGCGGTCCCGGGTCGAAGAGCGGAATGTGCAGACGCCGGGGGGCGGCGCAGGTGGAGGCTTCGAATTCCGGCCAGCCGTCTCGCGCCTGCAGATTTTCACCGGCCCATTCCAGCCAGCGGAACTTCACGCGGTATTCGCCGGATAGGGCATCCTGGGCGACGCATGCAACGAGAACGGGGAGAATGCCGCTTTCGGGGGCGCCTCCCGCGGCATCCAGCGGGATCATTCCGTCATCGTCCGGGAAGATGTGGGCGCAGGAGACTTCCTGGAGGGAAAGATGGGGGGAGATGAACAGGAACGATGCTGTTTCCGGGGAGAGGTCGGGATCGCGGGGCACGACGATGGCTCCGGCGGAAGTGGAACGGATGCATGGCGGATGGGAAAATGCTTCCGTTCCGGGCACGGGATCTGGGTCCGCTTCGCCAGAGGATGGCGGGGATACGGTGAACAGCCGCCAGGGCCTTGTTCCGGATTCCCGCTGGACGGCCAGCAGGCGGGAGGCGTCGTTTCCTCCTGCGGCTGGCAGGAACCCGGCGGCATCGGTTCCGCCCGTATGGGGAAGGACGAGATGGGCCCAGGGACTGGCGCCATCGAACAGCAGGAGCGGAACGGAATCCAGGGAGCCGTCCGGCTCCAGAACTTCGCCGGCGGCCAGCGCGCGCCCGTCCCTGGAAGCCAGGATGCCATGGCCGCCCGAAGCCGCAGGCAGGGACTGGGACAGGACTTCCTGGAATCCGCGACCCTGCGCGATGCCGAGCAGGAAGCAGCCATCGGCGGTCGCGGCGGTCCAGCGCGCGGCCAGCCGGAACCGGAAGGAGCCGGTCAGGCCGCCCGGATCGTGCTTGCCCTGGATGAGCACCTGGACGTCCGTCACGGGAGGCACGGCCATTTCCGGGATGGCCAGGGTGATGGATGCGCCATTTTCCAGCGGCGCTTCCCGCGTGGCGAGAACCCGGCCCGGATCGCTGGCCGCCAGGAAATGCAAGATGGCGATGTCGTCTTTCGGGGTGTTTTTGAAAAATACCGTAACCCGTTCGCCCACCGTGAAGGCGCAGGGGGAAAAGTCCTGTTCCCGATGGATGCGCACGTCGTTTTCCCCGCAGTCGGCGCGGTCGGAGAGCATGGCGTCGATTCGCCAGGAACAGGCGGCATTCCACAGCAGGAGGCTGGCGACCAGGAAGCGTGTATAATTGTTCATGGGTTTCGAAACAGTTTCAGAGGACTTCCAGGCAGATGACGGTGATGTTGTCCTTGCCACCCCGGGAGTTGGCCATTTCGATGAAGCGGCCGGGAGCCGAAGGCAGGTCGTCGGCCAGGATTTCCGCGATTTCGTCCGTGTCCCGGAAATAGCCGTGCAATCCGTCGGAGCACAGGAGGTAGCGATCCCCCGCGAGCACCTCGGAGTGGGATGTGTCGACCTCCACATAGTCCATCTGGCCCACCGCCCTCGTGATGACATTGCGGTTCTTGCGGCTGGAGGCGGCTTCCTCGGGGGTGATGATGCCCTTCTTCAACTGGTAGTTGAGCAGGGTGTGGTCTTCGGTGAGTTGGGTGATTTCCCCGTCGCGCAGGCGGTAGACACGGCTATCTCCGACTTGCCCCAGGAACATGATGTTTTCCACCACCAGCGCGACGCTCATGGTGGTGGCCATGTTTTTCCCGGGGGCCAGTTGCTGGGAGAGTCCGAACACCAGGTAGCAACTGTTCTGGATGCCGCTCTCGAGGATGCGGCGGATTTCATACAGGAGCGAATCCGTGGGATGTTCCGCGAATTTCCGCAGGAGTTGCTCGTGGCGCAGGATCCAGCACTGGAGGTTCTCCACGGCTTCCCGGGACGCCACCTCGCCGCGCGCCTGTCCGCCCACGCCGTCGGCGACGATGTACAGCCCGAGGGAATCATCGGCAAAGAACGAATCCTCGTTGTGCTGTCTTTTTCTTCCTACGTCAGTAGCGCTGTAGGAAATGAGAAGCATGCCACATACCCGGGTTCCAAGAATCCTTCATCTCCGCGTGGAACCTGCAGCTCTAAGGATATGGAAAAAAAACAGGATGTCACCCCATTTTTTTGAGATTTTCATGTGTCGGCGTCATTCCGGGAGCCGGGGCGTGGCCGTCGGGTCTTCTGGTTCCAGGATGACGGAGGAGCGGATGGAGGAGTGGGTCACGGGGGGATCCGTCACTTCGGCGTCGATGGCGATTTCTCCCATGTAACTGGTGCCGGAGGAGGAATCGGCTTCGATGGAGAACTCCACCACGAAGTCGCCGGTGGAATCGGCCGTCGTGGCCGCGTCGCCCTGCGGCACGAGATCCTTTCCGTGGAGGCTGACCTGCGGGTTGGTGTCTGGCGGCCGGCTTTCCAGGAAGGGATCGAGATCGATGGTCACGGGAGCTGGCTCCTCGTCGGACTCGGGGCGGATTTCGATTTCGCCGTGCATGAAGGCATCGGCAGGGTTGCCCGTGACAGGGGCGGTTTCGGGTTCCGAGAGTTCGTCGATGTCCAGTTCGTCCACATGGCCTTGCGTGTTTGGCAGCGGCGGCAACTTCACCCGGGGGTCCGTGTCCCGCTCCGGCGGAGTTCCGGCTGTCAGGGCGTCGTCCGCAATCAGTTCCGCCTCGCCGAAATCCTCGGCATCCAGGCCGGCGGCTTCACTCGGGGTCTCCAGCATGGGGGACAGGGGGGGACCCAGGGGGATGATGTCGCCGTCGCTGAGGAAGTCCCCCGAATCCTCCTTGATTTTCACGATGAAGTCTTCTTCGGGGAGCGCGGTCTGGGGCTCGGCGGATTTCTCGATGATTTCGGGTTCCGCGCTTTCCACGATGGGAGCCTGGGTTTCCGCGGCGTCCATCTTCAGCGCGGGGCCCAGGAGGAACTCATCGGTCTGGCCCGTCGATGCCGCGTCCGGCGGGGTGCCGTCGAACAGTTCCCGGGTGTTGAACTGGTCCGTCTGCCGGCCTTCGGGAGACGGGTCGGATTCCAGCAGTTCCTCGGAGATTTCGAACACCTGGGTGGTTTCGCGCATCAGCCAGTTGGGAACGTCCGGCGTGGCCGCCTGCGGCTGCATCATGAACACGGGAATGATTTCGTCGGAGCCGTCCGATGCCAGGAGGTTGACCCCCACGTCCTGCGGGATGACGGCGGTCTCCGGGGTGAAGGTGAACTGCCCGGCGGCCTGCTGCTCGCTGATGTGCTCCGTGCGGAAGGTGTCCTCCATCCACATGGAGAGCGCCGCCGGGGTGTAGGTGGGGGCGTAACTGGTCAGGAACTGCTTGAGTGCCTGCGAGAACTCGTGGGCGGACTGGTAGCGCGTCATGCGGTCCTTGGCCAGCGCCTTGTGCACGATGGATTGCAGCATGGGCGGCACGTTGGGATTCAGTTGCCGCACGGGGGTGAATTTCCCTTCCTTGATTTTCTTGAGTTGATCCACTTCGTTGGACGCCATGAACGGCGGCGTGTTCGTGAGCATTTCGTAGAGCACCGCACCCACGCTGTAGATGTCGGTGCGCAGGTCCAGTTTCCATCCCATGGCCTGCTCCGGGCTCATGTACTTGACTTTTCCCCGCACGATACCGGTCCGGGTCTGGATGGAGGAAACGTTGGTCTTGGCGATGCCGAAGTCGCAGATTTTCACTTCGCCCGCGTAGGACACGAGGATGTTCGACGGCGACATGTCGCGGTGGATCAACTGGAGCGGCTTGCCGTCGGCATCCCGCAGGATGTGGGCGGCGTGCAGGCCCGCGAGTGTGCAGATGGTGATGTATACGGCGTCGGAGATGGGAATGTTCCCCTGGATTTCGCGCACCCGGTCCAGGATGGTCTTCAAATCCTTGCCGTCCACCAGTTCCATGACGATGAAGTATTCTTCCTGGACCTGGCAGAATTCATAGACGCGCACCACGCAGGGGTGGTGGATCATGGAGGCGATGCGCGCCTCGTGGATGAGCATGCGGATGAGTTCCTCGTTGGTCGCGAGATTGGAGAGCACGCGCTTGATGGCCACGATGTACTCGTTGCCCTGCGTATCGAACGTCTTGGCGCGGTAGATTTCGGCCATTCCGCCGAACGCGAGCAGATCCATCAGGAAGTATCGCCCCAGGCGTTCGGGTCTGCGGGAATCCAGGGTCATGCGTGCAACATCCGTTCTCGCACATGCGAACGAGGAACTGCGGCCGGATTTTTTTTCAGCTTGGACGAAAAAGGTTCCTTTGCTAAGCTGGCGTCCATCCGGGGGCGCGCCCTCATGAAGTCCAGAGCAGGTTCTATCATGAAAAGACTCGTTTTTTCCATAGCTTTTCTCCACTTTCTTCCTTTTTCCGTTTCCCTGGCGCAGACGCCGCGCACGCTGGAAAGTGGGTACCTCGCCCAGATGGAGCCGCTGGTGGGGTCCGTATGGGATGAATCGGTCATTTTGCATGCTTCTTTACTTCTCAAGCCCAACGATGCCTTCAATGCGCCCAACCTGAAGGTCGCCGTCGAAATCCTGGTCGACACCCGGGGCCGGGTGCAGGGAGCGGCCGTGGTATCGCCTTCCGGGCACGAACCTTTCGACCAGACGGCCCAGGATGCCCTTTCGAATCTGCGGCTGCCGCCGCCGCCGGCGGATCTCGTTTCCGATGACGGATTCGTGCACGTTTTCTGGACGCTTTCCCGCACGGCGCCCCATTCCTCGGCCAAGAATGCCCAGATCCGCTACGTGCGGTTCACGCCCGAGAAGGCCATCGCCGCCTACCTCCAGGGGGGCATGATCCAGAAGGCGTGGAAGCGCCTGTGGGAGACCGAGCAGGCGGGAACGCTGGCCCGGCCCAGCCTGGAAGCCTTCCTGCAGCATTACCTGATCCGTTTCCATCCGCCGCAGACGCTGCCGGCGGATCGCGCCCAGGCGTTCTCCTCCCTGGTATTCTGGGAGCACCTGCCCGAAAACCTGCGGCTTCTGTATGCCGATACGCTCGTGGACGAGAAATCGTTTGCCGCATGGGTGAACCAACTGTCGGGGGAGAACCCGTCCCTGCTGTGCCCGCTCTTCGAAACGCTCGAAACGAAGATGCCTGCGCGGGCCCAGTTCGTGTTCGAGGTCCTCATGGAGAGGCCGTCCTTCCCCTGTGGTGCGGGGCTGGCTCGGCGGGCCGCCGGCAGTTCCCTGGCTTCCCTCAAGGCCCTGGCCAGGGCGCTCGAATGGCGTTCATCTGCGGCGATTCCGGAAAGCGACCGGAAGGACTGGACCGCCAGAAAAGGAGACGACCTCCTGCTGGCGCTCAAGATGATCCGGCTTTCCCGCCGCGTGGAGTTCTTCGATTCTGTCTCGGCCCTGTATGCCTCCCAGACGGAGCCCGCCGTTCAGGCCGAGGTCGTGCGCGTGCTGGGCGCGCTGGGCCATGAGCAGAGCATGGCCAGGATCCTTTCGGCCATGCGGCACAAGTCGCCCGTGGTGCGCAGGGCCGCCGTGCAGGCCATGGCGGATTACGATGCGCCCGACCGGCTCAAGCGCGTCAAGGCGGGAATCTGGGAACTGGACGGCCTCGCCAAGAAGGATCCGGATGCGGACGTGCGCCGCGCCGCCGCGGTGGCCATCGTGAAACTGGCGTGCCTGGATCTCAGGAACGAGAACAACAAGAATTATTTCGCCATGATGCTGCGGGAGAAGAATCCCGAGATCCTGGCGGCGATGGTGGCCGTGATTCCGCCGGATTCCGAACTGGCCCGCAAGAAGTTGATCGCGTTCCTGTCGCACGAGGATGCCCGGGTGCGGCTGGCGGCTGCGGCCCGCCTGCGCCCGCTGCGTCAGGATCCGGCCGTGCGCGAGGCGTTCCGGCCGTGGCTGGCATCCGAGGACCCGAACCTGCGCCAGCAGGCGTTCTTTGCCGCCCCGGATATCGCCGAACTCCTGCGCGGAATCGAAAAGATGCCGTTCGCCATGCGTGTCCGCTGCGCCTACGAGGTCGCCCTGCGCGATTCCCGCCCCCTTGCGGAACTGCTTTCGCGCGCGCCGGTCTCGGACGACCCCCGCGACCTGTTCGAACGTCTGCCCTATCTCTTCGGAATGCTGGCCAATGCCCGCTGACATCGAGGGAATCCGGCTGCTGGCGGAGGTGGTGGACCGCCTGCTCGCGCCCGACGGTTGTCCGTGGGACCGCGCCCAGACGCTGTCTTCGCTGCGTACCTATCTGCTGGAGGAGGCCTACGAGCTCCTCGATGCCATGGAACGGGATCCGCAGCACCATCGGGAGGAAGTGGGGGACATGCTCTTCCAGTTGGCGTTCCAGAGCGCCATTCGCGAGCGGGAGGGCAGTTTCAGCCTGGGTGAGGCGGCCGGCGATGCCGCCCGCAAGTTGATCCGGCGCCATCCGCACGTCTTCGGGGGGGAGGCTGCCGGCTTGCCGGTTCCGGCCGCCGGCGGCCTGCAGGAGATGCCGCGGCGGGAAGCGGGAAATACGGGCCGCGTGGGGCAGGGCGAGCGCAACTGGGAGAGCCTCAAGAAGCGCGAAAAGAACCGCGCCAGCCTGATGGACGACATCCCGGAAACGCTGCCGGCGCTCATGCAGGCCGAAAAGACCCAGCGCCGGGCGGCTTCCGTGGGTTTCGACTGGCCCGACATCGCAGGGGCGAAGGCCAAGATCCGCGAGGAACTGGCGGAATGGGAAGAAGCGCTCCTGGCGGGCGATGCGCAGAAGATCGAGGAAGAACTCGGGGATCTGCTGTTCGCCGTGGTCAATGCGGCCCGTCATGCGGCCGTGGTGCCGGAACTGGCCCTGCGGCGGGCCACCCGCAAGTTCCGCGACCGCTTCCGCGCCATGGAGGAGGCCGCCTCGAGCCGCGGCATCTCCCTGCACGATCTTTCCCTGGATGAACTGGAAGAACTGTGGCAGGCCGCCAAGCGGGGCCCCGGCTAGCCGATCAGGATTCCGATGGCGAGGCCGATCAGGAGGGAAACGACGTTGGTCGCGATGACGATCTTGATCCAGCGGGCCTTGATTTCTTCTTCTCTCGCGGCGGCGACGTTCACCGAACCCGTGCGGGAGACCGGTCCGTCGAGACCCGGGATGGCCACGTCCGGCACATTGGGCGGCGGCCCGGGCATGGGCGGCGGCGCCGGCTGGGAATAGGGATTGGGCATGGG